>NZ_JBICVH010000011.1:0-331157 GCF_043198905.1 Kitasatospora sp. NPDC048715 | reverse complement strand
GCGGACCCTCCGGGCTTCGTTCTTTCGTGTTTCCAGCTTATCAGACGCTTTCCGCTCCGTTTTCCGGAGTTTCATTCATCGGATTTGCTTTCCGCCTTGCCGCCCCGGTCTCCCGCGGCGACTCCGGAACTGTACGGGGACCGGCCCGCCACATGCAAATCGTCCCGCCCCGCTGCCGCGGGACGGGACGATCCGTGGTTCGGGCACCGTCAGGCGCGGCCCATCTCCTCGGCGATGGCCGCCGCGAAGGCGTCGATGTCGGCCTCCGTGGTGTCGAAGGCGCACATCCAGCGGACCTCGCCGGTGTGCTCGTTCCAGAAGTAGAAGCGGTAGCGCTTCTGGAGCCGCTCGCTCACCTCGCGCGGGAGGATCGCGAACACCGCGTTCGCCTGGACCGGGCGGACCACCTCGACGCCGTCGATCTTCCGGACCGCTGCCTCCAGGCGGCTCGCCATCGCGTTGGCGTGGCCGGCGTTGCGGAGGTAGAGGTCGCCGGAGAGCAGCGCCTCGAACTGGACCGAGACGAAGCGCATCTTCGACGCGAGCTGCATCGAGGTCTTGCGCAGGTACTTGATGTTGCGCACCCGCTCCGGGTTGAGCACCACCACGACCTCGCCGAACAGCAGGCCGTTCTTCGTCCCGCCGAAGGAGAGCACGTCGACGCCGACGTCGGTGGTGAAGTCGCGCAGCGGCAGGCCGAGCGAGGCGGCGGCGTTGGCCAGTCGGGAGCCGTCCACGTGGACGAGCATGCCCAGCTGGTGGGCGTGCTCGGTGATCGCGCGGATCTCGTCGGGGGTGTAGAGGGTGCCGAGCTCGGTGCTCTGGGTGATGGAGACCGCGAGCGGCTGCGCGCGGTGCTCGTCGCCGAAGCCCCAGGCCTGCTGGTCGAGCAGCTCGGGGGTGAGCTTGCCGTCCGGAGTGGGGACGGTGAGCAGCTTGATGCCGCCCATCTTCTCCGGGGCGCCGCCCTCGTCGACGTGGATGTGGGCCGACTCCGCGCAGACCACCGCGCCCCAGCGCGGGAGCAGCGACTGGAGGGCGACCACATTGGCGCCGGTGCCGTTGAAGACGGGGTAGGCCTCCGCCTTCTCGCCGAAGTGGCGGCGGAAGACGTCCTGGAGGTGGGCCGTGTAGTCGTCCTCGCCGTAGGCGATCTGGTGACCGCCGTTGGCGAGGGCTATCGCGGCGAGGACCTCCGGGTGCACGCCGGCGTAGTTGTCGCTGGCGAAGCCGCGGACGGCGGGGTCGTGCCGCCGTACCGCGTCCGTACGGGTGAGGTCGGTCATCGGGCTGTCAGCCACAGGTGCTGTCCGTTCAGTTCTGCTGCGGGGCGGTCCCAGAGGCCCGCCAGGTGGCCGGCGAGGTCGGTGGTGTCCGTGAAGCCGGCGAACTTCGCCTCCGGCTTCTCGGCCCGCATTTCGGGGCTGACCAGCGCCTTGATGACCAGGATCGCAGCCGCGGCGGTGGGCTCGCCGTCGGGGTCGGTGGTCTCCTTCTTGAAGGAGTCCGCCATGGCGAGGGTCCACGCCTCGGTGGCGGCCTTGGCGGCCGCGTAGGCGGCGCCGCCGGCGGTGGGCTTGTGCGCGGCCGCGGCGGAGATCATCGCGTAGCGGCCGGCGGTGCTGCGGACCAGCGCGGGCTGGAAGGCCAGCGAGGTGTGCTGGAGGGTCCGCACGACGGTGTCGTGCAGGAAGTCCCAGTCGTCCAGCCGGGTGTCGAAGAAGGTCTTGCTGCCGCGCCAGCCGCCGACCAGGTGGAACAGGCCGTCGACGTGGCCGTGCTCCGACTCCAGGTGGTCGGCCCAGTCGTGGACCTCCTGCGGGTCGAGCAGGTCGATCACCTGGCCGCTGACCTTGGCGCCGCGGACGGCCACCCGGGTGGCGTCCAGGGCGGACTCCAGGCGCTGGGCGTCGATGTCGGCGCCGATCACGGTGGCACCGTCGGCGGTGAGGCGGCGCAGCACGGCGCGGCCGGCCGGGCCGCTGGCTCCGGCGACGGCGATGACCTTGCCGGCCAGCGGGGCGTTGGTGGAGGTGGTCACGCGGCGGCTCCCTGGATCCCGGCGCCGGTGATGCCGGCGGTGGCGGCGATGACGCCGCTCAGCTTCTTGTTGAGGGCTTCGTAGAACATGCTCAGCGGGAACTCGTCCGGGAGCACGGCGTCGCACAGGGCCTTGTTGAGGGCCTTGCCGTCGGTGATGTCGAGCGGCAGCGCCTCGGAGCCCTTCGCCCAGGTGGAGGCCGGGTGCGGGGTGAGGTAGCGGGAGACCAGCTCGTAGGCGGCGATCCAGTGGGCCGGCTTCGGCCGGTCGATGCCGTCGCGGTAGAGGGTCTCGATCTCGGCGCAGAGCGCGTTGGTGACCTGCGGGGCGCGCTCCCAGTCGATGCTGAGGCGGTTGTCGCGCCAGCGCAGCGCGTCGTGCTTGTGCAGGTAGGCGAAGAGCAGCTGGCCGCCCATGCCGTCGTAGTTGCGCACCCGGTCGCCGGAGACCGGGAAGCGGAACAGGCGGTCGAAGAGGATCGCGTACTGGACGTCGCGGGCGTGCCGGTTGCCCTCGGTCTCCAGCTTCACCGCCTCCTTGAAGGTGGTGAGGTCGCAGCGGAGCTCCTCCAGGCCGTACATCCAGAACGGGCTGCGCTGCTTGATCATGAAGGGGTCGAACGGCAGGTCGCCGTGGCTGTGGGTGCGGTCGTGGACGAGGTCCCACAGGACGAAGGTCTCCTGCGCGCGCTGCTGGTCCTGGAGCAGGCCCTCGGCGTCGGCCGGGATCTCCAGGCCGAGCTGCTGGACGGCGCTGCTGGAGACGGCGCGGAAGCGGGCGGCCTCGCGGTCGCAGAAGATGCCGCCCCAGGTGAAACGCTCCGGCGCCTTGCGCACGGAGACCGTCTCGGGGAAGAGCACGGCGGAGTTGGTGTCGTAGCCGGCGGTGAAGTCCGTGAAGGTGATCGGCACGAACATCGGGTTGTCGAAGCGGGTGCGCTCCAGCTCTGCCAGCCAGTCGGGCCACACGACGCTCAGCAGGACGGCTTCCAGGTTGCGGTCCGGGTTGCCGTTCTGGGTGTACATCGGGAAGACGACCAGGTGCTCCAGCCCGTCCTCGCGCTGGTCGGCGGGGTGGAAGGCGAGCAGCGAGTCCAGGAAGTCGGGCTCGCGGTAGCCGGTGTCGGCCCACTTGGCGAGGTCCGCGTCGACGGTGGCCAGGTAGGCGGCGTCGTGCGGGAAGTGCGGAGCGAGCTCCTGGACGGCGGCGCGGACGGTGGCGACCAGCGGGTCGACCGTGTGCCGCTGGACGGCGGCCAGGTCGATCGAGCCGTCCTTCGACTGGAGCGGGCGCAGCGTCTCGACGGCCTCCTTCAGGCGCAGCCAGGCCGGGTGGCCGGCGAGGGTCGAGACCGGGGCGTCGGCCGCCACAGCGAGCCTTGGCGAAAGATTCTGCATCGTGGACTCACTTCGACAGGAGTTATTTCAACGGGGACACCATAAGTACGAAAGGTTCTCCTGTTCAAGAGGGCCAGGACCGGCAAAGCTCCGGTGCACCGCCCCTCCGGCGCCCAAACCTTCGACGGGAGGCGGATTGTCCGGCATGTGGACAGTGATCTGGATGTTCTGGACAGATGCGCTGTTCTGATGCGAACCTCCCCGCATGCTCCCGGCGGTGATCACGGTGGCCGAACGCCACGACAGCCCCTTCCGGGCGCCCTCCCGTCGGCACGTCTGCCGTCGCTGTCGCGCGCGCGGCCTGAGCTGCCGCTGTCGCCGCTGCTGTTGACCGGCCTGCCGCCGCCCCGGCTGCTGCCGATCCGGCTCGGGGGGCGCCGCGGACGCGGGCCCGTACGCCGACCATGCCGCGTGTGTTCCGGCGCCGCCACCGGGGGGAAGTGACCCGCCGGGACGCGGGCCGCCCGTCGCGCCCTCCCGCGCCCCTCCTCGTTCCCCCCGTCCCGCCGGTCCTTCCCTGGAGCCCCGTCATGACCCTCCGCAAGCCCTCCGCCGTACTGCCCATCGCCGCGCTGGTCGCCGCCGCGGCCGTGCTGACCGCCTGCGCGCCGCAGGACTCGAAGTCCGACACCGCCTCGGGCGCGGCCGGGACGGCGGCGGGCTGCGCGCCGGGGGCGCTTGCCACGCGCACCGCCGGAACGCTGACCGTCGGCACCGACAAGCCCGCGTACGACCCGTGGTTCTCCGACGACAAGCCGGAGAACGGCAAGGGCTTCGAGTCCGCCGTGGCCTACGCGGTCGCCGAGAAGCTCGGCTACCCGAAGGAGAAGGTCGGCTGGGTGGTCGCGCCGTTCAACAAGGCGACCTCCCCCGGCGCCAAGGACTTCGACTTCGACATCAACCAGGTGTCCGTCAGCGACGAGCGCAAGCAGGCCGTGGACTTCTCATCCGGCTACTACGACGTGCGCCAGACCGTCATCGCGCTGAAGAACTCCAAGGCGGCGGGCGCCAGGAGCATCGCCGACCTCAAGGGCGCCAAGCTCGGCGCGCAGGTCGGCACCACGAGCCTGGACACCATCACCAACACCATCAAGCCGAGCACCCAGCCGGCCGTCTTCGACTCCAACGACCTGGCCAAGGCCGCGCTGAAGAACGGCCAGATCGACGCCCTGGTGGTGGACCTGCCGACCGCCTTCTACATCACCGGCGCCGAGGTCCCGGAGGCCCAGGTGGTCGGCCAGTTCGAGGCCGCCGCGCAGGCCGAGCAGTTCGGTCTGGTACTGGACAAGGGCTCCAAGCTGACCGGCTGCGTCTCCCAGGCCGTGGACGCGCTGCGCGCCGACGGCACACTGGCGAAGCTGGAGAAGCAGTGGCTGTCCGACGCCGTCTCGGCACCGGTGCTGAAGTGAGCGCTGACCTGAGCCCCGGGCCGGGCGGGGAGGCGCCGGGCCTGGAGGCACCGGGCGGGAAGGCGCCGGGCGCCGCCGGACCGGCGGAGCTCACCAAGGCGCCGGCGCCGCGCACCGCACGGCCGACCGGGGCGCCGGCGACGGAGGACGACTACCGCCCGTCCGAGCGGCGGCTGGCGCACGAGGCGTACCGGAGGTCCCGGGCCCGCCGCTCGGCGCTGATCGCCACCGGCTCGACCCTGGCCACGGCCGTCGTGCTCTACCTCCTGATCGTCAACTCCCCCGGGTGGGAGGTGACTCGGCGGACCTTCTTCAACCTCGACTACGCCCGTCAGGCGCTGCCCGAGGTCCTGAAGGGACTGCGGCTGAACCTGGAGCTGATGCTCGGCTGCGGGGCGCTGATCCTGCTGTTCGGGCTGCTGCTGGCGGTGCTGCGGACGCTGCGCGGTCCGGTCTTCCTGCCGGTACGGCTGTTGGCCACCGCGTACGTGGACTTCTTCCTCGGACTGCCGATGATCATCTGCCTGCTGGTGATGATCACCGGAGTGCCGGCGCTGCGGCTGACCGGGGTGACCACCGATCCGCTGCTGCTGGGCGGGGCCGCCCTGGTGCTGACCTACTCGGCGTACGTGTCGGAGGTGTTCCGCTCCGGCATCGAGTCGGTGCACCCGAGCCAGCGGGCCGCGGCGCGGTCGCTGGGGCTGACCAACGCGCAGACGATGCGGTACGTGGTGCTGCCGCAGGCCGTCCGCCGGGTCGTGCCGCCGCTGCTCAACAACCTGGTGAGCCTCCAGAAGGACACCGGGCTGGTCTCGATCGGCGGCGCGATCGACGCGGTGTACGCGGCGAAGATCATCGCGGCTCGCTCCTTCAACTTCACGCCGTACCTGGTGGCGGGGCTGGTGTTCATCGTGCTGACCATTCCGCTGACCCGGTTCGCCGACTGGCTGACCGCCCGGATGAACCGCCGCCAGCTCCAGGGAGGTGCGGTGTGACGTCGAGCGACGTGCTCCGGTTGGAGTCGGTGCGCAAGACCTTCGGCGGCCAGGTGGTGCTGCGCGACGTGGACCTCGCCGTGGCCGAGCACTCGGTGACGGCGCTGATCGGGGCCTCCGGCTCCGGCAAGTCCACGCTGATGCGCTGCGTCAACCTGCTGGAGGGGATCGACGACGGGGCGATCTTCCTGGACGGCGAGGAGATCACCGATCCGCGCGCGGACGAGGACGCCGTGCGGCGCCGGATCGGCGTGGTGTTCCAGTCGTACAACCTGTTCCCGCATCTGACGGTGCTGGAGAACATCACGCTCGCCCCGCGCCGGGTGCACCGCGTCGCCAGGGCCGAGGCACGGGCCCGGGCGCTGGAACTGCTCGACCGGCTCGGGCTGGCGGCCAAGGCCGAGGAGTACCCGGACCGGCTCTCCGGCGGGCAGCAGCAGCGGGTCGCCATCGTGCGCGCGCTGGCCACCGGGCCGCGGCTGCTGCTCCTCGACGAGATCACCGCGGCGCTCGACCCGGTGCTGGTCGGCGAGGTGCTGTCGGTGGTGCGGGACCTCAAGGAACAGGGGATGACGATGGTCCTCTCCACCCACGAGATGGGCTTCGCCCGTGAGGTCGCCGACCAGGTCTGCTTCCTGGACGGCGGGGTGGTGCTCGAACAAGGGCCGCCGGAGCAGGTGTTCGGCGATCCGCAGGAGGAGCGGACGCGGCAGTTCCTCAGCCGGGTGGTCGCCTCGGGTCGGCTCCAGGGCTGAGCGCCCCCGCCTGATGGCGGCCGGGTGGGCGGTCCGCTCGGCCGGGGAGTGCGACCAGGCGTGCGACGGGTGCGCGACGAGTACGCGACGGGTGCGCGGCCAGGGCTTTCGCAACGACGGGCACCACTGTGCGCCCCTGTACGCGCCCTGGCCGCGCCCGGCCGGGTGCGGTGATCGTGGACCGGACGTCCGTCGCCGCGCACGGGGGCGGCGAACAGATGACAGCTCACGGATGACAGATGACAGCCGACAGATTTCATCATCTGTTCACTGTCATCTGTCCGCCGACCGCTGTTCGCTGTCCCCTGTTCGCCGCCCCCGGCGCCCACCGCCCCGGGAGGCCGCCGTTGCACGGACCCACCCTGGTCAACTGGCTCCTCGCCCTCCTCGCCACCGGCGCCGGCACGTCCTGTCTGGTCCGGCTGCGCCGCTCCCCCTGCACCCCGGGCGGTGCGCACCGGCCGCTCGCCCGCGAGTCCGACGCCGCCGAGGCCCTGATGGGGTTGGGCATGGCCGCGATGGCCGTCACCGGCGCCACCGTCCCGCCCGCCGTGTGGGCCGGGCTCTTCGGCCTCCCCGCCACCGCCTTCCTGCTCGCCGCCGCCCACGCCCCGGCCGGCCGGGCGCACCGGCTGCACCACGCGATCGGCGCGCTCGCCATGACGTACATGGCCCTCGCGATGGCGTCCACCTCCGGTCACGGCCACCACCGGGCCGCCGCCCTGGGCCTTCCACTGCTGACCGGGGTGCTCCTCCTCTACTTCGCCGCGTACACCGTCTGGACCGGCAGCCGGCTGCTGCGCACTCCGGCGGGCACCCTCGCGGTCGGCACCGCCGGGCTGCCGCAGGCCTGCCGACTGACCATGGGCATCGGCATGTTCGCCATGCTCCTGACCATGTGACGACCCGCGGGACACCCTCCCGGCACCCCGGAGCCGCCGCCCGCCACGCCGAAGCCCCCTGCCCCTGCCCCCTCCACGCCAAAGCCCCCGTCCGAGCGTGGCGTTGGTCACTGGCCGGTCGAAAGCCGTTCCACCGGGCGTCGCCAGCGCATAGGTTGACAGGGAGCGCGTTGTCGCGTTCCGTGCGTACTCGGGGAGCCCATCGATGCCTGCCCTGATCGGCCTGCTGCTGCTCGGCCTGCTGCTCTCGACCCTCGTGCCCCGGCTGCTGGCCCGGGCCCGCTGGGCGGAGCGCGAACCGGTGCTGGCGCTGCTGGTGTGGCAGTGCCTGGTGGTGGCCGTTCTGCTCTGCTGCGCGCTGGGCCTCCTCCTGGCGGCCTCCGCCGCCCTGCCGGAGCTGCGCTCGCTGGTGTTCGCGGGCGCGCCGCACGGCGTGGAGGCGGCGTACGGCCTCCAGGAGGCCGAGGGCTGGGGCCGGCTGTGCGCCGCGGTGCTGGCCGCGGGCGGGGTGCAGACGGTGCTGGCGCTGACCCGGGAGGTTCGTACGGCGAAGGCGGTGCGCAATCGCCGGCACGCCCAACTGGCAAACCGGGCACCGGAGTTGCCTGACACCATCGAGACCGCCCGGAGCCGCCGGGAACGGCTGGTGGTCTTGGAGAACGTCCGTCCGGAGGCCTGGTCGCTGCCCGGCCCGGACTCCCGGCTGGTGGTCACCACCGGCGCCCTCCAGCAGCTGACCGACCGGGAGCTGGCCGCCGTGCTGAGCCATGAGCGCGGTCACGTCCGGGCCCGGCACCACTGGCTCCAGCAGTTCGCCCAGGCGCTCGCCTCGGGCTTCCCCGGGGTCGGCGTGTTCAGCGCCTTCCGGAACCAGGTGGCGGAGCTGGTCGAACTGGCCGCCGACGACCGGGCCGCCCGTCGGCACGGCCGGCACACCACCGCCCTCGCGCTGGCCGAACTCAACCTGGACCGCGGGGTGTTCGGCTCCTGCCCGCCCGGCCTGGCACAGTCCCCGAAGCGGGTGGACCGACTGCTCGCGGGCCGTCCGCGGCTCTCCGTCCCGCACCGGCTGCGGCTCACCGTCGCGGCGCTCGCCGCGCCCGCCGTGGTCGTGCTGCTGGCCGCGGCACCGGGGCTGCACTCCCTGCTGTGAGGTCGACACCGCACCCGGTCGGCACTTCTGACGGGACGTCAGCCGGAGGCTGATCCGCCGGCCGGGCCGGGACCGTCGCCGAGGGCCTGCTCCAGCACCCGGCGGTGGAGCGGCCTGGCCTGCTCGTAGCGCTCCCGACCGGCCTCGGTGAGGGTGAGCTGGACGCCCCGGCGGTCGCTCTCGCACATCGCCCGGGTGACCAGTCCGGCCTTCTCCAGGCGGGCGATCAACCGCGAGAGCGCGCTCTGGCTCAGATGGACGGTGTGGGCCAGCTCGCTCACCCGCACCGCCTGGCCCCCACCGCCCCCGCAGTTCTCGACGAGACGCTCCAGCACCTCGAACTCGCTCATGCCCAGCCCGTACCGGTCGCCCAGCTCGCGGTCGAGGGCACAGGCCGCGGCGGCATGCCGGGCCAGCAGTTCGCGCCACTGCGCGACGAGACCGGCCTCCGCCGGGGAGTCGAGTTCAGCCACGCCGCCACCCTAGCACGTGCATCGACAATTAATGCGTTCACATTTAATTCATTTGCATTGAATGCATGTGCATGTACTGTCCTCCCCATGACCACCGCGACCGTCACGTCACCCGACGCCCCGTCAACCAGCGGGCCGCACTGGACTCCCCGCCTCTGGGGCACCCTGATCGTGCTCTGCGCCGCCATGTTCCTGGACGCCCTGGACGTCTCCATGGTGGGCGTCGCCCTTCCGTCCATCGGCTCCGACCTGCACCTGTCCACCTCCACCCTGCAATGGGTGGTCTCCGGCTACGTCCTCGGCTACGGCGGCCTGCTGCTGCTCGGCGGGCGCGCCGCCGACCTGCTCGGGCGCCGCCGGGTGTTCCTGGTCGCCCTGGGCGTCTTCGCCGCCGCATCGCTGGTCGGCGGCCTGGTCGACGACGGCGGCCTGCTGATCGCGGCCCGCTTCCTCAAGGGCGTCAGCGCCGCCTTCACCGCCCCGGCCGGCCTGTCGATCATCACCACGACCTTCGCGGAGGGTCCCGCCCGCAACCGCGCGCTGTCGATCTACACCACCTGCGGCGCCAGCGGCTTCTCGCTCGGCCTGGTGCTCAGCGGCCTGCTCACCTCGGTCGGCTGGCGCTGGACCTTCCTGATGCCCGTCCCGGTCGCGCTGCTCGCCCTACTCTTCGCCGTCCGGCTGCTCCCCCGCCCGGTCGAGGAGCGCGCCCAGGGCGGCTACGACGTCCTCGGCGCGATCACCGGCACGGCGACCGTCCTGCTGCTGGTCTTCACCGTGACCGAGGCCCAGGGCGCCGGCTGGCTGAGCCCGCGCACCCTCGGCTCACTGCTGGTCGTCGCCGTGCTGGCCGCCGCCTTCCTGCGGGTGGAGAGCCGCGCCGCGCACCCGCTGGTGCGGCTCGGCATCTTCCGCAACGGCTCGGTCGCCCGGGCCAACGTGGTCGCCTTCGCGATGACCGGCGCGTACGGCGGGTTCCAGTTCGTGGTCACCCTCTACCTCCAGCACCTGCTCGGCTGGTCGGCCCTGGAGATGGCGCTCGGGCTGCTGCCCGCCGCGGCCCTCATCGCGCTCTCGGCACCGTTCATGGGCCCGATCGTGGACCGCTTCGGCACCGGGCGGCTGCTGCCGATCGGCCTGGCCTCACTGGTCGCCGCCTTCGCCCTGTTCCTGCGGCTGGACGAGCACAGCTCGTACCCGGGCCTGGTGCTGCCCTCGATGCTGCTGCTCGGCGTGGGATTCGCGTTCGCCTTCCCCGCGGTGAACATCGCCGCCACCGACGGCGTGGGCGACGAGGAGCAGGGGCTGGCCTCGGGTCTGGTGAACACCGCGATCCAGGTCGGCACCGCGGTGGTCCTCGCCGGGGCGACCGCGATGATCACGGCCGGCAGCGCGGGCGGCGACAGCCCGCAGGCCCAGCTGGACGGCTACCGGCCGGCGCTGCTGTTCGTCACGGTGGTCGCGGTGGTCGGCCTGGTGGTCGCGACGGCGGGCGCCCTGGTGGACCGGCGTCGCAAGGCGGTTCCCGCACCCGCGCCGGATCGTGACGAGCCGACGGTCGGGTCGACCGCGGCCCGGGCCGACGTCCTGGCCGGGCGCTGACCCCCGGACCCCGCCCGTGACCGGCCTCCGCGCCGCCGGGCCATGGCGCCGGCTCCACCAAACCCCCGTGTCGGTGGAGCCGGCCGTCTTCGTGGCGGCCGCCCGGGCAGTGCCCGCCGGGGCACGGTATCCCGGTGCGGCTGTCGGCTCCACAAGTATATTGGCCCGGAGCCAACGAACGTTCGGAGCAGACACGATGGCACCTCGCGGGGATTCGGTCAATGAGGAGATGCGGCAACGCTCCCGCCGGCGGATCATGCGGGCCACCGTCGAGCTGGTTGACCAGTGCGGTTACGCGGGCACCACGCTCACGGACATCGCCGAGCGGGCCGGCCTCGCCCGCGGACTGCTCTCGTACTACTTCGACGGCAAACGGCTGCTCATGCAGTCCGCGACGCACCGGATGATGCACCAGTCACTGGCCGCCACGCTGGCGGAACTGGCCCCCGGGGCCTCCCCCGACGCACGGCTGGCCGGGGCGATCGACACCGTGCTCGGCCTGGCGATGGACCACCCCCGGGTGATGCGCTCGCACCTGGCGCTGATCCTCGACCCGGACAACGGCGCCTTCGTCCAGGACCCGGAGCAGCAGCAGCTCGGCGCCATCCTCCAGGGACTGCTGCGGGACTGGGGCGCGCCCGACCCGGTCGCCGAGCACGCGGTGCTGCGCAGTGCGCTGATGGGCGGCTGCATCGGGGTGCTGCTGCCGGGCGCCGAGAGCCCGCTGGCCCTGATCCGCGCCGACCTCTTCGGCCGCTACGACCTGGCCTGGGAACTGGGCCGCCCGCCGCAGCAGTCCCCGCCGGAACGCGAACGGCCGCCGGCCCGCGGCTGACGGCGGGCGGGCGGCCTGGTGACCGGCTGCCGGGGGGCCTCGCGAGGGAGGGAGCTCACAGGCCCCGGACGGCAGCGGCTCAGCGTTCCTTCAGGATCGAGGCGAGCAGGTCAATCGTGCGTTCCGGCGTGAGGCTGTCCACGCAGAGCCGCTCCATGACCTGGATGTAGGCGTCGACGTCGTCGCGCTTGTCCAGGTAGAGCGCGCTGGTGAGCTGCTCCAGGTAGACCACGTCCGCGAGGTCCTGCTCCGGGAAGCGCAGGATCGTGAACGCCCCGGACTCGCCCGCGTGCGCGCCGAACCGGAACGGCATGACCTGGATCACCACGTTGGCCTGCTCGGCGACGTCGATCAGGTACTGCACCTGACCGCGCATCACCTTGGGCCCGCCGACCGGCCGGCGCAGCGCCGCCTCGTCGATGACGGCCCACAGGCGCGGGCTGGCGCCCTCGGCCAGCAGCTTCTGACGGCGCAGCCGCAGGCTGACCCGTCGCTCGACCTCCTCCTCGCTGATGACCGGCCGACTCTGTCCGAAAACCGCCCGTGCGTACTCCTCGGACTGGAGCAGCCCGGGGATGAACTGCACCTCGTAGGTGCGGATCAGCTGGGCGGCCTCCTCCAGGCCGACGTAGGTCTGGAACCAGCCCGGCAGCACGTCGTTGAAGCTGTGCCACCAGCCGGACTTGTTGGCCTCGCGGACGAGGCCGAGCAGGGCTTCCCGCTCGATGCCGTCGTCCACGCCGTACAGACTGAGCAGGTCGGCGACGTCGCGCTCCTTGAAGCTGACGCGGCCGAGTTCCATGCGGCTGATCTTGGACTCGGAGGCCCGGATCGCGTAGCCCGCGTCCTCGCGGGTGATGCCGCGCGCCTCACGCAGGCGGCGCAGCTGCGAGCCGAGGAGGATCCGGCGGACCATCGAGCCGCCGCCCGGCTGAACTGTGGTCATGCGGTCGAAACCTCCACCTAGGGCAAACAGCGCACAGTCTGCCATCAGTTGAGCGCTCACGGTGCCGATACTGACGGATGTTCCTATCAGTTCCGCACTCCACGCACCAGGATGCACGTGCATCCGGCGCTTGCATATGCCAATAGTGCGACTGCACGTGAATCGACTCTTGCATCTGCAGTGAGCGCACACCACCATGGTGCACGTGCACCTGCACATCCCTGGCAATCCCGCGGGCTCCGTGTCGACCCCACGCGCGACTCCGTGCACCGACCCGACGACGTCCCCCGCGTCATCGGGCGTTCGAGTGCGCGCGCGCCTGGTCGAGGGGGCGGCCGAGCGGCCGAGCGAGTCGGAGGTGACCGGCATGACCCCGGCGGGTCCAGCCGTGTCCGCCCCCTTATGGGAGGAGCTCTTCATGAGCACCGGTACGGCTTTGGCGGTTGACCCCCTTGTGGTCACCTGTACGCTCGCTCCTCGCTTCGAAGCCGTCAGAACCGCGCGCGACTTCGCTCGGAGCACGCTCCAGCACTGGGGCCTGACGGAGCTGTTCGACGACGTCGCGCTGGTGGCCTCGGAACTCGTGACCAACGCGCTCCGGCATGCGATCGGCGCACGGCCCGACCCGTCGGGCGGCACCCAGGGCGAGTACGACTTTCCCATACAGCCGACCCCGGACGGCCGGCTCCCGATCCGAATAAGCCTGGTGCACCGCGCACCCCAGGTGGTCTGCGCGGTGAGCGATCCGAGCAGCATCGGCCCGATCGCCCGGGAGGCCGACTTCGTCGCCGAATCCGGCCGCGGGCTGCACCTGGTGGAGTCGTTCAGCCGCTCCTGGGGCTGGCACCCGCTGGGCAGCGGCAAGGTGGTCTGGGCGATGTTCGAGGCGGAGACGATCGTCGGCTCCCCGCTGGACGGGCGCCCCGGACTCGGCGGCCGCTCACCGCTCGACGGCCCCGTCGAGATCGGCGGACGGCATCGGCGCTCGGCCTAGGACGGGCCGTGCGCCCCGGCCGGGCCCCCGACTCGAACGGATCCCCCGACCCGAGCGGGCCGCGCGCCCAGGACGGACCATGCGCCGGGCGGCGCACGGCCGGTCGACGGAAGCCCCGGGAGGACCGCACCCCGGGCCCTTCCACCCGGCCCCGCCGAGGACTTCCGGTCCAATGCGGACACCTCCGGAGCGGACGCCCCCGGAGCGGACGCCTCCGGAGCGGAGACCGCCGGTGAAGAGGCCCCCGGAAGAGACAAAGACAAAGGCCGTCGTGGTGTCGGCACCCACGACGGCCCCCCGATGATGGAGCACGGCGGTCGGTCAGACCGCCAGGTGGTCGAACTCCCCGTCCTTGGCCCCCAGCAGCAGGGCGGCGATCTCGGCCCGGGTGTAGATGAGGGCCGGGCCGTCCGGGAACCGCGAGTTGCGCATCGCCACATCGCCGCCGGGCAGGGCCGCGAACTCGACGCAGTTGCCCTGGGAGTTGCTGTGCCGGCTCTTCTGCCAGACCACCCCCTGGAGATCGGCGGCGGCCATCCCGTTGTAGGTGTCGTACGAGCCGTGCGTGTCCTGCGAGTCGTGCATAGAAATCTCCCGAAGAGCTTCCGGAGTTGTCGTCCAGCGCGGCGCCCCCGGCACCGTCGAAACGAACGGACCGGCCCCGTACCGGTCCGGCACAACGCCTCACTTGACGCGATGATAGCTGCAGTGCACGTGCATCAGCACGGGACGTTGCAGGTGCACGTGGCCTTTTGTCCGCAGCCGCGAACTCTTCACGGACCCTTCTCCTGACGGTACGTAAACGGACATAGCCGATGAATCGTCGGGCGCGCGATAACCGGCCGTGAGCGCCTCCCCGCTGAATGTTGATCTTCGAATGCCGGGAGTCGCACCCCCGTGACCCTCCGTCAAACCATCCTCATGCTGTGAGACATCTCACGCGCCCCAGGTGCAACGCCGGCCCCCTCGGGTCGCGTCGAGGCAACCACCGGCGGTCGCGCGGGGATTGGGAGCGGAATGTCCGGATTGTAGGCAAAGTGCCCGGACCGGCGCCGGAGACGCACCGGGCTCCGGACCGCGACCGCGTGAAACCCACTCGGCAGCCGACTGCAAGCCGGACGGGCAGATGTCCTACGATCTCCGGCATGAGCACCGCAGCCATCCCGGGCGCGCCACTGCCCGTCCGTACTCCAGGCTCCCGTGCGCGGGGGCGCCACCGTCGTCCCGAGCGCCCCGAGATCCCGGCCGGCGCCCCGGCCCTGGTGCTCGCCGTGCCCGCGACCGCCGGGCCCGAGTCCCGCTCGGTCGTCGAGGAGTTGCTCTCGATCGTCCGCACCGAGCAGAACGGCGTCCGGACCGCGGTCGGCTACCTGCCCGGCAACGGCGGCGAGGGCGCGGGCGGCGAGGACCGCACCGTGGCCGAGCTGCTGGCCATGGCGGCCGAGGCCGGGCTGCCGACGCCCGTCCTGGTGCCGCTGGTGCCCGGCCCGCACACCTTCCTGACCGAGCTTCACGCGCTCGCCGCCGAGTACGGCGCGCCCGTCACCGACCCGCTGGGCCCGCACCCGCTGCTGGCCGAGGCCGTGCACGTCCGGCTGTCCGAGGCCGGGCTGGCCCGGGCCGACCGCGCCCGGCTGTTCGCCATCGCGACCGCCGCGGACGGCGTGGTGCTGACCACCGTCGGCGGCGAGGACGCGGCCGCGGCGGCCGGCATCACCGGCGTGCTGCTGGCCGCCCGACTGGCCGTGCCGGTCGTCGCCGCCGCGCTCGACGTGCCCGGCTCGGTGGCCGCGGCCGTCAACCACCTCAGGGACACCGGCTCGCAGCGCCCGGCGCTGGCCCCGCTGGTGATCGGCCCGGAGGCGGACTCCGAGCTGCTCGCCACCGCCGCCGAGGAGACCGGCTGCCCGTCGGCCGCGCCGCTGGGCTCGTACCCGTCGGTCGGCCAGCTGATCGCCTCCACCTACCTGGCGGCGCTGCCCGCGCCGTCCCCGGAGGACCTGGCACGGGCCGAGGCGGAGGCGGCGGCCGCCGCCGAGGCCGAGGGGGCCCTGGAGGGCGTCCGCGGCGCCCACGCGGCCTCCCAGGGGCCCGCAGGGCGGTAGTCGACGTCGCGCGCCGGTTCGCGCGCTCCGAAGGGCCCGGAACGGCATGCGTTCCGGGCCCTTCGGTTTTGCTCCGCCCGCCCATGGCCGTCCCGCGCGGAAGTCGGACGGCGGCGAAGTGGAATGTCCGTTCTGGCCTTTTTGAAAGGAAATAGGAAACGCGGTCGCGGGCGCTCGCATCACAGCCGCCGCATCATCCGCCGGGGCGCTCCGGCCCGCGATTCGACGCGCCGTCACACCACTTCTGAAGTGCTGCCAGTTGTGGGCTTCCACAACAGGGTTGCTTGAAAACGATCATTTACGATCATGGAGAGCGGCAATTTTGGCAGTTCCCACTAAACCGTGATGCGCATCACAGCCATTTGCAGTTTGAACTTAAGTCTGATTAACGTGCTCCCCGTTCGTGACCACACGAACCCGGTTCATCCGCGACGCCGAGTCCTGCCGTCGGATGTCCTGGCAGCGCGAAATCGCACCACGGCAGGAGCGGGGGACCCACAGGTAAGTCGCCCCGGACCGATCTCCGGAACGGTCCAGGGCTAGGGGTGAAGCCGCGCCCACAGCGCGGCCGGGCAACTCCAGCCCGAATCCGACAGCTCACCTCGCAGGCGTGGGAGAGGACCGCGTCTTCATGCTGCCCACCAACGGCACTCGTCTGTCCAGCCGCACCCGTCGCGTGATCGCCGCCCTCGGCGTCGCGGGCGTCGGCCTCACCGTCCCCTGCATCGCCTCCGGCACCGCCTCCGCCGCCACCGTCGCCACCTGGGACAAGGTCGCCCAGTGCGAGAGCGGCGGCAACTGGAGCATCAACACCGGCAACGGCTTCTACGGCGGCCTCCAGTTCACCTCCAGCACCTGGTCCGCCTTCGGCGGCACCGCCTTCGCGGCGCGCGCCGACCTGGCCACCAAGGACCAGCAGATCGCCGTCGCCGAGAAGGTCCTCGCCTCGCAGGGCCCCGGCGCCTGGCCGGTGTGCTCGGTCCAGGCCGGCCTCACCAAGGGCGGCGCCGCGGCCGCCGTCGACACCTCGGCGGGCTCCACCGCCGGCTCGACCACCGCCAAGCCCGCGCAGCCCGCGCAGAGCGCCAAGCCGGCCGCCCCGGCCGCCAAGCCCGCTCCGCAGACCCAGGCCCCGGCCGCCAAGCCCGCCGCGCCCACCGCGCCCGCCGCGCCCGCCCAGGACGGCACGCAGGCCAGCACCGACTCCACCGCCTCCGGAAACCGGAGCGACTGGGTCCAGAAGCGCCAGCAGCAGGCCCAGAACGGCGACTACACCGTGGTCGAGGGCGACTGGCTGTCCGCGATCGCCGACCAGCACAAGGTGCAGGGCGGCTGGCAGCGGCTGTACGAGCTCAACCGCGGCACCCTGACCGAGGGTCCGGACAGCATCTACCCGGGCCAGCAGCTGTCCTTCGGCGGCAACGGCCAGGCCCAGGCCGGCCAGTCCGCCACCGGCAAGTCCGGCTCGGACTTCACCTGGTTCGACCGCTCGCAGAAGTCCGGCCAGTCCGCGAACGGCGGTGCCGTGAACGCCCAGCCGACCGCGCAGGCCCAGACCCCGGCCGCCAAGCCGTCCACCAAGCCGGCCGCCAAGCCCGCTCCGCAGACCCAGGCTCCGGCCCAGACCCAGACCCAGGCTCCGGCCGCCACCGGCAGCATGGCCGCCGCGGTCTCCTTCGCCGAGTCGAAGGTCGGTCAGGCGTACGTCTACGGCGGCACCGGCAACGGTGGCTGGGACTGCTCCGGCCTGACCCAGGCCGCGCTGCGCGCCGCGGGCGTCTCCGTCCCGCGCGTCGCCGCCGACCAGGCCGCCGCCAGCACCCACGTCTCGCTGGACAGCCTCCAGCCGGGCGACCTGCTGTTCTGGTCCAACAACGGCAAGGACTCCGGCGTCTACCACGTCGCGATCTACGTCGGCAACGGCAAGTACGTCGAGGCCGCCAACCCGAGCTCGGGCGTCCGCGAGCAGAGCATCGCCAACTGGGCCCCGGACTTCGCCGGCCGGGTCTGAGAACGGCGAACAGCTGACGGACGGCGGACGACGGATAACAGCTGACAGATAACAGATAACAGATTTCATCATCTGTCAGCTGTCGTCCGAACGTTGACCGCCCACGCCCCCGGGGAGAGTCTGGTCGCTCCTCCCCGGGGGTTCCGGCATGCCTCCGGCCGTACCTCGTGGCAAATCCCCGCGGTGAAGCTCCGTGCTGAATCCCCACGGCGAATCCCCATGGCGAAGCCCCTGCTGAATCACCACGACGAATCCCCGTGGTGAATCCCCGCCCCAACGGGCATGCTGCTGCTCTGCACCCGAGGAGGAGTCACATGGCCCAGGTCACCGTCACCCTCGACGCGAACCTCGCGATCGACGCGATGTTGCTCTCCGGCACCAAGAACCCGCAGGACGCCGTCGAACTGGTCCTGCGCGACTACCTGGCCCGCGGCCGCCGTACCGAGACCCGTACCGGCGAGGCGGCCGACGGGCACCGACCGACCGTCGACCGCCCCACCGCCCAGGAGGGCTGACCGCCCGACGGCCCGGGCGGCCGACCGCACGCACGCACGCCGAAGGGCCCCGGGGAGCAACCGCCCTCCGGGGCCCTTCCGTCGGCCGTGACGGCCGGGGTTCAGCGCGCGCAGGCCCCGGTGGACCCGCGCATCACCAGCTCCGGCTGGAACATGAACTCGCCGCGCTGGGCCGCGTTTCCGCCGACCTCCTCCAGCAGCGCGTCGACCGCCGCCGTGGCCATCGCCTCGACCGGCTGGCGGATCGTGGTCAACGGCGGCTCGGTGAAGGCGATCAGCGGCGAGTCGTCGAAGCCGACCACCGACACGTCCTGCGGCACCGACAGCCCGCGCTGCCGCACCGCCCGGATCGCCCCGAGCGCCATCATGTCGCTCCCGCAGACGATCGCCGTGCAGCCCTTGTCGAGCAGCGCGCCGGCCGCCGCGTGCCCGCCCTCCACGCTGAACAGCGTGTGGTGGACGAGGTCGTCGGCCTCCTCCCGGGAGAGTCCGAGCACCTCGCGCAGCGCGGCCGTGAAGCCCTCGATCTTGCGCAGCACCGGCACGTACCGGCGCTGACCGACGGCCAGCCCGATCCGCTCGTGCCCGAGTTCGGCCAGGTGCTGGACGGCCATCCACATCGCGGCCCGGTCGTCCGGCGAGATGAACGGCGCGTCGATCTTCTCGCTGTAGCCGTTGATCAGCACGAACGGCACCCCGCGCCCGGCCAGCCGGGCGTAGCGGTCGTGGTCGGCGGTGGTGTCGGCGTGCAGCCCGGAGACGAAGACGATGCCCGCCACGCCCCGGTCCACCAGCATCTCCACCAGTTCGTCCTCGGTGGACCCGCCCGGAGTCTGGGTGCACAGCACCGGCGTGTAGCCGTGCCGGCTGAGCACCTGCTCGATCACCTGGGCCAGCGCGGGGAAGATCGGGTTGCTCAGCTCGGGCGTGATCAGACCGATCAGCCCGGCGCTGCGCTGGCGAAGACGGGTCGGCCGCTCGTACCCGAGCACGTCGAGCGCCGCCAGCACGGTCTGCCGGGTGGCGGCGGAAACGTTCGCCTTGCCGTTGAGCACGCGGGAGACGGTGGCTTCGCTGACCCCCGCCTGCGCCGCGATGTCTGAGAGTCGCGCCGTAGTCACGGTCCCAGAGCCTATTCCAACCACGTCAGACCGCCCACCAGCCGGTGCTGTCCGGAGCGAGCACCGTCTCGCCGCCGTCCACCACGAGGTCGGCCGAGCCCAGCAGCAGCGTGCCCGGGGCGGCGATCCGCACCGGTTCGCCGGTGGTGTTCACGGTGCAGACGAAGGCGCCGCGACGGAACGCCAGGGTGCCCTCGGGGCTCTCCAGCCACTCGACTCCGGTGCCGGCGCCGAGGTCGGGCTGCGCCCGGCGGACGGCCAGCGCGCTGCGGTAGAGCTCCAGGGTGGAGGTCGGGTCGCCGGTCTGCGCCTCGACGCTCAGCCCGGCCCACTCGGCCGGCTGGGGCAGCCAGGACGGCCCGCCGGCCACCGGCCCGAAGCCGTACGGGGCCTCGGTGCCGGACCACGGGATCGGGACGCGGCAGCCGTCGCGGTAGCCGTCCTGGCCGGCCTGACGGAAGAAGGACGGGTCCTGGCGGACCTCGTCGGGCAGGTCGGTGACGTCCGGCAGGCCGAGCTCCTCGCCCTGGTAGACGTAGGCCGAGCCGGGCAGCGCGAGCATCAGCAGGGTGGCGGCGCGGGCGCGGCGCAGGCCGAGCTCGCGGTCGCCGGGGGTGCGGATCTGGGTGCCGAGGCCGGGCTCGTTGGCGAACCGGGTGGCGTGCCGGGTGACGTCGTGGTTGGAGAGCACCCAGGTGGTGGGGGCGTCGACCGGGCGCATCGAGTCGAGCGAGAGGTCGATCACCTCGCGCAGCGCGGTGGCGTCCCAACCAGTGCCCAGGTACTGGAAGTTGAAGGCCTGGTGCAGCTCGTCGGGGCGGACGTAGTTGGCGGTGCGCTGGACGGTCGGGGTCCACGCCTCGGCGACGCCGATCCGCTGCCCCGGGTACTCGTCGAGGATCTTGCGCCAGCTGCGGTAGATCTCGTGCACGCCGTCCTGGTCGAAGAACGGCATGACGTCGTTGCCGAGCAGCTTGAGCTGGTCGGCGCCGCCGAGGTCGGGCAGGCCGGGGGCCTTGACCAGGCCGTGGGCGACGTCGATGCGGAAGCCGTCCACGCCCATGTCGAGCCAGAACCGCAGGATCGAGCGGAACTCGTCGGCGACGGCCGGGTTCTCCCAGTTGAAGTCGGGCTGCTCCGGGGCGAACAGGTGCAGGTACCAGTCGCCGGGGGTGCCGTCCGGGTTCTCGCTGCGGGTCCAGGCCGGGCCGCCGAAGATGGACTCCCAGTCGTTGGGCGGCAGTTCGCCCTGCTCGCCCTTGCCGGGGCGGAAGTGGTAGCGCTCGCGCAGCGGGGAGCCGGGGCCCTCGCGCAGGGCGCGCTGGAACCACTCGTGCTGGTCCGAGGAGTGGTTGGGGACGAGGTCGACGATGATCCGCAGACCCAGGTCGTGGGCGTCCCGGATCAGGGCGTCGGCGTCCAGCAGGGTGCCGAACATCGGGTCCACCGCGCGGTAGTCGGCCACGTCGTAGCCGGCGTCCGCCTGCGGCGAGGCGTAGAACGGCGAGAGCCAGACCGCGTCCACGCCGAGGTCGCGCAGGTAGGGCAGGCGGCTGCGGATTCCGGGCAGGTCACCCATGCCGTCGCCGTTGGAGTCGGCGAAGCTGCGCGGGTACACCTGGTAGATGACCGCGTCCCGCCACCAGCCTCTGGACGCGCTGACGTTCGCCTCGTGAGCGGTGTCGGCGGCAGGCCGGGAGGTGTCGGCCAGGTTCTGGGTCATGGACGGTATCCCTTGGGGACTAGAGGAGCGGAAGGCGCTGGGACGTGGAGGCGCGCGACGAGCTGCGGTCCTGTGACGGCGTGCGGTCTTGCGACGGCGTGCGGTCCTGTGACGACGTGGTGGCGCGCGACGACGTGGCGGCCCGTTACGACTTGGAGGCACCGGCGGTCAGGCCGGTGACCAGGTGGCGCTGCACCAGGTAGAAGAAGGCCGCGGACGGGATCGCGATCAGCACGGCGGTCGCGGCCATCAGGTTCCACTGGGCGTCGTGCTCGCTGACGAAGGTCTGGAGGCCCACGGCCAACGTGTACTTGTCGGAGCTGAGCATGAACGTGGAGGCGAACGGCACCTCGGCCCAGTAGGTGAGGAAGGAGTAGAAGGCCGCCACCGCCAGGCCCGGGCGGGCGAGCGGCAGCACCAGCCGCCAGAAGGTGCCGAACGGGCTGAGCCCGTCGACCCGGCCGGCCTCGTCGATCTCCACCGGGATGGTGTCGAAGTAGCCCTTCAGCAGCCAGGCGCAGTACGGCACGGTGGTGGTCGAGTAGACCAGGATCAGGCCGGTGTAGCTGTCCAGCAGGCCGAGTTCGGAGAGCATCGTGTACATCGGCACGATCAGCACCGCGATCGGGAACATCTGGGTGACCAGCAGCGACCACATCAGCGGCTTGTGCCCGGGGAACTTCATCCGCGAGACGGCGTAGCCGGTGGTGGCGGCGAGCATCACGCCGAACACGGTGGTGACGCCGGAGACCAGCAGGGCGTTGCCGAACCAGGTGAAGAAGTCGGTGTCGGACAGCACGTGCTGGTAGTTCGACAGCGTCAGCTTGTCGAGGATCTGGCCGGGGTGGAGGTAGTCGGTCTTGTCCGGGCCGAGCGAGACGAACAGGATCCACGCGACCGGGAAGAGCGCGATCAGGCCGGCCAGGATCAGGGTGCCGTGGGACAGCGCCCGGGCCATCGGGCTGCGCTCGCCGCGGCGGCGGACCTTGGCGGGCCGGGCGGCCGGGGCCGCGGCCGCCGGGCGGGCCGGGAGTTCGGTGGTGGTGCTCATCGGGGTTACCTGCCTTCGTGGGTCAACTGGGTCCGGGGCCTCAGCCGTTGGCCTGCTCGTTGCGGGCGAGCCAGCGCCGGTAGAAGGCGGTGAAGACGATCAGGATGGACAGCAGGATCACGCCGTAGGCGGCGGACTGCGCGTAGTCCCGGGGGATCTGGCCGAAGCCGAGCCGGTACGCCCAGGTGACCAGCAGCTGGGCGTCGGGGGCGCCGGTGCCGAACAGCAGGAAGATCACGTTGAACTGGTTGAACGTCCAGATCACGCCGAGCAGCACGACCGTGGAGGAGACGGAGCGCAGCCCCGGCAGGGTGACGTACCGGAAGCGCTGCCAGGCGGTGGCGCCGTCCATCTCCGCGGCCTCGTACAGCTCGGCCGGGATCGACTGGAGGCCGCCGAGCAGCGAGATCATCATGAACGGCACACCGGCCCAGGTGTTCACCATGATCGCGGCCGCCTTCTGCGCCCACGGGTCGGTGAGCCAGCCGGGCTCGGGCAGGTGCAGGAAGGAGAGGATGTTGTTGACGACGCCGCCGTCGGCGAGCATCAGGCGCCAGGAGAAGACGGTGACGAAGGTCGGTACGGCCCAGGGCAGGATGAGCAGCATCCGGTAGGCGGCGCGGCCGCGCAGCTTCTGGTTGAGCAGCAGGGCCAGGCCGAGGCCGAGGGTGTAGTGCAGGCAGACGCAGACGGCCGTCCAGGCGATGGTCCAGACGAAGTGCGACCAGAAGCGGTCGTACGAGCCGGGGCCCCACAGGATGTCGGCGTAGTTGTGGAAGCCGACGAACTCGTAGCTCGCCGGGATCTCGTTGACGCCGATCTTGCGGGCGACGTTGAGGCTGTTGGCGTCGGTGAGGGTGAGCCAGATGCCCTCGGCGAGCGGGTAGAGCACCAGCGCACCGAGCACCAGTACGACCGGGGCGATCATCGCGTAGGCGTACCAGTGCTTGGCGTAGGAGCGCTTGACGCGTTCCAGCAGGCCCGGACGCTGCTCGCGTTCCCGGTTGCCCTTGCCGGTGGCGCCCTGCACGGCGACTGACATCGTTTGCACCTTCTCGGGGGGAATTCTCGGGGGGAGCCGACGGCCCGGTCCGCAGTGGGCGACGGGCGCCGCGGGGCGGGTGGCGACGGGCCGCGGGCAGCGAACGGATGACAGCTGACAGATGATGAAATCTGTTATCCGTCATTCGTTCGCCGTCGCGCGGTCACCGCCACCCGCCCGCTGTCATCCGTCGACCGGCGGGCCGGGCACAGGGACTACTTGGCGAAGCCCGGCAGGAGCTTGGCGTAGTCGGTGGAGACGGTGTTCAGCGCGTCCTGGGTGCTGGTGCCCTGGACGGCCTTGCCCAGGTTGGTGCCCAGCGAGGCGAACAGCGAGCTGTACTCGGGCAGCTCGGGGCGCGGCTTGGCGCTGCTCAGCACGGCCTGGAAGCCGGCGATGCCCGGGTCGGCCTTGACGTCCGCGGTGAAGGCGTCGGAGCGGGTGGGCAGGGTGGAGTTCTTCTGCGCGATGAACGCCTGGCTCTCGGCCGAGGTCATGAAGGCGGCGAACTTCTCCGCGGCGGCCTTGTGGGCCTTGTCGGCGCCCGCGTAGACCGAGATGTTGTGGCCGCCGGTGGGAGCGCCACCCTTGCCGCCGGAGCCACCGGGGACGGCGGCGATGCCGAGGTTGTTCTTGTCGGCGAAGGCCGAACCCTTGTAGATGTTGGTGATCTCCCACGGGCCCTGGACGATCGCCGCGACCTTGCCGCTGTTGAAGGCGTCCATCATGTGCGCATAGGCGTCGGTGGTGACGTCGGCCTTGACGGTGCCCGGCGCGGTGAACATCGACTTGTAGGTCTCGACGGCCTTGACGGCCTCCGGCGAGGCGACGGTGATCTTCTTGCCCGCGGCGTCGACGGTGTCGGTGCCCTCGCCGAACAGGAACGGCATCGCGTAGTAGCCGTCGGCGGCCTTCAGCCAGAAGCCGTCCACCCCGGCCTTCTCCTTGACGGCGGCGGCGTCGGTCTTCAGCTCGTCCCAGGTCTTCGGCGCCTCGGTGATGCCGGCCTTGGTGAACAGCTCCTTGTTGTAGAGCAGGCCGAGGGTGTCGGTCACCAGCGGCACGCCGTACAGCTTGCCCTCGTACTTGGCCTGCTGGATCAGGCTCGGCTGGAAGGCGGAGGTGTCCGCGGCGGCCGGGGTGCCGTCCAGCGGCTCCAGGTAGCCGGCCTTGGCGAAGGCGGCGGTCCAGCCGACCTCGGAGCGGAACACGTCCGGAGCACCCTTGGCCCCCATCGCGGTCTGGAGCTTGTTCTGCGCCTGGTCGAACGGCACGTTGACGAAGTCGACCTTGACGTTCGGGTTCGCAGCCTCGAACTTCTTGACGAGCTCCTGGTAGTTCGGCGCCTCGTTGGTGGCGTTCGAGGTGTCCCAGTACGTGAGGGTGACCGGCCCGTCGGCCTTGCCGTCGGAGCTGGAGCCGCTGCTGCTACAGGCAGCCATCGAGACCGCGAGGGCCACAACGAGGGCAGAGGCCGCGATGCCACGCCGCATGAGAACTCCTTGGGAGGGTGGGGGTGCCCGAGATGTTCGGAGACAGGCGCATAATGGCTGCCTCGTACCGACCGCACCGTTGCTGCCGTCGGGCTCGGGAAGGAAGTTAACAGCGGTGCAAGATCGACGGAAAGTCCTTGCAGCAAGTTTCTGCAAGAAACCGCGATCGTTACGCCCGCGTGTCCTGGACGTTGCCGCTCGGTAGTTGACGGCCGCACCGATTGCCCGAATTTGCCCGATTCTCCCCTCTGCTGACTGGCCGACGACACCACCGTGCGTGGCCGAAAGCGGCCTGCAGCAGACTGGACGCATGCGAATCAGAGCCGTCACCAGGGACGAACTTCCACTGCTCGCCGAACTGGAGCGGGCCGCCGGCGCACCGTTCGCCGCGATCGGCATGCCGGAGATCGCCGAGGACGAACCCCCGGCGCCGGAGGAGCTGGCGCACTACCTGGAGCAGGGCACCGCCCTGGTCGCCGAGGCCCCCGACGGGACCGTCGCCGGCTACCTGCTCGCCGAGCCGGTGGACGGCGCGCTGCACATCGAACAGGTCTCCGTGCACCCCGACCACGCCCGCCGCGGCATCGGCCGGGCACTGATCGAGCACCTCGCCGAGACCACCGACGCCCCCGCGCTCACCCTCACCACCTTCGCCGAGGTCCCCTGGAACGCCCCCTACTACGCCCGCTGCGGTTTCCGTCCGCTGGCCGGGGAGGAAGTCACCCCCGGCCTGCGCGAGATCCGCCGCAAGGAGGCCGAACACGGTCTGGACCGCTGGCCCCGGCTCTGCATGCGCCGGGACCTCGCGAAGCCGTAGCGCGCCGGGGCGCCGCCGGCCGGGCACCGCCCGCTAGTTGGTCCCCAGCCGGAGCACGGTCGTCGAGCGGAACTCCTCCCCCGGCCGCAGCTCCGTGCTGGGGAACGCCGGGTGGTGCGGGGAGTCCGGGAAGTGCTGGGTCTCCAGCGCGATCCCGGCGAACGGCCCGTACGGGACGCCGCGCGCGCCGGTGACCGCGCCCTGGAACTTGTTCGCCGTGTAGACCTGGACGCCCGGCTCGGTGGTCAGCACCTCCAGGGTGCGGCCGCTGACCGGGTCCTCCAGCAGCGCGGCCCGCGCCGGGCTGCCGTCCCCCGGCCGGGCGCGCAGCACCCAGTTGTGGTCGTAGCCGCCGGGCCCGGTCAGCTGGGGGTGCTCGTCGTGCACCGACTTGCCGATCGGCGTGGCCACCGTGAAGTCGAAGGGCGTGCCGGCCACCGGCTCGGTCCGGCCGTACGGAATCTGCCGCTCGTCGGCGGGGGTGTACGCGTCGGCGTCCAGGGTGAGCAGGTGACCGAGGACGTCGCCGCTGCCTTCACCCGAGAGGTTGAAGTACGCGTGGTTGGTGAGGTTGACGACGGTCGGCTTGCTGGTGACGGCGCGGTAGGCGATCACCAGCTCGCCGGAGGCGTCCAGGGTGTAGGTGACGGTGACGTCCAGCGCGCCCGGGAAGCCCTGGTCGCCGTCCGGGCTGTGCAGCGCCAGCCGCACGCCGCCGTCGACCGGCTCGGCCTCCCACATCCGGTGCGCGAAGCCGTCCGGCCCGCCGTGGAGGGTCATGCCGCCCCCCGTGGGGGCGAGCTGGTGCTCCTCGCCGTCGATGGTGACCGACGAGCCGTCGATCCGGTTGGCGTACCGGCCCACCACCGTGCCGTAGTGCCGGGCCGGGCCGAGGATCTCGGACAACCGGTCGGTGGCCAGCAGCAGTTGGGCGGAGCGGCCGGAGCGGTCCGGTGCGCTCAGGGTGTGCAGGGTCGCGCCGAGGGTGAGCACGCTCGCCTCGTACGGGCCCGCCGTGAGCGTCCAGCGCTCGATCGCGGCGCCCGCGCCCGAGGGCTCCAGGGGTTCCTGCCGCACGCTGGTGGCCTCGCTCGCCATGGGCCTGCTCCTCACTCGCGGC
This sequence comes from Kitasatospora sp. NPDC048715, assembly GCF_043198905.1. Taxonomy (NCBI): domain Bacteria; kingdom Bacillati; phylum Actinomycetota; class Actinomycetes; order Kitasatosporales; family Streptomycetaceae; genus Kitasatospora; species Kitasatospora sp. NPDC048715. The sequence goes on along the minus strand of NZ_JBICVH010000011.1, from coordinate 304,657 downwards.
CGGGTCGCACCGCGGCCGCCCGGTTCCGGGTCCGTCGAGGGGTCGCCGCGGCAGCCCCGTGTCCCGTCAGCCTAGCGACGGCGGCGGCCGAGGGGGCGCTTCCGCGAACCCACGCGCCGCCTCCCGCGCCGCCGTCCACCATCTGGCGCCCCCTACGACCGCCGGGCACCCCACCGCGCACCGGGCACCGGGCACCGGCCACGACCGCCGGGCGCCCCACCCGCGCACCGGGCACCGGCCACGACCACCGGGGCGCCACGACCGACCCCGGGGCCGCTCCTAGCCGTCCAGCTCCTCCAGCCGGCCCGCGTCCCGCTGCTGCTGCGGCAGACCGAGCGCCGAGGCCAGGCCGTCCGGCCCGCTGCCCGCCTTGCGGTAGACCGCCGCCAGCCGACGGTTGACCAGCCCGAGCGGCACCCCGAGCTCGTCGGCGATCCGCTGCGGCGGCACGCCCTGCACGGCCCGCTTGGCGACCTCCCACTCCGCGCTGCTGAGCGTCTCCAGGGTGTCCCGGAAGTCGCGCAGCCCCAGCCGGTTGGGCCGCAGGCCGTAGTTGGCCAGCTCCCGCCGGGCCCGGTCGACCAGCCCCTCCGCGGAACAGTGCTGAGCCAGTTCGATGCCCTGGTACAGGTACTCCTGGGCGTCCTCCAGCCGCCCGACCCGGCGCAGCGCGGCGCCGAGGTCGACCAGGGCGACGGCGTGCTCGTAACCGGCCGGGGACTGCCCGAGGTACGCCACGGCGTCCTCCAGCAGTTCGACCGCCGCCTGGCCGTCCTCGATCCGGGCCTGCAGGCGCAGCGCGCTTCCGATCGCCGAGGCGGTGCCGAAGTTGCGTGCGTCCCGGACCGCCCGCTGGGCGTAGTCGCGGGCACGCTCGGGCTCGTCGTCCGCGATCGCGATGGCGAGGTGGCCGGCCCAGGGCGCCCAGACGGTGTTGTGCCAGCCGCGGACCTCCAGTTGGGCGCCCGCCTCGGTGAGCGCGGCGGCCGCGCCCGCGTACTTCTCCTTGGCGACCAGCAGCTTGCCGTACAGCGAGGCCGCGTCCGGCAGCACCATGGCCGTCGCGTGGTACGGCGGGTGGAAGCCGAACTCGTTGGCCAGCTTCCAGGCCTCGTCGACCCGGCCGCGGGCGATCAGGGTGTCGACGAGCACGCCGATCGCGTCCCACGCCAGCGGCAGCTTCTCCCCGATCCGCTCGGAGATGCGGTACGCCCGGCGCAGGAAGTCCTCGGCCTCGGCGAGCAGGCCGCGGCGGAACCGGGCCAGGCCCATCAGGAAGTAGGCGAAGCCCCGGTGGGCACCGCTCCACCCGGCGATCTCGAACTGGATGATGGCGTCCGCGGCCAGCCGTTCGGCCTGGGCGATGCGGTCGTTGTAGATGTACGTCAGGCCGAGCATCGAGGGCAGTTCGAAGCCCCAGGTGGTGTCGGTCCAGCCGAGGCCCTTGGGCAGCCGGCCGCCGTCGAGGACCTCGTCGGCGAGCGCGAGCGCATCGGCGGAGGCGGCGCCGCGCAGGGTGAGGTCCCAGGCGCGCATGGCGAGCACGGCCCGGTCGGCCGCCTCCCGCCCGCTCAGGCCCCGGCACATCTCGCCGAGCCGGGCGGAGCGGCCCGGGCCGTCCTCCTCGGACTTGCGGAAGGCGTGCCACATGAACGAGGCGGCCTGGAGCCGCTGGCGCCCGGCCGGTTCGGTGGTCCTCAGGGCTTCTTCCTGGCAGACCAGGGCCGCCTGGCCCAGTTCACCGGCGTGGGCGAGCACCTCGGAGAGCCGGAAGGTGGCGTCCACGCGCAGGGCGGGGCGCAGCGGCACCTCGTCGGGGTCGAGGGCCAGTTTGAGCTGGTTGACGGTGGCGACGGGGTCGGTGAGCAGCGCGGAGCACCCGAGTTCGTAGAGCACCTCGGCCTTGATCTCGTCGGCGGGCGGCTCGTTGAGCGCGCGGTGCAGACAGCGCTGGGCCGCCTCGGGGGCGCCGATCAGCTGGTGTTCGACGGCGGCGCGGCGCAGCTTCTTGACGATCCGGTCGTCGCCCTCGCCGGAGTGGGTCTCGACCAGGTGGCGGGAGGCGGCGAGCAGGCCGAGTCCGGCGTTCTCGATCTCGGCGGCGGCGATGCCGTGCATGCCGAGGCGGGTGGCGTCCGGCATGGTGTTGTAGATGGAGCTGGCGATCAGCGGGTGGACGAACTCCAGGTTCCCGTTGGGGGTCTGGGTCAGCACGCGCTGCTTGCGCAGCCGCTTGATGGAGTCGCGGGCGCCCTCGGTGCTCTGGGTGGAGATCCGGGTGGCGAGGTCGACCCGGATGTCGGTGCCCAGCATCGCGCAGGCCCAGGCGAAGCGCAGGGTGCTGGCGCCGAGCCGATCCAGCCAGCTCTTGAGGGTCATCCCGGCGGCGTCGACGGCGAGTTCGCGCAGCTGCCGGGAGTTCTCCTCGACCGGTTCGAGTTCCTGCTCGCGCACCTGGTCGAGCAGGGCGTTGGCCTCGAACGGGTTGCCGTTGACGACGTTCCAGAACTCGTAGCAGAAGGCGTCCTCGGCCCTGTCGCCGAGCTCGGCGCGGATCATGTCGGTGACGGAGCTGAGGGTGAGCCGGTTGAGCTCGTGCTTGCGACCCTTGAGGAGGAGGACGTCCCGCCGGAAGTCCTGGGTCTCGATGGGCCAGTCGTTCTCGTCCTCCCGGAAGGCGAAGACGAGCAGTACGGGAAGTTCACTCGATCGGATGGCGAACTTGGTCAGCCAGGAGAGTGACTCGCCGTCCGCCCAGTGCAGGTCGTCGACGATCATCACCATCGGCGCGCGGCGCGGCGCGAGCTGGGTGAGGACGTAGTCGAGGCCGTCGCGCACGCCCTGCGGGTCGAGGCGGCGGGCGCCGGCCTTGGGCTGCTTGAGGCCCATGGCCGGTCCCACGACCTCCTCCCAGGTGCCCATGACCTGGCTGAAGACCTCGGGCTTCAGGTCGGTGAGCACGGGCTGGAGCAGCTGGCGCAGGACGTGGTACGGCTCCTTGAACTGCCGTTCACCGCCTCGGGCGAACAGCACGGTGGCGCCGTCGCGGAGCTTGGCGAGCCGCCTGACCTCGTGCAGCAGACTGGTCTTGCCGATGCCGGGGCGGCCCGAGAAGGTGAGCAGGTCGCCGATCTCGGTGCCGCCGGCGGCGAAGCCGCGGCAGAGCCGGTCGACAGCGGCCTCCACCGAGCGCAGTTCGGCGTCGCGGTCGCGCAACCGGACCCGGGGCGCGATGCCGTCGCCGTCGTGGGCGGAACCACCGCCCGCCCGAAGTGCGTTCTCCTGCTCGGTCACCGTCGTGCCTCCGCCTCGCCCGCTGCGTCACAGCTCCATCACTGCGTGGAGCCGAGGTTAGCGCCGTGCGGACCTCCCCGTGGGGCATTCGTGCAGGCTGGGGCGGACGGTGAGGGTTTGGGGGCACTGTCAAGGGCAATTGCCCTACATCCCTAACATCCCATCATTGCATCAGATACCCTACGGCCTTCGAGGCGCGGATGATCTTGCGAAGCCCACCCTCACCGTCCGCGCCCCGTCGCGCCAACTCCCCCCACCATCACCGCTCCAACAACAAGCGCCCCCACCCTCCGCTGCACCGGGAGTCCGATGTCTGACGACACCTCACTTCAGATTCCGTTCCCGCACCGCCGCAGTCCGCACGGCGTCCACGCCACCGCACTGCACAGGGACTGGCTGATCCGCCACCCGCTGCTGCCCGACGCCGACCATCCCGGCTACGCGCACTGGGAGGTGGTGGACCTCGCCGCACTCGGCTATCCGGACGCCGGCCCGGACGAACTCGCCCTGGCCGCCGACCTGATGGGCTTCTACTTCCTCTTCGACGACCAGTTCGACGGCCCGCTCGGCCGCCGTCCCGCCGAGGTGGCCCCGATCTGCGAGCGGCTGATCGCCGTCCTGCACGGCGCCCGCCCCGACCAGGGCTCCGCGGTCGAGACCGCCTTCGCCGATCTGTGGAACCGCAGCATGCGGGGCATGCCGGCCCGCTGGCAGGCCCGCGCCGCCTACAACTGGGAGTACTACCTGGCCAGCCACCCGGCCGAGGCGGCCGGCCGGATCTCCACCCGGCCGCCGGACCGCGCGGGCTACCTGGAGCTCCGCCGGGGCACCGCGGCGATGGAGACCATCTTCGACATGGTCGAACGCCTGGGCCAGTTCGAGGTCCCGGCCGCCGTCCTGCACCACCCCGTGCTGCGTCAGCTCCGCCAGCTGGCCGCCGACATACCGTCGCTCAGCAACGACGTGCACTCCTACCCGCTGGAGGCGCCGCGCGGGGACGTGAACAACCTGGTCATGATCGTCCAGCGGGAACGGCGCTGCTCGGCCGAGGAGGCCTGCGCGGCGGTCATCGCCGAGGCCCAGCTGATGGTCGACCGCTGCGCCGAACTGCACGCCCGGCTGCCCGACGTCCACCGCGAGTTGGGCCTCTCCCGGATCGAACGCACGATCGCCCAGCGGTACGCGGACGGGCTGCTCACCTGGCTGGCCGGCTACCTCAGCTGGGAGGCCCGCACCGGCCGGTACCACGCGGTCTGACCGGCGTGCGCCCCGGACCGCCCGACGGGCGTGCGGTGGCGCGACCCGAGAGCGCCGCCCCGGCCGTACGGCGGCGTACGGCGGCACGCCGCGGGGACGGTCCGGCCGACGCACGGCGGCTCACGGAGGCACGCCGGGAACAGCCCCACCGACGCGCGACGGCGCGCGGCCACGGGTCGCGGGGGTGCGTCCGAAACGCGCGCCCCCGCAGTGATCCGTTTCGGGACGCCCGCGGAGATCGGGATCGGGCCCCGGGGTCCCGCGGAGATCGGGATCGGGCCCGGGATCCCGCGGAGATCCGGTCCGGGAACGTCCGGCGGCCCAGGCCCCCGCGAGCGACCGGAAGACACACCCTCCGTACCGGACACGCGTACGGACCGTAGCCGCGCCGGGCGCCCGGCGGTTATCGTGCTCGGCGGCGGGCGCCCCGGCGGGGCGCCGGTCCGATTGCGTGTCCGACCCCTCCCGCCGGACCGCCCCCGAACGGGCGGTCCGGCGTGCCGCCCGTGGCCCGAGCCGTGCCCGGCGGCGCCCGACGCAGCGAGGAGACAGCGAACATGACGGTCTACCAGCCCCCCGGCACGCCCGGCAGCATCGTCGCCTACCGCTCCCGGTACGAGCACTGGATCGGCGGCGAATGGACGCCTCCGGTGCGCGGCGAGTACTTCGGCAACCCGACCCCGGTCACCGGCGAGGTGTTCACCGAGGTCGCCCGGGGCACCGCCGAGGACATCGAGGCCGCGCTGGACGCGGCCCACGCCGCGGCCCCGGCCTGGGGCCGCACCTCCGCCGCCGAGCGCGCGCAGGTCCTGCTGCGGATCGCGGACCGGATGGAGACCAACCTGGAGCAGCTGGCCGTCGCGGAGAGCTGGGAGAACGGCAAGCCGGTGCGCGAGACGCTGGCCGCCGACCTCCCGCTCGCGGTCGACCACCTGCGCTACTTCGCCGGTGCGCTGCGGGCCCAGGAGGGCAGCCTCTCCCAGCTGGACGAGGACACCGTGGCGTACCACTTCCACGAGCCGCTGGGCGTGGTCGGCCAGATCATCCCGTGGAACTTCCCGATCCTGATGGCGGTCTGGAAGCTCGCCCCGGCGCTCGCCGCCGGCAACGCGGTGGTGCTCAAGCCCGCCGAGCAGACCCCGGCCTCGGTGCTGCTGCTCGCCGAGCTGACCGCCGACCTGGTGCCGCCCGGCGTGGTCAACATCGTCACCGGCTTCGGCGAGGAGGCCGGCGCCCCGCTGGCCGCCAGCCCCCGGATCCGCAAGATCGCCTTCACCGGCGAGACCGGCACCGGCCGGCTGATCGCCCGTTCGGCCGCCGAGAACCTGATCCCGGCCACGCTGGAACTCGGCGGCAAGAGCCCCAACGTGTTCTTCGCGGACGTCGCCGCCGAGGACGACGCCTTCTACGACAAGGCCGTCGAGGGCTTCGCGATGTTCGCCCTCAACCAGGGCGAGGTCTGCACCTGCCCCAGCCGCGCCCTGATCGAGACCCCGGTCTACGAGCGGCTGCTCGGCGACGGCCTGGCGCGGGTGCGGGCGATGCGCCAGGGCAACCCGCTGGACACCGAGACCCAGGTCGGCGCGCAGGTCAGCGTCGAGCAGCTGAAGAAGATCCTCTCCTACTTCGAGATCGGCCAGGACGAGGGCGCCAGGATCCTGGTGGGCGGCGAGCGGGCCGACCTCGGCGGCACGCTGGCCGGCGGGTACTACGTCACGCCGACGGTCTTCGAGGGCGACAACGCGATGCGGGTCTTCCAGGAGGAGATCTTCGGACCGGTCGTCTCGGTCACCCGCTTCGACGGCTTCGACCAGGCCGTCGCGCTCGCCAACGACACCCAGTACGGGCTCGGCGCGGGCGTGTGGACCCGCAGCATCAACACCGCCCACCGGGCCGGGCGCGCCATCCAGGCGGGCCGGGTCTGGACGAACTGCTACCACGCCTACCCGGCCCACGCGGCCTTCGGCGGCTACAAGAACTCCGGCATCGGGCGGGAGACCCACAAGGCGCTGCTGGAGCACTACCAGCAGACCAAGAACCTGCTGGTCAGCTACTCCCCCGACGCGGTCGGCTTCTTCTAGACCCGACGAGCCCGGGAGGCCGGGAAAGCGGAGCGGGAGGCCCATCGGGGCCTCCCGCTCCCTCGCCACTCCCCGTGGCGGGCTCCGGGGCGAATCGCCCGTTCCGGGGATCAAAGCACATGAATGCGGTCAATTCACCGACGCGCCGCCGACATGCCCGGACGGCCCGCGCGAAAGCCGTAGACAGGACTCCCCGCCCCTCACCCCCATCAGGGAGTCCCGCGTGACCATCGCCCCCACGAAACTCAGCGACCCCGCCGTCCGCGCCTTCGTCACCGCGGTCAACGCGGGCGACCGCGAGGCCTTCTTCGCGCTGCTGGCCCCGGACGCGACCATGGCCGACGACGGCTCCGAGCGCGACCTGGCGGACTGGGTCGACCGGGAGATCTTCGGCCCGAACGGCCGGATGGCCGTCCAGACCGAGTCGAGCGGAGGCCACGCGCTGGTCGCCGAGTTCACCAACGAGACCTGGGGCACCATGCGCACCGCCTGGCGCTTCACCGTCGACGGCGGGAAGATCCACCGCTTCGAGACCGGCCAGGCCTGAGGCTACCGGTCCAGCCCCAGGCACCCCCGCACCGCGCGGATCAGGTTCCGCGAGCGGATGTCCCCGGTGACGCCCGGCTGCATGCCGTTGGTGACGTAGCCGAAGCCCAGCCCCAGGTCGGGGTCGGCGAAGCCGAGCGAACCGCCCCGACCCGGGTGGCCGAAGCTCGCCGGGGAGGCCATCGGCGCGGTCGGGCCGTGCCGCCAGAAGCCCAGGCCGAAGGTGGAGTTGACGATCAGCACCCGGTCCGGCCCGCTCACCGCCGGCTCGACCGCGCGTGCCAGCACCTCGGGGCCGAGCAGCGGCGGCAGCAGCGCGCCGGAGCCGTCCGGGCGGTCGGCCGCGCCGATCAGTGCCGCGTAGAACCGGGCGAGTGACCGGGCTGTGCCGATGCCGCCGGCGCCGGGGATCTCGGCGGCCTGCACCGCCGGGTCGTTGAGGTCCACGCCGGGGCGCACCGAGGCGAAGGAGCGGGCGGTCAGCGAGGCCGGGTCCTGGTAGGCGTCCCGGACGGACTGCTTGGGTCGCAGCCGCAGCCCGCTCGGACCGGTCCGAGCCGCGTCCGGCGCCGGGAGGTCGACGAGCCTGCCGACCCTGGGCGCGGCGCCGGCCGGCAGCCCGATCCACAGGTCCAGCCCGAGCGGCCGGGCGACCTCCTCGGCGAAGTACTGGCCCACCGTCCGGCCGCTGACCCGGCGCACCACCTCGCCGACCAGCCAGCCGAAGGTGTACGGGTGGTAGCCGTGCGCGGTGCCGGGTTCCCAGGCGGGCGCCTGCGCGGCGACTGCGGCGGCCGCGCGCTCCCAGGTGAGCACGTCCTCCAGCCGCAGCGGCACGTCCAGCGCGGGCACTCCGGCCTGGTGCGAGAGCAGCCAGGCCACCGGTATACGGCCCTTGCCGGCCGCCGCGAACTCCGGCCAGTACGAGGCCGCCGGGGCGTCCAGGTCGAGCAGGCCGCGTTCGGCCAGGAGCAGCGCGGTGGTCGCGGTCAGGCCCTTGGTGACCGAGCGCAGCACCTGCGCGGTGTCCGCCGTCCACGGCACCGCGGGCGCCGGCCGGCCGCCGACCTCGGGCCGGGCGTCACCGCCCCACAGGTCGACCACCTTGCGGCCGCGCACGTACAGCGCGAAGGCCGCACCGAGCTCGCCGTAGTCGGCGAAGTTCCGCGCGAAGGCCGCCCGTACGGGCTCGAACCCCTCGGCCGTCTCGCCCCAGATCTCCACCACCGCGTGCCGCCCTCGACCAGTTCCGTTGCTTCTCGTGCCACTCGGGTTCGTTCTCGATCTCCTTCGATCGAATCCGTTCGAACCGAGCCCCGAAACCCTAACCTGTCCCTCATGACCAACCCTGCCGAGGAACTGCTGGACATCGTCGACGAGCACGACCGCGTGATCGGGACCGCCCTGCGCGGCGAGGTGTACCGGCGCGGGCTCACCCACCGCTGCGTCTTCATCCTGGTCCGCGACCCGGCCGGGCGGATCTTCGTCCACCGCCGCACCGACACCAAGCTCTTCGCCCCCGGCGCGTACGACATGTTCGTCGGCGGCGTGGTCGGCTCCGGCGAGACCTACGCCGAGGCCGCCGTCCGCGAGGCCGAGGAGGAGCTCGGCGTGCACGGCATCGCCCCGCGCCCCCTGTTCAAGTTCCTCTTCGAGCAGGACCGGCTCTCCTGGTGGTGCGACATGTACGAGGCCGAGTGGGACGGCCCGGTCTCCCCCCAGGAGTCCGAGGTCGCCTGGCACACCTGGCTCACCCCCGCCGAACTCGCCGACCGCCTCACCCGCGACTCCTTCGTCCCCGACGGGCGCGAGGCCTACCGCCGCTACCTGGACCTCCGGTCCGCGTAGCGCCGCCACGACCTCGGCGTTCGGGCCCGGTGCGCGGGCCGGAGAGCAGTGGGCCCCTGTCTCCACCACAGGGCCCTCGACGAACTAGGGTGGCGCGCATGGCCTCCCGTACGCCGTCACCGACGGCCGATCGCGCAGCACGGACCTCCGCCTCCGCCCGGGCGGCGGGCGAGCGGCCGCGTCGGCGGCTGAGCGTGGACGAGCGGCGGGAGCAGCTGATCGCCGTGGCGCTGGAACTGTTCAGCCGGCGGCCGCCGGAGGAAGTGTCGATCGACGACATCGCCGCCGCCGCGGGGGCCTCCCGGCCCCTGGTGTACCACTACTTCCCCGGCAAGCAGGCGCTGTACGAGGAGTCGCTGCGGCGGGCCGGGCAGGAGCTGTCGGCCCGGTTCGAGGAGCCCATGGACGGGCCGCTGTCGGAGCGGCTCCACCGGGTGATGGGCCGCTACCTGGACTTCGTGCAGAGCCACGGGCCGGGCTTCGCCGCGCTGCTGCGCGGCGGCTCGGTGGCGGCCAGCGCGGGCACCTCGGCGGTGATCGACGACGTGCGCAGGGCCGCACAGGAGCAGATCCTGGCCCACCTGGCGCTCCCCGAGCCGAGCGCCGGACTGCGGCTGACCGTCCGGGCCTGGATCGCCAACGCCGAGATCACCTCGCTGGAGTGGCTGGTCGAGCGCTCGGTGCCGCTGGAGGAGCTCCAGCTGCACCTGGTGCAGGAGTTCGTCGCCTCGCTCACCCTCACCGCCGCCCGCGAACCGGCCCTCGCCGCCGAACTGGCCTCCTTCTTCGCCGACGAACGCCCGGACGGCCCGACCGGGCGCCTGGTGCGGGACCTCGCGGGGCTGTTCGCCGTGCCGGGGATCGTCGAGGCGGTCACCGCACTCGCCGCCGGCACCCCCGAGGACGGGTCCGCGCAGGCCACCGGCACCACCACCGAGTGATCATCGGGTCATCCTGCGGTTCGGTCCGGACGGCGGGCTCTGATAGGAATGAGCCGGGATCTGACGACCCGCCGCCGCGGCGGGCCCGGTCCCACCCGAAACACCGACGGCAGACGGAGCAGAGCGGGGGGCTCACCAGGTGACCCAGGACGTGCAGTTCAGCGTGGAGGCCAATCCCTTCGCGGCGGCGGAGCAGGTCTGCGCGACCCTCGGCACCCTCACCGACGCCCTCTTCGACGAGCGCACCTCGCGCCACCCGGCGGCCTCGCTGAGCGCCCCGCGGGCGGCCGAACACCCCGCCGCCGAAACGCTGTTCGGCCTGCCCCTGGCCCCCAACGGCCCGGTGCACACCGCCCTCGACCGGCTCGGCACGGTGACCACCGCCGGCACCGCCCGGCCGGGCACCGGTGCACGGCTCACCGACCGGGTGGTCACCGCGCTCCAGGCCCGGTACGGCAGCGGCGCGGTGCGCGGTGCCATCGCCGACCGGGGCACCACCTCGGCCGCGCTGTTCCAGCTCCCGGTCACCGGCGAGTTCGCCGACGCCAAGCTGCGCCCGCCGTTCGCCCCCGCGCTGGCCGCGCTGGCGGCCGGGCAGCAGACCCGGCAACCGGTCGAACTGCCCACCGGCGCGGGCGCCGAGGTCCGGCTGGTCGTGCCGCCCGGCTTCCACGCGCTGACCTCCCCGGGCGGCCCGCCCGGCGTCTCCGCCCGTGCGGTGCCCCCGCTGCCGGCACTGCCCGACGGCACGCACCGGCCCGGCGACACGGACCGGACGGGCGGTACGGACCGGACAGGCGGTACGGACCGGACAGGCGGTACGGACCGGGCGGGCGGTACGGACCGGATGGGCGGTACGGACCCGGCCACCGTGGCGGCCGCCGACGAACTGGCCCGGCACCTGGCGGAGGTCGCCGAGGAACTGTTCAGCGCCACCGGCCCGGAGCCGCGGCGCGACTTCGCGGTGATCTCCGCCACTCTGGCCGACCTGATCCGCGACGCCGGCGTCGTCTACGCCGGCGTCTGCGCCCTGGAACTGGACGACCGCACCTCGGACGCCGCCCTCGTCGTCTCGCTCGCCCGGCACCCGCTGCCGATCACCGCGCTCGCCACCGAACTGGCCACCGTCCGGCGGCACGCCGAGGTGTGGACCGTCCTGCTGCCGGCCGGACCGGCCGCCGTCCTGGTCGAGGGCCGGACCGCCCCGGTGCCCGGCCCGCTGGCCGCCGACGGGCAGCGGCGCTGGGTGGTCACCTCGGCCGTCCAGGCCTTCGTACCGCTGCCGGACGGCGGGACGGTGCTGTGCGCCCAGCTGTCCACGGCGCGGCCGGAGGACTGGGAGCTGTACACGGAGGCGTTCGCGGAGCTGCTGAAGAGCGTCCAGTTCGGCTGGGACGGCGTGCCGGCCGCGATGAGCGGCGTTCCGGTCCAGGCTCCCGCTCCGGTCCGGACACCCGCCCCGGCGCAGGCCCCTGCTCCGGCTCAGGTTCCGGATCAAGCCCCCGCTGCCGCTGCCGTCGCTGCCGCCGTCGAGAAGGAGGCGGAGGAGGAGCCGGTGCACCTGCGCGGCACACCGGTACGGGTACCTCCCGCGGACTTCAACCCCTTCGCGCCCGTCGCGGAGGTCCCCTCCTCCGGTGCGGAGGACACGGCGCCGGATGCCGAGGACCGCCCGAAGGGCACGCCGGTGATGGTCCCGCCGGCCGACTTCAACCCCTTCTCCATGGAGGGCATCCCGGACGCGCCGGGCGACGCGCCCGCGGCCCGGCCCGCCGGCGCCGCTCCGGTCGCCGACCCGTTCGGGACCACGGTCACGGCCGAGCAGAAGGCCGATCCGTTCGGCACCACCCTCCCCTCGCAGGGCCGTGCCGTCCCGCCGCCGCCCTCGACCCCGCCCGTCGTCCCGGCCCATGCCCCGCCCGTCGCAGTGGAAGCGGCGGCACAGGAATCGGAGCAGCCCGGGGACGAGGAGGAGGCGGGTCCGCGCAAGGGCACACCGGTGATGGTCCCGCCGCCGGACTTCAACCCCTTCTCCATGGAGGGCATCCCGGCCCTGCCGACGGACGAACCGGAGCCGGTAGCCGCGGTCGGCGCCGAGCCGGAGAACCGCCCGTTCGGCTGAGCCGGAGGCGCGGCGAGCCGCCGCGCGGTGACACGGCGAACGGATGACGGCCGACAGTCGACAGATTTCAGATTTCAGCGAACGAAATCTGAAATCTGTTACCTGTCAGCTGTCATCCGTTACCCGCTCCCGGCCCCTCTCCCCCCGGCGCCAACTCCCCTGCCGCGAGCGCCGTCGGAGGTCGGCCGCGATCCGCTCCGCCATCAACCGCCGCACACCGCCGACGGGTTCACCCACGCTCCGGGCGCATCTGCTCCGCCCCGGCCGGACCGGCTTCGGCGCTCAGCCCGCCCGCCGGGCCAGGTGCACCACGTCCGGCACCCCCCGGGCGACCGGGACCTCGTGCGACACCACGTCCGAGAAGCCCACCGCCCGCAGCGCGTCCTCGAAGGCTTGCGAAGGCTGCGCACTCCACACGGCCAGCACCCCGCCGGGCCGCAACCGGTGCCACAGCACCGTCAGCCCGTCCGCGCCGTACAGCCCGTCGTTGGACTCGGTGACGGTCCAGTCCGGCCCGTTGTCGATGTCGAGGCACAGCGCGTCGTAGCGCTCGCCGTCCGCCGCCGCGAGGTACTCCAGCAGGTCGGTGTGGAGAACCTCGACCCGCTCGTCGTCCAGTGCACCGCCCGAGAAGGCGCCGAGCGGGCCGGTCCGGTGCCAGTCGATGATCGCGGACTCCCGCTCGACGATGGCGATCCGCCCCCAGCGCGGCTCGGCCGCCGCGTACGCCAGCGAGAATCCGACCCCGAGGCCCCCGATCAGCACCGACGGCCGCTCGACCGGGCCGCCGCCCGTACGGTCCAGCTCGTCCAGGGCCGTCTGGATCAGCAGCCGCTCCGAGCGCCCGTCGGCGGTGTCCATCAGGAAGCAGCCGTTGGCGATGATCTCGAAGTCCCGACCGCGTTGCCGGAGCACCACCTCACCGTACGGGCCCTCCCGCCGGTCGAGCGTGACGACGGCCTCGCGGCCGTCGCGTTCGGGCAGTGCTGTGGTCATCCGTCCTCCTTGGCGGACTCGGGTGAACTCGGGTGAACTCGGGTGAACTCGGCCGCACCACCGCCCTGGTACCGGCGGGCCGGGTGGGCTTGCGCCCGACAATAGCCGAGTCCGCACCCGGGTCCGTCAGGTCGTGACCAGCACCCCCGCGTACGAGACTCCCGCGACGACCACCCAGGATCCGAGCCCGAGCAGTGCGATCCGCCCGCCGGTGCGGGCCATGGTCGGCAGGTGCACCGCACTGCCGAGACCGAACAACGCGGCGGCCAGCAGCAGTTCCTGGGCGTCCGAGGCCAGGCCGAGCGCCCGCTCGGGCAGCACCCCGGTGGTCCGCAGGACGATCATCGCGAGGAACCCCGCCACGAACAGCGGCACGATCGGCGGGCGGTTGCCGGCCTTCACCGACTTCTCACCCGACTTCTCACCCGGCTTCCCGCCCACCTCGCCCTCCGCCGGAGCCCCCGCCGCCGACGTCACCGCCGCCGAAGCCCCGGCCGAAACCCCCGCCGCGACCTTCACCGAAGCCACCCGCGCCATCCGCGCCGCCCGCAGGTTCCGCCGCACCATGACGGCCACCCCCGCGACCAGCGGCGCCAGCAGCACCACGCGCATCAGCTTGACCAGCACCGCCTCCCGCAGCGCCCCGGCCCCACTGGTCTGCGCGGTGGCGACCACCTGCCCGACGTCGTGCACGCTCGCCCCGACCCAGCGCCCGAACTCCAGCTCGTCGAGCCCGAGCGGATGCTGGAGCAGCGGGAGCACGACGATCGCCAGCGTCCCGCACAGGGTGACCAGCGCCACCGAGGCCGCGACGTCCTCCTCCTCGCTGCCCGCCGCCTGGCTGACCGCGCCGATCGCCGAGGCCCCGCAGATCGAGTACCCGGTGGCGACCAGCAGTGGCTGGTCACCGGGCAGGCCGAGCCGCCGGCCCAGCCAGAGCGTGCCCGCGAAGGTGGCCGCGACCACGGCCAGCACCATGGCCACCGTGGCCCAGCCGAGGCCGAGCACGTCGTCCAGGCTGAGCTTGAGCCCGAGCAGCACGATCCCGAGCCGCATCAGCCGCTTCCCGGCCGTGGACAGCCCCGGCCGGGCGATCCCGCGGACCACCGGGCGCACCCCGGGCAGGTGGGCCGCCGCCATGCCGAGCACGACGGCGGCGGTGAGCTTGGGCACGGCCGGCACCAGCGCGTGGACGCCCAGCGCGGCGGCCACCCCGAGGGCGGCGAGCAGCAGCCCGGGGGCGTCCCCGCGCATCGGGGGCAACGAGCGGGTGCGGGCGGCGCGGTGCCGGAGGGTCAGTGCCACGCCGGGATCACTGCTGCCCGTCGGCGGGCATCCGGTAGACCCGCCGGATGCTGGTGCCGAGCCGGGAGACGTCCGCACCGTAGACGTGGATGGAGATCGCCGTGCTGCTACAGGAGTTGCGCACCAGGTGGATGTCGCCGGGCGGGGCGAAGGCGGCGACGGTACCGGCCGGGCCGGCCACGTGCTCGGTCTCGACCAGTCGGGCGGTGGGGCCGCCGGAGACCAGCCGGTAGCGGGTCTCGCTCTCCTGGCCCTGGTGGACGCCGGCCACGCACCAGGAGACGTGGTCGTGGATCGGGGTCTGCTGACCGGGCAGCCAGACCAGGGCGACGACGGAGAAGCTGCCGTCCTCCTCGGCGTGCAGGACGTGCTGGCGGTAGCGCTGCGGGTCGCCCTCGCGGTGGGCGGGGGCGAGCAGCGCGTCGGGGCCGTCCGGGTCGGCGTGCAGGTGCGGGGCGAGTCGCTCGCCGACCAGGTAGGCGGTGAGCTCCGGCGGGAGTCCGCGGTCCACGACGGCGCGGATCTCACTGATCAGCGCGGTCATCCGCTCGGTGAGTCGGTCGCTGCCGACCGTGGCTGAGGGAGTCATCCCAGCAGGTTCGACCCTGGCGACCTATCACGTCCAAGGAGGGTTCGTAAGGAACCTCCCCACTAACGCTTATATGTCAGCGGGCAGCAGCTCACCGGTTACCTACTGCCGGCTACCTGCTGCCGCTCGCCCGTTACCTGCTGCCGGCTACCTGCTTCCGGTCGCCGCCGGGAGTCGTCACCCGGTTCGGCGCTCAGCACCCGACCCGACTCGCCGCCGCCTGCCGCAGGTGGTCCAGCACCAGCCCGGTGGCCGGGATCCGGCGGTGCTCGCGCAGCACGTACGCGCTCACCTGCCGCCGCAGGTGCGGTTCGACGGCCCGCCCGGTGACCTTGCGGTGGCACATGAAGGAGAGCACCAGTGCCGGCATCAGCGCGATCCCGACCCCGGCGGCGACGAGCGACTGCACCGCGAGGTTGTCGTCGGTGGAGAACACGATGTCCGGCGCGAACCCCTCCTCCGCGCAGACGTGCAGCAGGTTGGCCCGGCAGCGCGGACAGCCGGCGATCCAGCGTTCGCCGCCGAGGTCGGCCAGCCGTACGGCGTGCCGGCGGCCGAGCGGGTGCCCGACCGGCAGCAGCACCGTGAGCAGGTCCTCCATCAGCGGGATCTCGTCCACGCCCTCCGGCACCTCGGTGGCCACGCCGGGGTAACGGAAGGCCAGCGCGATGTCGCACTCCCCGCGCAGCAGCCGCTGGACGGAGTCCGGCGGCTCGGCCTCCAGCAGTTCGACCCGCACGCCGGGGTGCTCGGCCAGCAGCCGGGCCATCGCCTCGGGTATCAGGGTGGCGTTGGCGCTGGGGAAGGCGCAGACCCGCACCCGTCCGGCGCGCAGCCGGGCGAGGGCGGCGAGCTGCTGCTGGGCGGCGGACATGCTGTCGAGGATCAGTTCGGCGTGCCGGGAGAGCGCTTCGCCGGCCTCGGTGAGCCGCAGTCCGCGCCCGGCCCGGGTGAAGAGCGGAACGCCGACGGTGCGTTCGAGCGCCTTCATCTGCTGGGTGATGGCGGGCTGGGTGTAGCCGAGCTCGCGGGCGGCGGCCGAGTAGGAACCGGCCCGGACGACCTCGTGGAACGTCCTGATGTGCCGCGAATCGAACACCGGCTCCATGATCCCTCCCGCCCACCCGTTCTCGACAGCCCCGCTCCGGCCCCGCCCGGACCGTGCTCGGACCGTGCTCGGACCGCGCCCGGACGCCCGAGAATCATAAGAGGAATTTGGAGGTATCGACCCCAACCCCACCCGTACCTATGGTTCAGCCCCGAACCAAGCTCCTCACTGCTGCGCCGACGGCGGCAGCCCCATCGCCACCTCGGCCTTGACCACCGGTGCCCCGCCGCGCACGCCCGGGCTGCGCCGGCTGCGCCGTTCCACGAAGCGGGCGAGCCAGGAGAGCAGCAGACACATGCCGATGTAGATCGGTGCGATCACCATCACCACCGGGATGAACGGCAGGTCGTAGTCCAGGTTGGTGGCGATCAGCTTGCCCGCGTGCAGGAACTCCTCGTAGGTGATCAGGAAGCCCAGCGAGGTGTCCTTGAGGGCGACCACCAGCTGGCTGATGATGGCCGGCAGCATCGCCCGGTTGGCCTGCGGCACCAGGACGTACGACATCACCTGGGTCTTGCGCATGCCCAGTGCGTACGCCGCCTCCCGCTGGCCCTTGGGCACGGCGAGCACGCCGGCCCGGAACACCTCGGCCAGCACCGAGCCGTTGTAGAGCACCAGCCCGGTCACCAGCGCCCAGAGCGGCTGCACCTTGAGCGCGACGAAGACGAAGAAGATCATCACCAGCACCGGCATGGCCCGGAAGAACTCCACCACCAGCGTGGAGAGCCAGCGCACCACCCGGTGGTCGGAGAGCCGCCCGGCCGCGAACAGCGCGCCGAAGGGCAGCGCGAACAGCACCGTCCAGCCGAAGGCCTTGAGGGTGTTGCCGAGCCCGCGCAGCAGCAGTTCCTGCACGCCCCGGTACTCGAAGGGCTGCCACTTGGCGTACGTGAACTGGTTGGTGTGGAACAGCATGTAGATCACCCAGCCGATCAGCGCCGCGATCAGCAGCAGCGCGATCCCGCCGTACAGCCGGTGCCGGGCGAGCGCCTTCGGGCCGGGGATGTCGTACAGCGCCGAGGATTCAACGGTCATCGGGACACCGCCACTCGTCGTTCCAGCAGGTTGAAGACGGCGCTGATGGCCAGAGTGATGATCAGGTATCCGACGGCGATCCAGACGAAGGTCCAGACGATGCTGTAGCCCAGCTCGTTGATGGTCCGGTAGGTGCCCAGCAGTTCGGTGACGCTGAACGAGCCGGCGATCGCCGTGTTCTTGGCCAGCGCGATCATCACACTGCCGAGCGGCGCCACCACCGAGCGGTACGCCTGCGGCAGCACCACCAGGCTCATCGTCTGCCCGAAGCTCATGCCCAGGCTGCGGGCCGCCTCGCCCTGCCCGGTCGGCACCGTGTTGATGCCCGACCGCATCGACTCGCAGACGAAGGCCGAGGTGTAGCAGCCCAGCGCGAGCACCGCGAAGGTGTAGAAGGGCAGGGTGATGTTGAACCGGGGCAGGCCCAGCACCACGATGAAGAACAGCAGCGTCAGCGGCGTGTTGCGCAGCAAGGTCACCCACACCGTCCCGAACACCCGCAGCGGCTTGACCGGCGAGACCCGGAAGCCCGCGATCAGCACGCCCAGCACCAGCGACAGCACGGCGCTCACCGCGAACAGCGAGAGCGTGCCGAGGAACCCCTCCCAGTAGGTCGACCAGTTGTCGATCAGCGTTTTCACGGCGCGGCCCTCTCAGTACCGGTCGATCTGCGGCGGGGTGGGCGCCGGCTCCCCGGAGAGGCCGAGGGTCGCCTCGAAGGCCCTCTGCCAGTCGCCGTTCTGGATGTGGTGCTCCAGCGCGTCGTTGATCGCGCCGCGCAGCACGGTGTCCTCCTTCGGCACCCCGATCCCGTACGGCTCGGTCGAGAACAGCGGGCCGACCACCTTGAGCTCGTCCGGCACCTTGGCCGCGTACCCGAGCAGGATCGCGTTGTCCGTGGTCACCGCGTCGACCTGGTTGGTGATCAGGTTGTCCACGCAGGCCGAATAGGTGTCGTAGCCGATCAGCTCGGCCTTCGGGTACTTCGACTGGATCCGCTGGTACGGCGTCGATCCGGCCGCCGAGCAGACCTTCTTGCCGTCCAGGTCCTCCGGGCCGTGGATGGTGTCGTTGTTCTTGCGCACCAGCAGCGACTGCCCGGCGATGAAGTACGGGCCGGCGAAGCCGACCAGCTTCTTCCGGTTGTCGTTGATGGTGTAGGTGCCGACGTAGTAGTCCACCTGGCCGTTCTGCAGGGCGGTCTCGCGGTTGGCCGAGGCGATGGTCTTGAACTGGATCCGGTCCGGCGGGAAGCCCAGCGAGGCGCCGACCATCTTGGCGATCTCGATGTCGAAGCCGGAGTACTCGCCGGTGGCCGGGTTCTTCTGGCCCAGGTACGGCTGGTCCTCCTTGGCGCCGACCACCAGGTGGCCCCGGCTGCGGGCGGCGTCCAGGGTCGGCGAGCCGGTGATCGCGGAGGCGTCCTGGACCTGGTAGCTGGGCAGGGCGCTGGGCTGCGGGCCCTTGGGCGGCGGGGTCCCGGGCTTTCCGCAGCCGGCCGCCAGCGCGGCGAGCAGCAGGGCGACGGCGAGCACGCGCCTGCCCGCCCGTGCGGCGGGCCGCACCCCGGGCCGCGCGACCGGCCTCTCCGCGGGCCGAGCCCCGGGCGTCGTCTCACGGTTCACGGCGCCGCCTCAGTGCTTCAGGATCTTGGACAGGAAGTCCCGGGCGCGATCGCTCTCAGGGGCGCTGAAGAAGTCCTCCGGGGCGCGGTCCTCGACGATCCGGCCGTCGGCCATGAACACCACCCGGTTCGCGGAGGCCCGGGCGAAGCCCATCTCGTGGGTGACCACGATCATCGTCATGCCCTCGCTCGCGAGCTGGCGCATGACGTCCAGCACCTCGTTGATCATCTCGGGGTCGAGCGCCGAGGTGGGCTCGTCGAACAGCAGGGCCTTCGGGTCCATGGCCAGCGCGCGGGCGATCGCGACCCGCTGCTGCTGCCCTCCGGAGAGCTGCGCCGGGTACTTGGCGGCCTGGTCGGCGAGGCCCACCCGCTCCAGCAGCGCGTGGGACTTGGCGTCCGCCTCGGCCCTGGGCCGGCCGCGGACCTTGATCTGCGCGAGCGAGACGTTCTGCAGCACGGTCTTGTGCGCGAAGAGGTTGAAGGACTGGAACACCATGCCGACCTCGGCGCGCAGCCTGGCCAGGCCCTTGCCCTCCTCGGGCAGCGGGTGGCCGTCGATCAGGATGGTGCCGACCTCGATCGGCTCCAGCCGGTTGATCGCCCGGCAGAGGGTCGACTTGCCGGAGCCGGACGGGCCGATGACCACGACCACCTCGCCGCGCCCGACCGTCAGCTCGATGTCCTGCAGGACGTGCAGGTCCCCGAAGTGCTTGTTGACCCCGCGCATCTCGATCAGCGGGGTGAAGGCCGAGGCGCCGGCCGGCGCCGGCCCGGGGGCCGCGGTCACCTGTTGCGCCGTCCCTTCAGCAGCCAGCCCAGCGCGACGCCCGCGATCAGCGTGGCCAGCAGCGCGATCCAGAGCGGCGCGGTGACGGTGAAGACCCAGAACTGGATCTGGACCCTGTCGAGGTTGGCGAACAGGAACCACACGGCGAGGACGACGATGACGCCGATCCCGATGTAGCGCGTGGGGATGCCGCCGATCTCACCGCGCGGGGAACGGGATGGTCCGTCTGAAATCTTGGTCACCGGAGCAGTCTGCGGGCCGGGCGGCCGATTTGCCCGGTTACGCGCTCTTCCGGGCCAGGGAGTAACCCGTACGGGGCAATCAGGCCCCGTACGGGTTTGAGTCCGCTCCGGCCCGACTCCGGCCCGTTCCGGTCCGGCCGCCGGCCGGACCGGAGCCCGCTACCGCTCGTCCCGCCAGGACCGCCAGAGCGCCGCGTACGGACCGCCCGCCGCGACCAGCTCCGGGTGGCTGCCGTACTCGCTGATCCGCCCGCCCTCGACCACCGCGATCACGTCCGCGTCGTGCGCGGTGTGCAGCCGGTGGGCGATGGCGATGACCGTCCGCCCCTCCAGCACCCGGGACAGCGAGCGCTCCAGATGGCGGGCGGCCCGCGGGTCCAGCAGGGAGGTGGCCTCGTCCAGCACCAGGGTGTGCGGATCGGCCAGCACCAGCCGGGCCAGTGCCAGCTGCTGGGCCTGCGGCGGGGTCAGTGAGGTGCCGCCGGAGCCGACCTCGGTGTCCAGGGCGTCCGGCAGGGCGTCCACCCAGGCCCCGGCGTCCACGGCGTCCAGCGCGGCCCGCAGCTCGGTGTCGTCCGCCCCGGGCGCGGCCAGCCGCAGGTTGTCCCGCAGGGTGCCGACGAAGACGTGGTGCTCCTGGTTCACCAGGGCGACCTCCGCGCGCACCCGCTCGGCCGGCATCCGCGCCAGCGCCGCCCCGCCAAGGGTCACGCTGCCGCGGCCGGGGGCGTAGATCCCGGCCAGCAGCCGGCCGAGGGTGGACTTGCCCGCGCCGGACGGCCCGACCAGCGCGACCCGGCTGCCCGGGGGGACGTCCAGGCTGATCCCGTGCAGGACGTCGGCGCCCTCGCGGTACCCGAACCGGACGTCCTTCGCCTCGACCCGACGGCCGTCCGGCAGGACGGACTCGTCCCCCTCGTGCTCGGGCACCTCGCGCACGCCGACCAGCCGGGCCAGCGAGGCCTGGCCGATCTGGAGCTCGTCGTACCAGCGCAGGATCATGTCCACCGGGCCGGTCAGCATCTGCGCGTAGAGCACGCCGGTGGTCAACTGGCCCACGGTGATCCAGCCCTGGACGGTGAACAGCCCGCCGAACAGCATGGTGGCGAGCACCGCCAAGGTGTAGACCGCGTCGATGGTCGGGAACCAGACCGAGCGCAGCCACAGGGTGTACCGCTCCCAGGCCAACCACTCGCGCAGCTTGCGGTCGGTCAGCCGGACCCGCTGGTCCCCCAGCCGCAGCGCCTCCACCGTCCGCCCGGCGTCCACCGTCTCGGCCAGCACGTTGCTCACCGCCGCGTACCCGGCCGACTCGCTGCGGTAGGACTGCGGCGCGCGCCGGAAGTACCAGCGGGAGCTGACCAGCAGCAGCGGAAGCCCGATCAGCGAGGTCAGCGCGAGCAGTGGCGAGGTGACCAGCAGCGCGCCGAGCACCAGCAGCAACGACACCACGGCGACGGCGAGTTCGGGCACTGCCTCGCGCACCGACTTGTCCAGCCGGTCGATGTCGGTGGTGCCCCGGGAGACCAGGTCCCCGGTACCGGCCCGCTCCAGCACGCCGGTCGGCAGGGCCACCGAGCGGACCAGGAAGTCCTCGCGCAGGTCGGCCAGCACCCGCTCGCCGAGCACCGCGCCGCGCATCCGCGACCAGCCGGTGAACGCCGCCTGCACCACGAGTGCCAGCAGGTACCAGGCGACCGCCACCGCGATGGTGGACCCGACGGTCCCGGTGGCCAGCGACTCGACCAGGCGCCCGAGCACCCAGGGCCCGACCAGCCCGGCCACGGTGGCCACGGAGTGCAGCGACACCACCGCGGAGAACCCGGCGCGGTGCCGCCGCGCGAGCAGCAGCAGGTACCCGCGCACCGCGGCCGGGGAGCCGACCGGCAGGGTGGCGGCCGGCTCCTGTTCCTCCTGGAACGGAGGCTTCATGACGTGCTCCTCGCTTGCGTAGCAGGGAAGTTGACGATTTTCCTCATACGGCCTCACCCACCGGAGCAACCGCCTCCTCGCCGCGGGTGACCACGGCCCGGTAGGCCGACTCGGTGCGCATCAGCTCGCGGTGCGGCCCGGCCGCGACGACCCGGCCCTCCTGCAGCAGCACCACCCGGTCCGCCCGGTCGAGCAGCAGCGGGCTGGTCGCGAACACCACGGTGGTGCGGCCCGCCCGGGTGTCCCGCAGCCCGGAGGCGATCCTCGATTCGGTGTGGGCGTCCACCGCGCTGGTGGGCTCGTCCAGCACCAGCACCGGCGGGTCCGCCAGCAGGGCGCGGGCCAGGGCGAGCCGTTGGCGCTGCCCGCCGGAGAGCGAGCGTCCGCGCTCGGTGATCCGGGCGCGCATCGGGTCTCCCCCGCACTCCGGCGAACCCTCCGCCAGGGCCGTCAGCACGTCCTCCGACCGGGCCGCCGCCAGGGCCGCGGCGGCCGTGACCCGCCCCGAGGAGGGGATGTCGAAGAGCTCGGCCAGCGTGCCGGAGAGCAGTACCGGCTCCTTGTCGTGGACCAGCACCGCCGCCCTGGCCTCGGCCAGCGGCACCGCGTCCAGCTCCGTGCCGCCGAGCCGCACCGGGGCCTGCGCCCGCTCGCCCTCGGCCGGCGGGACGTGGCCGCCGAGCCGCTCGGCCAGCGCCCCCGCGAAGTCCGGGTCCCCGCAGACCACCGCGGTCAGCTCGCCGGCCCGCGCCGTCAGCCCGCTCGTCGGGTCGTGCAGGTCGGCCTTGTCCGGCCGGACCAGTGAGGCATCGGCCGTGCCGGCCGTCCGGCCGAGCGAGAGCACCCGGACGGTGCGCGCGGCGGAGACCCGGGCCACGCTCCACGCGTGAGCCGCCTCGCCCAGGATGCGCAGCGGGGCGGCCAGGAAGGCCGTGGCGCCGTAGACCGCGATCAGGGTGCCGACGGCGAGCTCGCCGGAGGCCACCAGCCGGGCGCCGTACCAGGTGACGCCGACCACGAACAGGCCTGGCAGCAAGACCTGTTGAGCCTGCATCAGCGACTGGATCCGGGCCGAGCGGACGGCCGCGGCCCGGACCTTCTGGGAGGCGGCCCGGTACCGCTCCAGGAACAGCTCCTCGCCGCCGATGCCGCGCAGCACCCGCAGCCCGGCGACGGTGTCGGCCGCCAGCTCGGTGGCCTTGCCGCCGAGGGTGCGCTGCTGCTCGTAGCGCCGCTCGAACGGCCCGATCAGCGGCCAGACGGAGGCCGCCAGCACCGGGACGCCGAGCAGCACCCCGGCCCCGAGCACCGGATCGACCAGCAGCACCGCCACGCTGACGGCCAGCCAGACGATCACCGCCGACCGGACCCGGGCGACCAGTTCGACGTACCAGCCGATCCGCTCGACGTCCCCGCTGCCGACCGCGACGACCTCTCCGGTGGCGATCCGGCGGGACAGCCCGGCCCCGAGGCGCGAGGCCTGCCGGGACACCAACTGCCTTACGTGGGTGGCCGCGTGGATCCAGTTCCAGACCGCCTGGCGGTGCACCAGCACGGCGCCGAGCGCGGCACCCGCACCGAGCAGCAGCAGGATCCCGCCGGCCCGCCAGATCCCGCCGGCGTCACCGTCCACGGCGGCCTGCACGCCGAACCCGAGCGGTATCGGCAGGGCGGCCCGGCACCCCAGCTCGATCAGCGACCAGAGGGTGGCGAGCACCTGCCCGCGCCGCTGGCGCCGCTGCAGCCAGCGCAGGAAGGCCGGGGGTGAGGAGAGGTCGGGACTGCCGGGATCGGCCAGCGGCAGGGGGGTGAGCAGCATGACACTCCGATACGAGCGGTGCGCGGCCACGAGCGCACAGGGGTTCGGGAGAGCTACAGGAGTTCGAGGAGCGGCGCGCACGGAGCACCGGGGTGACGTGCGCGCAGTGCGGACGGCGGCCCTACGGCGGGCGGCCCGACGAGGAGCGGCCCGAACCGGCAGGCGGATGACGCGCGGCACGGCAGCACGGCTGCGGCGCGACGTCGACGATGCGCCCGGAGCGGAGCCGGACGGGGTGGGATGGGCACGAAGGGCCCGAGAGTCAGGACGTCATGATCGGGAGCCTGCCAACCTCCGCGCGATCTGCGCAACGTGTTTTTCACCACGGCTTTTCGCCCCGGCCCGCGCGCTCCGCACCCCGGCCCCCGCGAGCCGGACCCGCACGCCCCCCGCACGCCCCGCCGGGGCGGTCCCGACCCCGCCCCGGGTCGGCCGGCCCCTCGGCCAAACCCCCGCAAAGCTTCACCCAAGATTCGCCCGTTCGGCGGGAACAATCACACCGGGACGCCAGTTGCCCCCACTGGAACCACAGGACAATCAGGAGGGCACCCCTTCCCGTGAGCACCATCCCCACCGTCACCCTCAACGACGGCGCGCAGATCCCGCAGCTCGGCTTCGGCGTGTGGCAGGTCCCGGACGCCGAGGCCACCCCGGCCGTCCGCACCGCGATCGAGGCGGGCTACCGCTCCATCGACACCGCGGCCATCTACGAGAACGAGGCCGGCACCGGCGCGGCGATCGCCGAGGCCCTGGCGGGCGGCGTCGCCCGCGAGGACCTCTACGTCACCACCAAGCTGTGGAACTCGGGCACCCGCGACTGGTCCGGCGAGCAGGGCCGCGACGCGGTGCTGCGCGAGTTCGACGCCTCGCTGGCCAAGCTCGGCCTCGAATACCTCGACCTCTACCTGATCCACTGGCCGCGCCCGATGCACGGCGACAGCTACCTGAACATCTGGAAGGCCTTCGAGCAGCTGAAGGCGGACGGCCGGGTCAGGTCGATCGGCGTCTCCAACTTCGGCACCGAGCAGCTGAGCCGCCTGCTGGGCGAGGCCTCCGTCGCCCCGGCCCTGAACCAGGTCGAGCTGCACCCGTACTTCCCCCAGGCGGAGCTGCGCGCGTTCCACGCCGAGCACGGCATCGCCACCGAGGCCTGGAGCCCGCTGGGCCAGGGCAAGGACCTGCTCGCCGAGCCCGCCCTGGTGAAGACCGCCGAGAAGCACGGCCGCACGGTCGCCCAGGTGGTGCTGCGCTGGCACCTCCAGAGCGGCGTGATCGCCATCCCGAAGTCGGTCACCCCGTCCCGGATCCGCGAGAACCTGGACGTCGCCGGCTTCGAGCTGGACGCCGAGGACCTCGCGGCGATCGCCGCCGTGGCCACCGGCAAGCGGATCGGCCCGGACCCGCAGGAGTTCGACTGGAACTGACGCCCGGCCCGGGGGTCCGGCCCCCGGACACCCGGATCGCCTGACGGCCGTCATGCCGAAGACCGCCCGCTCCCGTGGGGGGAGCGGGCGGCCTCAGGTGTACCCCGATCCGTCAAAGTCCATGGCCATGGACCCTCAGCGTTTTGGCGAATCGTTTTGGCTACTGCGGCGAAGTCTTGACCTAGAGCCTGCCCGCCTTCGCGATGAGCGCGAGCGCGGCCTCGTGCTCGCTCTCCTCCAGCGGGGCCAGCAGCAGCCGCTGGACCTCGGCCACCCCGGCGGCCGAGCGGTGCAGCAGGTCCTGTCCCGCCGGTGAGAGCGAGAGCAGGTTGCGCCGCCCGTCCGAGGGGTCGCGCCGGCGCTGCACCAGACCGCGGCGCACCAGTCGGCTGACCATCTCGGCCATCGTGGCCTTGTCCAGCGAGGCCAGCTCGCCGACCGTGCGCTGGTCGGCGCCCGGTTCCAGTTCCAGCGCGTCCAGCACCGCGTACTGCGGAGCCGTCAGCTCGGCGCCCACGTGCTCCGACCAGAGCTTGGTGTGCACCTGCTGGCTCACCCTGATCAGGTAGCCGATCGCCCGCTGGGCGTCCAGTATCGGCCGCGCGTCGGTGATGACGGCGACCGCCGCGGGCTCCAGCCTGGCTATCTTGGCCATCACCCGGACGATCTCGACCTGCTCCTCCGCAGAGAGCGGCTCGAACAGGACGCGCTGAACGCGGACCACACCACCGGTGGCCTCGCGCACCGCCTGGGCACCGCTCTGCGAGAGCGCCAACAGTTTGCGCCGGCCGTCGGCCGGGTCGCGCCTGCGCAGCACCAGGCCGCGGCGGACCAGCCGCGCGACCATCTCCGCCATCGTGGCCTTGTCGAGCGAGGCCCGCTCGCCGACCGTCCGCTGGTCCGCACCCGGTTCCAGGGCCAGGACCAGCAGCACGGCGAACTGCGGAGCCGTGAGATCGGCTCCGACGTGTTCGGACCACAAACGGGTGTGGACCTGCTGTGCAACGCGAATGAGGTGTCCGGGCGACTGCTGCAGTCGCGCAGACACGCGGGTTGTCGGGATCTCCCCCAGCACCATGTATCCGTCCCGATGTCACACCCGGTGTGTGTGGGACACCCGGGTGGGGCAGTAACGGCGAGTGGGCGTCCAGCTATGAGGGAGGGCGCTCCAGCCGTGCAGCCGGTGGCTGCTGGCGGACACTATACAAACGGCGGGCCCTTGCTGGCAGGCAGGGGCGGATAGTAGACGCAGGTTCGGCAACATTGGCATATTTACGGACTGCGAACGGCTTGCAGTAACTCGTTCTCAGCAGAAAGCCGACCGGTCGGTCCTTACCCACCGTCACCTGCGTCTCTCCACCCTGGCCGCCCTCCCTACCCGCCGGTAGGGTGTGGCCACCCTCTCCGGGGGCTCTCCCCGGGAGGCAACCCCGAGAGAGACGAGACCGAGCATGACCGAGCAGAGCACCGCCCCCCGGGTCGCCGTCGTCACCGGCGCCGCCCGCGGCCTGGGCGCCGCCACCGCCGTCCGGCTGGCCGCCGACGGCTACGCGGTCGCCGTCCTGGACCTCGACGAGGCGGCCGGCAAGGAGACCGTCGACCGGATCACCGCCGCCGGCGGCAGGGCGCTGGCCGTCGGCGCCGACGTCTCGGACGCCGAGCAGGTCCAGGCCGCCGTCGACCGGGTGGCCGCCGAGCTCGGCACCCCGGTCGTCCTGGTGAACAACGCGGGCGTACTCCGCGACAACCTGCTCTTCAAGATGTCCGAGTCCGACTGGGACACGGTCATCAACGTTCACCTCCGCGGCGCCTTCCTGATGACCCGCGCCGTGCAGAAGCACATGGTCGACGCCGGTTTCGGCCGCATCGTCAACCTGTCCTCCTCCTCGGCCCAGGGCAACCGCGGCCAGGCCAACTACTCGGCCGCCAAGGCGGGGCTCCAGGGCTTCACCAAGACTTTGGCCATTGAGCTGGGCAAGTTCGGCATCACGGCCAACGCGGTCGCCCCCGGCTTTATCGCCACGGACATGACAGCAGCCACCGCCGCCCGGGTCGGCATGGACTTCGAAGACTTCAAGCGGGCCGCGGCCTCGCAGATCCCGGTCCAGCGGGTCGGCGAGCCTGAGGACGTCGCCCACACCATCTCCTTCCTCGCGAGCGAGGGCGCCGGCTTCGTCTCCGGCCAGGTGATCTACGTCGCGGGCGGCCCCCTCGACTGAGCACGGAACCTACACAGGGTTACCACGGAGTGGGAAGCCGGTCGCACCGGCCTCCCACTCCTCCTGCTTTACCGGGGCTTTTGCAGAATCATTCGACGACCACACGGACTTTCGATCCTGGAATAGTGGAAATCACCCCCCGAGCCAGCCCCGATCGACCCAATTGTCGATTTCCCGGGAAAATGACAATTACCACCGGAATAGCCCTGTCCGGCTGGGTAAGGTCACCCCGTGCAATCCAGAAGTACCCCCGCTCCCATTCCGCGCCAGAGGCCGGAGCGCCGCACCGCCGAACCCGACCGCCGGGAACGCCCCACCACCCCGGGACACCCCCTCCCCCCGGCCGGCCCCGGCCCCGGTGAACCCGGCTGGCCCCCGATGAGCCGACGGCAGGCCGCCCTGCTCGCCGTCACCCTCGCCGGCTACCTGCTGGTACTGGCCGGGGTCCTGCTCAACACCGAGCTGGTCGACCTCGACTGGTCGGTCCGACTGCTGCGCCCCTACGAGCGGTGGCCCCGGCTGGAGCCGCTGCTCGACACCTGGGTGGTCGCCGGGCAACGCGGGCCCTCGGCGATCGCCGCCTTCTGCTGGCTCGGCTGGCGGGCCCACCGCCTCGGCCGGCTGCGCCCGCTGCTGGTCATGGGCATCGCGCTGCTGTTGCTCAACGTCACCGTCGGCGCGGTCAAGATCGTCACCGGCCGGCTCGGCCCGCACTACGCCCAGTACGTCGGCTCGCCCGAGCTCTTCTCCGGCGGCACCATCTTCCCCTCCGGCCACACCGCCAACGCGGTGGTCACGTGGGGGGTGCTCGCCTACCTCGCCGTCCGCTGGCGGCGCACCGGCGCGCTGATCGCCGCCGCCACCGCCTGCTCGATCGGCCTGACCACGGTCTACCTGGGCACCCACTGGGTCACCGACGTCCTGGCCGGCTGGGCCGCCGGACTGCTCGTCCTGCTCTCGCTGCCACTGCTGGAGCCCCTGGTCGCCACCGCCGAACAGCGGCTCCGCCGGCGCTTCGCCCGCCGGCACCTGCCCTGCTGAACCCGAGCCACGCCCGACCCGAACCGCACCCGAGCCACGGCGAACCCGACCGGACCGGACCCGCACCAGGTCCGCACCGAAGCCGAAGCCGAACCCCGAATGCCGAAGCCGGACCCGGCCCCGAGCCGACGGAACGGGCCGGACCTACCCCTCCCAGCTGCGCTCGACCACACCGTTGCGCACCGCGAGGTTGAGCCGCCCCTGGCGGTACTCCATGGTCATCAGGTCCCCCGGCTCCAGCACCCGGACCGACGCCCAGCCGTGCCTCCGGGCCAGCTCCCGGGCCCGCTCGATCCGCAGCCCCGCGTATCCCTCGCCGTCCTGGCCCCCCGCCCCCGAACCGGCGCCCGGACCCGCCGCGCCGGACCCCGCCCCCACCGCGCCCGAACCCGACATCGCGCCTCCCCGGCTCGTCTCCTCGGACGTACGCTGGAATCGTAGCCCGACCGGCGTGGTCAAGAGGTGAACGGCATGCGCACCACCACTCCGCGACGGTGGCGCAGCGGCACCGAGCCGGCCACCGCCCGCAGCGATCTCAAGCTCCGCTACCTGCTCTCGCTCACCTTCACTCCGCTGTTCGCACTGGCGACGGTGGGTTTCGCACTCTGGGCGGCCGCCTCCCCCGCCGACGGCGCGCCCAGCCGGGGCACCCTCACCGGCTTCGCCGTGGCCTGCGGCCTGCTCACCCTGTTCGCCGCCGTCGATCTCGTGGTGGTGATCCGGCGTCGCCGGACCGAGCTCTGACGTGGTGTCTCCCATGGAGTGGGAAGTCGGCCCGGCCGACTTCCCACTCCGCGCCACCGACTTCCCACGCCCCGGCTCCCACTCCACACCCCCGGCTTCCCAGTCCGCGCCACGCGCGGCCCCGGGCTCAGCGGCCGCCGACCGCCTGCTTGACCAGCGTCCGCCCGAAGTCCCACATCAGGCCGCTCCCCCGGTGGGCCTCGTCCATGATGTCGCTGAAGGCTTCCACGAACCGGTCCACATCGCGCTCGGTGATGATCAGCGGCGGGATCAGCTTGATCACTTCCAGGTGGTCGCCGGACACCTGGGTCAGGATGCGGTGCCGCTGCAGCAGCGGCACCACCACCATCTGCGCGAACAGCCCCTTGCGCGCCGCCTGGAGCGCGGTCCAACCGGTGCGCAGCTTGAGCGACTTGGGCCGGCCGAACTCGATCCCGATCATCAGCCCGCGCCCGCGCACCTCGGCGAGCAGCTCGTAGGTGTCGACCAGTGCGGCCAGCCGTTCGCGGAGGTGGTCGCCCACCTTGCGGGCGTTCTCCACCACCTGCTCGTCGCGCATCACCTCCAGGGTCGCCAGCCCGGCCGCCATGGCCTGGGCGTTGGACCCGAAGCTGGCCGAATGCACCAGCACCCGGTCCATCGAGGAGTACACCTTCTCGAAGATCCAGCTCTTGCCGAGCGTCGCCCCGATGGGCACGTACCCGCCGGACAGCGCCTTGGCCGCGCAGACGAGGTCGGGCAGGACCCCGTCCTCGTGCTGGTAGGCGAAGAACTCGCCGGTGCGGCCGATGCCGGTCTGCACCTCGTCGCAGATCAGCAGCGCCTTGTGCTCGTGCAGCAGGGCCTGGGCGGCGCGCAGCCAGCCGGGCGGCGGAGCCTGGACGCCCTTGCCCTGGATCGGCTCGACGATCAGCCCCGCGACGTCGCCGCGCTTCAACTCCTTGGCCAGCGCGCCGAGATCGCCGAGCGGGATGGCGGTGTCCGGCAGCAGCGGGTCGAAGCCCTTGCGGAATCCGTTCTCCCCGTTGACCGAGAGCGAGCCGGTGGTCAGTCCGTGGAAGGCGTGGTCGGCGTAGAGGATCCGCCGGCGCCCGGTGGCGTACCGGGCGAACTTGAGCGCGGTCTCCACCGCCTCGGTGCCGCTGTTGCCGAAGAACACCCGGTCCAGCCCGGGCGCGTACGACAGCAGCCGCTCGGCCAGCAGTCCGGGCAGCGGCGGGCAGTCGAAGCGGACCAGGTCCGGCAGGTCGAGGTCCATCACCTGCTGGACCGCCGAGCGCACCACCGGGTGGTGGCGGCCGAGCGCGAAGATCCCGAAGCCGGCCAGCATGTCGAGGTACTCGTTGCCCTCGGCGTCGTAGAAGTACTGGCCCTCGGCGCGCTCGTAGTACTTGTCGAAGCCGATGGTGTGCAGCATGCGCGGCAGCTGCGGATTGAGGTAGCGGCTCTGCAACTCGTAGCGCTCGCCGCCGCGTTCGGCGATCAGGGCGGCGAGGTCGAAGGGGCGGTCTGGGTCAGCCGGCATGGCGCGGGTTCGCTCCTCGGGTCGGTAGCAGGTTCTTGGCGAAGACGGCGGTCTGGGCGGCGACCCCGGTGCCGGTCAGTCCGGCCTCCTCCAGGATCTCCCCGCGCGAGGCGTGGCCGAGGAACTCCTGGGGCAGGCCGAGCACCCGCACCGGCACGTCCACGTCGGCGTCGCGCAGCGCCTGGGCGAGGACCGAACCGACGCCGCCGGTACGGCCGTTGTCCTCGACGGTGACCACCAGCCGGTGGGCGGCGGCCAGTTCGGGCAGCGCCGGGTCGACGGGCTTGACCCAGCGCGGGTCGACCACGGTCGCGGTGAAGCCCTCGGCGAGCAGCAGCCGGGCCGCGTCCAGGCAGGCGGAGGCGGTGGTGCCGACCGCGACCAGCAGGATCTCCGGCACCCGCCCGGTGCGCAGCAGCACGTCCACCCCGCCGGTCCGCTCCACGGCCGGCACCGCGGGCCCGACGTTCCCCTTCGGGAAGCGCACGACGGTCGGGGCGTCCCGGACCTCGACGGCCTCGCGCAGCTGGGCGCGCAGCTGTTCGGCGTCGCGGGGCGCGGCGAGCCGCAGGCCGGGGACCACCTGGAGGATCGACATGTCCCACATGCCGTTGTGCGAGGCGCCGTCCGGCCCGGTCACCCCGGAGCGGTCGAGCACGAAGGTGACGCCCAGCCGGTGCAGGGCGACGTCCATCAGGACCTGGTCGAAGGCCCGGTTGAGGAAGGTCGCGTAGACCGCGACCACCGGGTGCAGCCCGCCGGTGGCCAGCCCCGCCGCACTGGTGACGGCGTGCTGCTCGGCGATCCCGACGTCGAAGGTCCGCTCCGGGTAGGCCTTGGCGAACGGGGCCAGGCCGACCGGCTGGAGCATGGCCGCGGTGATCGCCACCAGGTCCGGCCGCTCGGCGCCGAGGGTGACC
Organism: Kitasatospora sp. NPDC048715; assembly: GCF_043198905.1. Taxonomy (NCBI): domain Bacteria; kingdom Bacillati; phylum Actinomycetota; class Actinomycetes; order Kitasatosporales; family Streptomycetaceae; genus Kitasatospora; species Kitasatospora sp. NPDC048715. The sequence goes on along the minus strand of NZ_JBICVH010000011.1, from coordinate 273,255 downwards.
AGCTCGTCCCCGAACACCGAGGTCCAGGAGACGCCGCCGCTGGGCGAGATCGGCAGGCAGGTGTAGGGGTCGATCGGGTTGACGGCGTGGAAGCGGTCGGCCTCGTCCTGCTCGGCCGGCCGGTAGCCGCGCCCCTTGACGGTCAGGCAGTGCACGATGACCGGCCCGCCGAAGTTGCGGGCCTGGCGCAGCGCCTGTTCGACCGCGCCCAGGTCGTGGCCGTCGATCGGTCCGAGGTACTTGAGGCCGAGGTCCTCGAACATGCCCTGTGGGGCGAAGGCGTCCTTGAACCCCTTCTTGGCTCCGTGCAGCGCGTCGAAGATCGGCTGGCCGACCAGCGGGGTGCGCTGCAGGGCCTCCTTGCCGAGGGCGAGGAAGCGCTCGTAGCCCTGGGTGGTGCGCAGGGTGGCCAGGTGGTTGGCGAGGCCGCCGATGGTCCTGGCGTAGGAGCGCTCGTTGTCGTTGACGACGATGACCAGCGGCCGGTCGCGCGCCTCGGCGATGTTGTTGAGCGCCTCCCAGGCGAGCCCGCCGGTGAGCGCGCCGTCGCCGATCACCGCGACGGTGTGCCGGTCGTGCTGGCCGAGCAGCCGGGCGGCCTTGGCCAGGCCGTCGGCGTAGGAGAGCGCGGTGGAGGCGTGCGAGTTCTCGACCAGGTCGTGCTCGGACTCGCCGCGCGAGGGGTATCCGGAGAGTCCGCCGCGCATCCGCAGCCGGCTGAAGTCCTGGCGGCCGGTGAGCAGCTTGTGGACGTAGCTCTGGTGGCCGGTGTCGAAGACGATCCGGTCGTACGGCGAGTCGAAGACCCGGTGCAGCGCGATGGTCAGCTCCACCACGCCGAGGTTGGGCCCCAGGTGGCCGCCGGTGCGGGTGACGGCGTCGATCAGGAAGTCGCGGATCTCGTCGGCGAGCAGCGGGAGTTCGGCCGCCGGGAGCTTGCGCAGCTCGGCCGGCGACGTGACGCGGGAGAGCAGTGACATGGGTACACCTCACGACTCGGAGCGGTGCGGTGGCGCCTCCGGCCGGCCCGGGCGGCGCGGGGCCCGGCCCGGTTCGGGAACGGACCCGGTTCGGGAACGGGCCCGGTTCGGGAACGGGCCCGGCCCGGTTGGGCGGAGCCGGCCCGGGCGCGGGGCCCGGGCCGGGGTGCCGACCCGGGGGCCGGCTCCCGTCTCAGCGGCCCTTGTTGCCGCTGACGGTCTCGGTGATGGCGCGCAGCGACTGCTGGAGCGAGCCCATCGTCGCGAGGACGGCGGTCGGCTCGTAGCCGCAGTGGGCCATGCAGTTCTCGCAGCGCGGGTCCTTGCCGCGGCCGTACTTGCTCCAGTCGGTCTTCTCGACCAGTTCGCGGTAGGTCGGCACGTAGCCGTCGGCCATCAGGTAGCAGGGCCGTTGCCAGCCGAACAGCGAGTAGTTGGGGATGCCCCAGGGGGTGCACTCGAAGTCGGCCTTGCCCTCCAGGAAGTCCAGGAAGAGCGGGCTGTGGTTGAGGCGCCAGCGCTTGCGGTTGCCGTCGGCGAAGGCCGTGCGGAAGAGCTCCCTGGTCTGCTCGACGCCGAGGAAGTGCTCCTGGTCGGGGGCCTTCTCGTAGGCGTAGGCGGGCGAGATCATCATCTCGTCCACCTTGAGCTCGTCGTTGAGGTAGTCCAGCACCTCGATGACGGTCTGCGGGGTGTCGGTGTTGAAGAAGGTGCTGTTGGTGGTGACCCGGAAGCCGCGGCGCTTGGCCTCCTTGATCGCGGCCACCGCCTCGTCGAAGGTGCCCTCCTTGGCCACCGACTCGTCGTGCCGCTCGCGCATGCCGTCGATGTGCACCGCGAAGGTGAAGTACGGCGAGGGCGTGAACTTGTCCATCTTCTTGCGCATCAGCAGCGCGTTGGTGCAGAGGAAGACGTACTTGCGGCGCTCGACCAGCTGCCGGACGATCTCGTCGATCTGCGGGTGCATCAGCGGCTCGCCGCCGGCGATCGAGACCATCGGGGCACCCGACTCCAGGACCGCGCCGACCGCCTGGGCCACGGGCATCCGCTGCTTCAGCACGCCCGCCGGGTGCTGGATCTTGCCGCAGCCCTCGCAGGCGAGGTTGCACGCGAAGAGCGGCTCCAGCTCCACGATCAGCGGGAACTTGTCCCGGCGCTTGAACAGCTTCTGCTGCATGAGGTAGGTGCCGACCCGCACGGTCTGGCGCAACGGCATGGCCATGGCTAGCTCGCCTCCTGGGGGAGCGTCGAGGATGTGGGGTGGTTCAGGTCTGCGGAGCCGGGCGCGCGCTCCTGCCGGTACCAGTCGACCAGGGCGGGGACCGTCGCCCGCAGGGTCCGCCAGGCACGCACCCCGGCCGGGAGGGTGCCGAACCGCAGCAGCTCGTGCTCGGGCGTGTCCACCACCACCCGCAGGACGGCCGCCGGCAGCGCGGGCCGCACCTCGCACAGCGCGGCCAGGACGGCGGCGGCCTCCATGTCGACGGCGAGCGCGCCCTGGAGGTGCAGGGCGCGCCGTTCGATGCCGCGCACCACGTGGTCGGCGGTGTGGTGGACGCCGGTGTGCACGGTCAGGCCGCGCTCCTTCAGCGCCCGGGTGAGCCCCGGGCCGGAGTCGACCGGGTACAGGTGGCCCTCGGCGTCGCGCACGCCGTCGGCGGCCACCACGTCGCCGGGCAGGACACCGGGGCCGACCGCGGCCCCGAAGCCGGCCACCACCACGGCGCCGTAGCCGGTGGGGGCGGAGCCGAGCAGCCGTCGGACGGCCGTCCCGGCGCGCCGCCGGCCGACCCCGGTGCGCAGCAGTACCGGGGAGCCGCCGACCGCGCCGCGCCAGTCACCGCCGCGCAGGGCCCAGACCTCGGGGCCCAGGGCGCAGAGCACCAGCAGGGGCGCGGTGGTCACCGGGCCGCCCCGATCGCCGGGGCGCCGTCGGGCCGGCCCGTGCCCGGGGCGCCGTTGAGGTAGCGGCCGAGCGCGGTGACCGGGAAGACCAGCCGGTACAGGTGGTAGTTGATGGAGAAGTCCCACGGGAAGCCGGTGCCGGTGAACTGCGGCTCGTCCCAGGTGCCCTCGGGCAGCTGGGTGCGCACCAGCCAGTCCACGCCGCGCTCCACCGCCGGGTTGGCCCGGCCCTGCGGCCCCTCGCCGGCCGAGAGCAGCGCCATCAGCGCCCACGCGGTCTGCGAGGCGGTGGAGTCGCCGCGCCCGGCCCAGCGCGCCGGGTCGTCGTAGGAGCGCATGTCCTCGCCCCAGCCGCCGTCGGCGTTCTGCCGGTCCTCCAGCCACCGCACCGCCCGGCGGATCGCCGGGTGCTCGTCCGGGACGCCGGCCGCCACCAGGGCGGGCAGCACCGAGCCCGTGCCGTAGATGTAGTTGGTGCCCCAGCGGCCGAACCAGGAGCCGTCCGCCTCCTGGTTGCGCAGCAGCCATTCGACGCCGCGCCTGGTCCGGGGGTCTCGGGAGCGGCCGGTCTCGGCGAGCATCTCCACCACGTGCGCGGTGACGTCGGCGGACGGCGGGTCGACCACCTCGCCGAAGTCGCAGAACGGCAGCTTGTTGGGCAGCGTGCCGGTGTTGTCCACGTCGAAGGCGCCCCAGGCGCCGTTCTTGGACTGCATGCCGAGGTTCCACAGCACGCCCCGGTCCACCGCCGCGTCGACCTTGCCCGGATCGGGGTGGGCGACCCGGCGCAGCGCGAGCACCACCTCGGCGGTGTCGTCGATGTCGGGGTAGGTGTCGTTCTCGAACTCGAAGGCCCAGCCGCCGGGGGCGAGCCCGGGCCGCTTCACGGCCCAGTCGCCGGGCTTGCGGATCTCCTCGCCGAGCATCCAGTCGACGGCGGAGACCAGCGCCGGGTGGTCGGCCGGCACCCCGGCGTCGACCAGGGCGATGGTGGCCAGGCAGGTGTCCCAGACCGGGGACTGGCAGGCCTCCAGCCAGCGCTTGCCGTCCTCGGTGTGCACGGTGAAGCGGTCGAAGGAGGAGAGCCCGGCCTTCACCACCGGGTGCTCCAGCTCGTAGCCCTCCAGGTGCAGGGCGATCAGCGAGTAGACGGCGGGGGGCTGGATGCCGCCCCAGCAGCCGTCGGCCTCCTGCCGTTCGACGATCCAGCGGCAGGCCTGGGAGACGGCCAGTCGGCGCAGCGGGCGGAAGGCCCGGCGGTGGTAGGCGTGCAGCGCCTTGTCGAGGCGTTCGAAGAGGCCGTCCCAGGTGGTGGCGGGGGCGAGCGGCCGGTGGGGGTACGGGTCGTTCGGGTCGGTGTGCAGCTCGGTGAGCGCGAAGGGGGCCGGACGGACCGGGCGGTGGGAGGAGACGACGGTCAGCGGGACGATGGTCTGGCGGGCCCAGCAACCGAAGGCGTAGATGTTCAGCGGCAGCCACTTGGGCAGGAAGATGATCTCGGGCGGCATCTCGGGCAGCCGGTCCCAGGGCCACCAGCCGAACAGGGCGAGCCAGATCCGGGTGAACACCCGGGCGGCCGCGATGCCCCCGGCGGAGCGGACGTAGCGCGCGGCGGCCAGCATGTGGGGGGCGTCCGGGTCGTCGCCGGCCAGCTTGAGCGCGACGTACGCCTCGACGGTGGTGGACAGCTCGGGCGGCCCGCCGTGGAAGGTGGACCAGGTGCCGTCCTCGCGCTGCTGGGAGCGGATCCACTCGGCGGTGGCGTGGGTCAGCTCCTCGGTGCGGATTCCGAGGAACTGGCGGAGCAGTAAGTCCTCGGCATCCATGGTGACGTTGGTCTCCAGGTCGCCCTTCCACCAGCCCTCGGACGACTGCAGGGAGAGCAGGTGGGTGGTGGCGCGGGCCAGGGCCTCCCGCGCGTCGGCCGGCCGCAGGTCCGCCCCACCGGCCGGCCGGAGCTGGTCGGTGTCCTCGGGCTGCCACCGCCCCGTGCCCAGCAGGGCCGGGGGGCGGTCGCCCACCGCGACCGGCTCGGGATCGTACTCAGGGTCGAGCCGGCCGTCCGCGGTTGCTGTCAACGTAACGTCACCTCTCTCGTACCACCACGAATTCGGCGAGTGCGACGAAGTGCTCGCGCACCTCGTCGGTCATGGGCACCTCGTCCAGGGCGGCGAGGGCAGTCGTGTGCTGGCGGCGGGCCTCCTCCTGGGTCCAGGCGCGGCCGCCGGCCTCCTCGATCAGCGCGGCCCGGTCGGCGAGCTCGGGCTCACTCTCCTCCCCGCGTCCCTTCGGGTCGGCCAGTTGCTCGGCGAGCCGGCGCGAGGCCGCTCCGCCCTCGGCCAGTGCGGCGGCCACCGGCAGGGACTTCTTGCGCTGGCGCAGGTCTCCCCAGTGCGGCTTGCCGGTGACCTCGGTGGCACCCCAGATGCCGAGCAGGTCGTCGACCGCCTGGAAGGCCAGGCCGAGGTGGTGGCCGTAGCGCTGGAGCGCGCCGGAGACCTTGTCGTCGGCGCCGGCCAGGACGGCGCCGATCGCCGAGGCGGCGGCCAGCAGGGCCGCCGTCTTGCCGCCCTCCATCTCCAGGCACTCCGCGACGGTGACGCTGTCGCGCTGTTCGAAGGCGACGTCCATGGCCTGGCCGTCGATCAGCCGGCGGGTCGCCGTGGTGAGCAGTCGGACGGCACGCGCGGCATCGGTGGCGCTGGCGCCGCCGGTCACCGCGGCGTCGAGCAGCACCTCGGTGCCGAGCGTCGCCAGGGCGTCGCCGACCAGGATCGCCTGGGCCGGCCCGAAGACCGTCCAGGCGGTGGCCCGGTGCCGTCGGGTCTCGTCACCGTCCATCAGATCATCATGGAGGAGGGAGAAGTTGTGCACCAGTTCAACCGCGACCCCGCCGGGCACCCCCACCTCGGCCGCCGCGCCGGTGGCCCGGGCGGACAGCAGCGCCAGCGCCGGGCGCACGGCCTTGCCGCCGTCCCCCGTCACCGGCGTGCCGTCCCGGTCGATCCAGCCGAAGTGGTAGGCGGCGACGGTGTCCATGGGTGCGGCCAAACGGGCGACGGCGGCCCGTAGCGGCGGGGTGCAGAGCGTACGGCTGCGGGCGAGCAGCTCCGGCACCGAGACCGGTTCGGCGTGCGCCGTGCCTCCGACGGCGAAGCCGGTGCGTGACTCCACGTGCGTTCCCTCTCCCTCGTGGTGCCGGACCGCACGGGGCGGCCGGGTGCCGGCAGTGCGGCAGGTGTCGAATCGAGTGCCGGTGCCGATGGTGCCGGTGTCGGTGTCGGTGGTGCCGGTGTCAGTGGTGCCGGTGTCGGTGGTGCCGGTGTCGGTGGTGCCGGTGCGGCCGGACGGGCCGCGGCCGGTGGTTGCGCCGATGCGCTCGACGGTACGCCCGTCGGCTCTGGCGGGCTCTCCGGCGGCGGGGCCCGCCGTCACCTGGGCCACCTCCCGTCGCCGCGGTCCACCGGCACCCGGGTGCCGGCCGCGGCGAGCGCGGCGTCCGCCGCGGCGTGGCCGCTGCGCACGGCCCCTTCCATGGTCGCGGGCCAGCCGGTGGCCGTCCACGAGCCGGCCAGCAGCAGGCCGGCGACGTCGGTACGGGCCGACGGGCGCAGCGCCCCGTTGCCCGGGGCCGGGTCGAAGGTGGCGGTGCGCTCCCGGGTGACGAAGAAGTCCAGCACCTCCGCCTGGGCCGCGGCCGGCAGCAGCCGGCCCAGCTCCGGCAGGTAGCGGCGGCGCAGCTCGGCGACCGGGAGGTCGATCTCGTCCTGCGCGGCGGACTGCGACAGCGCCAGGTACTGGGCGCCCGGGTGGGCCCGGCCCAGCGGGGCGGCGGCCAGGCCGGAGTGCGCCGTGCGGTCGAAGACCCACTGGACCGGGGAGCCGAGCGCGGCGAAGAACGGCCGGCGCAGCACCTTGCGGTCGTAGATCACGTGCACGTTGAGGATCGGCGCGGTGCCGAAGCCGGCCAGCCGCTCCTGCCCGGGGATCGCGTTCGGCGGCAGCAGCGCGGCCGTGCTGTCCTGGGCGCCGGCCAGCACGACGGTGTCGGCGGTGAGCAGTTCCCCGCTCTCCAGCCGGACGTCGTGCTGCGGCGCGGCCGGCTTCAGTTCGGCCACCCGGGACCGCAGCAGCACCCGGACGCCGGCCCGCTCCAGCTCGGCGAGCGCCCGGTCGTGGTGGATCGTGCCGAGCGGGACGGCGGAGACGCCGATGTCCGAGGCGCCCGGGTCGGAGAGCAGACCGGTCTTGAAGACCATCCCGGCGAGCGCCATCGACACCTGGTCGGCCCGGCCGTTCAGGGTGGCGACGCCGACCAGGTCCCACAGGGCGGCCTGGGTGGCGGCGTTCTGCCCGTTGCGGCGCAGCCACTCGCCGAAGGAGATCGCGTCCAGCGCCGGGTCGGCGAGGTCCAGCCGCTGCAGGGCGAGCGCGCCGCGGACCACCCGGGCGCGGTCGGCCGGGGACAGGTGCGGGTAGCGGGCCAGGCTGGCGGCCAGGTGCAGCGGGACGGGCAGGCCGGCCCGGCGCAGCCGCCCCAGGGTGCGCACCGGGGCGGCCCGCGGCCCGGTGACGGAGAGCACCGGGATGTCGAGGCGCTCCTGGAGGTTGACCAGCCGGGTGGCGCCGAGCCGCTCCAGCAGGCCGCGGTAGGCGGTGCAGCAGCGCAGGTAGACGTGCTGGCCGTTGTCGACGGTCAGCTCACCGCGCTGGAAGGAGAAGGCCAGGCCGCCGAGCCGCGGCCGCCCCTCGGCGAGGGTGACCCGGTGGCCGGCCTCGGCGAGGCGCAGTGCGGTGGTGATCCCGGCCAGACCGCCGCCGACCACGACGGCGGCCGGGCGCGCGGCATCGGCTCGCCCGGTCATCGGCCCTCCCCCTCGCAGTCGGTGGACCGCCCGCAGGCGGTCGCTGAAGCCGGTACTCGCCCGGTCGGCACGGAACTACCCGCACGTGATTCCACGCTGACACAGCGTGACAGAACTGGTGTGAGAATCAAGAACGCCCCCCGGCGAGCCCGGAAAGCGCCACGTACGCCTTCTCCCAGCCCGGCAGGGAGACCCGGCCGCGCAGCACCGACTCCGGGTCGGTGGCGATCCGGCCGAGCAGCCGGTGGTAGATCCCGGCCATCGCGGCGGTGCAGGCGCGGCTGCGGCGGTCGAGCATCGGCAGCAGCCGCAGGCCCTCCTCGAAGGCCGCCTGGGCGCGGGCGGCCTCGAAGGCCACCAGGCCGGTGAAGTCCGCGCCGACCGGCGGCTCCGGCAGGGCGAAGCCCTGCTCGCAGCCGAACCGGACCAGGTCCTCGGCGGGCAGGTAGGTGCGGCCGTTCAGGGCGTCCTCGCGCAGGTCGCGCAGGATGTTGGTGAGCTGCAGCGCCAGGCCCAGGGTGTCCGCGTAGCGCGCCCCGAGCTCCGGGTCGTCGCAGCCGTAGACGCCCAGCGAGAGCCGCCCGATCGCGCCCGCCACGCAGCGGCAGTAGACCTTCAGCTCCTCGAAGGTCTGGTACTCGGCGCCCTTGAGGTCCATCTCGACGCCGTCGATCAGCTCGTCGAAGCCGCCGAGCGGGATCGGGAAGCGCCGGGCCGCGTCGGCCAGGGCGACCTTGATCGGGTCGGTGTCGTCCTCGGCGACGACCCCGGAGCGGACCTCGTCCACCAGTTCCCGGGTGCGCAGCAGTGCCTCGGCCTTGCGGTCGTCCGGGAGGTCGCCGTCCCCGATGTCGTCCACCCGGCGGGCCAGGGCGTACAGGGCCGACATGGCCAGCCGCTTGGGTTCGGGCAGCAACCGGATGCCGTAGCTGAAGTTGCGCGCCTGCAGTCCGGTGACTGCCTCGCAGTACCGGTACGCCGCCATGACCTGGGCCGACGCCAGTGGTGATACCGCCACTCGGGCGTTCACCTTCCCTTCGCGAAGATGGCCGCCGCCTTCGCTGCGAGGCGGCGCTTGTCAGGCTTCGCCTGCTGGGCGAGCACGTCGTACCCGGCGTCCTCGACGGCCGCCAGGGCCGCGTAGCCGCCTGCGGTGAATCCCGCCAGGAGCAGTCGAAGCCTCCCCCGAACCGTACCTACCAATGGTGCGCCGCGGTCGAGCAGGGTGCGGGCCCGCTCGACCTCGAAGGCGATCAGCTCGCGCACCGCGCCGTCGGCGGAGGGGGCGGCCAGGTCCGCCTCGGTGACACCGAAGCGGGCCAGGTCCTCGGCGGGCAGGTAGATCCGGCCGTGGGCGAGGTCCTCGGCCACGTCCTGGACGTGCTCGACCACCTGGAGGCCGCTGCACACGGCGTCCGAGAGCTCGATCCGCTCGGGGGTGGAGACGCCGGCGATGGCCAGCACGAGGCGGCCGACCGGGTCGGCGGAGAGGGTGCAGTAGCCGAGCAGGTCGTCGAAGGTCGCGTAGCGGGCGGTGGTCTGGTCCACCCGGTTGGCCTCGATCAGACGGCGGAACGGCTCGGGGGTCAGGCCGTGCCGGTCGACCAGCGGGACGAGCGCGTCCAGCAGCGGGTGGCGGGGCCGGTCGGCGCCGGCCCCGGAGCCGCCGGCGGTGCTCAGCGCGGTCTCGAAGACCCGGTCGAGGTCCTGCTCCAGCCCGTCGAGCAGGGCGAGCCGGAAGGCGGTCTCCTGCGGGGTCGGCGGGCCGGGCTGGGCCGAAGGGGTGGCGGGGGGCGTCCGCTCGACCCCGAGCAGGCGGGCGGTGGCGGCCGGGTCGGCCAGGTCGCCGTCGCCGGCGTCGTCGACCAGGCGGGCGAAGCCGTACACCGCCATCAGGTCGTCGCGCCAGGCCGCGGGCAGGAAGAAGGGGGCGACGGGGAAGTTCTCCGCACCCGCCTTGTCCAGGGTCTGTCCTGCGGAACCGTTCACCGGCGTATCTCTGGGCTGGGCCGAAGCCGACACTGCTGTCACTCCCCCGTTCTACACCGCGTGGCACGACCGGCCCGACTCGGACACGCGTCCGAGCGCGGGGGCCACGCACGGCACACCGCCCCCGAGACGACCAGGCTGGCACGCCGGGGCCCGGCGGAAAAGAGCGCCCCGCCCCGGGCACCGCGCGCTCACCCCCGCGGCGGCGGGCCGGCCGGGGCCGCGGGGCGTACGGGCCGGGCCGCGGGCACGGTGAAGGGCCGGCTCCGGAAGTTCCGGAACCGGCCCCTGGGGTGTGACGGAGACTACGGTCGGTCGCCGCGCTCGTAGCGGCTGACGACCTCCTCGGTGGGTCCGTCCATGACCAGCTCGCCGGCCTCGATCCATATGGTCCGCTCGCAGACCTCGCGGATCGAGTTGTTGTCGTGGCTGACCAGGAAGACCGTACCGGCGGACTTGCGCAGCTCGTCGATCCGGCGCTTGCTGCGCTGCTGGAAGGCCTGGTCGCCGGTGGCGAGGGCCTCGTCGATCAGCAGCACGTCGTGGGTCTTCGCGGCCGCGATCGAGAAGCGCAGCCGGGCGCCCATGCCGGAGGAGTAGGTGCGCATCGGCAGGGAGATGAAGTCGCCCTTGTCGTTGATGCCGGAGAAGTCGACGATGTCCTGGTAGCGCGCCTTCACCTGGGCCGGGGTCATGCCCATCGCCAGGCAGCCGAGGATGACGTTGCGCTCACCGGTGAGCTCGTTCATCAGCGCGGCGTTGACGCCCAGCAGCGAGGGCTGGCCGTTGGTGTAGATGCCGCCCTTCTCGGTCGGCAGCAGGCCCGCGATGGCGGCCAGCATGGTCGACTTGCCGGAGCCGTTGGAGCCGATCAGGCCGATCGCCTCACCCTTGTACGCGGTGAAGCTGACGCCCTTGACCGCGTGTACCTCGCGCACGCCGGCGGCGCGCTTGCGGCTGATGATGCGGCTCAGCGCCGAGGTGGCGCTGCCCTTGCCGGAGCCGGCGCCGTGCACCTTGTAGACGATGTGCACGTCGTCGACGACGACGGTGGGCTCGCGGGCCACGTCCGTGTCCAGGACGGTGTCGCTCTTGCTCAGGTCGATGTCAGCCACGGCCGTACTCCTCCTCGGCCTTCCAGAAGAAGACGTATCCGACGACGAACATGCCCACGCCCCAGGCGAGGCCGTACGCCCACTGGTGCGGCGGGAGGGCCTGGTGCACCGGCTGGTGCGGGTTGTAGATGACCGGCGCGAAGGCGTGCCGCAGCAGGTCCATGTAGATCGACGCCGGGTTGAGCGACATCAGCGTCTGGATGTAGTGCGGCCAGTGGGTGATCTTGTCCTGGATGCTGAACATCACACCGGACAGGAACATCCAGGCGCGCATCACGAACGGGATCAGCTGGGAGATGTCGCTGGTCCGGGAGCCGATCCGGGCCATCACCAGCGAGATGCCGGTGTTGAAGAGCGTCTGCAGGAGCAGCGCCGGGATGATCAGCAGCCAGGTCCGGCCCGGGGTGATGCCGGCGGCGAGCACCGTGACGACCAGGACGACCATGGAGATCAGCAGCTGCTGGAGCTGGATCACGGTGAAGGCGATCGGGAGGCTGGCCCGGGGGAAGTGCAGCGCCCGGATCAGCCCGAGGTTGTCGGAGATCGCCCGGGTGCCGGCCTGCACCGCGTTCTGGGTGAACTGGAAGACGAAGACGCCGATGCAGAGCCAGGCGATGTAGGTGTTGTCCGGGAAGCCCTGCTTGCTCGCCAGGATCACGCCGAAGACCAGGTAGAACACCGCGCAGTTGAGCAGCGGGGTCACCACCTGCCACAGCTGGCCGAGCTTGGCGTTGGTGTACTGGGCCACCAGGCGGGCGGTGGCGAAGGCCCAGATGAAGTGGCGCCGGGCCCAGAGCTGCTTGGAGTAGGCGAACAGGCCGGGACGGGCACCGCTGACCGCCAGGCCGTACTTGTCCGCAAGCTGCTTGGGGGTCAGGCCCGCGTCCACCCCTCTGGGGGCCGAGAGGCTGACGGGTTCACTCACTGTCGACACATTCGTCCTTCACGCGGGATCGGTCGGGGCGGCCGGTCGGCGAGGTCCGCCGGTGCACCGATGGGGATCCACTGGGATCTCGGGGGAGCCGGCCGGTGTGTGGGCACCGGCCGCAGCGATCGGGCATTCGATGCGGGTGCCATCGGATGCGATCAGATGATCGGTGGTCGGCCCAGCCTGGTCAGTCGCCAGACGGTACGCCACCGCATGGGCCGCCGCGGACCGCAGGGTTCGCGCCAGCCCGCCCGGAACCCGCCCCACCAGGCCTTCAGCGCCTCCGGGGAGGGGCGGCGGGCCAGGGTCAGCAGGAACCAGGTTCCCGGATAGAGAGGCACCAACAGGGCCGGAAGGTTCCGCCTCGCGAGCCAGACCCGGTTTCGGGCCACGTTGTGGAAGTAGGTCGCGTGGCGGGCCGGCGAGGTCGTGGGGTGGTGCAGCACCACGTCCGCCCGGTAGTCGATGGCCCAGCCGGCGTCCAGCGCGCGCCACGCGAGGTCGGTCTCCTCGTGGGCGTAGAAGAACTCGGCGGGCAGCTGCCCGGCCTGCTCGAACACCTTGCAGCGCACCGCGCTCGCGCCGCCGAGGAAGGTCGTCACCCGGGACGAGCGCAGCGGGTCGCTGGCGCGCAGCCGGGGGACGTGGCGGCGCTGGGTGACCCCGGTGTCCGGATCCGCGATCCGGAAGGCGACGATGCCCAGCTCCGGGTCGGCGGTGAAGGCCTCGCGCAGCAGGCGGGCCGAGTCGGTGCGCGGCAGGTTCCCGTCGTCGTCCAGGAAGAGGACCGCGTCGACCTCCGCCCCGTCCCGGCCGAACAGCTCGATGCCGACGTTGCGCCCGCCCGGGATGCCCAGGTTCTCCGGCAGCTCGACGCTGCGCACGCCCTCCGGCAGCGGGGGCAGCTTCACGCCCTGGCCGACCACGGCCAGTTCGACCGCCGGGCCCTCCTGGGCGCGGACGGCCTCGATCAGGGCGTTGAGCTCGGCCGGCCGGTTGCCCATGGTGATGATCACGGCGCCGAGGCGGAAGTTCTCCGCGGTGGTCCCGTTCATCGCAGCCTGCTGGAGAGGACGATGCTCAGCAGGTGCAGCACGGTCTGGAGCATCGCGATCGCCGCCAGGACGACCACCGCGAGCCGGGTGAAGAGGAGTCCGCCGTGCACGGCGTCCGCGACGCCGGCGGCCAGGACGAACAGCGAGGCCTCGACCGCGCCGACCAGGCGGTGGAACTTCAGGAAGGAGGCCGCCCGGCGGGCCCTGGCGACGGAGGAGGACCGCGGGACCGAGGCGCTGTCCTCGACGGCCGTCATGCCGCTGCGCGCCCGGGCCACGTCCACCAGGTCGGTCTCGGACTTGATCAGGATCGCGCCGAGCGCGGCCAGGGTGCCGAGGAAGGCCCACTCCCAGTGCGACCCGGCGCCCTCGCGGTGCAGCAGGTCGGTGGCGCGCAGGCCGAGGCCGGTCAGCAGGGCCGCCTCGGACATGTAGTGGCCGACCCGGTCCAGGTAGACCCCGGTGAGCGAGGTCTGTCGGCGCCAGCGGGCCACCTCGCCGTCCACGCAGTCCAGCAGCAGGTAGACCTGGATCAGCAGGGCGCCCAGGACGGCGCCCGCGATGCCCGGCACGACCAGCGCGGCACCGGCCAGGATGCCGGTGAACATCATCAGGTACGTCAGGCCGTTGGGCGTGATCGCCGTCATGGTGGAGAGCACGCGGGTGATCCGCAGCGAGATCTTCCGCATGTACAGGCGCCCGGCCCAGTGCTCGGCGCTGCGGCGCTGGAGCATGCCCTCCGGGTGGATCACCGCGCGCAGTTCCTCGATCGAGGGCCTGCGGCTCAGGTCCACCGGGGGCCGTTGGGCTCCCGCGGTGGAGGGGTCAGCTGTTGACGGCTTGGACATAGTCGGCGTACGCGTCCCTGATTGCGGAAGGGGAGAGGTCGAGGTGTTCGAGGATGGTGAAGCGCCCCGGTCGGGTGTTCGGAGCGTAGTGCACCGCTTCGGTGAACTCCGCCTCGGTGAAGCCGATCTGAGCGGCGGTCACCGGCAGTCCGTGGCTCGCCAGGCGCTCCACGATCAGACCGGTCAGCTCGCGCTCGCCCCGCAGGAAGCTGGCGAAGGCGGCGCCGAGGCCGACCTGCTCGCCGTGCTGGGCGGACCGCTTGGGATACAGCACGTCCAGGGCATGCGAGATCTCGTGGCAGGCACCCGACGAGGGCCGGGTGCTGCCCGCGATGTTCATCGCGATGCCGGACAGTACCAGGGCCTCGGCGAGCGCCGTCAGGAGGTCCTGGTCCTGGGTGCCGCCCGGGTGCCGCAGCAGGTTCTCGCCCGCCGAGCGGGCCATCGCCACGGCCAGTCCGTCCACCGGCTCACCGGTCACCGCGTGCGACAGCTCCCAGTCCGCGCACGCGGAGATGTTGGAGACGACGTCGCCCACGCCGGCCGCCACGAAGCGCGGCGGGGCCTGCCGGATCACGTCCAGGTCGACCACGATGCCGATCGGGCTGGGCACCCCGTAGGAGCCGCGCCCGGCGTCGTTGTCCAGAGTGGAGACCGGCGAGCAGATGCCGTCGTGGGCCAGGTTGGTGGCGACCGCGACCAGCGGCAGGCCGACCCGGGCCGCGGCGTACTTGGCGGCGTCGATGATCTTGCCGCCGCCGAGGCCCACGATCGCGTCGTAGTGCCCGCCGCGCATCGCCTCGGCCAGCCGCACCGCGCTGTCCAGGCTGCCGTCGTCCACGTTGTACCAGTCGGCTCCGGGCAGGGCCGGCTCCAGGCGACGGCGCATGGCCGAGCCGGAGCCGTTGCTGATCGCGACCGCGATCCGGCCCGAGGCCGACAGCCGCTGGTCCGCGAGGATGCCGCCGAGCGCGTCCAGCGCGCCCGGGCGGATCTCGACGAACAACGGCGACGGAACCAGTCGGGTCAGTACCGGCACGCGATCTCCCGCGCCTTCGCCAGGTCGTCGTGGTTGTCGACCTCGACCCAGGAGACCTCGCCGATCGGCTGCACGTCGATCCGCAGGCCGCGGTTCACCATCTCCTGGTAGCCGTCCTCGTAGTACAGCTGCGGGTCGCGCTCGTAGGTGGCGCGCAGCGCGTCGGTCAGGTCGGCGGCGGCGGACGGGTTGATCACCGTGACGCCGATGTACTCGCCGGTCGCCTCGGCCGGCTCCATCAGCTTGGTGATGCGGCGCATGCCCGTGGCCGGGTCGACGATCACCTTCATCTCCTCGTCGGCGAGCTTCTTCACCGTGTCGAGGGCGAGCAGGATGCCGGGGGCGGTGCCGGACTCGGTCAGTCGCCGGTTGCCCTCCAGCATGGTCCGCTGGACGGAGACCGGGTGGACGGTGTCGCCGTTGGCGAGCAGCAGGCCCTCGGCGAACAGCTCGCGGGCGCACCACAGCGAGTAGGCGTTGTTCCACTCCTCGGCCTTGTCGTTCTCGACCAGGTGGAGCTTGACGCCGTACTTGTTCTCCAGGGCGTCCTTGCGGTCGTACACCGCCTCCTTGCGGTAGCCGACGACGATCGCGGCCTCGCGCAGTCCGACCTCGGCGAAGTTGCCGAGCGTGAGGTCCAGGACGGTCCGTTCCCCGTCGACCGGCACCAGCGCCTTGGGCAGGGTGTCGGTGTACGGGCGCAGCCGGCGGCCGGCGCCGGCTGCCAGAACGAGGCCGATCATGCGGGTCTCCTGATCCGTCGTGCTGTGCGCGGATCTGTGCCGGAGGTCGGCGGCGCCACCGGTTCGCCCGGACCGGCGTTCGACCGGGGCGGGCGGCGGCGCGCCGGTGCCGGCACAGATCCGGGCACCGTGTCGTATGTGATGGTAGGCGACCGGGGCGACCGGCCAGAACGCGCCCGTGGGCCCGGGGCGGCCGACGGGACGGCCGACGGGGCGGCGGGCCCCGGGCGGCGGGCGGGACGAACGGCGGCCGGAACGGCAGGCAGAACGGCGGCCGCGGTGGCGGTGGAGCGGCCCGGGGCGGCGGCGGAGCGGTCCGCGGCGGCGGTGGAGCGGCCCGCGGCGGCGGTGGAGCGGTCCGGGGTCCGCACCGGCTCCGCCGGGCCGGTCGAACGGGCTCCGAACGCGCGGCGAACGGTTCTGCGAATTCCGTGCCCCTTTCGGGGGCTTCCCGGATCCTTCTCTGGCCGGTTTCCGATTCCTCCGGGTCATGATCCGTCCGGTTGTGCGTGGGACCCCTGGCGAGTGCCACCCATACGGCAGACTGGAGCCCGACGCCGGCGCCGGTGCCCCTGCTGTGTCCGCCGCACTCCACCCGGTGCGTCGGAGACACCCGATGCTCCCGTTGCTCCGCTCCCGAAAGAGGCCCCATGCCCCAGAGTCTGCCGACCGACCCGACGCACTTCGCCGCCGAGATCGACACCGGTCTCGACGTGGAGACCGATGTCACGGTCGACCCCCGGGCCACCGGATCCGCCCCGGCCGGAGCCGAGATCCTGCTGGAACTGGTCGACGACGAGGGCGTCACGATCGGCACCGGCGAGAAGCTCTGGGCCCACCAGCAGCCTGGCCGCCTGCACCGGGCCTTCTCCGTCTTCCTGTTCGACCGCCAGGGCCGGCTGCTGCTCCAGCGCCGGGCGCTCGGCAAGTACCACTCCCCCGGCGTCTGGTCGAACACCTGCTGCGGCCACCCGTACCCGGACGAGCCGCCGTTCGTCGCCGCCGCCCGGCGCACCGCCGAGGAGCTGGGCGTCGCTCCGGCACTGCTGTGCGAGGCGGGCACCGTCCGCTACGACCTGCCGGACGAGGCCTCCGGGCTGATCGAGCGGGAGTGGAACCACCTGTTCGTGGGACTGGTCACCGCCCCGGTCGAGCCGGACCCGGAGGAGGTGGACGACTTCGCCTTCGTGACCGCGCAGGAGCTGCGCGAGCTGCGGGCGGAGCGGCCGTTCTCGGTCTGGTTCGAGACGGTCTTCGAGGCCGCGCTGCCGGGCATCCGGGAGATCGCCGGGCGGGACTGGTAGTCCTGGTCCGGCCGCTCCGGCCGCTCCGGCCGCTCCGGCCGCTCCGGTCGTCGGCCCGGTCATCGGCCCGGTCGTCGGCCCGGCCGGTCAGTGGCCGGGCTCCGGGGGGACGGGCAGCGAGGCCCAGATGACCTTGCCGCCCTCCCCCGTGTGTTCGACGTCGCACACCCCGCCGGCCTGCAGGGTGACGCTCTTCACCAGCAGCAGGCCGCGCCCGCCGGTGCTCGCGGTGTCGTTCTCCAGCGCCTTCGGCCGGTACGGATCGCCGTCCTCGACCGACACCCGCACCGAGGCCCGGTGCACCGACAGCTCGGTGACCACCTCGGGGGACAGCTCGGCGGCGTGCGTCACCGCGTTGCTCACCAGCTCCGAGACGATCAGCAGCAGGTCGTCCACCAGCTCCTGGTAGCGCACCCCCGTCATGCCCTGGGCCAGCAGACGGTCCCGCACCGCGTGCCGGGTGAGCGGCACCGAGGCCTCGGTGGCGGGCACCGGGAAGCGCCACACGCCCTCGGCGGGGCCTCCGGAGACCGTGGCCCCGCCCCGGCCCTCCATCCGCCTGTCGCGTCTCGGTTCGGCCTTCGCCGCTCCGCTGATCTGCTCCACGTCCAGCCGCCCTTCGTCCGCGACCCGGGAATCAGGCGATCCGCTTCATGGCGCCCTCGGTCCACAGACGCTACGAGAGCCGTCGCGGCGGCCGTGGCACCGTCGACAAGTTGCCCGTGTCGGACCGGTTCCGGCCGCAACCGACCGCGGCCGGTGCGGGAGTCGACCGGTTCCTTCGCGGACGCCACCGGTTCGGGCCGGATTCGAGCGCGTTCCCAGGCCGTACCAACCTGTGCGGGCCGCGTTCCGGGCCGCGTGCGGGCGGTACCGGCCGCGTTCCGGGCAGGGCCCTGGCTCGCCGCGGGCGCGGTACGGCCCGGGCGCCGCGGCCCGCGGGGCCGGACGGGCCTCGGACCAGGATGTCCGGTGGCCCCGCCCCGAGGAAGCGCAGGTGAGAAGCACTCCAGAACCCTGGTAATGTTCTCTCTGTCGCCGAGGGGGCGAGGAAAAAACCCCCGAAGCACACACCCGGTCCGGGTGGCGGAATGGCAGACGCGCTAGCTTGAGGTGCTAGTGCCCTTTATCGGGCGTGGGGGTTCAAGTCCCCCCTCGGACACAGCCGAATTCCCCGTGGGAGCCGAAAGGCACCCACGGGGAATTTCGTTTTTCGGGCCGCCCCTTTCCCGGGCCATCCCCGGTCGCCATCCCCGGCCACCACCCCTTCCGGGCACTGTGGCCTCGGTCTCCTCGTCGGTCCGCACCGGCCCGGACGCCGGACACGAGATGGCAACAATCGGACGGTTTGAGCTTCCTCTGAGGTATTCGCCCGTTTTCGGAACATAGGCTGCTCTCCGTTTGTCCGAAATACCGGCTCAAAATCGCAAAAACACCGACACCACCCGATGAACCACGAGCGAGAGGACCGATACGTTGAGTGAGCCCGAATCGTCGACGGCATCACACCAGAACTACCGCCGATCGCTCGGCACGATCAGCCTGACCGCGGTCGGGCTGGGGTCGATCATCGGCTCCGGGTGGTTGTTCGGTGCCGAGCGGGCCGCCAAGCTCGCCGGACCCGCCTCGATCCTCGCCTGGGTGATCGGTGCCGCGGTGGCGCTGACCATCGCGCTCACCTACAGCGAGCTGGGCTCGATGTTCCCCAAGGCCGGCGGCATGGTCCGGTACGGCCAGTACTCGCACGGGTCGCTGGCCGGCTACCTCGCCGCCTGGGCCAACTGGATCGCCATCGTCTCGGTCATCCCGGGTGAGGCCACCGCCTCCGTGCAGTACATGAGCTCCTGGCACTTCGGCTGGGCACAGGGGTTGTTCGACGGCAAGGAGCTGACCCTCAGCGGAGTGGCGCTGGCCAGCGTGCTGCTGCTCGTCTACTTCGCCCTCAACTGGTTCGCGATCACGCTGTTCGCCAAGACCAACACCGCGATCACCGTCTTCAAGGTCGTCGTCCCGACGGTGACCGCCGGTGCGCTGCTCTTCGCGCACTTCGACACCGCCCACTTCACCGACCACGGCGGCTTCGCGCCGAACGGCTGGAGCTCGGTGTTCACCGCCGTCGCGGTCTCCGGCATCGTCTGGGCCTTCAACGGCTTCCAGTCCCCGCTCAACCTGGCCGGCGAGGCCCGCAACCCCGGCAAGTCGCTGCCGAAGGCCGTCATCGGCTCGATCCTGATCGCCCTGGTGATCTACGTCGCGCTGCAGATCGCCTTCCTCGGCGCCATCCCCGGCGGCGACCTGGCGAACGGCTGGAGCAACCTCTCCTACACCTCGCCGCTGGCCGACCTGGCCATCGCCTGGGGCCTGAACTGGCTGGCGATCACGCTGTACGCGGACGCCTTCATCTCGCCCTCCGGCACCGGCATGATCTACGCCGCCACCACCTCGCGCATGATCCACGGCGTGCAGGAGAACGGCCACCTGCCCAAGATCTTCGGCAAGGTCGACGCCAAGACCGGCATCCCGCGCCCGGCGCTGGTGCTCAACCTGGTGGTCGCCTTCCTGTTCCTCGCGGTCTTCCGCGGCTGGGGCTCGCTGGCCGAGATCGTCTCGGTGGCCACCGTGATCTCGTACATCACCGGCCCGGTCGCCGTGATGGCGCTGCGCCGCCTGGCACCGGACCTGCCCCGGCCGGTCCGGCTGCGCGCCATGCCGGTGATCGCCCCGGTCGCGATGGTGTTCGGCTCGCTGGTGCTCTACTGGGCCCGCTGGCCGCTCACCGGCAAGGTCATCCTGCTGATGGCCGCCGGTCTGCCGATCTGGGCCTGGTACGAGCTGCGCAAGCCGTTCGCCGAGCTGAAGCCGCACCTGAAGGCGGGCGCCTGGATGGTCGCGTACCTGTTCGTGATGGCCGGCGTCTCCTGGGCGGGCAGCGCCGACTTCGGCGGGCACGACTACCTGCCCGAGGGCTGGGACCTGCTGATCGTCGCCGCGATCGGGCTGGCGTTCTACCGCTGGGGCGTCGCCAGCGCCTGGGCCAACCCCTCGCTGGCCGCGGTCCGCCAGGAGATGGCCGAGGAGGCCCGGAGCTCCGCGCCGGACGACGCCGCGGAGCCCTCGCGGGTCTGAGGCGCCTGAGCGCGTGAACTCACGGTGAAGGGCCGGTCGGAATCCTCCGACCGGCCCTTCGGCGTTCGCGGGGACCGTGCGCGGTGTGCTCCGTTTCCGGTGTGCTCCGTTCCCGGTGTGCTCCGTTTCCGGTGCACTCCGTTCCCGATGAGCTCCGTTCCCGATGCGCTCCGTTCCCGGTGTACGTCCATTCTGCCGTGGCGGGCACCCCCGGGTCACCGTCTTCGGGGATGATCTTCGTCGCGGTTTCCGCGCCTAGCGTGGTCGCGGGCGGCCCTCGACGGGAGGGCCCGGGCAGGGAGCGTCGTCGACGTGACGGAAGCACAGCAGTACGGTCAGGATCCGGCCCTCGCGCGGGAGCTGACCGGGATGATGGCCGAGGACGGCGCGGCCGCCCGCCTGGCGAACAGCCCCGACCTGGCCGAACAGGCGGCCTGGCGCCGGCTCACCGCCCGGCACGGGGACCGGCTCGCGGAGATCATGGCGGCGCACGGCTGGCCGACCGAGCGCACCGTCGGCCCCGAGGCCGCCCGGGCGGCCTGGCTGGTGGCGCAGCACGCGGACCGGCAGCTCGACGTCCAGCGGCAGGCCGCGGCGCTGATGGGCGGGGCCGTCGCCAGGGGCGAGGCGAGCGCCCGCGACCTGGCCTTCCTCCAGGACCGGCTGGCCGTCAACGAGGGCCGGGAGCAGCGCTACGGGACGCAGATCGGCGCGGTGACGGACGGCCGCCCGGTGCCGTGGCCGTGCGAGGAGCCCGAGCGGCTGGACGAGCGGCGCGCCGAGGCGGGCATCGAGCCGTTCGACGAGTACACCGCGCGGTTCGCCCCGAAGTAACCGTCACGTCCGCCGGTCGGGATTGACTCTTGCGCGCGGCCGTCCGCGCCGCATTGACTGACCTCCGACCAGCGCTGCTGGTCAAGGGTCGGCTGAGTGGACGAGAGGACGATCGGTGCGGCAGTACGCGCAGTACCCGGAGCACGGCGACCAGTACATCGACGGCGAGTGGCGGCCCTCCGGTGACACCGGGTCGATCACCGTGCTGAACCCGGCGACCGAGCAAGTACTGGCCACGGTGCCGGCCGGCGGTCCGGCCGACGTCGACGCGGCGGTGACGGCGGCCCGCCGGGCGGCCCGGAGCTGGGGCTCCACCACCCGCGAGGAGCGGCTGGCCCTGCTGACCCGGCTGCGGGACGGGATCGCCGCCGCGCAGAACGAGATCACCGAGACCGTCGTCGCCGAGCTGGGCTCGCCGGTCGGCTTCGCCGGGGCCGTGCACGCCGGGCTGCCGCTCGCCGTGGCGACCTCCTACCTGACCCTGCTCGCCGAGCACCCCTTCGAGGAGCGGATCGGCAACTCGGTGGTGCACGCCGAGCCGGCCGGGGTGGTCGCGGCGATCACGCCCTGGAACTACCCGCTGCACCAGATCGTGGCCAAGGCCGTCCCGGCGCTGGCGGCCGGCTGCCCGGTGGTCCTCAAGCCGGCCGAGGACACCCCGCTGGTGGCCCGGCTGTTCGCCCGGCTGGTGCACGAGGCCGACTTCCCGGCCGGCACCTTCCACCTGGTGACCGGCACCGGCGCGGTGGCGGGCGCGGCACTCGTCGGGCACCGGGAAGTGGACCTGGTCTCCTTCACCGGCTCCACCGCCGTCGGCCGGCAGATCGCCGAGACGGCCGGCCGGGGGCTGAAGCGGGTCTCCCTGGAACTGGGCGGCAAGTCCGCCAACGTGGTGCTGCCGGGCGCCGACCTGGCCCGCGCAGTCAAGGCCAACGTCGCCAACGTCTTCGCCAACTCGGGCCAGACCTGCAGCGCGCTGACCCGGCTGCTGGTGCACGAGGACCAGTACGACGAGGCGGTCGCCCGGGCCGAGGAGCTCGCCGCCCAGTACCGGCCGGGCGACCCGACCGACCCGCGGACCCGGATCGGCCCGCTGGTCAACGCCAAGCAGCTGGACCGGGTGCGCGGCTACATCGACGGCGCGCTGGCCGAGGGCGCCCGGCTCGTCGTCGGCGGCTCGGAGCCCGTCGCCGAACTGCCCACCGGCTACTACGTCCGCCCGACCGTGCTCGCCGACGTGACCCCGGAGATGACGGTGGCCCAGGAGGAGGTCTTCGGCCCGGTGCTGGCGATCCTCCGCTACCGCGACGAGGACCACGCCGCCGAACTCGCCAACGGCACCCCGTACGGCCTGAGCGGCGGCGTCTGGGCCCGCGACACCGACACCGCCGCCGCCTTCGCCCGCCGCCTCGACACCGGCCAGGTGGACCTCAACGGCGGCCGCTTCAACCCGCTCGCGCCCTTCGGCGGCTACAAGAACTCGGGCCTCGGCCGGGAGCTGGGCCGCCACGGGCTGGAGGAGTTCCTCCAGTACAAGTCCCTGCAGTACTAGCCGCACCGGGCCGCCGCCCGCGTCCGGGAGGTGGAGACCGGGCGGGGCGGAGCCCGGCGAACGGCCGACAGCGGACAGCGGACAGCTTTCAGAGTTCAGCGAACAGATGACAGATGACAGATTTCGAAATCTGTCATCTGTTCGCCGTCTGCCGTCCGCCGTCAGACCAGGTCGACGCCCGGGTAGAGCGGGTACGGGGCGAGCAGGTCGGCGGCGCGCTTGGCGGTGGCGTCGCGGAGGGCGGCGTCCAGGCTGTAGGCGGCCTTGGACGGGGAGCCCTTGGCGGTGGTGGTGGGGGTGGTGGCGCTCAGGACGGTGTGGATCAGGTCGGCGATCTCGTCCATCTCCGCGGTGCCGAGGCCGCGGGTGGTGAGGGCCGGGGTGCCGAGGCGGACGCCCGAGGTGTACCAGGCGCCGTTCGGGTCCAGCGGGACGGAGTTGCGGTTGGTGACGATGCCCGAGTCGAGCAGGGCCGCCTCGGCCTGGCGGCCGGTCAGGCCGTAGCCGGAGACGTCGGCGAGGACCAGGTGGTTGTCGGTGCCGCCGGTGACCAGCTTGCCGCCGCGGCGCAGCAGGCCCTCGGCGAGCGCCTGGGCGTTGGCGACGACGGCGCGGGCGTAGGCCTGGAACTCGGGGCGGCGGGCCTCGGCGAGGGCGACCGCCTTGGCGGCCATGACGTGCGAGAGCGGGCCGCCGAGCACCAGCGGGCAGCCGCGGTCGACGTGCTCGGCCAGTTCGGACTGGCACAGCACCATGCCGCCGCGCGGGCCGCGCAGGGACTTGTGGGTGGTGGTGGTGACGATGTGGGCGTGCGGGACCGGGTCGTGGTCGCCGGTCAGCACCTTGCCCGCGACCAGGCCGGCGAAGTGCGCCATGTCGACCATGAGGGTCGCGCCGACCTCGTCCGCGATCTCGCGCATCCTGCGGAAGTTCACCAGGCGCGGGTAGGCGGAGTAGCCGGCGACGATGATCAGCGGGCGGAACTCGCGGGCGGTTTCGCGCAGCGCGTCGTAGTCGATCAGGCCGGTGGCCGGGTCGGTGCCGTAGCTGCGCTGCTCGAACATCTTGCCCGAGATGTTGGGCCGGAAGCCGTGGGTGAGGTGGCCGCCGGTGTCCAGGGACATGCCGAGCATCCGCTGGTTGCCGAGCTCCTGGCGCAGCCGCGCCCAGTCCTCCTCGGTGAGGTCGTTGACGTTGCGCACCGCGGCGCGCTCCAGGGCTGGGCTCTCGACCCGCTGGGAGAGGACGGCCCAGAAGGCGGTGAGGTTGGCGTCGATGCCGGAGTGCGGCTGGACGTAGGCGTGGTCGGCGCCGAACAGTTCGCGGGCGTGCTCGGCGGCGATGCTCTCGACGGTGTCGACGTTGCGGCAGCCCGCGTAGAAGCGGCGGCCGACGGTGCCCTCGGCGTACTTGTCGCTGAGCCAGTTGCCCATGGTGAGCAGGACCGCCGGGGAGGCGTAGTTCTCGCTGGCGATCAGCTTGAGCGAGGCGCGCTGGTCCGCCAGTTCCTGGCCGATGGCGGCGGCGATCCGGGGTTCGACGCCGGCGACCACGTCGAGGGCGCTGCGGAAGGCGGTGTCGGCCGCGGCGGAGGCGGCGGTGTGGGGCTGCTGGGCCATGGCGGTCTCCTGGTGGGGATGCGGGGGCCCAGGCGCTCGGCAAGTTCACGTGAGGATTCACGGGGCCGCTTCCCGATGGTTGATTCCATCCCTACGCGCCAGTTGCGGCCCACCGGGATCGTACCAACACCGGAGGGACTGTGGCGGAGGTCTCAGAATGCGGAACGGGCAGTCCGCTATGTGCTGCTATGTCCGTTCTTTTGCAACGCCGGTGTTTCGGCGAAATGAAGCCGCCACATATCCCGAAACAGTTCCGCAGGAATGAGCCGAACGACCGTCGAAGGTGATTTGCGGAACCTCGGACGCATCCGATCCAATGGCGCTCGAACGGCCGCCGGGAAAACCCCGCGACGCCGTACCGGAAATGCACACCAGCGCACCCTCACCCATGGGGCGGCGGAGAATTCGGGGGTTACGCCTCATGGCAGCGGTCGACACCGTCCCAGGCACCACGGCCGGGCCCGCGCCCGCCGCCGACCCCGGCCTGCTCCGCCGGATCCTGCGGGACCGGGTCGGCGGCGCCGCCCTGGCGGTGGTGGTGCTGTTCCTGCTGCTCGCCCTCGGCGCCCCGCTGGTCGCCGCGCTGTACGGGAAGAACCCGGTCGACCACTACGGCCAGAACGTCCCGGGCCTGCTCAGCGACAGCGGACTGCCGATGCTGCCGAACGGCGGGATCTCCGGCGACTTCTGGTTCGGCCTGGAGCCCGGCCTCGGCCGGGACGTCTTCACCCAGCTGCTGTACGGCATCCGCACCTCGCTGCTGATCGCCTTCGCGGCCGCCGCGGTGACCACCACCCTGGGCGTGCTGGCCGGCGTCGCGGTCGGCTACCTGGGCGGGATCACGGACCGGCTGTTCGGATTCCTCGCGAATGTGCTGCTGGCCTTTCCCACGCTGCTCCTGCTGCTCGCGCTCAGCCCGGTGATCCAGTCCCGTTTGGTCGACCCGGGCACCGCGGAACCGGAGTGGATGCAGTTCCTGGTGCTGATCCTGGTTTTCTCGGCGTTCGGCTGGATTCCGCTCGCGCTTTCCCTGCGGGCCACCGTCCGCTCACTCCGGGAAAGGGATTTCGTGCAGTCCGCACGGGCCCAGGGCGCCGGCCGGTTCCATGTCGTCGTCCACGAACTTCTTCCGAATGTGCGCTCGCAGCTGCTGGTGCACGCCACCATGGCGGTGCCGACCTTCGTGGCCTCCGAGGCCGCGCTGTCCTTCCTCGGCGTCGGCATCACCGAGCCGGTCCCGGACTGGGGACGGATGATCGCGCGCGGCTCCGAGGTCTTCCAGGCCGACCCCACCTACATGGTGTTCCCCGGCGTGGCGCTGCTGCTGTTCGTCATCGCCTTCAACCTGCTCGGCGACGCCGTCCGGGACGCGCTGGACCCGCGCGCCCGCACTGCCCGCTGACCCCCTCGCCTCCTCCCATCCATCAACCCGAGCCCGCCCCGGCACGATCCGCCGGGGCAAGGAGAGATTCGCCATGCGCTGGACCAGACCGTCCCTCGCCGTCATCGCCACCGCCCTGCTGGCGACCTCCTGCTCGGCCGGCGCGGGCAGCACCACCGGCTCCGGCGGCGCCGCCGGGGCCTCCGCCAAGGAGACCTCCCCGCTGACCGCCGTGCTCGGCAGCGAGCAGGAGAGCGCCGGCCCGGCCCCGGCCGTCCCGGGCGCCCGCGCGGGCGGCACGGTGAACGTGTACAACAGCGTGGAGTTCCGCCACCTCGACCCGCAGAAGGTCTACGCGGGCGCCGCCTACAACGCCTCGCTGCTCTGGGGTCGCCAGCTGACCCAGTACCAGGTCGTGGACGGCAAGGCCAAGCTGGTCGGCGACCTGGCCACCGACACCGGCACCCCGGCCGACGGCGGCCGCACCTGGACGTACCGCCTCAAGCCGGGCGTCGCCTGGGAGGACGGGCAGCCGATCACCGCCCAGGACGTCAAGTACGGCATCGAGCGCACCTTCGGCAAGGGCTACGAGGTCGGCCCGCCGTACTGGCCGCAGTGGCTCACCGGCGAGGCCGGCTACGAGGCGGCGCGCACCAAGTACGCGGGCCCGCAGGCCGGCGACCTGGACGCGATCGAGACGCCGGACGAGCGCACGATCGTCTTCCACTTCCCGCAGCCGCAGGCCGACGTCCCGTACATGGCCGCGCAGTCCTCCTCCTCCCCGGTGCGCCGGGACAAGGACACCGGGACGGACTACGACCGACTGCCGTTCGCGACCGGGCCGTACCGGATCGTCGAGCACGTCCAGAACACCCGCATGGTGCTGGAGCGCAACCCGGCCTGGAAGCCCGAGACGGACCCGATCCGCAGCCAGTACCCGGAGAAGTTCGTCTTCACGTACGGCAAGGAGGCGCTCAACCTCAACCAGGAGATCCTCTCCGGACGGGACGGCGGCGCCAACGCCACCACCGCCTCCGACACCCTCTCCGCCGAGCTGTACCAGACCACCGACACCGACCCGAAGGCCAAGGAACTGGTGGTCTCCGGACGGCAGGGCGCCTTCGTCACCCAGCTGATGATCAACAACGAGCGGGTGCCCGACGTCGAGGTCCGCAAGGCGCTGCACCTGGCCTACCCGCGCCAGCAGGCCCGCCAGGTCCAGGGCGGCGCCCGGACCGGCGAGCTGGCCACCACGCTGAGCTCCCCCGCGCTGATCGACTACCAGAAGTACGACCTCTACCCGGCCAGGCCCGAGGGCGACCCGGAGGCTGCCAGGGCCGCGCTCGCCAAGGCCAAGCAGGCGCCCGGGAGCCTGACCTACGCGTACCGGAACACCCCGACCGGGCAGCGCGTCGCGCAGGTGCTGGTCGATGGCTTCGGCAAGGCCGGGATCACCGTCGTGCCCAAGCCGGTCGACCCCAAGGCCTTCCTGGACGAGGTGCACCGCACCGACTCCCCGTACGACCTGTTCGAGGAGACCAGCTCGGTCGACTGGCCGACCCCGTCCACCCTCGTCCCGTTCTCCTTCGACGGCCGGGCCGGCAGCGACATCAACTCCGCGCGCTACCGCAACCCGGAGGTCGACAAGGAGATCGACCGGATCAACCAGATCGGCGAACCCCGCGCCAAGGCCAAGGAGCTGTACGCGCTGGAGCAGACCGTGATGAAGGACCTGCCGGTGCTGCCGTTCGCCTACCCGACGGTCAACCAGCTGCGCGGCAGCAACGTCGGCGGGGCGTTCGTCCACCCGATCTACGGGACCGTCTCGCTGGCCTGGCTGTACCTGAAGTCCTGAGTGCCGGGGCCCGCTCCCGTTCCCCGGGTTCCCCGGTTCCACGGCGGAACGGGGGCGGGCCCCTTCCCCCTCCCTCTCGCCCGCTCCCTCTCGCCCGCTTCCCGCTCAGCTGCTCGCCCTTCGCGCGCCTCCCCCGTCACGTCGACCCCGGATCGGCCATGCTCTCCTTCGTCCTGCGGCGGACCGCCCAGGCCCTCGCGGTCCTGGTCGCGGTCTCCGCCGCCGCCTTCGCCCTCTTCTACGCCGCGCCCGCCGACCCGGCCCGCGCCGCCTGCGGCCCGCGCTGCGACAGCGGGCAGGTCGCGGCGGTGCGCCAGAGCATGGGCCTGGACCAGCCGCTGCTCACCCAGTACACCGACTACCTGGTCGGAGTGGTCGCCGGGCGGGACATCGGCGACGTGGACGGCTCGACCATCCACTGCGACGCCCCCTGCCTCGGCTACTCCTACCGGCTGCACCAGCCCGTCACCGAGGCACTGGCCGACCACCTGCCCGTCACCCTCTCGCTGACCGCCGGGGCGCTCGCCGTCCTGCTGGTGTTCGGCCTCGGCACCGGGTTCGTCTCCGCGCTGCGGCACGGGCGGCGGACCGACCGGCTGCTCTCCGGCTTCACCCTGGTCGGCGCGAGCGTGCAGATCTACTTCCTCGGGTACGTCGCGCAGTGGCTGCTGGTGTACTCCACCGGGCTGCTGCCGCTGCCCTCCTACACCCCGCCGGCCGAGGACCCGGCCGCCTGGGCGGGCGGGATGCTGCTCCCCTGGTTCGTCCTCGGCTTCGTCAACTCGGCCGTGTTCGCCCGGCTTTCGCGCTCGCAGCTGCTGGAGACGATGAACGAGGAGTACGTCCGCACGGCCCGCGGCAAGGGTCTGGGACGGCTGCGCGCCCACCTGAAGTACACCTCTCGCGGCGCCGCCGGCCCGCTGGTGCAGCTGATCGGGCTGGAGGCCGGGGTGCTGCTCGGCGGAGCCGTGATCACCGAGACGGTGTTCGGGCTGAACGGGGTCGGACGGTTCGCCGCGGAGGCCGTCGCCGGGCAGGACCTGCCCGCCGTGGTCGGCGCGGTGCTGCTGGCCGCCTGCTTCATGGTGCTGTTCGTCGCGCTGGCCGACCTCGCGGTCGCCTGGCTCGATCCGCGTGTGCGGCTGAGCTGATGGGGAGTCCTTCGATGAAATCCACTGTTCCCGGGGACGGCGTGCGGCGCGAAGGGGCGAAGGGCACCGCGGCGGGGAGCGACGAGCCGGTGCTGAGCGTCCGCGACCTGACCGTCGCCTTCGCCGACCCGCGCGGCGGCGCACCCGTGACCGCCGTCCGGAACCTCTCCTTCGACCTCGCGCCGGGTGAAGTCCTGGGCCTGGTCGGCGAGTCGGGCTCCGGCAAGTCGACCGTCGGGCTCGCCGTCCTCGGTCTGCACGACCCTCGCACCACCACCGTCACCGGCTCGATCCGGCTGGGCGGACAGGAGGTCGTCGGTGCCGAGGAGTCCGCGCTGCGCGGGGTGCGGGGCGGACGGGCCGCGCTGGTCTTCCAGGACGCGCTCACCTCGCTCAGCCCCTTCCACGGCGTGGGCGCCCAGCTCGCCGAGATGTACCGGCTGCACCACCCGGGCACGGGCCGCGCCGAGGCGGGCCGGCGGGCCGCCGAGATGCTCGACCGGGTCGGCATCCCGGCGGCCCGGAGCCGCGACTACCCGCATCAGTTCTCCGGCGGCATGCGCCAGCGGGTGATGATCGCGATGGCGCTGATGAACGACCCCCGGCTGATCATCGCGGACGAGCCGACCACCGCCCTGGACGCCCGCGTGCAGCGGCAGGTCCTCGACCTGCTCGGCGAGTTGCAGCGCGAGCACGGGACGGCGGTGCTGCTGGTCAGCCACGACCTGGGCGTGGTCGCCGGGACCACGGACCGCACGCTGGTCATGCGCGGCGGGGCCGGGATCGAGTCCGCGCCGACCGCCGAACTGCTGGCCGCGCCGCGCGAGCCGTACACCCGGGCCCTGGTGGGCGCGGCGCTCCGGCTGGACTCGGTGCCGGGCACCGCCCTTCCGACGGTCGACGAGCCGACACCCTCGCGGACGTTCCGGCCGCGAACCGTCGGGCGTCCCGAGCGCTGGCTGGTCGAGGTGGACGACCTGTCCGTGCACTTCCCGGGGCGCCGGCGCTTCCCTCGCCTGCGGGCCGAACCGGTCCGGGCGGTCGAGGGCGTCGGCCTGCGGATCGCCCCCGGCGAGACACTCGGGCTGGTCGGCGAGTCCGGCTCCGGGAAGTCCACCACCTCGCGGGTCCTGGCCGGGCTGCAACGACCCACCGGCGGAAGGGTGCTGTACGACGGCCAGGACGTCACCCGGCCCGACCGGAAGCTCCGGAAGCGGCTCAGCCGCGAGATCCAGCTGGTCTTCCAGGACCCGTACGCCTCGCTCAACCCGCGCCGGACGATCGGCCGGACCCTGGACACCCCGCTGCGCCTGCACACCTCGCTGGGCCCGGCCGAACGTCGGGAGCGCTCCGTCGAACTGCTGGAGCAGGTCGGGCTGGAGGCCGGGCACCTGGACCGCTACCCGCACGAGTTCTCCGGCGGGCAGCGCCAGCGGATCGGCATCGCCCGGGCGCTGGCCCCGCAGCCGCGGCTGATCATCGCCGACGAGCCGGTCTCCGCGCTCGACGTGTCGGTGCAGGCCCAGGTGCTCAACCTGCTGATGGAGCTGCGCGAACGGCTCGGCGTGGCGTTCCTGTTCGTCTCCCACGACCTCGCGGTGGTGCGGCACTTCTGCGACCGGGTGGCGGTGATGCACGGGGGCCGGCTGGTCGAGTCCACCGACCGGGACCAGCTCTTCGAGGCGCCGCACACCGAGTACACGAGGGAGTTGCTGGCGGCGGTGCACTGAGACGCTCCGGGCCGTCCGGCGAGTGGCCCGGCGGACGGCCCGGCGGACGGCTCTGCGGACGGCTCGGCGAGTGGTGTGGGAGTGAACGGGCAGGTCGTTCGCCGTTCGTTCGGCTGCGCCGGTCCGGCTCAAGACGCTAGCGTGCAGGCGATGTGACGTAGGAGACCGAGCAAGGAATCACCAACCGAGGAGGCACATTTGTCGGACGACCTGCTCATCGCAAAGATCAACCACGGCTTCGATCACCTCGACGCCGACGGCGACGGCCTGCTCACCGAGCGGGACCACGTCCTGATGGGCCTCTCGGTGGCCCGCTCGCTCGGCCACCAGGAGGGTTCCGAGGCCGAGGCCGTGATAGTCCGCGCCTACCTGACGACCTGGCACGACCTGCACCTCGCCCGGCTGCCCGCCGGCACCGAGGCGATCACCCGTCAGCAGTTCGTCACCTCGACCGGCTCGCTCGCCGACGACCCCGAGGCCGCGCGCGAGATCCTCGGCGCGCTCGCCGAGGCCTTCCTCGCCGTCGCCGACGCCGACCGCAGCGGGACGGTGGACGCCGGTGAGTTCTTCGTCTTCCAGCGCGGCCACTTCGCCGGCCTCTCCCGCGACGACGCCGACGAGGCCTTCCGCCACCTCGACACCGACGGCGACGGCGTGCTCTCCGCCGCCGAGTTCACCACCGCGATCATCGAGTTCTGGACCAGCCGCGACCCGGACGCGCCCGGCAACTGGTGGACGGGCAAGCCGCCGTACGCCTTCTGAGCCGTACGGCGGACGGCCCTCCCCCGTGAGCCGGAAGCGCGGGGGCGGGCCGCCGTTGACGTCGTGGCCGCCGTGGCCGTCCTGACTACTGTGGATGCCGTGGCCGCCGTGGCCGTCCTGACTGCTGTGGATGCCGTGACCGCCGTGGCCGTCGTCCGGGGCGGTGGTGGCGGGCCGGGCTCACCTCCGAGCGGACGGCTCCTTCGCCGGACGGGCCGGCCTCCCGGCGCGCGACGAGCCGCCCGAACGCCGGCTGACGCTCACCACCAGGCAGACGCCCGCCACCACGATCGCGCCGCCCGCGAGGGTCGGGCCGGTCAGCGGTTCGGCGAGGATCAGCCAGCCCAGCAGCACCGCGACCACCGGGTTCACGTAGGCGTAGGTGGCGACCAGGGTCAGCGGGGCCGACCGCAGCAGCCAGGCGTACGCGGTGAAGGCGAGCAGCGAGCCGAACATCACCAGGTAGGCGAGGGCCAGCCAGGACCGCCCGGAGATCGTTGCGAGGTCCAGCCCGTGCTGCTCTCCCCGGCCCAGTCCGATCACCAGGTCGCCGACTCCGCCGACCAGCATCTGG
Source organism: Kitasatospora sp. NPDC048715 (assembly GCF_043198905.1). NCBI lineage: Bacteria > Bacillati > Actinomycetota > Actinomycetes > Kitasatosporales > Streptomycetaceae > Kitasatospora > Kitasatospora sp. NPDC048715. The sequence goes on along the minus strand of NZ_JBICVH010000011.1, from coordinate 241,900 downwards.
TAGGCGCTCGCGGCCAGCACGTTGTCGGGCATCGGGATCTTCTTGGTCGCGAAGGAGCCGGTCGCCCAGAGCAGGGTGGCAGCGATGATCATGATCACGCCGGTCGGCTCGATCGACCCGCCGATCGCGGGCGCCGACAGGACGCCGAGGCCGACCAGTCCGAGCAGCACCCCGGCCAGCTCGGCGGGCCTCGGGCGCTCGCCGCCGACCGCCGTGAGCACCACCATCCACAGCGGGACCGCGGCCACCAGCAGGGCGGCCAGCCCGGAGGGGACGGAGGTCTCGCCCAGGACCACCAGTCCGTTGCCGCCGGTCAGCAGCAGCAGGCCGACCAGGGCGGAGGAGGCCAGCTGCCGCTTGGTCACCTTCAGACCGGCCGGGCCCTGGCGCACCAGGAGGTAGCCGGTCAGCAGCAGGCCGGCGACGAGGAAGCGGGCGGCGGCGGAGAGGAAGGAGGGCATCGTCTCCACGGCGACCCGGATCGCGAGGTACGTCGACCCCCAGACGATGTAGACCACGAGGAGGGCCAGCCAGACCGCGCCGCCGAGGCGGGGGCCGCGGGCGGGGGCCGCCTCGGCCCTGACGGCGGCGTCGGCGGGGACGGGGCTGTCGGCGCGGACGGGGGCGTCGGGGCGGACGGGGGCGTCGGCGGGCGCGGGAACGTCGGGAGCCACGCCCGGGGTCGGGCCGGGATCCGCGGCCGGTTGGGAGGGTGAAGCGGGCGATGTCATGGGTGTCCCCCTTGGACGGTGCTGGCCGAACATCCGACATGACAGCGCATGGACGGCCCGGTGCGCCAGTCCGTATCGGAACCCGGACCGCGGGACGTACGGTGGGCGCTCCCCGACGAGGAGGTCGAACCCGTGCCCGCACCCGAGGAGGCCCTGCCGTTCTTCGTGTACGGCACCCTGCGCAGCGGCGGCCGCAATCACGCCGCCCACCTGGCCGGACGCTGCGCCGAGATCCGGCCGGCGGTCCTGGAGGGCGCCGCGCTGCACGAGGGCCCCGGCTTCCCGTACGCGGTGCCGGATCCGGCGCCCGGGCGCCGGATCCTGGGTGAGCTCGTCACCGTACGCCCGGGCGCGTACGCCGGAGCCCTGGACGCCCTGGACCGGCTGGAGGACTGCCGGGCGGACGGGACCGGGCTGTACGTGCGGCGGCGGATGGCGGTGCGGACGGCGGCGGGCGAGCTGCGGGAGGCCTGGGTCTACCTCGCCGGGCCGAGGGCCGAGGCACGGCTGCGGGAGCGGCCGGCGCTGATCGAATCGGGGGACTGGGGAGCGGCCGGGGGAGGAGTGGGATGACGGGTGGCGGATGACAACCGCCAGGTAGGCTGCCCCGGCCAATGAGATTTCCCGCTCATCGGCCCATCGAACGACGAGGAGCCACCCGGTGCCCGAGCTGCCACCCCCGATCACCGTCGTCGGGATCGGGGCCGACGGCTGGCCCGGCCTCGCCGCCGGCTCCCGGGCCGCGCTGCGGGAGGCCGAGACCGTCGTCGGCGGCCCCCGCCAGCTGGACCTGCTCCCCCACGACGAGGTCACCGCCGAGCGCGTCCCCTGGCCGTCCCCGCTGCGCCCCGCCGTCCCCGGACTGCTCGCCGCCCACGCCGGCCGCCGCATCGCCGTCCTGGCCAGCGGCGATCCGATGTTCTACGGCATCGGCCGCACCCTCGCCGAGACCGTCGGCGCCGAGCGCCTGCGCGTCCTGCCGCACCCCTCCTCAGTCTCCTACGCCTGCGCCCGGCTCGGCTGGCCGCTGGAGGCCACCGAGGTGGTCAGCCTGGTCGGCCGGCCGCTGGACGCCCTCTCCCTCGCCCTCCACCCCGGTCGCCGCCTGCTGGTGCTCAGCGCCGACGCCGCCACCCCGGCTGCCGTGGCCGAGCTGCTCACCGCCCGCGGCTTCGGCGGCGCCCGCCTGCGGGTGCTCGAACAGCTCGGCGCCCCCGCCGAACGCCACCTCGACGGCCCCGCCGACGGCTGGCCGCACCCGCCCGGCGACCCGCTGAACGTCATCGCCGTCGACCTCGGCGACGGCCCCCGCGCCTCCCTCGTCCCCGGCCTGCCCGACGCCGCGTACGAGAGCGACGGCCAGCTCACCAAGCGCCACGTCCGCGCCGCGACCCTCGCCACGCTGGCCCCCTCCCCCGGCGAGCTGCTCTGGGACGTCGGCGGCGGCTCCGGCTCGATCGCCGTCGAGTGGCTGCGCGCCCACCGCGACTGCCGGGCCGTCAGCATCGAGCGCGACCCGGCGCGGGCCGAGCGGATCGTCCGCAACGCCGCCGCACTCGGGGTGCCCCGGCTCCGCGTGGCGACCGGCCCCGCCCCCGCCGCTCTCGCCGAACTCCCCACCCCTGACGCCGTGTTCATCGGCGGCGGCCTCACCGCGCCCGGCCTGCTGGACGCCTGCTGGGCCGCGCTGCGCCCGGGCGGCCGGATCGTCGCCAACACCGTGACACTGGAGTCCGAGGCGCTGCTCACCGAGTGGTACCGGCGCCACGGCGGGGAGCTCGTCAAACTCGCCGTCGCCCACGCCGTCCCGGTGGGCGGCTTCACCGGGTGGCGCCAGGCCATGCCGGTCACCCAGTGGTCCGCAGTCAAGCCCGAAACCCCTCAGGAGAACGCCTCGTGACCGTCCACTTCATCGGAGCCGGCCCGGGCGCCGCCGATCTGATCACCCTGCGCGGCCAGCGCATCCTGGCCCGCGCCGAGGTCTGCCTGTACGCGGGCAGCCTCGTCCCGCGCGAGCTGCTGGACGAGTGCCCGCCCGGCGCCCGCCTGATCGACACCGCCCAGCTCAACCTGGACCAGATCACCGCCGAGCTGGTCGCCGCCCACCGGGCCGGCCAGGACGTGGCCCGGCTGCACTCCGGCGACCCGTCCGTCTTCTCCGCCGTCGCCGAGCAGATGCGCCGCCTGGACGCGGCCGGCGTGCCGTACGAGGTGGTCCCCGGCGTGCCCGCCTTCGCCGCCGCCGCGGCCGCGCTGAAGCGGGAGCTGACCGTCCCGACCGTCGGCCAGACCGTCATCCTCACCCGGATCGCCAAGCGCGCCACCCCGATGCCCGAGGGCGAGGACCTCGCCACCCTCGGCCGCAGCGGCGCCCTGCTGGTGCTGCACCTGGCCGCCGGCTACGTGGACGACGTGGTCGAGCAGCTGCTCCCCCACTACGGCGCGGACTGCCCGGCCGCCGTGGTCGCGATGGCCAGCCGCCCCGACGAGCTGGTGCTGCGCGGCACCGTCGGCGACATCGCCGAGCAGGTCAAGGCGGCGGGTGTGGTCCGCACCGCCGTCATCCTCGTCGGCCGCACGCTGGCCGCCGAGCAGTTCCGCGACAGCCACCTCTACTCGGCGGACCGCGAGCGCCCGCACGAGCCCTGCGGGGCGTGATGCGGCACGTCCTGATCCTCGGCGGCACCACCGAAGGGCGGGCACTGGCCGCCGAGCTGGCCCCGACCGCGCACCGGGTCACCAGCTCGCTGGCCGGCCGGGTCGCCCAGCCGCGGCTGCCCGCCGGGGAGGTGCGGATCGGCGGCTTCGGCGGACCGGAGGGTCTGGCCGACTGGCTGCGCACCGAGCAGGTGGACGCGGTGGTGGACGCCACCCACCCGTTCGCCGCCGGCATCTCCCGGAACGCCGCCCTCGCGGCCGCCGCCACCGCGGTCCCGCTGCTGGTGCTGCGCCGCCCCGGCTTCACCCGCGTCGACGGCGACCGCTGGCTCCCCGTCCCCTCCCTCGCCGCGGCGGCCGACCTGCTGCCCCGGCGCGGGGAACGGGTCTTCCTCACCGTCGGCCGACAGGGCGTCGGCGCCTTCGCCCACCTGGACGGGGTCCACTTCCTCGCCCGCTCGGTGGACCCGCCCGAGCCCCCGGTACCGCCCTCGTTCGAAGTCCTGCTGGACCGGGGGCCGTTCACGATCCACGGCGAAGAGGCACTGCTGCGCGGACACGACATCGACGTCCTGGTCACCAAGGACAGCGGCGGCGCCGCGACCGCCCCCAAGCTGGCCGCCGCGCGCGGACTCGGCCTGCCCGTCATCATCGTGGAACGCCCGCCGGTCACGGAAGGCGTCCCGGTCGCACCGGACGTCCCCGGCGCACTGCGCTGGCTGGAGCACCTGGGCTAGCCGGCCCGGGCGCTGGACGGCCCGGGCACCAGCCGGCCCGGGCGCTGCGGCTGCTCACCGTCGCGCTGGTACCCGCTCGCCGTCGCGCTGGTGCCCGCTCGCCCGGTCGTCCCGCGGAAATTGCGGGGCGGCCCCGGCGGACGTCGGGAAGGATGGCCCGATGACCGATGATCAGCGCACGCAGACTCCCCGCACCGCCGACGAACGCGCCACTCTGGCGGGCTTCCTGGACTACCAGCGCGACACCCTCGCGATGAAGTGCGCGGGCCTCACCGCGGAGCAGCTCCGCGCCCGGGTGCTGGAACCGTCCGGGCTCTCCCTGCTCGGGCTGGTCCGCCACCTCGCCGAGGTGGAGCGCGGCTGGTTCCGCAACGTCCTCAACGACGAGGGCCTGCCGGGATTCTGGAAGCACCCGGACGGGTCCTTCGCCGAGTTCGACGCCGACACCGCCGACCCCGACGAGGCCTTCGCGATCTGGCGCCGGGAGTGCGACCGCGCCCGGGAACTCGTTTCCGCCGCCGAGTCGTTGGACGTCCTGGGCCACTACGGCGACGAGGTCTTCTCGCTCCGCTGGATCCTCACCCACATGATCGAGGAGTACGCCCGCCACAACGGCCACGCCGATCTGCTCCGCGAGCACCTCGACGGCACCACCGGCGAGTAGCACCGGACGCGGCGCCGGACGCGGCCGGACGACGAGGGAGCGAGCAGAGCGTGCGGACCCGTCAGAAGGAACGCGACACCCCCGGGCCGTCCGAGCCCTGGAACGAGATCGTCCCCGGGCTCTGGATGGGCGGGCACTACTTCACCCGGCCCGGCGGCGAACTGGAACTCGCGATCGTACGGGCCGAGTTCGACCTGGTGGTCAGCCTGTTCACCCGTTCCGGGCACGGTCCGGCACCGGGAGTGGAGCACGTCGTCCGGGAGGTGCCCGACGCCCCGCTCTCCCCCGGTCAGCTGCTCGCCGTCCAGGAGGCGGCCGGGCTCACCGAGTCGGCCGTCCGCCGGGGCCGGCGGACGCTGGTGCGCTGCCACTCGGGGTACAACCGCTCGGGCCTGGTGGTGGCGCAGGCGCTCATCGGCCTCGGCCACGAGAGCGGCGAGGCGGTCCGGCTGGTCCGGGAACGGCGCTCGCCCTGGGCACTGAACAACCCGGTGTTCGTGGACTACCTGGACACCGGACTGGAGGTCGCCGTGCTGCTGACCGGCCTCAACGGGTGAGGCCGGTCAGCGGCATGACGTTCCGTCAGATTTCTCAGATGTCGCGGAACGTCTCGATCTGGGCGCCGATGGAGTTGAGGCGCTCGGCGAGGTCCTCGTAGCCGCGGTTGATGACGTAGACGTTGCGCAGCACCGAGGTGCCCTTGGCGGCGAGCATGGCGAGCAGGATGACCACGGCGGGGCGCAGGGCCGGCGGGCACATCATCTCGGCGGCGCGCCACCGGGTCGGCCCCTGGACCAGCACCCGGTGCGGGTCGAGGAGCTTGACGTCGGCGCCGAGGCGGGTCAGCTCGGTCAGGTAGATCGCGCGGTTGTCGTACACCCAGTCGTGGATCATCGTGGCGCCGTGCGCGGCCGCGGCGATGGCGGCGAAGAACGGCACGTTGTCGATGTTGATGCCGGGGAACGGCATCGGGTGGATGGTGTCGATCGGCGCGGTCAGCTTGGACGGGCGCACGGTGAGGTCGACCAGCCGGGTGTGACCGTTGTGGGCCCGGTACTCGGGGGTGCGGTCGTAGTCGAGACCCATGCCCTCCAGCACGGCGAGCTCGATCTCCAGGAACTCGATCGGCACCCGGCGGACGGTCAGCTCGGAGGAGGTGACGACGGCGGCGGCCAGCAGGCTCATCGCCTCCACCGGGTCCTCGGCCGGGGTGTAGTCGACGTCGCAGGTGATCTGCGGGACGCCGTGCACGGTGAGGGTGGTGGTGCCGATGCCCTCGATCCTCACGCCCAGCTTCTCCAGGAAGAAGCAGAGGTCCTGGACCATGTAGTTGGGCGAGGCGTTGCGGATGACGCTGACGCCGTCGTGCCGGGCGGCGGCCAGCAGGGCGTTCTCGGTGACCGTGTCCCCGCGCTCGGTCAGCACGATCGGGCGGTCCATCGGGGCACCCGGCTCGACCGAGGCGTGGTAGGCGCCGCCGGTGGTGGCGACCTCCAGGCCGAAGCGGCGCAGCGCGGTCAGGTGCGGCTGCACGGTGCGGGTGCCGAGGTCGCAGCCACCCGCGTACGGGATGGCGAAGTGCTGGGCGCGGTGCATCAGCGGGCCGAGGAACATCAGCACGCTGCGGGTGCGGCGGGCCGCCTCGACGTCCATCGCCGCGAGGTCCAGCTCGGCGGGCGGGGTGAGTTCGAGGTCGCGGCCCTCGTTGATCCAGCGGCTCTTGACGCCGATGCTGGTGAGCACCTCGAGGATGCGGTAGACCTCCTCGATCCGCGCGACGCTGCGGATCGTGGTGCGGCCGGTGGTCAGCAGCGAGGCGCAGAGGATCGCCACGCAGGCGTTCTTGCTGCTGCGGACGTCGATCGCACCGGAGAGCCGGGTGCCGCCGGCGACGCGCAGGTGCATCGGGCCGGAGTAGCCGAGGGAGACGATCTCGCTGTCGAGGGCTTCGCCGATGCGGGCGATCATCTCAAGGCTGACGTTCTGCTTGCCCTGTTCGATGCGGTTGACCGCGCTCTGGCTGGTTCCGAGGGCCTCTCCGAGCTGCGCCTGGGACCAGCCGCGGTGCTGGCGCGCGGTACGGATGAGGGTGCCGATACGGGTGAGGTAGTCGCCTGTCACTCGCCAGACGATATCTCATGGTTGAGATGGCGACAGAACTGGGGCCCGGCGTGGTACTCCATTTGTCCGTTTCTCGCCCCGTATGGACGTCAGTTCTTCACATCACCAGGTGAGGTTGTCACGCCGTCGTGACACTCGTGACAGTGTCACGGCCCCACGAGGCCACGGCCCGACGAGGCCACGGCCCCACGAGGCCACGACCCGACGACCTCACGGGCAGGCCGCGCGACGGGCGGGCAGGGTCACGGCCCGAGCGGCTCCGCCCGGCCGACGACGGTGCCCGCGCGGTCGATGCAGATGACGTCCACCGCGACCGGCGAGCCCAGCAGCACGCCGAGCGCCGTCGCCCGGGCCGCCTCGGCGACCAGATCCCCGAGCGGCACCCCGGCCGCCCGGCACAACTGCACCGCTTCCAGTGCGGTGTTGGCGCCCGCGACCGCCCCGGCCAGCACCTCGTCGGCCCCGCCCCGACGGGCCAGTTCGGCCAAGTACCCCTTGTCCACCTGGGAGCGCGCCGAGTGGAGGTCGAGGTGGCCGGCCGCGAGCTTGGACAGCTTGGCGAAGCCGCCCGCGATGGTCAGCCGGGGCACCGGGTGGCGCTTGAGGTACTTGAGCACGGCGCCGGCGAAATCGCCCATGTCCAGCAGCGCGTCCTCCGGCAGCCCGTGCTCCGCCACCGCGACCTTCTCCGAGGTCGACCCGGTGCAGCCGGCCACGTGGGTGCGCCCCGCCGCCCGGGCCACGTCCACCCCGCGGCGGATCGAGTCGATCCAGGCCGAACACGAGTAGGGGACGACCACCCCGGTCGTGCCGAGGATGGACAGACCGCCGAGGATGCCGAGCCGGGGGTTCCAGGTGGAACGGGCGATCTCCTCGCCGTGGTCGACCGAGATCTCCACCACCACGTCCCCGCTGCCCCCGCGGGCGGCGGCCACCTCGGCTACCGCGTCCCGGATCATCTGCCGGGGCACCGGGTTGATGGCGGGCTCGCCGACCGGCAGCGGCAGGCCGGCCTTGGTGACCGTCCCCACCCCGGGACCGGCCCGGAACACCACCCCGGTGCCGGGCGCGCCGGGCCGTACGGTCGAGCGGATCAGTGCGCCATGGGTGACGTCGGGGTCGTCGCCCGCGTCCTTGACCACCCCGGCCATGGCGGCGATGCGCCGGTCGGGGCCGGGCGCACCGGGCCTGTCGGGCTTGTCGGGCGCACCGGCCGGCTCTCCGGCGACGGGGTTCGCGGCGGCAGCCGACTCCTCGGCCGTGGCCGGCTCTCCGGCGGCGGCCGACTCCTCGGCGACGGTCAGTTCCTCGGCAGCGGTCAGTTCCTCGGCGGCGAGGGCGAAGGCGGGCTGCTGACCCTTGGGCAGGGTGATGACCACCGGGTCCGGGAACTCGCCGGTGAGCAGCGCGGTGTACGCCGCCTTGGTGGCCGCGGTGGCGCAGGCCCCCGTCGTCCAGCCGGGCCGCAGGCCGCTGCTCTTCAGCTGGCCGGCCCGGCCTCCTGCTCCGGCTCCCGCCTCGGCTCCCGCTGCGGCCACCTGCGCCCCGTTTCCGACGGCGCCCGCGCCGTCCTGCTCCGCTCCGGCGGCCACACCGGCCGCCGCCGCCGATTTTCCCCCACCGGGCCGGGTGGGACCCGACCGGGGTGGCGGCACCCGCGTCCCGCGCGGTGCGGAGGAATCCCGAGCACGAGCCGCACGGGGCCGCTGCCCCGCGTTCCCGAAGAGTTCTCCGCACGGGCCTCGCCCACCGTGCCTACCAGTGAGTAATCTGGCGGTCCGCCAGAAGCGGGTTCATGACAGACGTGGGCCCGGCCGGGGTCGAAGCGCCCCGCCGGGCCATCAGCATGTGGGGGTTTTTGTGGCAGGGATGAGTCGGCGTACGTTCCTCACCGGTACGTCGGTGGCCGCCGCCTGGTCGGCCTTGTCGCTGGGCGGCGCGCAGTTCGCCTCGGCCGCGGCGCGCGACCGGGCGCTCGCGACGACGGCCGAGCGGGCGATCAGGATCACCGGGACCACGCTGGAGCAGGTGGCCACCCCGGTCGGCACCGGTGGCTACAAGCGGCTGACGGCCGGACCGGGCTGGCCGCTGATGGTGCGCGGCGACCTGGCGTCGGCGACCACCGGACGGGACGACCGCCGGACCGGCCTCGCCAGCTTCGTCCAGTTCAGCGACCTGCACCTGGTGGACACCGAGTCCCCGGTGCGCTTCGAGTACCTGGCCAAGCTCAACGGCAGCGCCTACCGGCCGCAGGAGGCCCTGAACGCCCGCGGTGTCTCGGCCCTCGTCGAGCGGGTCAACTCGCTCGCCGGCGGCCCCTACACCGGGATGCCGTTCAGCATGGTGATGGCCACCGGCGACAACACCGACAACCACGAGCTCGCCGAACTCGACTGGTACCTCAAGGTCATGGGCGGCGGCCGGCTGGCCCAGAACACCGGTGACCCGAACCGCTACGAAGGAGTGCAGAACTCCGGCAACGCCGCCTACTGGAACCCCGAACTCTCCTACAGCGACGGCTACAAGGCGAAGGGCTTCCCGCAGATACCCGGCTTCCTGTCCGCCGCCGGCCGCCCCTTCGACGCGCCCGGCCTGCGCACGCCCTGGTACACCACGGTCGGCAACCACGACGACAGCATCGAGGGCTCGCTGCCGGACCTCGGGCTGCTGAACGACCTGTACGCCGGCCAGTACAAGCTGGAGGGCTGCGACGACGCCACGGCCGCCCAGCTGATGGACTCGCTGCGCCGCGACCCGGCGGGCGCCGTGCTGCTGCTCGCGAAGCTGATCGCCAGCGGTGACCTGGTGCGCAGGATCACCCCGGACGATCGCCGCCGGCCGTTCACGCTCAAGGAGTTCGCCAAGGCCCACCTGAACCCGGCGGTCACCGGCGCGGGCCCGTACGGGCACGGCTTCACCTCGGACATGGCCAACAGCGGCAAGCTCTACTACACCTTCCGCATCTCGGAGAAGGTGGTCGGCATCAGCCTGGACACCACCAACCAGGCCGGGTTCGCCGACGGTTCGCTGGGCACCGCGCAACTGCGCTGGCTGGAGCAGCAGTTGAAGGCGCACAGCGGACACTGGTACGACGCCGACGGGCGCAAGGTGACCGGTGGGAGCACGGACGAGCTGGTCCTCGTCTTCAGCCACCACACCAGCGGCACGATGGGCAACCTGCTGCCGGACCCGCGCAACATCTTCGAGGGGCGGCACGACGGCAACGAGCTGGTGGCGCTGCTCCAGCGCTACCCGAACGTGGTCGCGTGGGTGAACGGGCACACCCACATGAACAAGATCACGCCGCACGGCCACGCGGTGCCGGAGCGGGCGTTCTGGGAGATCAACACCGCCTCGCACATCGACTACCCGCAGCACGGGCGGATCATCGAGATCGCGGACAACGGGGACGGCACGCTCTCGCTGTTCACCACGCTGATCGAGTCCTCCGCACCGTACGGGACGGACTTCGGCAGCACCTCGGACGCCAACCTCGCGGCGCTCTACCGCGAGCTGTCGTACAACGACCCGAACGGCCGGCCGACGGCACTGCTGGGCACGGACGGGGACCACAACACGGAGCTGCTGCTCACCAAGCCGACCCGGTAGCGGCCGGGGTCCGGCGAACGGCCGCCAACGGGTGACGGCCGACAGTCGACGGATGGCGGATGACAGCTGACGGATGACAGCGAACAGATGATGAAATCTGTTCGCTGTCATCCGTCGCCCGTCACTCCTCCGGGTACCGCCGCGGCGTCCAGACGACCTCCACGCCGCCGCCCCGCTCGACCGCCCGGGTCTGCGAGGAGCCGATCAGCAGGACGGTCCGCATGTCGACCAGCGCCGGGTCCAGCTCGCCCAGCCGGACGATCCGCACCCGCTCGGTCGGGCCGCCGACGTCGCGGGCCATCACCACCGGGGTCTCCGGCGCCCGGTACTCCAGCAGCAGGTCCCGGGCGAGACCGACCTGGGTGGTCCGGGACTTCGAGCCCGGGTTGTACAGCGCGAGCACCAGGTCCGCCCCGGCGGCGGCGCGCAGCCGCTTCGCCACCACGTCCCAGGGCTTGAGCCGGTCCGAGAGCGAGATCGTCGCGTAGTCGTGCCCGAGCGGGGCGCCGACCCGGGAGGCGGCCGCATGGGCGGCGGTCATCCCCGGGAGCACCCGCACCGGGACGTCCCGGTACGCCTCCTCGCAGGCGACCTCCAGCACCGCGGTGGCCATCGCGAACACCCCCGGGTCGCCCGAGGAGACCACCGCGACGCGGTGGCCGCGCCGGGCGAGGTCCAGGGCGTACTCGGCGCGCTCCGACTCCACCTTGTTGTCCGAGCCGTGCCGCCGCTGCCCCGGCCGTTCCGGCACCCGGTCCAGGTAGGTGGTGTAGCCGACCAGGTCGGTGGCCTCGGACAGCGCGCCGCGCGCCTCGGCGGTCAGCCAGAGCGGTCCGGCCGGCCCGGTGCCGACCACGGTCACACTGCCGACGCCGTCCGACAGCCGGATCTCCGGCTCCAGCGGAGCGACCTTGCTCGGCAGCACCGCGACCGAGAAGTACGGCACCGTCCCGTCCTCGACCTCGGCGAGCGGCGCGACCCGCTCCCCCGCCATGAAGGCCCGCTCCACGTACTGCGCGTCCGCCAGCCGCCCGGCCCGCTCCAGGGCCCGGCGGACGGTCGGGAAGGTGCGCCCCAGCTTCATGATCACGGCAGAGTCGGCGGCCGCGATCCGCGCCGTCAGCTCCTCCTCGGGCAGCGTGCCGGGGATGACGGTGAGCGTCTCCTCGGCCTCGGTCAGCGGCTGTCCGAGCCGGGCGGCGGCCGCGCTGAGCGAGGTCACGCCCGGCACCACCTCGGTCGGGTAGCGGTGCGCGAGCCGCTTGTGCATGTGCTGGTAGGAGCCGTAGAAGAGCGGGTCGCCCTCGGCGAGGACCACCACGTCGCGCCCGGCGTCCAGGTGGGCGGCCAGCCGGGCGGCGGCCTCCTCGTAGAAGTCGTCCAGCGCGCCGCGGTAGCCGCCCGGGTGGTCGGTGGTCTCGACGGTGAGCGGGTAGACCAGCTTCTCCTCGATCTGACCGCCCGTCAGGTACCGTTCGGCGATCGAGCGCGCGATGGACCGCCCGTGCCGGGCGCTGTGGTAGGCCACCACGTCGGCCTTGCCGATGAGCTCGGCGGCCCGGACGGTCACCAGCGACGGGTCGCCCGGGCCGAGCCCGACGCCGTACAGCCGGCCCGTGGGGTTCTGATGCTCCGTCACTCTTCTTCGCTCGCAATCGCGTTGACGGCGGCGGCGGCCATCGCGCTGCCGCCGCGCCGGCCGCGCACCACCAGGTGCTCCAGGCCGGACGGGTGCTCGGCCAGGGCCTGCTTGGACTCGGCGGCGCCGATGAAGCCGACCGGAACGCCGATCACCGCGGCCGGTCGCGGTGCGCCCGCCTCGATCATCTCCAGCAGCCGGAACAGCGAGGTCGGCGCGTTGCCGACGGCGACCACCGCGCCCTCCAGCCGGGGCAGCCACAGCTCCATGGCCGCGGCGCTGCGGGTGTTGCCCATCTTCCGGGCGAGTTCGGGCACCGACGGGTCGGTGAGGGTGCAGATCACCTCGTTGTCGGCGGGCAGCCGCTTGCGGGTGACGCCGCTCGCGACCATGTTGACGTCGCAGAGGATGGGCGCACCGGCGTGCAGCGCGGCGCGCGCGGAGGCGACCACACCGGGCGAGTACACCAGGTCCTCGACCAGGTCGACCATCCCGCAGGCGTGGATCATCCGCACCGCGACCTGGGAGACGTCCGCCGGAAGGGCGGCCAGATCGGCCTCCGCGCGGATGGTGGCAAAGGACTGGCGGTAGATGGACGCGCCGTCCTTCTCGTACTCGATCACTTCGTGGTCCTCCTGGCCTCGGCGACCGCCTCGGCCATCTCCTCGTTCGTCACGTCGACGCCCGTCGCGTCCTTGACGTCCACCGCACCGGCAGCCGTCGCACCGGCTCCCGCGGCGTTCACCGTCACCCGGTAGCCGCGCCCTGTGGCGAGCACGTCCACCCAGCGCCCGGCCGGGTGGCCGCAGCGCCGTTCACAGCCCGACCAGTGGACGGGCAGCACACCTGCGGGCCCGGCACCGGCCCCCACCGCGAGACCCGCTCCCGCAGCGGCGCCGGCGGCCAACGCGGCACCGGAGTCCAACGCGGCACCGACTGCCGCAGCGGCGCCGGAGTCCAATGCCCGGGCCGCGTCCGAGCGGACGTCGGCCAGCGACTTGGCGCAGCCCGGCAGCCCGGTGCAGGCGGTGGCCCGCTCCCAGGCCGAGCCGGGCTCGGTGCGGAAGCCGGCCGCGGCGAGCGCCGGCAGCCGGTCGGCCGGAGCCCCGGGCAGCACCGCTCCGCGCCAGGGGGTCAGTCGCAGTTCGCCGGCCGAGGCGGCGACCAGCGCCCGCCACTGTCCGGCGCCCGCCCGGCCGAAGCGCAGTCCCACCGAGAGCCCGCCGGGCAGCGCGCCGACGGCGGGCGCGGCACCGGCGAAGGCGGGCAGCGGCACCGGGCCGGCCGGCAGCAGGTCGGGGACCTCGCGCAGGTGCCAGGCCTTGCGCCCGTTGGTCCGCAGCACCGCCAGGAAGGAGCGGGCCGCTTCCAGCACGGCCGTCACCTCCTGCCCGGCCTCGACCGGGTGTCCGCGGTCGGCGCGCCCGAGGCGCAGCAGCCGGGTGCCGTCCGGGCCTGCGATCAATGTCACATCGGCGTCGAGCGCGGCGACGTCGCCCCGCCCGTCGTCCAGCGCGAACAGGAACTTGCCGGAGAGCCCGGCCGCCCAGTCGCTCGCGCACAGTCGTGCGTCCAACTCCCGCACCCAGGCCTGTACATCGGCTCTGCCGGGGCCGCCCGCGGCGTCCAGTCCGGCCGCCGGCGAGGCGACGATGTTGCGGACCCGCTCGTGGGTGTCCGAGGGCAGCAGTCCGACGGCGCGCAGGCGGTCGGCGAGCTCGGCCGCGCAGTGCGGGGCCAGGCCGCGCAGCTGGACGTTGCCGCGCGAGGTGGTCTCCAGCTCACCGTCGCCGAGGGCCTCGGCCGCCTCGGCCAGCGCGAGGGCCTGACGGTCCGTCAGCAGCCCGCCGGGCAGGCGGATCCGGGCGAGGGCGCCGTCGTCGGCCGTATGCAGACGAAGCGCTCCGGGGCAGGCGTCCGCACGCCCCCGGTCGGGCACCTCCCGGTCGGGTCCTGCGGCGCCCGGCGCGGTGGCGTCGGGTGTCGGTGGCATGGCGGCGAGCATACAGATGATCCGATCGCTTGCCTCCGTCCGCTGCATCACACCCGGGCCGCACCCCGGCCGCACGCCGACCACCTCATCGGCTTCACCACCGGCCTCGCCTCCCGCTTCGGCCCCGCTACGCCCCCCCGCCTCGGCCCCGCCTCGTCGCGCTTCGGCCCCGCTTCGGCCCCGCTTCGGCCCCGCTTCGGCCCCGCTTCACCCCCGCCTCGTCGTCGCCTCGCATGCCCGAACGTCCGAAAGCTCACTCTCCCCCAGGTCAGCCGTACCCCGTACGATGCTGACGGGCGGTCCCAGCGGGCCGCCCACACGCCAGCGACGGCGCAGGGGAGGAAACCGGTGCGAACCCGGTGCGGTCCCGCCACTGTGACCGCGGTTCACCGGTAGACCGGTCGGCCGCGGGAGCCAGGAACTCCTGCCGTCCTCCACCGGCCCGGGGCGCGGACCCCGAGGAAGGCAGACATGTTCCAGCGCTGTCGCATGCCCGCGCCCGCGTCCCCGGCCGCCATCACGGCCGTTCCGGCCGCCGCCACGACCACCCCGGTCGACCGCGCGGCCGCTCCGGCCACCGCTGCGGCCGACCCGGCCCAGATCCCGGCCGCCCTGGCCACCGACGAGGCCGGGAGGGCCTTCATATGATCCTGCTGCTGTCGACGTCCGACACCGACCTGCTCAGCGCCCGCGCTTCCGAGGGCCCGGTGCGCTACCGGCTCGGCAACCCGGCCCGACTCACCCCCGAGGACCTGCCCGCGCTGCTGGAGGGCACCGAGCTCGTCGTGGTCCGCCTGCTCGGCGGGCGCCGCGCCTGGCAGGAGGGCCTGGACACGCTGCTGGCCGGCCCCCGCCCGGTCATCGTCCTGACGGGTGAGCAGGCCCCCGACGCCCAGCTGATGGAGCTGTCCACCGTCCCGGCCGGCATCGCCGCCGAGGCGCACGCCTACCTGGCCCACGGCGGCGCGGCCAACCTCGCCGAGCTGGGCGCCTTCCTCTCCGACACCGTGCTGCTGACCGGCCACGGCTTCGCCCCGCCCGCCTCCGCCCCGGCCTGGGGCCCGCTGGAGCGCGAAGCCCGTACGACCGAGGGCCCGACCGTCGCGGTGCTCTACTACCGCGCCCACCACATGAGCGGCAACACCGCCTTCGTGGAGACGCTCTGCCGGGCCGTCGAGGACCAGGGAGCCCGGGCCAAGGCCTACTACTGCGCCTCGCTGCGCGGCGCCGAGCCGGAGCTGCTGGCCGCGCTCGGCGAGGCCGACGCGATCGTCACCACCGTGCTCGCCGCCGGCGGCACCCGCCCGGCCGACGCCCAGGCCGGCGGGGACGAGGAGGCCTGGGACGCGGGCGCGCTGGCCGCCCTCGACCGCCCGATCCTCCAGGCGCTCTGCCTCACCTGGTCGCGCGCCCAGTGGGAGGCCAGCGACGACGGCCTGTCCCCGCTGGACACCGCCACCCAGATCGCCGTGCCGGAGTTCGACGGCCGCCTGATCAGCGTCCCGTTCTCCTTCAAGGAGCTGGACGAGGACGGCCTCACCGTCTACGCCGCCGACCCGGAGCGCGCCGCCCGGGTCGCCGGCACCGCCGTCAAGCACGCCCGGCTTCGGCACGTTCCGGCCGCCGAGCGCCGCCTCGCCCTGGTGCTGTCCGCGTACCCGACCAAGCACGCCCGGGTCGGCAACGCCGTCGGCCTGGACACCCCGGCCAGTGCGGTGCGGCTGCTGGAGCGGCTGCGCGCGGAGGGCATGGACCTCGGGAACGACCTCCCCTCGTTCGACGACGGCGAGGGCGGCCACGAGGGCGACGCGCTGATCCACGCCCTGATCGCGGCCGGCGGCTACGACCAGGACTGGCTCACCGAGGACCAGCTGGCCCGCAACCCGGTGCGCATCCCCGCGGCCGACTACCGCCGCTGGTACGCCACCCTCCCGCAGGGCCTGCGCGAGCAGGTCGAGGAGCACTGGGGCCCGGCCCCCGGCGAGCTGTACGTCGACCGCTCGCAGAACCCGGACGGCGACATCGTGCTGGCCGCGATCCGCTCCGGGAACCTGCTCGTGCTGATCCAGCCGCCGCGCGGCTTCGGCGAGAACCCGGTCGCCATCTACCACGACCCCGACCTGCCGCCGAGCCACCACTACCTGGCCGCCTACCGCTGGATCGAGGCCGCCCAGGAGGACGGCGGCTTCGGCGCCCACGCGGTGATCCACCTCGGCAAGCACGGCAACCTGGAGTGGCTGCCCGGCAAGACCGCCGCGCTGTCCGCCGAGTGCGGCCCGGACGCCGTCCTCGGCGACCTGCCGCTGGTCTACCCCTTCCTGGTCAACGACCCGGGCGAGGGCACCCAGGCCAAGCGCCGCGCCCACGCCACGCTCGTCGACCACCTCGTCCCGCCGATGGCCCGCGCCGACTCCTACGGCGACATCGCGCGCCTGGAGCAGCTGCTGGACGAGCACTCCAACATCGCCGCGATGGACCCGGCCAAGCTGCCGGCGATCCGCGCCCAGATCTGGACCCTGATCCAGGCCGCCAAGCTCGACCACGACCTCGGCCTGGACGAGCGCCCGGAGGACGACGGCTTCGACGACTTCCTGCTGCACGTCGACGGCTGGCTCTGCGAGGTCAAGGACGCCCAGATCCGCGACGGTCTGCACGTCCTCGGCCAGGCTCCGGCCGGCACCGACCGGGTCAACATCGTGCTCGCCATCCTGCGCGCCCGGCAGATCTGGGGCGGCGTCAGCGCCCTGCCCGGTCTGCGCGAGGCGCTCGGCCTGGACGAGGCGGCGCTCACCCTCGGTGCCACCGACGCGGCCGAGGCCAAGGCGCGCGCCCTGGTCGAGGCCATGGAGGCGGAGGACTGGGCGCCCGAGGCGGTCGAGAAGGTCACCGCCGAGCTGCCGGAGACCGTCCAGGAGGCCGTCCGCCAGGTGCTGGACTTCGCCGCCACCCAGGTGGTGCCGCGGCTGTCCGCCACCACCGACGAGCTGGACGCCGTGCTGCACGCGCTCCAGGGCGGCTTCGTCCCGGCCGGCCCGTCCGGCTCGCCGCTGCGCGGCCTGGTCAACGTGCTGCCGACCGGCCGCAACTTCTACTCCGTCGACCCGAAGGCCGTCCCCAGCAAGCTCGCCTGGGAGACCGGCCAGGCCCTCGCCACCTCGCTGGTCGAGCGGTACACCGCCGACAACGACGGCGCCTACCCGCCCTCGGTCGGGCTCTCGCTCTGGGGCACCAGCGCGATGCGCACGGCCGGCGACGACATCGCCGAGGCCTTCGCCCTGCTCGGCGTGCGCCCGGTCTGGGACGACGCCTCGCGCCGGGTCACCGGCCTGGAGCCGATCCCGCTGGAGGAGCTGGGCCGTCCGCGCATCGACGTCACGCTGCGCATCTCCGGCTTCTTCCGGGACGCCTTCCCGCACGTCGTCGCCCTGCTGGACGACGCGGTGCGCCTGGCCGCCGCCCAGGAGGAGTCCCCCGAGTCGAACTACGTGCGCGCCCACGTCCAGGCCGACCTCGCCGTCCACGGCGACGAGCGCAAGGCCACCGTCCGGGTCTTCGGCTCCCGCCCGGGCACGTACGGGGCGGGCCTGCTGCAGCTGATCGACAGCCGGGACTGGCGCACCGACGCCGACCTGGCCGAGGTGTACACGGTCTGGGGCGGCTACGCGTACGGCCGCGGGCTGGACGGGCGCCCGGCGCGCGAGGAGATGGAGACCGCGTACAAGCGGATCACCGTCGCCGCGAAGAACACCGACACCCGCGAGCACGACATCGCCGACTCGGACGACTACTTCCAGTACCACGGCGGCATGGTGGCCACCGTGCGCACCCTCACCGGCAAGGCGCCGACCGCCTACATCGGCGACTCGACCCGCCCGGAGACGGTCCGCACCCGCACCCTGACCGAGGAGGCCGCCCGCGTCTTCCGCGCCCGGGTGGTCAACCCGCGCTGGATCGAGGCGATGCGCCGCCACGGCTACAAGGGCGCCTTCGAGATGGCCGCGACGGTGGACTACCTGTTCGGCTACGACGCCACCACGGGCGTGGTCGCGGACTGGATGTACGAGAAGCTGACCCAGGAGTACGTCCTCGACCCGGTCAACCGGGAGTTCCTCGCGGGCGCCAACCCGTGGGCGCTGCACGGGATCAGCGAGCGGCTGCTGGAGGCGGCGAGCCGCGGGCTGTGGGAGCAGCCGGACCCGCAGCTGATCGAGCAGCTGCAGGCCGCGTTCCTGGAGACCGAGGGTGACCTGGAGGGCGGCGAGGACTGACGCCCCGCTGAGCGGAGGCCGCCGGTGTCAGGACCGGCGGCCTTCGCGTTCCCACCACTGCGCTTCGAGGCGGGCCCGCCAGCGGTCGGCCTCCTCGGCCCGGCCGGCCGCGATCAGGACGTCCAGGTAGGTGGCCTGGAAGGCGAGACCGACGTGGTCGTCGTCGACGCGTCGTTCCACCAGCTTCAGCGCGTCGTCGTACCTCTCGGCGGTCAGCAGAATCCGGACCAGGATCTGCGCGATGTACGCCCGGTCCGTCAACGGGCGCAGCTCCTGCTCCGCCTCGTCGAACTTCCCTTGGAGTGCCAGGGCCTGGGCAAGCCACTCCTTGACCTCGATGTCGTCGCTGCCCGACGACCGGGCGACCCGCTCGGCCTCGGCGAACCGGCCGGCCTTGACCAACGCCCTGGCACAGCCGGCCACGCAGAGGTTGTCGGTCGGGAATAGCTCGGCGCCCCGCCGGTAGTACGGCAGAGCCTCCTCGGGACGGTTCAGGTAGTCGAGATAGCCCGCCACGGACCAGGCGTACAGCCCGTTGCCGGGGTCGAGCCGAAGGGCGTTCAGCATGTGTCCGAGCGACGCCTCGACGTCCCCGAGGTGGTCCTCCAGGTAATCGGCGACCGCTTCGGCCGCGTCCGCCGACTCCATGTCCACGCCCCGGAGCGTCTTCAGAACAGCTGTGATCCCGCTGTCATTCGACTTGGCCAGAGCGCGCAGGTACAACACCGTCAACGGGCTCCGAGGGTTTCCTTCGAATTCCTTCTTCAGGAATTTCGCAGCTTCTTGAGGATTTTCGGAGTCGAGCATCCTCTCGGCGATGCGGTACGCAATGCGCTGCCTCCCCAGACCCGTTTCCGTCCCTTCCGACAGCCGATAGCGGCGACTGTCCGCGGGCATCGCCCGGTCGGCGGGTTCCTCCGGGCTGTCCTCCTGGAGCCGAGCGGACTTCCAGGCGGCGCGGAACTCCTCCGGATCTCCCCCGAGCGCCTCCACGATCAGCTCCAGCGCGCCCCACCTGGGCAGGCGCTTGCCGGTCAGCGCCTGGTGGACGGTGCTGTGGCTCACCGCGCCGGCGGTCCCGGCGGCGATCCGCCGGGTGCTGGGCTCGCCGGCGTTGAGGTGCAGCTCGCGAAGCCGCATGGTCAGGTCGGCGAGCGCTCCACCATTTTGCACGTATTGCCCCCTTTTTCCGTAATCCCTCGTAAAACGTTACACCACTCCCGTCCCGCCGGGTCCCGCCACGTATCACTCGGTAACGCTTTGCCCGGCCCCGTATTCGACACGTCCCGGTACACCAGATTTGAAGCATGACGACGAACACCGAAACCAGCACGGCCGGGAACGGGAAACTCCACGAGCGCATCAAAGTCGCGGTCAACCTCCTTTCCGTGGCCAATCTCCTCACCCAGGTGATTTCGGGGGTGATCCAGTTGTTCCGATGATTCGCCGACCCGCCGATCCGCGTCGGCCTCGCGTGCGGCCATCTGGCACCGAGGGCGGTCCGAGCGGACAATACGGGGCATGTCGCGCCGCACCGCTCCCACCGGCCCTGCTCCGACCACGACGACCACGACCCCCACCGAGGGGCGGGAGCCGCACGCGCCGCACCGGTACCGGGGGCGGGTCGGTGCGCTGGCGGCCGGAGCGGTTCCGGTGCTCGCCCTCCCCGAACCCGGGCAGGCGTGGCTGGCGTGGATCGCGCTGGTGCCCGGGCTGCTGCTGATGCAGCGGGCGCCGTCGGGCCGGGAGGCGGCGGTGCGCGGCTGGTGGTTCGGGGCGGGGTTCATCCTCGCCGCGATGTCCTGGCTGGTCCCGTCCATCGGGCCGGGGCTGCCGGTGCTCGCGGTGCTGCTCGGGGCGCTCCAGAGCGGCGTCGGGTACACCGTGCACCGGCTGCTGCACCCCCGGCTCTCCGCCCGGCGGGCGCTCCTGGCGCTCCTGGTCGTCCCGGCGGTCTGGGTGACCGCCGAGTACGCGCGGTCCTGGCCCGCGCTCGGCGGCCCGTGGGCGCTGCTCGGCGCCACCCAGTGGCGGCACCCGGCGATCCTCGCCCTGGCCTCGGCCGGCGGGATCTGGCTGGTCAGTGCGGCGGTGGCGGCGGTGAACACCGGGGTGCTGATCGCGCTGACCGCGGTGCACCGGCGACCGCGGGCCGTCGCCGCCGGCTCCGTCGTGCTGGTGCTGGCCTCCGGCCCGCTGCTGTTCGCCCTGCGCGAGGCGCCCGCCAGGGACGGGGCCGCGACCGTGGCACTGGTCCAGCCCGGCATCGTGGAGGACCCCAGGGCCCGGTTCGAGGCGAGCGCGCGGATCACGGCCGGACTCGTCGGACAGCCGGTGGACCTGGTCGTGTGGGGCGAGAGCAGCACCACCGCCGACCTGGACCGCGACCCGGCCGCACTGGACACGCTGCGCGGGCTCGCCGCGACCACCGGCGCCGAGGTCGTGGCCGGGGAGGACGCGCGCAAGGCGGACGGGCGGATCTCCAAGGACGCTGTACTGGTCTCCCCCGCCGGCGTGGTGGACCGCTACCGCAAGATCCGGCTGGTGCCGTTCGGCGAGTACATCCCGCTGCGGCCGGCGCTCGGCTGGATCGCCGGGGTCAGCCGGGCGGCGGGCGAGAACCGGGCGCCCGGCACGTCCTTCCACCTCCTGCCCGCCACCGACCGGGCCGGCGCGCCGCTGCCCGTCGGGGCACTGATCTGCTTCGAGTCGGCCTTCCCCGACATGGCCCGCACCGCCGCCCGGGACGGCGCCCGGGTGCTGGTCTACCAGTCCTCGACCTCGACCTTCCAGCGCACCTGGGCGCCCGAGCAGCACGTCTCACTGGCGGCGATCCGGGCCGCCGAGACCGGGCGGCCGGCCGTGCAGGGTTCGCTGACCGGGGTCTCGGCCGCCTTCGACGCCCAGGGCCGGGAGCTCGCCCGGCTCGGTACCGGCAGCACCGGCGCGCTGACCGTCCGACTGCCGCTCACCGCGCCCGGGACGCTGACCTGGTACGACCGGATCGGCGACGTGGTGCCGCTCGGGGCGCTGCTGGTCACGGCGGGGGCGGCGCTGGTGGCCGTGGCCGGGTGGCGGCGCTCGCGCGTCGCCCGGCGGGCCGGTCAGCCCTCGGCGCCGGCGGTGTAGACCCCGAACGCGGCGCCCTGGGGGTCGCGGAGCACGGCGATCCGTCGTCCCCCCGGCAGTCCGGTGGCGGGCATCAGGACGTCCCCGCCGAGCGCCGTCGCCCGACCGACGGTGTTGTCGACGTCGGCGACCGCGAAGTACGGCAGCCAGTGCGGCGGCACCTGGGGCGGGAAGCGGTCGTCCATCGTCAGCATGCCGCCGAAGTCCCGTCCGTCCAGGCCCCATTGGGGGTAGTGCTCGGACGGGGCGACGGACCAGCCGAAGACCTCCGGGTAGAAGGCGAGCGCGCCGGCCGGGTCACGGGTGAGCAGTTCCACCCAGCCGAGCGAGCCGGGCTCGTTGAACACCCCGGCGCCCCGGAAGGCGCGGGCCTGCCAGACGATGAGCACCGCGCCGGAGGGGTCGGCGGCCACCGAGAAGCGGCCGAAGTCGGAGACGTCGGTGGGGTCCTTCAGGACCCGGCCGCCGGACTCCTTGACCCTCGCGGCGGTGGCGTCGGCATCGGCGACCGCGATGCAGACCGTCCAGGCGATCGGCTGCTGCGGGGCGTAGCGCGGGGTGATGGCGGCGGCCGGGGCTCCCCCGACCAGCATCTGGGCGTAGTCGCCGTGCCCGGGGCGGGCCGTGTCGTCCACCTGCCAGCCGAAGAGCTCGGTGTAGAAGGCCAGGGCGGCGGGCGGGTCGGAGGTGCCCAGCTCCGTCCAGCAGGGGGCGTTGGTGGTCACGGAGGTCTGCTTCATGGCGTCTGTCCTCGCAGCTTGCTCGGGAACTCCCGGGTTTTTCGGCGCCTCGGCCCCCGCACCTCCCGCCCCAGCATGCGGGGCGGGGGCGGAGCTTGGCGGGCGATGGTGGGCCGAACGGGGTGGACGAACAGATGACAGCTGACAGATTTCGAAATCTGTCAGCTGTCATCTGTTATTCGTCATCGGTTATCTGTCGGCTGTTGTCCGGCGGCGGGCGTCCGGCGACAGGCGCCTGACGGCTGGTGCCCGCCGGCTGCCGCCCGCCATCCGTCAGCTGCGCACGGCCCGTGCCACCGGGATCCACAGCTCCGCCTCGGCGTCGCCCGTCCCCGGCACGGGGCGGACCCGGAGGATCTCCGGACCCGGCCGGGCCTCGTACGGGTTGGACGGGAACCACTGGCTCGCCACGTCCCCCCACATCTCCTGCAGGGCCTGCGGGAACGGCCCGGTGTTGGTGAACACCGCCCAGGTGCCGGCCGGGACGTCGAGCACGTCCAGATCCGCCGGGACGGCGACGCCCTCGCGCGCCACCACCGCGTGCCAGTAGTCGAGTTCGGACCCCTCCTCGCGGTTCGGCGCGAAGTCGTCGCTCACCGAAAGGATCCCGGCCGGGTCGTCCCCGGACAGGGCCGCGATCCGAGCGACCGTGTCCTTGTCGAGCCCCTTGACGAACTCGGCGATCCCCGGGTTGATCCCCACGTAGATCAGGGTGACCCGGGCCTTCTTGCCGACGATCCGGAAGTCCGGCTTCTCCACGATCCGGTATTCCATGCTGCTGCTCCCCTCCACGACGAGTCGGAAGGACATCCGGGGCTGGGAGACGAGCACCGCACCGTCGCGCCGGACCTCGCCCGGCCCGACTCCGTGCATGGCCCGGAACGCCCGGGCGAACGCCTCCCCCGAGGAGTACCCGTACCGGACCGCGATGTCGAGCAACGTCCGCTCGCCGTCGAGGACTTCGGCCCCGGCGACGGTGAGCCGCCGACGCCGGACGTACTCCGACAGCGGCATCCCGGCGAGCATCGAGAACAGCCGCCGGAAGTGGTACTCCGACGTCATCGCGATCCGCGCCAGCTCGGCCACGTCGACCTCGCGGTCCAGGTCTCGTTCGATCCGGTCCATCGCCCGGTTCAGGTGCTCCAGCACGCCAACCCCGTCCTTCCCTTGTGACACTCACCGTAGGAAGGACACACCCTGCCGCACCCGACAATCGGTGCCCGCTCCGGTCGGGTACCGATCACCGGGTACCGATCACCGGGTACCGATCATCGGGCGACGGCCGTCGGGTGACGGCCGTCGGCGGCTCGGATGCGGCGGTGCTGCCTCGGCGGCGCCGAGGCAGCTGCCTTGCGTCAGCGGGCCTCACGTCAGCGGCTCAGATCAGGCCCTGGGCCAGCATCGCGTCGGCGACCAGCTCGAAGCCGGCGATGTTCGCACCGACCACGTAGTTGCCCGGGTGGCCGTAGCGCTCGGCGGTGGTGAAGCAGGAGTCGTGGACGTGCTTCATGATCCCGGCCAGCCGCTCCTCGGTGTGCTCGAAGGTCCAGGAGTCGCGCGAGGCGTTCTGCTGCATCTCCAGGGCGCTGGTCGCGACGCCGCCGGCGTTCGCCGCCTTGCCCGGACCGAAGGCCACCCCGGCTTCCTGGAACACCCGCACCGCCTCCGGGGTGGTGGGCATGTTGGCGCCCTCGGCGACGGCCAGCACCCCGTTGCGCACCAGGGCCAGCGCGTCGGCCTCCGCCAGCTCGTTCTGGGTGGCGCAGGGCAGCGCGACGTCACAGGGAACGCTCCACACGCCCGGGCCCTCGACGAACCGGACGTGGCCACCGCGCAGTCGGGCGTAGTCGGAGACCCGGCCGCGCCGGACCTCCTTGACCTCCTTGAGCAGGTCGAGGTCGATGCCCTTCTCGTCCACCACGTAACCGGAGGAGTCGGAGCAGGTGAGCACGGTCGCGCCGAGCTGCTGGGCCTTCTCGATCGCGTAGACCGCGACGTTGCCGGCCCCGGAGACGACCACCCGGCGCCCGTCCAGGCTCTCGCCGCGGCTGTGCAGCATCTCGGAGGTGAACATGACGCAGCCGTAGCCGGTGGCTTCGGTACGGACCTGCGCGCCGCCCCAGCCCAGGCCCTTTCCGGTGAGCACGCCGCTCTCGTACCGGTTGGTGATCCGCTTGTACTGGCCGAAGAGGTAGCCGATCTCCCGGCCGCCGACGCCGATGTCCCCGGCCGGCACGTCGGTGTACTCGCCGAGGTGGCGGTAGAGCTCGGTCATGAAGGACTGGCAGAACCGCATGATCTCGGCATCCGACCGGCCCTTGGGGTCGAAGTCGGAGCCGCCCTTGCCCCCGCCGATGGGCAGACCGGTGAGCGCGTTCTTGAAGATCTGCTCGAAGCCCAGGAACTTGACGATCCCGAGGTTCACCGAGGGGTGGAAGCGCAGCCCGCCCTTGTACGGC
The DNA here is from genome assembly GCF_043198905.1 of Kitasatospora sp. NPDC048715. Classification (NCBI taxonomy): domain Bacteria; kingdom Bacillati; phylum Actinomycetota; class Actinomycetes; order Kitasatosporales; family Streptomycetaceae; genus Kitasatospora; species Kitasatospora sp. NPDC048715. Next base: position 217,152 of record NZ_JBICVH010000011.1, on the reverse strand, counting down.
CCGAGGGCGCTGCTGAACTCCACCCGGAAGCCGCGGTTGACGTGGATGTCACCGGAGTCGTCCGTCCACGGCACCCGGAACATCAGCTGCCGCTCGGGCTCGCAGATCCGCTCGATGATCCGGGCGTCGAGGAGCTCGGGGCGGTGGGCGAGCACCGGCGCGAGGGTCTCCAGCACCTCGTGGACGGCCTGGTGGAACTCGTCCTCGCCCCGGTTGCGGCGGACCACGTCCGCGTAGAGCGCCTCTATCGCGCGCCGCTCGGCGTCGAAGGAGGAGTCGAGGGAGGAGTGGGGGGTGGCGGGGGTCAGCGGCATCTGGTCAGGACCCTTCCGTGGTCGTCGATGGGCGTGCGCGGTGTCCCGGCGGGCCTGAGGGACGTGCCCAGGAAACGCGGCAAGTCTCGCAGTGTCCACACCGCGGGTCCCGCACCATCCACATGCTGGAAGGCCTGGTGGGAACAGTCGGGACCGGTGGGGTGGTGTGCGCCTCCGCGGTCGAGCCCCGTCCCATCGGCCCGCTAGTTGTTCAAATTGGAACTACCTAGTACGGTCGACCTCCGATCCACCGCGATCCGTCCGGACCGGTCGAACCCACCCGGTTCGTCCCGGTCCACCCCTGATTCGTCCCGGCCCATCCCCGATCCACGGAGGCCCACCCATGCCGCAGCCCGGCTCCGCCACGGTGCGCTCGCGTGTGCGCATCCCGCTGACCTTCCCCGACGGCTACCGCGCCGAGGCGGAGACCTTCACCTTCCACGGCCTCGCCGACGGCGCCGAGCACCTGGCGCTCGCGCTCGGCACGGTCCCCGAGGGCGGGACGCCGCTCGTGCGGCTGCACTCCGAGTGCCTGACCGGCGACGTCTTCGGCTCCGACCGCTGCGACTGCGGGCCGCAGCTGCGCGAGTCGGTGGAGCGGATCAGCGAGGCCGGCGGATACCTGCTCTACCTGCGGCAGGAGGGCCGCGGCATCGGGCTCTACAACAAGCTGGACGCGTACGCCCTCCAGGACTCCGGCCTGGACACGTACGACGCCAACACCGCCCTCGGCCTGCCCGAGGACGGCCGGGACTACACCGCGGCCGCCCAGATGCTCGCCGCGCTCGGCGCCACGGACATCGACCTGCTGAGCAACAACCCGGACAAGGCGGCGCAGCTGGCCGAGCTGGGGATCGTCGTGCGGCACCGGGTGCCGACGGGCGTGCACCTGTCGGCGAGCAACGTCCGCTACCTGCGGGCGAAGGTGGAGCGGACGGGACACTCGATCGAGCTCTCCCGACTGGTCGGCTGAGCGCCGGCAGAGAACGGGCCGCAGCGAACAGAGAACAGATGACGGATGACAGCTGACAGATTTCGAAATCTGTCAGCTGTCATCCGTCAGTCGTCATCCGTCCGCTGCCAGGTGCCAGCTGCCAGCTGCCAAGTGCCAGCTGTCACTCGTCGCCCCTCAGCCGCGCCCCGCCCGTCCCCGGACCGTCCGCAGCCCCCCGTACGCCGCCAGTGGCAGCATCACCAGCAGGGCGGCCCAGAAGGCCCCGTGCCCCCACAGCCCGGCGATCGACCTGAACGGCCCCTCGAACACCGGTATCCGCAGTGCCTCGACCGGTCCCAGCGGCCCGGGCCAGGCCCCCAGGAACAGGGTGGCCGGGACCCAGAGCGCGAACAGCCCCCGGGCGGTGGCCGGAGTCCCGAGGGCGCTCACCAGCGACACCACCGCCAGCAGCAGGACGAACCCGGCCTGGTAGGCCGCGCCGCTCTGTCCCGTCCCCCAGGAGCCGGGCGTCCGGTGCACCCCGGTGGCCGCGAGCCTGACCTCGACCGCCGCCCACAGCAGCAGCACCAGCACCGCCGTCGTCCCGAGCGCGAACCGCACCCGGTCGCGGGTCCCCGCGCCGCCCGTCCGCCACCGCCCGGACGGCGCGCTCCACACCCGTTCGCCGCCGGTGGCCCCGGGCGATTGCTCAGCGCTCCGCTCGTCCAGCCGCCGCCAGGCCGCCCGGACCTGGGTGCGCGCCTCCTGGGCGGGCTTCAGCAGCCGGTTGGAGGCCCGTTCCACCAGGACGAGCGAGACCACGATCGCCACCACCGCCGCGATGCCGGCCCAGCTCCCCATCCCGCCCTCGAACACGACCACCCGGTCGGCCACCGACTGCGGCGTGGCCGGCGCGGTCATCGGCGGCCCGAGCCGCAGGTAGCCGATGGCGAGGGCCCCGGCCCCGGTCAGCAGTGCCGTGCCGATGCCCACCCGGGCGGGGAAGAAGGCGATCACGGCGGCCGCCACGAGCCCCGCACCGAGCTGTCCGACCACTTGCCGGGCCGCGTGGTCGCCGGCGTTGCGCAGGTGTCCGCCGAAGGCGCCGGCGGGCGAGAGGTCGAGCTTGTCGCCCGCCTCGACCGGGTAGCGGAGCACCGCTCCCGCCCACAGCAGCAGTCCGAAGGCGAGGAGCAGCAGCAGGACCGCCCCGGCCCGGCGCGGCAGTGCGGTGCGGGCGTAGGGCCACCAGGCCGCCAGTCGGGCCCGCCGGTCCACCGGGGGCCGCCGGCGCCGGTTGTGCCACAGCCGGGCCACCCGCCCTTCCTGTCGTACCCCCGCCTCCGGCTCGGGCCGCTCGGGCTGCTCGGACCGTCCCCGGCCGCGCCGCCGCAGTGCCTCCGCCGCGATCAGGGCCGCCCGCCCGCCCGGCTGCGCCGGGTCGGCGCCCACCGCCCGGCGCCGCAGCGCGGACCAGCGGCGCCGCACCACGTCCCGGGCGGTGGCCGCCGCCGGGTCCGGCGCCGGCCTGCGGGCCGCCGCCCGTACGACGGTGCGGGCGCCCGCGTCCACCGCCAGCGCGCCGTCCACCACCGTGGCGGCCACCACGGCCGCGAGCTCGGACACCCGCTCGGGCAGCGGCAGCCGGTGCAGGGCGGCGGGCAGCGGCGAGAGCCGGCCGAGCAGCCGTGCGCGCTCCTCGGGCCGGATGCTCAGCCAGACCGCCTGCCGGTGCGCCTCCTCGCGTTCCTCGGGGCTGAGCCCGTCGCCGCCGCGCCGGCCGCCGCCGACGGTGCGTGCCAGCCGGTCCACCTCGGCCAGCGCCTCCGGCAGTCCGGCCAGCGCGAGCAGCCGCGAGCAGTGCTCGCCCGCGCACTCGGGGTGGAAGCAGTCGTAGCGGGCGACCACGGTCGGCGCCCCGCCCCGGACCAGTTCGTCGATGAACTCGGCGCCGTCCGGTTCGGTGACGACGCGTTCCAGGCCGGTGGTGTCGATCCGGCGGTCGCGGTAGTGCGGGACGGCGCCCGGGGCGAAGGCGGCGCCCAGGGCGAGCACCGCGACCGCCGCCACGGACTCGCGCCGGGAGCCGGGCGCCCGGGCCACGTCGGAGAGGTGGTGCAGGTCGAAGACGGTGTCCTCGACCTCGTCCCGCAGCCAGTCGCGCACCCGTTCCGCTCCCCCCGTGGAGAGCCAGCGGGCCGCCGCGCCGGAGTTCTTGAGCAGCGCCTCGGTGAGCCGGACCGGGTCGGTGAACGGGTTGCCGAGGAAGGTGACCGGCCGGTGCGCCCGGGCCTGCGCCTGCGGCCGGCGGCGGATCACCTCGGGGGTGCCGCCGGCCAGCCAGCCGCGGACCTGCGGCGCGGTCCAGCGGTCCTCCGGCTTCTTGGTGAACAGCCCTTGGAGGAGCAGCAGTTGGCGCGGGTCACGGACGGCTGCGAGGTCCACCTCCTCGCCCATGACCAGTTCCAGTTCCAGCTCCTGGTCGGCCGGGCGCTCGCCGTCCGCGCCGATGAAGCGCGGGCGGCCGACGAACAGCTCGTACAGCACGTTGCCGAGACCCCACCAGGGCCCGGCCTGGTGGTTCTTGCCGGCCAGCTGCTCGGGGGCCATGTAGGCGACGGTGACCATCATCGCGGAGGTGAACCGGCGGCTGTCGGTGAGCCGGTCGACGCCGCCGAAGTCGGCGATCACGAACTCCCCGGACCCGCTGCCGGGGCGCACCAGGATGTTGGCGGGCTTGAAGTCCAGCGGGTTGCGCTTGATCCGCTGCTGCCAGAAGTCGAGCAGGGCGACGAGCTCGTGGACGATCTGCTCGGTGGTCCGCCGGTCGCCGTGACCGCCCTCCCGCCACAGTCCGGCGACGTGCGCGGCGAGGGTGACCGGCAGGTACTCCATGGCCACCCAGTCCACCTGGGCGCCGTGGTGGCCGACCCGGCCGAAGTCGATCAGGTGCGGGACGTGCCGGCGGAAGCCGTCGTTGCGCAGGTGGGCGAGCAGGTCGTGGTCCATCGGGTGCCCGGCGACGGCCACCTTGACGGCCGCGTCACCGCCTCCGTCGGTGCGCCGGACGTACCAGACGGTGCCCTCGGAACCGGCCCCGGCCCGGCCCAGCGGGATGAAGCGGCCGCGCAGGGCGTCCGGGAAGGCGCCCTCGAACGGGCCGTCGGAGCCCGGGCGTCCGCCGGGGCCTCCGGCCGGAGCGGGACCGCCGGGCCCGATGCCGTCCTGCCAGGAGGGCGAGCCGCCTCCGCCTCCCGCCCCGGACCTGGGCCGGACGACCTCGGTGACCGCCTCCGGGTCGGCGCCGCCCGAACGTCCCGGGTGCGTCGGACGCCCCGGCCGGCCCGGACTCCCCGGCCTCCCCGGCCGGACCTCCGTCAGCGCGTCCTGGTCGGACCCCCGCCCGGCATCCGGCCTGCGGCGGGTGGCCGCCTCCGGGTCGAACCGCGGCTCGGCGCGGGACGTCCGACGCGTCGCCGCCTCCGGGTCGAAGCGCGGCGGGACGGCGGGCGCCCGACGGGTCGCGGCGCGCGGGTCCACCCGGGTCGGCGGATCCACCCCGGGCGGCACCGACCCTGAAGGCACCGACCCGGGCGGGACCGACCCGAGCCGGGAGGGCCGGTCGGAGGCGGCTTCGGAGCCGCGCCAACGCCCCCGCGACCACCGCTCCACCCTGCTCCCCGGCGGATTCCCCGGCTCGGCTCCGGCGGCCGACCGGGGCCTCGGCCCGCGCCGTTCGCCCTCGGCCGGAACCGCGTCCTCCGTCGTGCCCATGCGACGTTTCCCTCCCCCGCAGCCCGGACCGGCGCGGGGTCGTGACCGCGGGCGCACCGGTGCCGGGGTGGATTGTGACGCGTCATCATCCCGCACGGCGGGCGCGGGTGTCGGGCGCTTTTCCGGATCAGGACCGACCCGTCGCAGGACCGGTACGCAAGCGCCTCCCGCGGCGCGGAACCGGGCGCCGTCGGCCCTCAGTGCTCCCCGACCGGGCGCCCCGCCGGCTCCTCCACGATCCGCCGGGCGATCTCGTCGGGCCGCACCGGGCGCCCGAAGTGCCAGCCCTGCGCCCAGTCGCAGCCCATGGTCCGCAGCCGCTCCGCGTCCCGGTGGGTCTCCACGCCCTCGGCGGTGACGTTCAGCCCGAGCGCGTGCGCCATCGACACCAGTCCGCTGACGATCCGCCACCCGGTGGACTCGTCCTTCCCCGGTTCGTGCAGGTCGCCGACGAAGGAACCGGCGATCTTCAGCCCGGAGACCGGCAGGTCGCGCAGGTAGGCGAGGTTGGACCAGCCGGTGCCGAAGTCGTCCACGGCCAGCGACACCCCGAGGTCGACCAGCCCGTGCAGGGTGCGCAGCGCCTCGTCCTCGGGCCCGACCACGGTCGACTCGGTGATCTCCAGCTGCAGCCGGGCCGGGTCCAGTCCGGTGCCGTCGAGGATCCGGCCGAGGTCGGTGACCAGGGCGGCGCTGCGGGCCTGCCGGACCGCCAGGTTGACGTTCAGCTGCGGGGCGGCGTCGCCGTACCGCTTGATCCAGTCCGCGGCCTGGCCGCAGGCCTGCTCCAGCACCCAGCGGCCGAGCGGCATGATCAGCCCGGTCTCCTCGGCGGTGGTGACGAACTCGTCCGGGCCGAGCACGCCGAGCTGCGGGTGGCGCCAGCGCACCAGCGCCTCCACGGCGGCCAGCCGGCCGTCCGCGAGGCGGTAGAGCGGCTGATAGTCGATGAAGAACTCGCCGCGGTCGAGGGCCGCCGGCATCCGCACCGACACCGCGTAGCGGCTGACCGCGCGGGCGTTCTCCTTGGGGTCGAACAGCGTCCAGCGGCCGCGGCCGGCCTCCTTGGCGCGGTACAGCGTGAGGTCGGCGGCGCGGACGGCCGCGCCCGGGGTGGTGGTGGACACCCGCCGCTCCAGCACGCCGACGCTGGCACCGACGGCGAGCTTGTGGTCGCCGATCAGCACCGGCCCGGCGAGCGCCTTGAGCACGGTCTTCGCGGCGGCCACCGCCTCCTGCTCGCCGCGGCAGCGCTCCAGCAGGACGACGAACTCGTCGCCGCCGAGCCGGGCGACCAGGTGGCCCAGCGGGCTGAGGGCGGCCTTCAGCCGGGCGCCGACGGCGGCCAGCAGCTGGTCGCCCATGTCGTGGCCGAGGCTGTCGTTGACCACCTTGAAGCCGTCGAGGTCGACGTAGCAGAGGCCGAAGCGGGCACCCGGCTCGGGCTCCTCGAACAGCTTCTCCAGCCGCTCGAAGAAGGCCGCGCGGTTGGGCAGCCCGGTCAGCGGGTCGTGGGTGGCCTGGTGGCGCAGCCGCTCCTGGAGCCGGTAGCGGTCGGTGACGTCCTCCAGCATCGCGACCTGGTACTGCGGGATGCCGTCGTCGTCGCGGATCAGCGAGACGGTCAGGTGGGTCCAGATCACCTCGCCGTCCTGGCGGTAGTACGGCTTGTCGAACTGGAAGTAGTCCCGCTTGCCGCTGATCAGCTCCTCGTACGCCTCCCACACGCCCGGAGTGTCCTCGGGGTGCACGAGGTCGCCGACCCGGCGCCCGATCATGTCCTCCGGGCCCGCGCCGAACAGCTCCTGGAGGGCCTTGTTGACCGCCATGATGTTGCCGTCGGTGTCGCCGATGCCGATGCCGATCGCGGCGCTCTCGAACAGCGCCCGGAACCGGGCCTCGGACGCGCGCAGCGCCCGCTCGGCCTCCTTGCGGGCGGCGTCGGCGGCGGTGCGGATCGCCTCCTGCTCGATCAGCGTGCGCTCGCGCAGGGCGCCCGCCCAGCCGGCCGCGAAGGCGCCGGTCAGGGCCGGGCCGCGGTCGTCGTGGACGGGCTGCGCCTGGAGCAGCTCGACCGCCCGGGCCAGCAGCACCGGGTCGGTGAAGTGCGCGTCGACCAGTTCGGCGCCGGCCTGCGCGGCCAGCCGCGGCTCGAACGGGTCGTCCTCCTGGGCGCGGTGCAGCAGCGCGGCGGTGCGCGCGACCAGCCGGCCGAGCAGGCCGGGGTGGACGGCGATGCCGTGGTCGGCGGAGAGCAGTCGGGCCCAGTCCTCGTGGAACCGCTCCGCGTTGCCGCGCACCGGGGTGGTACTCATCTGCTGAACCTGGTTCCTCTGCTGTGCGCGCCGGTTGCGGCGGGCCCGGCGACGGCCGCTCGGCCGCTCCGGTTGCCCCGGGTCGTGCTGCCGCCCGGGCCCGGCACCGCGCTTCCGGCGGCCGCCGCGCGGGGCGCACGGCCGTCGGTGCCTCGTCCGTCGCGTCCGATCAAGGGCGGAACCCCACGCCCGCCACCCCGGTCATCCGCTCGGGGTGCTCACCGACCGTACCGGGCTGGTCCGGGCGCCACTGCGGCAGGTAGACCACGCCCGGCTCGACCAGCTCGAAACCGGAGAACATCGCGGTGATCTGCTCGTGGGTGCGCATGGTCAGCGGGGTCGGCGTCATCCGGTACAGCTTCTGGTGGTCCTCCGCCTGGTCCGGGCGGCCCTCCAGGGAGGCGTGCGAGAGCACCAGCGCGCTGCCGGGCGGGAGGGCGTCGCGGATCACGCCGATCAGCTTCCACGGGTCCTCCTCGTCGCTGACGAAGTGGGCGACGGCGACCAGCAGCACGGCCACCGGCTCGCCGGCCGCCAGCAGCTCGGCGACCTCGGGGCGGGCCAGCAGGTCGGCCACGTCGCGCAGGTCGGCCTGGACGACGGCGCTGTCCCGGTCGTCCTCCAGCAGCAGACGGCTGTGCGCGACGGCGACCGGGTCGCGGTCCACGTAGACGACCTTCGCCCCGGGGCGGATCTCGCGGGCGATCTCGTGCACCGCGCTGAAGGTCGGGATGCCGGAGCCGATGTCCAGGAAGCGGCTGACGCCCTGCTCGGCGAGGAAGGTCACGGCGCGGCGCAGGAAGGCGCGGTTGGAGCGCATGATCTGCGGCAGCTCCGGCCACAGGGCCATCGCCTTGCGGGCCATCTCCCGGTCGACCTCGAAGTTGTGGGAGCCCCCCAGGTAGTAGTCGTAGACCCGCGCGGCGTTCGGTTTGTCCAGGTCCGTACCCTCCGGTACCCAGCTCGGTCGCCGCATGCCTGTGACTCCTTCACTCCGGTTCTGGGGTGGCAGCACCCTGGGGATGCCGCTGTGACTGTTGAGACTACAAGCACACAAGATCCTCCCCCGCACCCCGAACGGGTGCAAGCGGAATGCGCCCTTCCCGAAGCGCGGACGCCTCCGGAGCGCCCGTCCTCCGGCGCGGGTCCGCACCGGGGACCAACTCGACAACGGTCCACCGTCGTTCGCCCCTCGGGCCGGCCTGGCCGCACTAGGGTGGGGCGGTGGACCCCAACCACTACCGATTCCGGGGCGTCTGGCGGCTCGCGGCTCCGGCGCCCGCCGTGTACGCGGCTCTGGAGGACGTACGGAGCTACCCGCTGTGGTGGCCGGAGATCCGCGAGGTCCGGCAGACCGGCGAGGACCGCGGGGACGTGGTGGTGCGCGCGCTGCTGCCGTACCGGCTGGTGATCGGCCTGGTGGCGAGTCGGCGCGACCCGGACGCCGGGGTACTGGAGGTGACCATGCGGGGCGACCTGACCGGGTGGACGCGGTTCACGGTGACGCCGGACGCCACCGGCGGCTCGGTCGGCGCGGGCAGCGCGGGCAGCGCGGGCAGCGCGGGCAGCGCGGGCAGCGCGGGCAGCGCGGGCAGCGCGGGCAGCGCGGGCAGCCGGGTGCTGTTCGAGGAGGACACCCGGCCCGGCAAGCCCTTGCTGCGCCGGCTCGCCCTGCCGCTGCACCCGCTGTTCCGGGCCAACCACGCGGTGATGATGCGCCGGGGGCGGCGGGGGCTCGCCGCCCACCTGGCGGGCGGCGGACGACGGACGACGAGCGGCGGGTGACGGCGAACAGATGACGGACGACAGCTTTCAGCGAACAGATGACAGATTTCGAAATCTGTCATCTGTTCGCGGCGCCCCCGCCTCCGGCCCCGATACCGACTCCGGCCCCGGTCCCGGCCCCGCACCCCACCCCGTCCCCGCCCCCGACTTCGGGTTCGACGCCCCCTTCGACCGGACCGGCACCGGCAGCAGCAAGTGGGCCCGCGCGGACGCCCCCGGGGTGATCCCGATGAGCCTCGCCGACATGGACCTGCCCGGCCCGCCCGCCGTCGCCGAGGCACTGGAGCGGCGCGCCCGTCACCGCGCGTACGGCTACACGGTGTGCGACCCGGCCGGCCGCACCCTGGTGGCCGACTGGTACCGCGCCCGGCACGGCGCCGCGGTGGACCCGGACTGGGTCCTGCTGCTGCCCTGCGGCCCGCGCACCGCGCTGCGCATCCTGCTGGAGACCGTACGGCCGCAGGCCCCCGTCCTCTTCCCCACCCCCGAGTGGGGCGGTTTCGCCCAGCTCTGCCGCGCGGCCGGCCTCCCCCACCACGCGCTGCCGCTGCACCTGGGCCCGGACGGCTACCGGCTCCCGCACGGCCCGCTCCCCCGCCCCGCCGGCGCCGTGCTGCTGAGCAACCCGCACAACCCCTCCGGCACCGTGTGGCCCCTCGACGCGGTGCGCGGTCTCGCCGCGCGGGCGGCCGAGAGCGGCGCGCTGCTGGTCTCGGACGAGGTGCACGGCGACCTCACCCACCCCGGCCGCGCCCACCCCGTCGCCGTCGCCACCGCGGACCCGGCGCACCTGCGCCACGTCGTCACCCTCAACTCCGTCGGCAAGACCTTCAACTGCTCCGGCATCCCCAGCGGCTTCGCCCTCGTCCCCGATGCCGGGCTGCGCGCCCGGTTCGCCGAGGCGCTGGCCGGCTACGGCCTCTGGGAGGGCGGCCTGCTGGAGCAGACCGTGCAGCAGGCGGCACTGCGCGAGGGCGGCCCCTGGCTGGACGCGCTGCTCGCCCACCTGGCCGCCGCCCGCACCCGGCTGACCGACCGGCTCGGACCGGCCGTCCGCTCCGCCCCGCACGCCTCCTACCTGCTCTGGCTGGACGCCGCCGCGCTCGGCCTGCCGCCCGCCGACGCCCGCCGGGCCCTGCTGGAGCGCTGCGGCCTGGAGGCCTCCGACGGAGCCGAGTTCGGCTCCGTCGGCCGGGGTTCGCTGCGCCTGAACTACGCCCTGCCGGGGCCGGTCCTGATGACCGTCCTGGAGCGGCTGGAGCGCCTGTGACCCCGGCACATGCCCCGGCCGGATCGGGCCCGGGCCGCGCCCGCCGGTCGGCCGGAAAATCCCGCCCTCACCCGTTCGCCACGTCCCTGACCTGCGAAAACGAACGTTCACGCGAATTTTGCAGGGCGCCCCCGCATGCTCCGTAGCAGACTGGGCAGGGTAGACCGGGCCGCAATCGTGATCCCGAGGATGGTGAGTCCGGTGATACCGGTATCCCGCACCACTCCGCCCGAACGGCAGAGCACGCCACTACCCCCGTCGGGGGTGACCCCGTTGACCGAATCGGGGGCGCGCAGCCACGTGTCGGGCGTCTGCTTCAAGATCGGACCGCCCCGCCTGGTGGGGGTGGAGGTCGAGTGGTTCGTCCATGACGATCAATGTCCCACCCGGCCCGTACGGCCGGAACTGCTCCACGCCGCACTGGATTCGCTGCCCCTCGGCGGCCCGGACGGCGACTCCCTCCCCTCCGGTTCGCGCCTCACGCTCGAACCCGGCGGACAGGTCGAGCTCAGCTCCCCGCCCGCCACCGGCCTCCTGGCCTGCGTCGAGGACACCCGACGTGATCTGACCGCCCTGCGGGCCGCCTTCGCGGCGCAGGGCCTTCGACTCACCGGCACCGGAACGGACCCGCTGCCCCGTCCCCGACCGATGGTGCTGGACCACCCCCGCTACCTCGCGATGGAGCGCTTCTTCGACTCCGCGGGGCCCTGGGGCCGGATCATGATGACCGGTACCGCGTCGGTGCAGGTGTGCCTGGACGCCGGCGACACGGACGGTCCGCACGCGGTGGAGCGCCGCTGGCGACTGGCCCATCTGCTGGGCCCGGTGCTGGTCGCCGCCTTCGCCAACTCGCCTATCCTGGACGGCAGTCCGACCGGTCACCGGTCCACCCGGCAGACCGTCTGGTCCCGGATGGACCCGACCCGCACGCTGGCCCCCGAGCCGGACCACGGCGATCCGCGCGAGGCGTGGGCGCAGTACGTGCTGGACGCCCGGGTGCTGTGCGTGCGACGGCCCGAGGGCCTGCCCTGGACGGCCCCGGCCGGTCTGACGTTCCGCGACTGGATCCGCGGCGCGGGCGAACGCCCGCCCACCCTCGACGACTTGGACTACCACCGCACCACCCTCTTCCCGCCGGTGCGCCCGCGCGGCCACCTGGAGCTGCGGATGATCGACGCCCAGCCCGGGGACGGCTGGGTGGTGGTCACCGCGCTGGTCACCGCACTGCTGGAGGACGCGCTGGCCGCCGACGCCGCACTGGCCGCGCTGGAGCCGCTGGACGCCATCGACCGGCGGGAGGGGGCGGACGGTCCGCGACCGCCGCGCAGCGGGGTCTGGCGCCGCGCCGCCACCCTGGCGACGGCCGACCCCGAGCTGCGCCGCGCCGCCCTCGCCTGCTTCGCCGCCGCCGACGCCGCACTGGGCCGCCTGCCCGGTGCCGGGCGGCTGCGCACCACCGTCGCCGAGTTCGCCGAGCGCTACCCCGCGCGCGGCCGCTGCCCGGCCGACGACCAGCTGGACGCCCTGCGCTCCGGCACCCGACGCACTCCCCCGGAGGAGGCCGCATCATGACCGACGTCCGACCCCACGGGGATGCCGGGGCAGGCAGCACGGACCGCACCGACGCCACGGGTGGAACCGGCCCCACCGGCGGTCTCGACGGCCTCGGCACCGCCGGCACCGCCGGCACCGCCGGCACCGAGGCACTGCGCGAGAGCATCGCCACCGAGCTGCTGGCAGCCCGCGCCCGCACCGCCGCCCTGACCGACTGCGTCGAGGACGGCGATCTCACCGCCCAGCACTCCCCGCTGATGTCCCCGCTGGTCTGGGACCTCGCGCACATCGGCAACCAGGAGGAGCTCTGGCTGCTGCGCAACGTCGGCGGCCGCGACCCGATGCACCCGGAGATCGATCCGCTCTACGACGCCTTCCAGCACCCCCGCGCCGAGCGCCCCGCCCTGCCGTTGCTGCCGCCGGCCGAGGCCCGCGCCTACGCCCACGAGGTGCGCGGCCGGGTGCTGGACCTGCTGGCCGCCAGCCCGCTGGAGGGCGCGCCGCTGCTGGAGGCCGGGTTCGCGTTCGGGATGATCGCCCAGCACGAGCAGCAGCACGACGAGACCATGCTGATCACCCACCAGCTGCGCACCGGCGAGCCGGCCCTGGCCGCTCCCCCACCGCCGCCCGCGCCCGCCGACGCGGCCACCCTGCCCGCCGAAGTCCTCATCCCCGCAGGGCCGTTCACCATGGGAACGGACACCGAGCCGTGGGCGCTGGACAACGAGCGCCCGGCGCACACCGTCGACCTGCCGGCCTTCCTGCTGGACACCGCCCCGGTCACCAACGCGGCCTACCAGCGGTTCATCGCGGACGGCGGCTACGACGACCCGCGCTGGTGGACGCCGGAGGGCTGGGAGCACCGCCGGCGCGCCGACCTGACCGCCCCGCTCTTCTGGCGTCACCTGGACGGCCAGTGGCTGCGCCGGCGCTTCGGCACGGTCGCGCCGGTCGAGCCGGACGAGCCGGTCCTGCACGTCAGTTGGTACGAGGCGGACGCGTACGCCCGGTGGGCCGGACGACGGCTGCCGACCGAGGCCGAGTGGGAGAAGGCGGCCCGGCACGATCCGGCCACCGGCCGCTCCCGCCGCTACCCCTGGGGCGACGGGCCGCCCGGCCCCGAGCACGCCAACCTCGGCCAGCGCCATCTGCGCCCGGCCGGTGCGGGCAGCTACCCGAAGGGGCAGTCACCGTACGGGGTACGCCAGTTGATCGGCGACGTGTGGGAGTGGACGGCCAGCGACTTCCGCTCCTACCCGGGGTTCCGGGCCTGGCCGTACCAGGAGTACTCGGAGGTGTTCTTCGGCCCCGAGTACAAGGTGCTACGCGGCGGCTGCTTCGCGGTGGCGCCGGTGGCCTGCCGGGGCACCTTCCGCAACTGGGACTACCCGATCCGGCGGCAGATCTTCGCCGGGTTCCGCACCGCGCGCGACCTGGAGTCGGCCTGATGTGCCGTCACATCGCCTACCTGGGCGAGCCGTTGACCCCCAGGGAACTTCTGGTGCACCCGCCGTACGGCCTGTACCGGCAGTCCTGGGCCCCCCGGGTCCAGCAGTACGGCACGGTCAACGCGGACGGCTTCGGCCTCGGCTGGTACGCGGACGGCGACGAAGTACCCGCCCGCTACCGCCGGACCGGTCCGATCTGGGCGGACGAGACCTTCGCCGACCTCGCCCGGGTGGTCCGCACCCGGGCGCTGCTGGCCGCCGTCCGCTCCGCCACCGAGGGCTGCGCGCCGGGCGAGGGCGCGGCCGCGCCGTTCGCCGCCGAGCGCTGGCTGTTCAGCCACAACGGCGCGGTGGCCGGCTGGCCCGGCAAGCTGGACGCCCTGGCCGCCCTGCTGCCCCCGGCCGAGCTGCTGGACCTGCAGGCGCGCACCGACTCGGCACTGTTGTGGGCACTCGCCCTGCACCGGCTGCGGGCCGGCGCGGGGCTCGGCGAGGCGCTGGCGGGCACCGTGGCGGACGTCGCCGCGCACACCACCGGCCGGCTCAACCTGCTGCTCACCGACGGCACCGCGATCGCCGCGACCACCTGGGGCGACACCCTGTACCACCGCACGCTGCCGGGCCTCGGCACGGTGGTGGCCTCCGAGCCGTACGACGACGCGCCCGGCTGGACGCCCGTCCCGGACGGTTCGCTGCTGCTGGTGGACGCGCGCGGCATCGCCGTGAACCGCCTCCCCGGCCGCGACTGATCCCCACTCTCCCTTCATCTTCTGAACAGAGGAACCACCCTGTCATGGACACCTTCGATCTCGTCCGACTGCTGCCCTCCGACCACTTCAGCACCGCGCTGCGCCATGACGTGCGGCACGGGCTGACCTCGCAGCCCAAGTGGCTGCCGCCGAAGTGGTTCTACGACGCGCGGGGCAGCGAGCTGTTCGAGGAGATCACCCGACTGCCCGAGTACTACCCGACCCGCGCGGAGCGGGCCATCCTGACCGCCCGGGCCGGCGAGATCGCGACCGCCACCGGGGCCCGCACCCTGGTCGAACTGGGCTCCGGCTCCTCCGAGAAGACCCGGCTGCTGCTGGACGCCCTGCGCGCGCTCGGCACGCTGGAGACGTACGTCCCGGTGGACGTCAGCGAGAGCGCCCTGACCGCGGCCGGCGCCGCGCTCGCCGCCGAGTACCCCGGACTCGCGGTGCACGGCGTGCTCGCCGACTTCACCACCCGGCTCGGACTGCCGCCGGAGGGCGGCCCGCGCCTGGTCGCCTTCCTCGGCGGCACCCTCGGCAACCTGCTGCCCCAGGAGCGCGCCGCCTTCCTGCGCGGCCTGCGCGCCGCCCTCGACCCGGGCGACTTCCTGCTGCTCGGCACCGACCTGGTCAAGGACCCGGCGGTGCTGGTCGCCGCCTACGACGACGCCGCCGGGGTGACGGCCGAGTTCAACCGGAACGTGCTGAACGTGCTCAACCGCGAGCTGGGCGCCGACTTCGACCCGGAGGCCTTCGAGCACGTCGCGCTCTGGGACGCCGAGCAGGAGTGGATCGAGATGCGGCTGCGCTCGCTGCGCTCGCAGACCGTGAAGATCCCGACCCTGGACCTGCCGGTGCACTTCGCCCGGGGCGAGGAGCTGCGCACCGAGGTCTCGGCCAAGTTCCGCCGGGAACGGGTGGCCCGGGAGCTGTCGGCGGCCGGGCTGCGACTGAGCCACTGGTGGACCGACCCCCGGGGCCGGTTCGGGCTCTCCCTCGCGTCGCCGGTCTGACCGGCGCACCCGGGCGGCCCAATTTGCTTGTTCACCTTACGAATTCTCAGAGCGAAACTTGAGGGTCCAGGTGTACAAGACTTAAACGAATAGGGGTTACGATCTCGGCTACCGAGCTCAGCGTTGAGTACCAGGAGTCAGATCGTGAGCGTCACCCAGAAGCCCTCCGGGGCGGTCGAGGCCCCCGCGCCCGGCCGCCTCGGCTTCGTCGTCTTCATCACCGCGGCAGCGGCCCTCGGCGGCTTCCTCTTCGGCTACGACAGCTCCGTGATCAACGGCGCCGTCTCCGGGATCCAGGAGAAGTTCGGCGTCGGCAGCGGCGTGACCGGCCTGATCGTCTCCTCCGCGCTGCTGGGCTCGGCGGTCGGCGCCGCGTTCGCCGGACGGTTCGCCGACCGGTACGGCCGCATCAAGGTCATGAAGGCGGGCGCGCTGCTCTTCGCGATCAGCGCGGTCGGCTCGATGCTGCCGTTCTCCGCCTGGGACCTCGCCCTCTGGCGCGTCCTCGGCGGCGCGGCCATCGGCATCGCCTCGGTGATCGCCCCGACCTACATCGCCGAGGTCGCGCCGACCAAGTACCGGGGCCGGCTGGCCTCCTTCCAGCAGGCCGCCATCGTGCTCGGCATCGCGATATCCCAGCTGGTCAACTGGGTGCTGGCGCAGGCGGCCGGCGGCGACACCCGCGGCCAGCTGCTCGGGCTGGAGGCCTGGCAGTGGATGCTCGGCATCTGCGTCGTCCCGGCCGCGGTCTACTTCGTGCTCTCCTCGGTCATCCCCGAGTCCCCGCGCTACCTGATCCAGGCCGAGCGCCTGGACGACGCCCGCAAGGTGCTCGCCGAGGTCGAGGGCGAGGGAACGGACACCGACGCCCGGATCGCCGAGATCCAGTCGCTGATCGCCTCCGACCACCGCCCGCGCTTCCGCGACCTGCTCGGCGGCCGGTTCGGCCTGCTCCCCGTCGTCTGGGTCGGCATCGGCCTGTCGGTCTTCCAGCAGCTGGTCGGCATCAACGTGATCTTCTACTACTCGTCGATCCTGTGGCAGTCGGTCGGCATCGACCAGAGCAACTCGCTGCTGATCAGCTTCGTCGGCTCGGTGATCAACATCCTCGGCACCGTGATCGCGATCGTGCTGGTCGACCGGATCGGCCGCAAGCCGCTCGCCCTGATCGGCTCGGTCGGCATGGCGGTCGCGCTCGGCACCGCCGGCTGGGCCTTCTCCTCGGCCACCGGCAGCGGGGACAACCTCACCCTGCCCGACCTCCAGGGCACCGTCGCGCTGGTCGCCGCCAACGCCTTCGTGCTGTTCTTCGCGATGTCCTGGGGCGTGGTCGTCTGGGTGATGCTCGGCGAGATGTTCCCGAACCGGATCCGCGCCGCCGCCCTCTCCGTCGCCGCCTCCGCGCAGTGGATCGCGAACTGGGTGATCACCGTCTCGTTCCCGTCCATGTCGCGCTGGAACCTGTCGGCGACCTACCTGGTCTACGCCGCCTTCGCGGCGCTGTCCGTCCTCTTCGTGGCGAAGTTCATGAAGGAGACCAAGGGTGTCCGGCTGGAGGACATGGGCTGATCCGCCGCCCCTCGGCCTCCCGGCCCCCGCACCCCGCGCGATCGGCGCGGAGGTGCGGGGGCCGCGTCGTTTCCGCGGGGCCGGGCCCGCACGGCGCAGCGGGCCGGCACGGCGAAGGGGGAAGTCCGGCAGGGCGTCGCGCGGCGGGGCGTCCCGACGGGTCAGGGCCGCTCGGCGAGCCTGGCGTAGCGCAGGGCGAGCCCGTCGAGCAGCGCCTCCAGCCCGGTCTCGAAGGCGCCCTCGTCCACCGTCCCGCGGTGCCCGGCCAGCCGGTGCGCCTCACCGAGGTGCGGGTAGTCGGCCGCGTCGTAGACCTCGGCGTCCGCAGGGAAGCCGGCCGCGAAGGAGGCGAGCGCCGAGCCCGTGACGAAGTAGCGCATCAGCGCGCCGATCCTGGTCGCCTGTCCGCGGGGCCACCCGGACTCGACCAGGTGGCCGAAGACCGCGTCGGCCAGCCGCAGCGCGTTCGGCCGGCGCCCGGGGCCCTGGGCCAGGACCGGGACGATGTTGGGGTGGGCGGCCAGCGCGGCGCGGTAGGAGCGCGCCCAGTCGCGCAGCGCCTGCGGCCAGGCGCTCCCGGTGCTCCCGGCACTCCCAGCAACTCCCGCGGCTCCCGCGGCCCCGGCGGCGGTCCCGAACATCGACAGGTCGACCTCGCCGATGACGCTGTCCACCACCGCGTCCAGCAGGTCGTCCTTGGTGGCGAAGTGGTTGTAGAGCGAGGGCCCGCTGACGGACAGCTCGGTGGCGAGTCGGCGGGTGGAGAGGGCGTCCAGCCCCTCGTCGTCGATCAGCCGCAGTGCGGCGGCGACGATGCGCTCGCGGCTGAGCAGCGGGGTGCGTGGACGGGCCATCGCGGCGGGTTCCTCCGGTTCCTCCGGTCGGGTGTGTCGGGGACCGATTCTGGCAGGCGCCCCTTCCCAGCGCGGGCCGGGCGGGGCTACAGTCGCCCTCATAAAACTTGCAGCGCTAGTTTAATCGGCCCGGACCCCGTACCGGGCCCGGGACACCGGATTCGGGAGCCGCCGTGAACCTGGAGCTGTCCGAGGAGCAGAGCGCCGTCCGTGACCTCGCCGCCTCCTTCACCGACCGCGAGATCGTCCCGTACGCCGCCGAGTGGGACCGCGCCGAGTCCGTCGACCGGGCGATCGTCGGCAAGCTGGCGAAGGTCGGCTTCCTCGGACTGACCATCCCGGAGGAGTACGGCGGCAGCGGCGGCGACCACCTCGCGTACTGCCTCGTACTGGAGGAGCTCGGGCGCGGCGACTCGGCCGTGCGCGGGATCGTCTCGGTCTCGCTCGGCCTGGTCGGCAAGTCCGTCAACACCTTCGGCACCGAGGAGCAGAAGCGGCACTGGCTGCCCCGGCTCACCTCCGGCGAGTCCCTCGCCTGCTTCGCGCTCACCGAGCCGGGCACCGGATCGGACGCCGCCAACCTCACCACCCGGGCCGTCCGGGACGGCGACCACTGGCTGATCAGCGGCGCCAAGACCTTCATCACCAACGGCACCTGGGCCGACGTCGCGCTGGTCTTCGCCCGCACCGGCGGCGACGGACCGCAGGAGCGCGGCCACCGGGGCATCACCGCCTTCCTGGTCCCCACCGACCTGCCCGGCTTCACCCGCACCGAGATCCACGGCAAGCTCGGCCTGCGCGGCCAGGCCACCGCCGGGCTCTCCTTCGAGGACGTCCGGGTGCCGGACACCGCCCGGCTCGGCGAGGTCGGCAAGGGCTTCACGGTGGCGATGGCCGCCCTGGCCAAGGGCCGGATGTCGGTGGCGGCCGGCTGCGTCGGCATCGCCCGGGCCTGCCTGGAGGCCGCCGTCCGCTACGCGGGCGAGCGCGAGCAGTTCGGCAAGCCGATCGCCGCGCACCAGCTCGTCCAGGAACTGCTGGCCGGCATCGCCGTGGACGTCGAGGCGGCCCGGCTGCTCACCTGGAAGGTCGCCGACCACATCGAGCGCGGCCTGCCGTTCGCCACCGAGTCCTCCGTCGCCAAGCTGTACGCCAGTGAGGCAGCCGTGCGGGCCGCCAACAACGCGCTCCAGGTCTTCGGCGGCTACGGCTTCATCGACGAGTACCCGGTCGGCAAGTACCTGCGCGACGCGCGGGTGATGACGCTCTACGAGGGCACCAGCCAGATCCACCAGTTGCTCATCGGACGCGCCCTGACCGGCGTCAACGCCTTCTGAACCCGCCACGGACACCCCCGCCCCGCCACCCGACAAGGAGCCCGACGACGTGCGTCCCGTCTACTTCGCCGCCGCCCGCCGCACACCCATCGGCCGGCTGCGCGGCGCGCTCGCCACGGTCCGCCCGGACGACCTCTCGGCCACCGTGCTGCGCGCCCTGCTCGCCGACGTCCCCGCGCTCGACCCCGCCCGGATCGACGACGTCTACTGGGGCGCCGCCAACCAGGCCGGCGAGGACAACCGCAACGCCGCCCGGATGGCCGTCCTGCTGGCCGGCCTGCCGGAGACCGTCCCCGGAGCCACCGTCAACCGGCTCTGCGCCTCCGGCCTGGAGGCCGTCACCCTCGCCGCCCGGGCCATCGGCTCCGGCGAGGCGGACGTGGTGCTGGCCGGCGGCTGCGAGTCGATGACCCGCGCCCCCTTCGTCCTGCCCCGCCCGGACGAGGCGCTGCCGCACCGGATGGAGACCTTCGACACCCGGCTCGGCTGGCGGCTCACCAACCCGCGGATGGCCGAACTGCACGGCGTGCTCGGCATGGGCGAGACCGCCGAGGAGGTGGCCGCCCGGTACGGCATCGGCCGGGAGCGCCAGGACGCCTTCGCGCTGCGCAGCCACCAGCGGGCCGGCGCCGCCCGCAAGGACGGGCACTTCGACGCCGAACTGGTCCCGGTCGAGCGGCCGGACGGGGTGACGGTGAGCCGGGACGAGGGCATCCGCGAGGACACCAGCCTGGCGAAGCTCGCCGGCCTCAAGCCGGTGTTCCGCGCCGGGGGCACGGTCACCGCCGGGAACGCCTCGCCGATGAACGACGGCGCGGCCGGGCTCGTCCTGGTCGGCGAGGAGGCGCTGCGCGACCTCGGGCTCCAGCCGCTCGGCCGGTACGTGGCCGGCGCCTCGGCCGGGGTGCACCCGGACGTCATGGGCATCGGTCCGGTGCCGGCCACGGCGAAGGTGCTCGCGCGGGCCGGCTGGTCGCTCGCCGATCTGGACACCGCCGAACTGAACGAGGCCTTCGCCGCCCAGGCGCTGGCTTCCGCCGACGCCATCGGTTTCGGACCGGAGCAGGCCGAGGAGGTGGTCAACCCCAGCGGCGGGGCGATCGCGCTCGGCCACCCGCTGGGCGGCTCCGGCGCCCGCATCCTCACCACCCTGCTGCACCGGATGCGCCGTACCGGTGCCCGGCGCGGCCTGGCCACCATGTGCGTGGGCGTGGGGCAGGGAACGGCCGTGCTGGTCGAGAACGTCTGACCATCCGTGGTCCACCGCTCGTCGACCGTCAACTCGTCGACCGTCAACTTGTCGACTGTCGATCCCAACCACCGAGGAGTTCACATGACGCGGTTCGCGGACAAGGTCGCCGTGGTGACCGGCGCGGCGCAGGGCATCGGGGCGGCCACCGCCCGCCGGCTGGCGGAGGAGGGCGCGGCGGTCGCCGTCGTCGACCTCACCGCCGAGCGGGCGGCCGGGACGGTCGCCGAGATCACCGCCAAGGGCGGCACCGCACGGGCGTACGGCTGCGACGTGGCCGACTACGACGCCGTGGAGGCGGTGTTCGCCCAGGTCGCGGCGGACCTCGGCGGGCTGCACATCCTGGTCAACAACGCCGGGATCACCCGGGACAACCTGTTCTTCCGGATGCCCAAGGCCGACTGGGACGCGGTGCTGACGGTCAACCTGACCAGCGCGTACAACTGCAGCCACGTGGCACAGAAGTACATGGTGGCGCAGAAGTACGGGAAGATCGTCTCGCTCAGCTCGCGCTCCGCCCTCGGCAACCGGGGCCAGGCCAACTACGCGGCCGCCAAGGCCGGCATCCAGGGCCTCACCGCGACCCTGGCGATCGAGCTGGGCCCGTTCAACATCAACGTCAACGCCGTCGCGCCCGGGTACATCGCCACCGCGATGACCGCGGCCACCGCCGAACGGGTCGGCAGCAGCGCCGAGGACCACCAGGGCGAGGTCGCCGCCCGGACGCCGCTGCGCCGGGTCGGGCAGCCGGAGGAGATCGCCTCGGTCGTCGCCTTCCTGGCCAGCGAGGAGGCCTCCTACGTCAGCGGGCAGACGCTGTACGTCAACGGCGGGGCGCGCTAGCCGCCCTCCTGACGCGTCGTCATCGGGTCGTCCCAGGTGGGGAGTTACTTTCCCCTGGGACGGCCTTTACCTTTTCGTGTGGCCGAGCATGACCATGCCCTTGATCATACGACCCCACCAATTGACTATGGCATGATCATGCGGCTCTCGATGGGATGGCCGGACCGACCCGACCGAACCAGGTCAGGCCCTGCGCCCCAAGGAGCCCCATGGGCAGCCCCGCCACCCTCCGCCGCGCCCTGGCCCTTCTCGCCGTGGGGGCCACCGCCCTCACGGCCGGCACCGTCGCCGTACCGGCCGCCGGTACCGCGATCGCCTCCCCCGCCCACGACCTCACGGGCGTCCACGTCCGCCCCGCCTCCTTCGGGCAGCACAGCGCCCAGGGCCGCCCCGCCCCGCTGAGCACCACCCAGTGCGTCAGCCAGGTCGGCATCCACTGCTACTCGCCGCTGCAGTACCGGGCCGCCTACAACCTGAACCCGCTGTACCAGGAGGGCATCACCGGCAAGGGCCGCACGATCGTCATCGTCGACTCCTTCGGCTCGCCGACCATCCAGCACGACCTGGAGGTCTTCGACAAGCAGTGGGGCATCCCGGACACCAACGTCGAGGTGGTCAAGTGGGGCAACGTCCCCACCTGGGACCCGAAGAACCCCGACCACACCGGCTGGGCCGGCGAGACCACCCTGGACGTCGAGTACGCCCACGCGATCGCCCCCGACGCCCACATCATCCTGGTCGAGACCGGCGTCGCCGAGACCGAGGGCACCACCGGCCTGCCCGAGATGATGGACGCCGAGAAGGCCCTCATCAAGGCCGGCCGCGCCGACGTCATCTCGCAGAGCTTCGGCGCCACCGAGAACACCTTCCCGGGCTACGACAAGGGCGACTTCAAGTCGCTCACCGATCTGCGGTACGCCTTCCAGGCCGCCGCCGACCACAACGTGACCGTGCTCGCCGCCTCCGGCGACAACGGCGCCACCGACGCCCAGGAGAACGGCAGCGACCTGTACCCGTACAAGGTCAACTCCTGGCCGTCCTCGGACCCGCTGGTCACCTCCATCGGCGGCACCCAGCTCACCCTGGACGACTCCGGCAACCGCACCGCGCCCGACAAGGTGTGGCACGACAAGTCCGGCGCCGGCGGCGGTGGCGTCTCGGGCATCTTCGAGCGCCCGTGGTACCAGGCCGGCGTCGCCAACGTCACCGGCAACCACCGCGGCACCCCGGACATCAGCATGAGCGCGGCCGTGGACGGCGCCGCCTGGACCTACGAGTCCTACGACCCGACCTCGGTCGGCTGGCACCTCACCGGCGGCACCAGCGAGGCCACCCCGCTGTTCTCGGGCGTCGTCGCGCTCGCCGACCAGCTCGCCGGCCACCGCCTCGGCCAGCTCAACTGGCGCCTGTACGGCATGAACCTGCTGCCGAGCAAGTGGAGCGGCATCGTGGACGTCAAGCAGGGCGACAACGGCTGGAACGGCGTCACCGGTTACAACGCCGCCGAGGGCTACGACCTCGCCAGCGGCCTGGGCACCATCGACGGCGCGAAGTTCGTGCACGCGATCGCCGGTCGATGAGCCGACCGGTCGCCGGGTCGCGAGTGGCAGGTGACCGGTAACAGATGACTGGTAACAGATGACAGCGAACAGCTGACAGATTTCGAAATCTGTCAGCTGTTCGCTGTTTTCCGTCTGCTGTCGTCCGTCCGCCGTCCGCCGTTCCCCGCCGGTGGGCCTTCGGCGGGGAACGGCGGACGCCGGCTGTCAGCCAGTGGCGGCAGCGGCCAGCTGGGCGAGGTAGCGCTCGGCGGCACGGAGCTTGCGGCCGTCGGGGCCCGGGAGGTGGGCACGCAGTTCGATGATCTCCGGGGCGATCCGGATGGCCTCCGCGCGGTCCGTGATCGCACGCCAGCAGGCCTCGGCGTTGGTGGCCGCCCGCTGGGTCTCCGGATGGTCCGGCCCCTGGGAACGGAGCAGCGTCAGGGCCACCTCGCGGTAGATCTCCGCGGCCTCGGCCGACCGGCCCGCGAGCCGGCAGACGTGCGCCCGGACCTGCCGGACCTGCAGCACCGGCTCGGAGACGGCACCGTGCTCGGCGATCGCCTCCAGTTCGAGGGCGAAGGCCAGGTCGGTGGCGGCGGCGTGGTCCCCGGCGTCGGCGCTGCGGACGATCCGTCCGATGACCTCGCGGTAGTCCGCCCGGGGCGGCCTGGCCGCAGCGGCCTCGTCGGCCGACGCTTCGGCAGCGGTGCCGGCCGGGCTGTCGGTCGGACTGTCGGTCGGGGCGTCGGCCCGGGCGGGCGGCGCGTCGGCGGGAGCTTCGCCGGCCGGCCCCTCGACGCCCGGTCCATCGACGCCCGGTCCCTCATCTGCCGGGCCGTCGTCGGCCGGTCCATCGCCCTGCGGCACGGCGTCGACCGGTGCCTCGTCAGCGGGCCGCTCGTCGGCCGGAACGGCGTCAGCAGGCTCCTCCGCCGTCGGCGCCTCGTCGGCCGGAACGGCGTCGGCTGGAGCCTCCTCGGCGGGCGCCTCCTCCGCCCCCGCGGGAGCCTCCGGGACGGCGTCCCCGGGCTGCTCCGTGACCGCGGGGGCCTCTTCGGCCCCGGGCCCCTCCGCAGCCTCGGACTCCTCCGCGACGGCCTCCCCGGTCGCGTCCCCGCCGGCCGCTCCGGCCGTCTCCGCCGTCGTCTCCCCCGTCGTCTCCCCCGTCGTCTCCGCAGCCGTCCCCTCGACCGCCTCCGCCGCGGTCTCGGAGGCCACCACGGCTTCCTCCTGCGGGAGTTCGGGCTCGGCGACCGCGACGTCCGCGGGCTCCGGCCGGGGCTTGAGGAGCGTGACGCCCGCCGGGGGCGTGCCGTCCTCGGGCACGGCGTCGGCCGGGGCGGGCTTGCGCAGGGTCACGCCCGGCGCCTCGGCCGTTCCGCCCGCCTTCAGCAGGCTCACCGGGCGGGCCGGCCGCGGCGGAGTGGGCGGGACGCCCGGCTTGACCAGGCTGACCGGACCACCCGCGGTCGCCGGGGAGCCGACGGCCGCGGTCGACGGCTCGGACAGCGCGGCCGGTACCGGCGACGGCCACCCCGGGACGGCGTCCCGCGGTTCCGTCGGACGCGGCAGCGGCGGTGCCAGGGGCGGCGGCAGGTCGGAGAGCGCCACGCCGGCGGCCGGCACCGGCGGCACGTCGGCCGGCAGGCCCTCGCCGCGACGGGCGGTGTTGCGGAAGAACGGCCGGTCCGGGGCGTGGGTGGCCAGGACGATCACGTCCGGCCGCAGCACCGAGTACACCTGCTGCCGCAGCTGCTCGGGCGCGAGCACCTCGCCCGCGCCGGGCCGTCCGCCGTGCAGCGCCTCGATCAGCGCGCGGGTGAAGGTGCCGATCTGCTCCGGGTCCGGGCTGACCACCGCCCACAGCGGAATGCCCTCGCTGAGCGGCGAGACGGTGCCCTGGAGGTACGGCCAGGCGTTCTGGTCGGCACTCAGGTCCGCGATGACGAGGGTCTGCCACTCCGCCGGACGGTGGCTCAGCTCGGCGGCGACGGACTGCCAGGGGAGGCCGTCCTGCTTGGCGTCGCGCAGGGTCAGCTGGAGCTGCCCGCCGCGCTTGTCGGCGACGATGTGGCCGCCCAGGTGGACCAGCAGCGGTCCCGGGTGGCGGGAGGCGGCGCGCAGGTGGGCGAGGACGGTGTGCGGGTCACCGGCGCCGGGGAGGTGGACGGCGTCCACCGCGTCCGCCGCGAGCAGCACCTGCGGCGAGACGGCGGCGAGCATCGCCGAGAGCACCGGCGCCTGGGCCGGTCCGCCACGGCCCCAGGTGCGGCGGCCGGAGTTGCCGTACCCGCCCTCGATCACCAGGATCCGCCCGCGCGGCGCGGCACCGAGGCCACCCGCACCGATGCCGCCCGCGCCGAGCCCGCCCGCACCGCCGACGGTGGCCGGCGTCGCGCTCTGGACCGGGAACGGCGGCGGGGTCGCCGAGGAGGCGAACCCGGCGGTGGGCAGGCCGGTGAGGGTCCACCCGGTGGGCGGAACGGGTGGTGCGGCCGGGGGCGCGGGCGGCGGCATGGGCGCCTGTCCGACTGGCTGCACGCCCCCCTGCACGCCTCCCTGCGTGCCCGCCCCGGAAGCAGGTGCGGCCCCCGGAGGAACACCCGGTACGGAAGCGGCGACCGGAACGGGGGCAGGGGCGGCCGGGGGCGGCGGCGGCTCGTACAGCGCTGCGGGGCCGGGCGGGTGCTCCTCGGCCGGGAGGCGCGGGGGCGGCGGTACGGCGTCCCAGGGCCCCGAGCCGCCGGCCGGGTCGGGACCTCCGGAAACCGCTGTCGTCTCCGCCATCTCCTGGTCACCGCCCCGCCCCGCCGCTCCCGCGGCGTCTGATGCCCTCGCCTGCATGGTGCCTGCCACCACACTCCGTGCGCGCCACCCTACGAGATCCCGGCTCACCCGTTCCAGGCCGGGTGGCCGATCGGCGCACCACACCACCCGCGCCGCCCCGCTAAGGTGCCGTCATGGTCGATGCCGATCGCCCCTTGCTCTTCCTCGACGTGGACGGCCCGCTGATCCCCTTCGGCGACCCTCCCCCCGGTGGCTACCCCACCTACCGCAGCCCGTACGTCCCGCCCGGCACGGCGATGGGCGGGAATCCGCTGATCGCCCGCGTGAACCCGGAGTTGGGGCCGCGGCTGCTGAGCCTGCCGGGCGAACCGGTGTGGGCCACCACCTGGCTGGAGGACGCCAACGAGTGCCTCGCGCCCTGGCTCGGCCTGCCCCGACTCCCCGTCGTGGACTGGCCGGTGGACGACACGGGTGCCATGGACGCCCCGGACGCCCCGGACACCTTGGACGCCCCTGCGACGACGGACCGGCCGGACATCACGAACTGGCCGGACGGGCCCGACGGCCTGCACTGGAAGACCCGTGCGCTGGTCGCATGGGCGGACGGGCGGCCGTTCGCCTGGGTGGACGACGAGATCACCGAGCCCGACCGCCGCTGGGTCGCCGCCCACTCCCCCGCCCGCGCCCTGCTCCACCGGGTGGATCCCCGACGCGGACTCACCGAGGCGGACTTCACCGCCCTGGACGCCTGGCTGCGGGCGGTCTGACCGGCCACCGGCCCGCCGATCCCCCGGTCCTCCGGGCCGCCGATCCACCGATCGGCCCACCGGTCGGCCCACCGATCGATCCGCCGGCCGCATCCGTACCGAATGTCCACACGACCGCCACATCCGCCGTCGGCCCGTCAACACGACTGCCCGGCCACCCCCGTGGGAGTGGCCGGGCAGTCGGCGATCCACCTCAGGAACCCGCGAGCAGGTCCCGCAGCAGGGCGACGGTGTCGGCGTCCAGGTCCCGGCCGGTCCGGCGGCTGAGCGCGTCCAACCGGTTGACGGCGCGCAGGAGTTGGTCGCGGGCGCCGGCCGAGGCGTAGGCGTAGAAGAGGTCCCGGTGCAGCAGTTCGACGTCCGGGGCGACGGCGAGGCCGCGGAAGACGGCGGCCTCGGCGCTGCGGTGGTCGCCGTACTGCAGACGCCGGGCGGCCAGTTCGTGGGCCGTGTCGACGATCGCCGCGATCATGTCCTGCCGCTCGGCCTCGGCCCAGCCGTACGAGGCCGGCGGGGCCTCGGCGAACGGCGCCCCGCGGACCAGGGCCAGGGCGTGGGCGAGGGCCGCGTCGGCGGTGGCACTGGTGCTGCGCATGCCGCGCCGGTAGAGGCCGCGGAACTCGTCCCAGTCGCAGGTGACCGCCGGGGCGAAGGAGTACCCCTCGGTGCCCTCGGTGGGCAGGAAGGCGCGGCCCTCCGGGGAGGTGCCGAACCAGGCTGCCAGGTCGCCGAGTTTGGCCACCACCGGACTCTTGGCGTCGGCCGCGGTGGGGTGCGGGTCGAGGTGCGCCGCGCCGGGGTGCAGATCGTGGTCGAGCGCGTGGCGGTCCGACCCCGGACGCAGCGCCAGGTAGACGGCCAGCTCGGTGAGCCGGGGCAGCGCACCGGGGACGGCGGTGCCGAGGACCCCCGCGACGTCCACCGGGCCGAGCAGCCGGATCCGGGGGGCGTTGCGGGCGGCGTGCGCCTCCGGGGAGCGGAGGATGGCGAGCAGGTCGTCGCTGTCGCTGCGCCCGGGGGTGGTCCGGGCGACCGGGGCGACGGCGGCGGGGCCCGGTTCGACGGCGGGCTCGAACTCCCCCGTACCGGCGGGGTCCGCGGTCCCGACCGTCTCGGTGGTCCCGACCGTCCCGGCGGTCCCGGCCGGACCGGTCCCGGCGGCGACGGCGGGCACCGCGGCGGACGCGGCCGACGGCGCCGACTCCTCGGCCCGCTCCGGCGCGGTCGGCTCCGCCGTCCCCGGCTCCGCCACCACGGGAGGCGACACCACGGACTGCGGAACGACGGACTGCGGGACGACGGGCTTCGGGACGACCGGCTGGACGGCGAGCACGACCGTCGCCGTGGACTCCGAGGAGGTGTCCCCCGACTCGTCCGCCCCCTCGCCCTCCGGCAGGCCCGGGCGCCGCAGGTCCCGGGTGGTCTCGTCGGTGGCCGCCTGCCTCCCCTGCCCGTTGACGACGAACCGCGCCGGACCGGCCGGAACCGGCGCTGGGGCCGGAGCCGGGACCGCGGCCGAAGCCGCGGGCGGCAGGGCGGCGGGCCCCGGAGCGGGCGTCACCGGATCGGTGCCCGCGAACGGGCTGGCCCCGGTGCCGATGACCCGGGCGAGCAGCCGCGGACCGGCGGCCGCGTCCGCGCCCTCCTCCGCCCCGACGGCCGAGGCACCACCGGCCGAGGCCCCGCCGACCGACAACCCACCGACGGAAGCCCCGCCGGCCGAAGCCCCGACGGCGGCCAGCACCGGTACGGCGGCCGGCAGTTCGGCGGTGTCGGGGTCGTCCTCCGGCCCGTCCAGGGTCCAGGCCGGGGCCGGGTGCTGGGTGGAGTCGTCGGCGGCCCGGAGCAGCTCGGCGACCTGGTCGTACTGGTGGCCGCTGAGCCGCTGGAGCTCGACCGTGAGGTGCAGGCCCGGGATCGCGGCCTGCCCGGAGGTCGGCAGGGTCCAGCGGGCGACCGGGCCGGTGCCGCGCTCGGGGGCGCGGGTGATGACGGCGACGCAGGTGCGCGGGCGGGCGTCGAGCAGGCGTCCGAGCTCGGCCGGGACGTCCCCGCCGGGCTGGTGGGCGCAGAGCACGATCTCGGGCGTCCAGGACTCGTCGGCCTGGCCCCGGCTGCGGGCCTCGCGCGGGCTGGTCGCCTCGGCGGCGACCAGGGTGGCGCGGGCCTTGGCGGTGCGCGGGCCGAGGGCGGCGAGCGCGGCCTCCAGGGTGGGGTGGCGGTGCACCCGTTCGGCGGCCGGTCCGCTGATCGGCAGTTCCTCGGCGAGGTCCACCAGGTGCAGGTGGAGCCGGTCGGCCAGCGGGCTGTGGGCCAGTTCGACGGCGAGGGTGCGCAGCACGTCCCGGGCGTCGTCCGGGTGGCCGGACAGGTGGAGCAGCCGGACGGCCTCCAGGTCGGCGAGGACCACCGAGCCGTCCGGCGAGGTGCCGAGGGTGACCAGCGCGGGGTACGGCGCGGCGGTCCGCCGGGCCTGGCCGGGGCTGAGCAGGTCGCCCGAGTCGGCGCTGCACCACCACACGTTGGCGGCGTGCGCGGCGCGGAACGGCGCGATCGGGGTGGCCGGGCCGGACAGGTGCAGCTCGATGGTCTGGCCCTGGGTGATCCGGGCGGCGACGATGGCGGGCAGCCGCTTGCCGCCGCGCACGGTGTTGCGGGCCATGGTGCGCAGGGCGCGGTCCAGCAGTTCCAGTCCGGCCTGGTCCTGCCGGGCCATCAGCTCGTTCTCGAAGGCGGCGGCCTCGGCGTCGGGCATCGCGATGCGGTGCCGGGGGCGGCGGGCGCGCTGCTGGCCGCCGCGCTTGTGGGCGACGGCGCCGACCATGATGGCGGCGAGCAGGACGCCGACGGTGGAGGCCGAGAGCGCGACGGTGTAGTCGTCGCTGGGGGCCGGGTCGGCGTGCGCGGCGGGGGCGGGCGCGTGGGCCGGTGCGTGCGTGGGCGCGGGCGCGGGGGCCGACTGCGGCGTGCCCTGCGAGGGTGCGCCCTGCGAGGGAGCGCCCTGCGCCGGAGCGGGTGCCGGGGCCTGGTCGGCAGGAGCCGGTGCGGGCGCCGGCGCCGGCGCGGCACCGCCGGCCCCCGGCACCGTGAGCACCATCCCCGGCACGACCACGTCCGGGTTCGTCAGCTGCTCCCCGTCCGGGGCCTGCGCCCCCTTGTTCGCCTCGAACAGCTTCGGCCACTGCTCCCCGTCCCCCAGCTCCCGCTGGGCGATGGCCGACAGGCTGTCCCCGGCCTGGACGGTGACGGTCCGCTGCCCACCGGATCCGCCCGCACCACCGGCGCCACCGGGCCCCCCGGACTCCGTCCCGGACTGCGGGACGTTCTGCGGGGCACCCTGCGCCGGGGCCTGGTCGGCGGGAGCCGGCGCGGGGGCCGGAGCCGGTGTCCTCGCCTCGTCCGGCTTGGCGTCCGCCGGCATCAGCAGTTCCCAGCCGGGCTGGATCGGCCGTTCGGCGTCGAAGCGGACGCCCGAATCGCCCATCGCCCGGCCCTCGTTGAGCTTGGCGATCTCCATCCACCGCTCGCCCGAGCCCAGTTGGCGCTCGGCGATGGACCACAGGCTGTCGGCCGGGCGGGCGTCGCGCACCGTGTAGGTGCTCTGCTGCTCGGCGGCCGGGGTCGGGGCCGGTGCGGCCTGCGCGGCGGGCAGTGCGGCGCGCTGCACGCCCGGCGTCAACTGCGCCTGGACGACCGGGCCGTGGGCGGCGTCGGGGACGGCCGCGAAGGCCGAGCCGGCCACCGGCAGCAGGGCGAGCACCGAGCCGACCAGTCCGGCCGCGATCCGCTGGCTCCAGCCGAAGGCCGGGATGCGGCGGGCGATCCGGCCGCGCAACTGGGCGGGGATCTCCAGCAGGACGGAGAGCGCGAAGCAGGCCCAGGCGAGCCAGCCGACCACCACCAGCGCCCACAGGAACAGGCTTCCGTCGTCCGGGCTGGTGAGCGCCTCGCCCACCCCGCCGGAGGCGACCTCGCCCATCCCGGCGACCGCCTGGGTGCCGTACAGCAGCAGTGCGGGGACGCCCAACAGCAGGGCGAGCAGGGTGACCAGCGCGCCGAGCGCGGTGATCACGGCACGGCCGCGCCCGCGGGGTGGTCGGGGCGCCGGGGCGGCGGGCCTTCGGGCGCCGCCGGCGCGATGGGACGTCCCGGCCCGGCCGTTGCGGGCCTGGGCGGTACGGGCCTGGTCCTTGGCACGTGGCGCGGCCATCAGTCGGTCTCCGCTTTCTCGACTCCGTGGACGAGGGTCGCACTGCCCTTGCCCGTTACCTTCCGTTGCCCGAGGGCGCCCAGCAGGACCGGGCGGTAGTCGGCCTGCACGGTGACGGTGACGACCTTGCCGTCACCGGAGAACTCGATGTCGCCCGCGTGCAGGCCGTACAGGCGCAGATAGGCGTCAGCGGCGTCCCGGACGTAATTCTCCTGGACCTTGAAGCCCTTGCCCTGCAGGACGGCCGCCCGGTCGAGCTGCTGGCCGCCGACCCGCGCGGCCTCCAGGGCGTAGGCGTCGGTCCGCTCGGCGACCCGCAGCCGGCCGCCGGCGTCGATCACCAGGGCGATGACGAGCACGACGTAGGCCGCGCAGATCGCCACGAAGAGGGCCACCGCGCCCCGGTCGGACCGGCGCGCCGACAGCCGTCGCCGCAGACGGCTCACCACTCCCGTCCCCTCCCCCCACTTCGCACGCTGTTCTCCCCACCGGCCCCCACCGGGCGCCACTCGGTACCGCTGTGTCATCCCCCGGGCGCTCTCCGCTTGCGTCTCCCCCGCACGGGCCGTCTCCAATCCCCCGTCTTCCCGGCGACGGCGCCGCGCGCCGTCATGTGCCCCGGTAACGGTCCACCACCGAGGTGAACTCGCCGACGAGGTGCTTCGTCACGGGTACCCCGGACGGTCCGCCGAGCAGGTCGGCCAGTTCCACGTCGCAGATCACCGTGACGGTGACGGTCGTGGCCGGTCCGCCCGGCAGGTTCAACTCCCCCTTGCCGACCCGCACGTCCCCGTTGCGGCAGGACACGCCCTGCTGGCGCAGGGTCGCGAGGGCGGACTCCCTGGCCGGCTGGTCCATCCCGTCCACGCTGCGCTGCAGGGACGCGGTCCGGGCCCCGGCCCGGGCGGCGGCCTCCACGGTGCCGGCCGTGGTCTGCACCCGACCGGCGGCGATGGCCACCAGGACCAGCCCGACGACCCCCGGCACGACGATCGCCGCCTCGATCGCGATCCCGCCGCGGTCCCGCCTGCGCGGCCGCGACCAGAACCGCCGCCGCGGCGGCCGCCGCCACCCGCCGGGTGCCCGCGGTTCACTCCTCACGGCTTCACCGCCGGCGCCACGAAGCGCTCGCGCGGCGCCTCGGCGAACTGGGTGACGGTGGGCGCCCTGAGCCCGGGTATCAGCAGCGGCGGGGTCAGCTCCACGGTGACCCGGACGGTCTGGGCCGTGCTGCCGTCGGTCCGCACCACGTACCCGCGCACGCCCTGCCGGTCGAGGAAGTCGCGGGCCTGCCGCTGGGCCGCCTCGTTCTTCTCGCCGTCCGTCGCGCTGCTCTGCACCCGTCCGGCGTCCACACCCTCGCGGGCCGCGGTGAGCGCGACCTGCCGGTCGTACCAGAGCAACGCGGCCTGGACGACGAGCAGCAGGAGCAGCAGGACGACCGGGAAGACGATGGCGAGGCTCACGCTCATCGACCCCCGGTCGCCCCTGCGGCGGAGAGCAGGACGCATCACTGGGTGGCGCCGCCCGCGCCCGCGCCGCCCGGCATGTTCGGGTCCTGCTCGACCTTCTTGACGACCTTGTCCTTCAGCAGGTAGAGCGCCGTCGCCACGGCACCGGCGACGAAGACCAACGCGATGATGGCGAGGGCGAGTTCGATGCTGATCGCACCGCGGTCGCCGCGCGCCCGGGCGGCCCGCAGCCGGCCTAGCCGCAGGGTGAACAGCATCAGTGCGAACTGGACCGGTAGCAGGGCGGGTCGCAGCACCCGGTCTGCCAGGTGGGCGAGTCGTGCGGTCATCGGGTTCTCCCGGGGATGTGGCGGTGTGGTGTGGTGGTGCCGGCTGCTCTGAACTGGCGGGTCGGGCTTGCGAGGTCCGGTCGGGGACGTTACCCGGCCGTGGAGCACGGTCAGTTGAGCATCTGGTGCAGGGCGGGGAAGACGATCAGGACGGTCATCAGCAGGGTCAGCGCGGCCCCGGGCGCGACCATCCGTTCGCTGTCGGCGTTCGCCCGGGCGAGGTCCTCGGCGAGCAGTTCCCCGCGCAGGCCCTTGGCGCGGGCCCGCAGGGTGTCGTAGACGGCGGCGCCGTCGGTGCCGGACAGCCGCATGATGTCGGCCACGTCCTGGAGCGGGCTGAGCCCCAGTTCCTCGGCCAGCGCGTCGAGTCCGGCCCACGGCGGGAGCCGGTCGGTGGCCGCGCGCTCCAGGGCGTCGCGGATCCGCCGGAACACCGTGCCCTGCCCGACCGCGGCGGCCCGGCGCAGCGCCTCGGCGGGGCCGCAGTCGGCGGCCCGCTCCATCGCGACGAGTTCCAGGTAGGCGGCGATGCCGTGCAGGTACTCGGTGCGCGCCTCCTTGGCCTCGCCGCGCACCACGGCGTCCGGGACGAACCAGAGCAGCCCGGCCAGCAGCGGCCCGGCGACCAGCGGCAGCGCGAACGGCAGGCCGGTGTCCATCAGCACGGCCATCGCCCCCAGGTAGGCGGGCAGCAGCAGGCCGAGCGCGGCGAACAGCAGCTTGTGCACCATGAACCGGGCCGGGGTGCGGCCGATCAGGGCGAGTTCACGGCGCGGTACGGAGACCCCGCGCAGGTGGACGGACCGCTCGCCGATCCGGTCGTACCAGCGGGGCCGCTCGTCCGGGTCCTGCTCGCGGTCGGCGGGGGTGGCGTGCAGCCGGTCCAGCGCCTGGCGCAGGTCCGGTGGCGCCGGCCGCAGTTCGGCGACCAGGAGGGCGAGGCCGCCGGCCGCGAAGGCGCCGGCCAGCACGGACCAGGGCGAGATCACCGGACCTCCCCGAGCTGCTCGGCCGGCTCCGGCGCGGCCGCCGGTGCGGCGGACCGGCGCCCGCTCCTGCTGCGCCGGTCCGGCGTCAGCAGCCGGGGCACCGGCGGGTGGGAGGCCAGCGCCCGCATCCAGGCGATGATCGCCACGAACAGGGCGGCGACCACGGCGAGCACCACCTGACCGAGGAAGGTCCCGTACGGCCGGGTGTACTCGGTGTTGAAGGAGCCGACCGTGACGACCAGCACGATGATGCCGACCAGCCAGCGGATGGTGGTCCGGTGCTTGGCCCGGTCCGCCTCGATGGCGCGGCGCTGGCGGACCTCCTCGCGCACCGAGTCGGCCATGTCGGAGAGCGTGCGGGCCAGGCCGGGGCCGCTGTCCCCGGCCCGCAGCACGAGCGCGGCGAGCACCTTGTCGGCGGTGGCGTCGGCGAGGCTGTCGGCGAAGGCGCGCAGCGCCTCCTCGGGCCGCCAGCGGGCCTGCAGCCGGGCGGCCAGCTCCCCGATCTCGTCCTCCAGGGCGGCCGGGGCGGTGCGGCGGCTGGTGACGATGGCCTGGTTGAGGCCGACGCCGAGCAGCAGCACGTCGGCGATCCGCTGGGTCCACTCGGAGAGCGCCTCCAGCCGCTCGATCCGGTGGGTGTCCGGACGGGTGGTGTCGAACAGCCAGGGCAGGCCGAAGACGGCCAGCGGCACCAGCAGCGCGGTCAGCGGGATGCCGGTGAACAGCCAGGCCAGCGGCGCGCCGGCGAGCGCGAGCGGCAGCTGGACGCGGCGCAGCCGCACCATCCGGTGCGCGGCCGTCCCGGGGGCGCCGTACCAGAACACGTGGATCCGGCCGGCCAGCGGGTTGGGCTCCCGCTCGGCCCCGTCCTCGGCGCCGGGCTCGCTGCCGCGGGCCCAGGCCACCAGGGCGACCAGGCCGCCCGCGACCGCCAGCCCGCAGAGGGCGAAGAGCAGCATCACCGCGCGCCACCGCCGATCCGCAGCTGGAGCGGGGTGGCCCAGCTCCCGTACCGGGAGCCGAGCAGCGAGGCGTCGAAGCCGGCCCGGCGCAGGTCGTCCAGGCACTGCGGCGGGGTGTGCGGGACGGCCCGCGGCTCGCCGAGGTCCGGCCGGGGGCCGAAGACGGTGTTCAGTGCGGGCCGGCCGCTCTCCCCGAGGCCGGTGACCTCCAGGACGTGGGAGACGAAGCGGTGCCGGCGGCCGCCGACGGCGGTCTCGTCGACCATGGTGACGTGCACGATGAGGTCCAGGGCGTTGGCGGTGAGCCGGTAGGCGAGCGAGTCGGTCATGTGCGAGCCGTACTCCAGGCAGAGTTCGGCGATGCGGTCGACGACCATGTGCGGGCCGCGGGCGTGCAGGGTGCACATCGAGCCGCCCTCGCCGTTGGTCATCACCCGCAGCATCGGGACGACCTCGCCGGAGCGGACCTCCCCGACGATGATCCGGGAGAGCGTCATGCGCAGCGCGGCCGGAATGAGGTCGCCGATGGTCAACTCCCCGGCCAGGCGCCCCTCGACGCGCTCGCCGTTGCCCTCGCGGGCCTCCATCGGGACGACCTGGCGCAGGTGGCCGAGGGTGTGCAGCCAGAGTTCGAACTCCGACTCCAGGGTGCCGATCCGCTCGTCCGGCGGGATTTCGGCGGCCATCGCGCGCAGCAGGCTGGTCTTGCCGACGCCCTGGGTACCGGTGATCATCACGTTCTTCCGGGCCCGGATCGCGGAGGCCAGGAAGGCGGCCAGGGTGGCGTCCAGGGTACCGAGTTCGACCATCTCGGGCAGCGTCGCCGAGGCCACCCGGTGGCGCCGGATCGCGATGTACGGGCGGGGCGTCACCTCGGTGAGCGCCTGGAGGCGCATGCCGCCCTCCAGGCGCAGCGCGAGGGTCGGGCTGGCGGTGGAGAGGCTGCGCTCG
Source organism: Kitasatospora sp. NPDC048715 (assembly GCF_043198905.1). Lineage (NCBI taxonomy): Bacteria > Bacillati > Actinomycetota > Actinomycetes > Kitasatosporales > Streptomycetaceae > Kitasatospora > Kitasatospora sp. NPDC048715. The sequence goes on along the minus strand of NZ_JBICVH010000011.1, from coordinate 182,127 downwards.
CCGCCGCCGTGCTGGCGGGCCAGGTCCTGGAGCAGTTCGATGAGTTCGGCGTCGTTCTCGGCCACCGGCGGTACCTGGCGCAGGGGTTGGTGCACCTTGGAGACCCAGACGTCGTCGCAGCCGTTGATCAGGATGTTCTCGATCTCCGGGTCGTCCAGGTAGGGCTGGAGCCGGCCGGCCCGGAACAGCAGGTCGAAGACGGCCTCGGCGAGGGCCCGGTCCTGCTCGCGGGTGGGCGGGATGCCGTGGGTCTGCGCATAGGCGTCGGACCACCGGGCGACGGCCTCCTCGATCAGCGCCCGGCCGCGCTGGCGGCGGGTGGCGCGGTCCGGATCGGAGCCGGAGGCGGCGGTCAACCGGGTGATCTGCTGGTGCAGTTCGGCCGCGACCTGGCGCTTGAGCTCCCGGGCGACCTGCGGGTCGACGGCGGGCCGGGTGGCGGAGCCGCGCAGGTCCAGCGAGGGCAGCTGGGAGGGCACGGCGGCGGGCCCGGCCGCGCCGGGCGGAACGGGCTGGGGCGCGACGGGCTGCGCCGGGGCGGGCTGGGGCGCGACCGGTCCCGGCCGGTACCCGTGCGGCGGGACGACCGGTCCGGGCGGCGGCGCGGCCCAGGGCAGCGCGGCCGGATCGGAGGCGGGACGCTGGTGCAGGGGGCTACCGCGCACGGAGCACCTCCCCGGGGTTGTTCGGGTACGGCCCGCCCGTGTCGTCCTGACGGTTCGTCACCGCAGGCTGCTGGAGCGGGTACTGGTCTTCCGGTTCGCCGTACGGGGCGGACTGGACGTGCGCCGGGAAAGGTGCCGGCGCGGCCGGCTGCGGCGCCAGCCCGGCCAGCGGCGCCACCGGGCCGGTGGTGATCACCGGCGGGACGGGCTGCGGCGGGGCGTACGAGGGCTGCTCGCCCTCCGCCGTCCCATAGCCGGACCGGCCGTGCACGGACCGGCCGTGGGCCGCCGTGCCGTACCCTCCCGGCGGGTACGGCGACGGGCCGTGGCCGCCCGTCCCGTATCCCGGCTGGGCGTACCCCGGCTGGACGTACCCCGGCTGCCCGTGGTCGGACTGGCCGCCCGTCCCGTACGCCGGCTGCCCGTACGGGCCCGGCGCGGACGCGGGCGGAGGAACCGGCCCCGCCCCGGACAACGGCACGGGCCCGGACGACGGCACGGGCCCGGCCCCGGGAACGGGCACGGACACCGACGGCTGCGGCGCCATCGGCACGGGCGGGGTCGGTATCGGCGGGGCCGGCACCGGAGCCGTCGGGACCGGCGGCATCGGCACCGCCGCCGCGACCGGGGCCGCCGCCGGGCCACCCGCCGTCAGCCGGGCCGGCGCCGCGTCCTGCGCCGCGCCCGGCGCGAGCCGCTGGCGCCGACGGCGGATCAGCAGCTGCACCTCGTCCGCCGCCGACCGCGCCGTGCGCATCAGCTCCGAGCGGATGAACCGCCGGTCGCCGGTGTCCCCGCCGTCGGAGAGCACCTTCGCCGTCCGGGTGGCGTGCGGCAGCACCCCGAGCACCGGCAGCCCGAGCTCGCGGGTCACCTCCGCCCTCGTGTACGGCCCCTCGGCGACCAGCAGCAGCCCGAGCGCGTCCGCGCCGGTGCCTGCGGTGGCCAGGTCCTCGGTCAGGGCGGCGAGCCGGGGCCGGACCGAGCTCAGCCCGCGCAGCGTGGTGCGCACCGTCGCCACCACCGCGTCGGCGCGGCGGGCGAGCACCGCGCTGTGGCCGGTGGCCCCGGAGCGGCCGAGGTCCACGATGACGTCGTAGCCCTGCCGTTCCACGCCGTGCAGCAGTTCGGCGAGCGGTTCCCAGGTGTAGGCGAGGCCGGGCGCCTGGGTGGGGTCGGTCAGCCCGGGCAGCAGCAGCCGTTCGGCGTTGCCCTCGGGCGAGAGGTCGATCAGCTGCTCCCAGATGGTCTGCGTGAGCAGTCCGCGCCGGTCGGCGACGGCCAGGTTGCGCAGCCCGTACACCGCCTCGACCCGGCCCTCCAGGGCGCCGGCGAGCACCGCGCCGCCGTCCGGGTCGGCCTCGACCAGCAGGATCCGCCGGCCGGGCGACAGCGGCCACGACAGCAGCAGCGCCAGGGCGGTGGTGGTCGCTCCCGGTGCGCCCGGGCCGCCGACCACCGCGATCACGGCCATCAGGCGCCGCCCGTCGCGGCCGGGGCCCCGGAGGCGGCGCCTCCGGGGCCCGGCGTGGTGGCCCCGGGCGCCGCGCCCCCGGGTGCGGTGGCGGCGGCCGAGGGCGCACCGCTCGGCGCCGGGACCGGCGCGGCGCCGCCGCCGGGGGCACCCGCCGCACCGCGCGGCGCGAGCAGCACCTGGATCCGCCCGCTCGCCACCCACTGCGCCAGCCGGGGCCCGTCCGCGGTACCGACCGCCACGTCGATCACCTGACTGCCGTCGGTGTCCACCCTGCCGACGGTGATCACCGTGGCCGGCAGCGAGTCGGCCCGGCCGTTGTCGGGGGTGAAGACGACGACCAGTTGCACACCGGGCTGGAGCCGGCTGGCGGGCAGCTGGGTGCGCTTGGCCGACACCCCGACCACGATCTGCCCGGGCTGCACCGACAGGCCCTGCGCGAGGTCGGAGCCGGTGAGCATCGCACCGCGCTTGAGGTCGGTCGCGGCCCGCATGCCGACCGCCTTCGCGCGGTCCTGGGCCGACACCGGGCGCAGCGCCGGGTCCCCCGCGATCCGGGCGACCACCAGGTCGTCCTCGGTGATCACCTGCCCCCACGGCACGTCCCGGGCCAGCGCCAGCACCGCGACCCGCTGGCCGGTGCTGTTGTAGAGCACGGCCCCGCCCAGCCCGCCGGCCGCGATCAGCGCGACCGCCATCGCCAGCACCGCCGGGCGCCGCCGGCGCGCCCCCATGGTCCGCCCGGGCGCGTGCGGCGCCGCCCGGCCCCGGCCCTTGCCCGGACCTGTCTGCTCCGGCTGCTCCGGGAGCGCCACGGACGCCGCCGCGCCCGCGGAGGTGCCGGATCCCGGCGTCGCGAACGTACGGTTCTCCACCGGGTTCCGCCCTTCCCTCGTTCGTCTCTGGCTCGTCCGGCTGGTCGTTGTGCGAATCGCCGTACCGGCACGGTCACTTGTGTGCGGTCACTTGCGGGCGATCACCTGCGGGTGATCACCGGAGCTCGGTCACCGGACCGCGCTCAGTTGAGCACCTGCATCTCGGCGACCCTGAGCTCGAAGGGCTTGCTGCTCTGGTTGATGCCCGGGATCGTGAACTTCCGCGGGTTCGGCCCTCCGGTGACCACCACGGCGGCCTCCCAGTGCATCGTCACCGTGGCGCTGAAAACGCTGTTCTTCTCACCGGCCGAGCTGGTCCTGAACTCGTAGCCGCAGTCCGGGGACTTCGCGTCGCCGTACTTGGGGTCGTACGGCGTTCCGGTCGTGGTGCAGGAGGTCTGGAGGTGCGCGCCGAAGCTCCAGTCCGCCTTCAGCAGCCGGGGCGTGACGGTGACCGAGATGCCCCCGACCGACGCGCTGCCCGGTGCGGGCAGCGCGGCGTCGTCCGCCCAGAGCCAGACCGGGGCGTTGACCACCGCCGTGGTCTGCGGAGCGGCCCGGCCCACCGGCGGCCGGAAGCGGACCTGGTCGTAGGCCCGCTGGATGGCCATGGCCTCCGCGTTGACGTTCTGCCCGCCCGGCGCGGTGGCCTCGAAGACGATCTCGGCGCCGCCCTGGCCGCCGTCGGTCTGCGGACAGACCTTGGTGTAGAGGGAGCCGTCCTTCGGGTCGTGGCCGTCCCACGCCGGGTCGCCCGCGGGCGGCGGGTTGTCCAGGGCGCGGAAGTAGCACCCCTTGTCGCTGTTGAACCAGCCCAGCTGGGGGTCGTGGCAGGCCCACGCGACCTCGTGGTAGCTGCACAGCTGCGGGCCGGTGTCCGAACCGCCGCCACCGCCGGGCTTCGGTCCGCCGGGCGACGTGGTCGATCCGCCGGAATTGACGTCTATGCAGATGACGTTCGGGTAGCACTGCTCGGCGCCGCCGCTCGGCGGTTCGTCCGCGGTCGCGTTGACGGCCGAGGTCAGCAGCAACCCGGCCGACATCGACGCGGCGATCGCGATTCGCCGGGCCGGTTTCCGCGCGTTCAGCATGTCCGGTCCACCTCCCGTTTGAAGTCGTAGATCAACCAATGTGCCTGGAACCAGCGCAGGGAAGCGGTTCCGACGTACCGGTTCAGACGTGCTCCGGGATCCTTGGCGGCCCCGGTGACGGCGTCGACGCGGTGCCAGCCGGACAGGTCGACGCAGTCCTCGATCACGGCGGTCTGCGGATCGGCTTTCAGATCAATGACCTTGACCACCGCGGAATTGCGCGGCGTCCCGGTCATCACCACTTTGGCGTCGCGCAGTTGCCGGAGGCCGACCAGGCTGTCGGACAGGGCGCGCCCGGAAGAGTACTGCTCAAGTGCGTAACCGTCCGAATCCGAACGTCCGAAGACCTGGGCCTGGGCCTGCCACCAGTCCTGATAGGTCTTCAGGGCCAGCCGTCCCATGGCCCCTTCCGGACCGCTGGTCGGCGCGATCGAGCCGTTTACCGAACCACCCGAAGGAGTTAGCGGGTCCACTCCCGCGACAGTGGGCGCGGCCGACCCGATGCGATCGACGGAACCGCCCGCACCACCGCTCGCACAAGCACCGAGCAGCAACACCAGAACCGCCCCACCGACTCCAACCGCCCCAGGGCGCAACACATTTCCGCGCTGCCGCATGGCCCCACCTCGTTGCGACCGACCTGATCCGTGATCCACGGCCGCCAGGAGAATTCCGCCGTCCCACCGGTGTTTCCGCTGGGGATCGATTCTTCGCCAACCCACCCCATCACGGCAACACCTCAGGCCCCCTGACCTTACGCGGAAGGAGGTTCCGTCGGGGCGCTTTCCCGCCACAGAACGGCCAACAGTTCCTCGGAAAGCGACAATCCGGCCAATGCGCCCCGAACCGCGGCCCGATTGCGCATCAGGAGCCGCCCGGCGTGCGGCGGAACGAGCAGGCGCGCGCCAGGCGCACCCGAACTACCGGACACTTCCCCACCGTCCGTCAGCGCGGCCACGGCCGGCTGGAGATCGAGCGGGGCGACGGCCGCGGGGGCACCCGGGACGCCCTGGCGCAGGACAGCGGTCAGGGCCCGGCTGAACGAGCCCTCCCCGCCCGGCAGGACGGCGTCCCGGCCGCGTCTGCCCGGGGCGTAGCGGCTGCCCGGGGAGTGGCGGCCGATCCGGCCCCACAGCGGAACCCTTGAGTAGCTCAGCAGTTCGCCCGCGCCGTCCTCGCCGCGCTCCAGCGCCGCCCAGGCGTCGCGGTCGACCACCGCGTCGACCAGCAGCAGCGCCTCCTCCTGGTCCCCGTGCACCATCGCGCTGACCACCCAGTCCCAGGCCAGGCCCCGGCGGTAGGCGTTGTCGGCGGTGCTGCCGGCGGTGACCAGGGCCAGCCGGCGCCCGCGCGGATCGACCACCAGCTGGCCGACCAGGCAGACCAGCAGCCAGCGGCCGGGGTGCTGGGCGGCGTCCCGGACGGCGGTGAGCATCGCGTTGGCGTCCGCGTCCGGCGGCACCGTGGTGACCCGGCAGCCGGCCGCGCCGGTGTCGAAGCACATCCCGGGCAGCACGTCGGCGAGCAGCCGGGCGCCGTCCGCCGCGAGCGCCGCACCCCCGAAGGCCCGGTCGGGCCCGCCGTCCGCCCCGATCACCACCAGATCGACCCCGCCCGCCATCCGGCCGTCCCCCTCCTGCACCATTTCTCCACCCGCCGGGCAGGCTACCGCCCCGAACGGTCGCCGACGGGGCTCCCGGCCCGTCCGCTCAGGGACCATGGGCCCTATCCGTGCGCGCACCGACCGAGGACGATCGGACGCATGGAGCGTGAGGACCGTGTGGAGACCCTGAGCGAGGCCGAGTGCCTGCGGCTGCTCAGCACCGTGCCCGTCGGGCGCGTGGTGTACACCGAGCACGCGCTGCCGGCCGTCCTGCCGGTCTCCTTCGAGGTCCTGGACGGGCGGCTGGTGCTCGCCGTACGCCGGGGAAGTGCCACCGCGCGCGGGCTTGACGGCACGGTGGTGGCCTTCCAGGCGGATCTGCTGGACCCGGTCACCCGCACCGGGTGGAGCGTGCTGGTGCACGGGCGGGCCGACGTGGTGAGCGACCCCGAGCAGGTCAGACGGGTGCTGCGGTCCGGTCTGCGGCCGTGGGTGGGCGATCCGGAGCCGCTGTTCGTCGCGCTGGTCCCGGAGCTGGTCAGCGGCCGCCGGCTGTTCCCGACCGGGCCGGGCGTCCCGGGCCGCCGGACGCGCCGGCAGCCGAGCACCGGGCCGGTGGGCGCCGGGCCCGTGAACACCGGTTTTCCGTTCGGCTCCTGACAGATACCGGTGGGTAGGCATACGCTTCCGGCGTCCTGACCCCTCCCCGGGCCCGTCCCCACCAGGAGCGCACCGTGACGACCTTCGCCTCCCTCGCCGAGCTGACCGCCGCCGTCGGCACCGAGCTGGGCACCAGTCAGTGGCACACCATCGAGCAGCGGCGGATCGACCTGTTCGCCGAGGCGACCGGTGACCACCAGTGGATCCACGTGGACCCGGAGCGGGCCAAGGAGAGCCAGTTCGGCTCGACCATCGCGCACGGCTACCTGACCCAGTCGATGATCCCGGTGCTGGCGAAGGAGTGCTACGCCGTCGAGGGCGTGCGGATGGCACTGAACTACGGCTCCGACAAGGTGCGGTTCCCGGCGCCGGTGCCGGTGGGCACGGCGATCCGGGCCACCGCCGAGCTGCTCTCGGCCACCGAGGTGCCGGGCGGGATCCAGGCGGTGGTGCGGTTCACCGTGACCAGCGAGCGGAGCGCCAAGCCGCACTGCGTCGCGGAGACGATCACCCGCTTCTACGCCTGACCCGGGCCGGGGCCCGTGCCGGGGCCGCCGGGTCGGGGCCGGGGCCGGGGCCGGGGAAGTCCCCCCGGGGGAGGGAGCGGGGCGGCGCCCGGGCACCGGCCCGCGCCGCCCCGCCGGGTACGCCGATTGGACCGCGCCGGGCTCTCCACCAGGTCCGGACGGCCCATGGCGAGTAATCTCCGACGAGATGGTTGTCGTATCGCAGCAGCCCACCCGCCACTGCGCTGCGCGCCCCGGCCCGCCCGGTAGCCGTGACCGTCCCTGGAGGAGCCGTGCCCCGCCCCGCCCCGTGGTTCTCCCGCCTCGCCGGTCTGTCCGCGCTGTTCGCCCCGCCCTCCGCCGACCCCGCCGCCGAGCGCGCCGTACCCGGGCTGGCCGGACTGCCCCGGGCCGCCTGGCACCGGATCCGGACCGACGCCTTCGGCGCCGAGCCCCGGGGCGAGCGGCTGGCCCGCATCCGCCGCTCCCCGCAGTTCGCCGACGGCGCCTTCCGCAACCCGGTGCCCACCCGCCGCCTGGTGTACGAGCGCAGCCCGCTGGAGATCACCCGCGCCCAGCTGGCCGGGGACAAGACCCGCCGCGCGCCGACCGCCGCCGTGCCGGTGCACCGGCTGCTCCCGGGCGACCTCGCCGCGCCGCCGGAGTCCGGGCTGCGGCTGACCTGGCTGGGGCACGCCACGGTCCTGGCCGAGATCGGCGGACGGAGGGTCCTGCTCGACCCGGTCTGGGGCGAGCGCTGCTCCCCCTTCTCCTGGACCGGCCCCAAGCGGCTGCACCCGGTTCCGCTGCCGCTGTCCGAACTCGGGCCGGTGGACGTGGTGGTGGTCTCCCACGACCACTACGACCACCTCGACATGGGCACCGTCCGGGCGCTGATCGGCACGGGCGCGGTGTTCGCCGTCCCGCTCGGGGTCGGGGCGCACCTGGAGCACTGGGGCGTACCGGCCGCGCGGATCGTCGAACTGGACTGGTGGGAGTCGGCCGAGGTCGCCGGGCTGACGCTGACCGCCACGCCGGCCCGGCACTACTGCAGCCGGGGACCGCGCACCAGCACGCTGTTCCTGTGGGCGTCCTGGGTGGTCGCCGGTGGCGGGCGGCGGATCTTCCACAGCGGGGACACCGGCTACTTCCCCGGCTTCGCCGAGATCGGCCGCCGGTTCGGCCCGTTCGACGCGACGATGATGCAGGTCGGCGCGTACAGCGAGTTCTGGCCCGAGGTGCACATGACCCCCGAGGAGGGCGTGCGGGCGCACCTGGACGTGGGCGGCGAACTGCTGCTGCCGATCCACTGGTGCACCTTCAACCTCGCGCTGCACCCCTGGGACGAGCCGGCCGAGCGGGTGGTCACCGCGGCCCAGGCGCTCGGCGCCCGGCTCGCGGTGCCCCGTCCCGGCAAGCCCTTCGAGCCCGCCGCCCCGCCCGCCCTGCGCCTGTGGTGGCGCGCCGTCGCCGCCCCGCGCGGCATCCCGCCCCTGGCCGGCGAACGGCCGCAGGAGGAGGCGGCCGCGGGGGCGGCCGAGGCGCGCGAACAGACGACAACTTTCAGCGAACAGATTTCAAAATCTGTTCGCTGAAAGTTGTCAGCCGACATCTGCCCGCCATCAGCCGACACCAGCCCGCCGTCAACCGACACCGGCCCGCCGCCGGCCGGCGTCCACCCCCTCAGCCCGCGAGCACGTCCCGCAGCGCCCGGGCCTCCTTGACCACCCGGCCCGATCCCCCGCGCTCGGCCGCCGCCGTCACCTCGGCGACCGGCCCGCGGGCCCCGGTGCGCCGGGCGCAGTCGGTGGCCAGCGCGATCAGGTCGCCCAGCCCGCGCGTCGACGGGTCGGCCTCCCCCAGCAGGCCCGGCAGGGCCGCCGCGAGCACCGACCAGACCGGCGCCCGGGCGCCGGTCTCCGCCGCCGTGGTGAGCGCCGCCCCGAGCCTGCCGGCCATCACCGTGCCGCAGGCCACCAGGGCACCCAGCTCACGGCCGAGCAGCGCGCCGTCCAGGTCGCCGCGCGCGGCGAGCACCAGCAGGGCGTCCACCGCCGCCGTCCGGTCCTCGGCGTGCCGGGCGCCCAGGCCGTACGCCAGCGCGAGGTGCAGCGCGAGCCCGGCCGGGCCGCCGGCCTCGGCGAGCAGCGGGAGGTAGCGGGCGGCGCCGCGCTCGTCCCGGTCGGCGCCCTCGGCGAAGGGGTCGAGCCAGCGCGCGGCCAGCTCCTCCCGGTGCCAGGGGAGCATCGCGAACCAGTGCGCGACGGGCCGCCAGGTCCAGCCGTACACCTTGCGGGCCCGGGCGACGCTGGGCTCGGTGCCGTCCAGCAGGGCCCGCGGCTCGGCCGTGAGCCGCTCGCCGCCCGGCCCCTTCGGTCCGGCGCCGATGCCCGGCTGGGCGACGGCGATCCGCTCGACGTCCTCCCACCAGCGGTCCCCGTACGCGTTGGTGCGCCGCACCCCCTTGCCGGGCGCGAACAGGACCCGCTCGGACGGCTGCCCGGGCAGGCCGCCGGTGCGCAGCCAGTGCGCCAGCCACCGCCCGGCCGGGGAGGTGAGCGCCTCGGCGGCCTTCAGCACCGCCTCCTCCACCCGCACGTCGACCCGCAGCAGGGCCTGGCACAGGTCGGCCCTTCCCGGCGTGACGCCCGCCGCCTCGTACCCGGCGATCCGCTCGACCAGCACGGCCGCGTCCATCGCGCCGGTGGCGTCGGTCGGCGTCGCGAGCAGGTACGGCAGCCGGGCCTGGTCGACCTGCCAGGCGGCCTCCTCCAAGCGGGCGGCGAGGACGGCCCCGTGCACGGTGGTGTGCGCTCCGCGCAGCACGGAGCGGCCCTTGCGGCCGAGGTAGTCCCAGACCTTCCACGGCGGCGTCTCTCCGGCCACCGCGGCCACCACGTAGAGGATCTCCCGGGGCATGCAGTCGCCCCCACTGTTGGTGCCGTTCCACGGGTGCGCCCGGCGGACCGGCTCCACCGCCTCGGCCAGCGCCTTCCGGTCCAGGTGGGTGAGCCGGACCAGCCCGTCCAGCACCCGTTCGAAGTCCGCCACGCCGGGCTCGCGCGCGGCAAGCAGGGCGGACAGCTCCTCCGCGAGTTCCACCGCCGAGCCGATCGGCGCGCCGAGCGGGCGCGGTTCGGGCGCGGGCGGGAGGAAGGCGTTCCACCCGGCGTCCGGGTCGTCCTCGTCACCCCCGACCGGCGCGCCGAGCAGGTCGCCCGCGCGCCGGTGGTGGGCCGGGTTCAGGGCCTCGGCGGCGGTCCGCAGCTCCGCCACCACCGCCTCCCCCGCCGCCTTCAGGTGCCGGGCCACCACGTTCAGCGCCCGTTCCTGGAGGGCCGCGTCGGGGTGCCCGAAGGCCTCGGCCGCGGCCAGCACCACCGGGCCGGAGCGGTCGGGCGCGCGCCGGGCCGCCTTGTCCAGCCAGGCCAGCTGGGCGCGGACCAGCTTCTTCTCGGTCCGGAAGAGCACCACCGCCGAGGCCTCGGGGAGCACCTCGGGCTCTATCAGGCCGGCCTCGTCCAGCCCGGCGAGCACCTCCTGGGCGTGCCCGGCGAGTACCGACTGGCCGTCCAGCAGCGCCACCAGGTCGCGCACCCGGGCCGCGTACTCGGCAGGCGTCGGGTCGAGCGCCCGCAGCACCTCCAGGAAGGCCCGCTGGTCGCCCGGTTTGCCGCCGCGCAGCAGCCGGGCCAGGCAGCGGTCGAGCAGTTCGGTCCGGTCGACCGCGCCGGCCGCGGCCAGTTCGCCGATCGCCTCGGTCCAGACGTCGCCGGGGCGCGGGCTGTGCCGGAACGTCAGCGGCCAGCTGATGTCGGCGAGTTCGAGCAGCTCGGGCAGCAGCACCGGGGTGAGGGCGTCCTGGCGCAGCTTCTCGGCCAGCGTCGGGCGCGCGCCGCCGCTGCCGAAGTCGTTCACGCGGTCCATCCAGCCCCGGACGAAGGTCTCGCCGCGCGGCACCTCGCAGCCGGTGCGCCGGACCACGGCCTCCATCACCGGGTACATCGACCAGCCCTGGTTGCGCGCCGGCCGGGCGGCGAGCCGGGTGACCACCTCGACCTGCCACTCCGCCGGCTGCGCCTCGATGACCTGGTGCAGCACGGAGTTGCGGGCCCACGGGCGGTCGGCGAAGTCGCTGCCGGCCAGCCAGACGGCGGCGCCGGCCGGGCCGGCGTGGCAGCCGACCCCGGCCACCAGCAGTCGTCCCCTGGTCTCGGCCGCCTCCCGCGACCAGTCCTGCCGCAACTCCTTGCGCAGCTCCTTGAGGGCGGCCAGGCCGGTCCGCCGCTGGGCCGGGTCCAGGGCGGCCAGCAGCTCCGGTATCCGCGCGAGCCGTCCGGACCGGACGGCCGTCAGCAGTTCGTCGACCGGCCCCTGCCGGTCGGTACCCGTCGTCGTGCTCACGCTCCGGCCCCCTTCGCCCCCGCGGCCGACTCCCGCACCATCCCGACCGCCAGTGCGTGCTTGCACGGCCCGCGTCCGCCCCGGTACTTGCCCCACCACAGGCAGGTGCAGCTCAGCCGTCCCGACGCGTCCGTCCGCACCCGCTGGATGTGGTCGTCCACCGTGACGACGGCCGTCGCCCCGCCCTCCTCCAGCCGGACCGCGCCCGCCTCGACCAGGGCCCGGGCGGCCCGCAGCCGGGGGTTGGCCGCCTCGGCCCGCCCGGCGGCGTACGGCAGCTGCCGGTGGAAGTAGGCGGCCTCGGCGGTGTCGTAGCCGATCTGCCCGGCGGTGCCCAGCCGGGTGAGCGCGGCGCGGACCCGCTCGGTGCTCAGCCCGGACTGGGCGGCGAGGTCCCCGACCTCGATCCGGGGCTCCCAGGCGAGCAGCACCGCGATCAGTTCGGCGTCCCGCTCGGCCGTCCCGGTGGCGAGCGAGTCGAGCACCCCGCCCTCGCCGGAGAAGCCCCGGGAGGGGTCGGGCGAGAGCGTCAGGGTCAGCCGCATGCCGGGCAGCACCGCCTCCCAGGCGGAGGCGGTCGGCTCTCCGGCCGCGACCGGCCCGTACACCCGCAGGGCGAGCGCGTGCCGCAGCACCCGCTGGAGCGCCACCAGCCGCTCGGGCCCGGGCAGGCAGACCGCGCCGGGCACCGGCCGAGTGGTCGGCCGCAGCGTCGTCCCGGCCGGGACGACCCAGCCGGCGCCGGCCCGCCCGCCGCGCCCGGCGCGCGGCAGCGAGCGCAGGAACCGGACCGCCTCGGCGGCGGGCAGTTCGGCGCGCGGCTCGAAGCCGGCGGCGACGACCTGGGTCTCGGCGAAGCCGCGCAGCCAGCGCTCCGGCAGCGGGACCTTCTTCTCGACCAGCGGCCCGTCGAAGCTGGTGACCTCCAGCGCGTCCGGCCCGACCGCGAGGTGCAGCGGGTCGGCGGGGCCGATCCTGGTCAGCGCCTCCCGCAGCGGGTTGTTGACGTCCACGTTGGTGGTGCCGTGGCCGATCTCGTCCCCGTCGAGCCCGGCCCGGAGCACGTCGAGCCGGGCGTAGACGCCGCAGCAGCCCGAGAAGGACTCGAAGCGCAGCCGGTCCCCGTTGGCGGTGACCACCGGGTCGAGCGAGGCGCGCAGCTGCGGCTGGTAGTAGCGCGCGGCGGCGACGTCCGCGACCGCGAGCAGCGCGGCGGCGGCCGGCGCCGGGTCGGCCAGGAAGCCCGCGAAGAAGCGCGGGTTGGCGGCGGATCCGAGCGGGGTGGCGCCGCCGGAGGTGGCCAGGTCGAGGCTGCGTCCGTCGGCGCCGTCCAGGACGGCCGAAGGACGCAGATAGGCGTACGCGTGTGCGGATTGCGTCATGCCGAGCACGCTAGGTGAGGGCACTGACAGATCCGTGGGCCACCGGCTGAAGTGAAACGTGTTCTATCCGTTTTCCGAGCACCCGGACGTTACCCGGGTCATATCGCCATACGGTTGGCTTCTGCCACTATTGGCCCGTGACAGACCTGACTGAACAGCGCATCCCGGCCGAACAGGAGCCCAGCCCGGCCACCTCGTTCGCCGGGCTGCTGGAGATCGAGCAGCTGAACGAGAACACGTTCCGGGGCTACTGCCATGCCGGCGCCCCGATGCGCGCCTTCGGCGGCCACGTCGCCGCGCAGGCGCTCGTCGCCGCCGGCCGCACCTGCGCGGACCGGCGCCCGGTGCACTCGCTGCACGGCTACTTCCTGCGGCCGGGCTCCCCCGCCCGGCCGATCGACTACCTGGTCGAGCGGGTCCGCGAGGGCACGTCCTACACCACCCGCCGGGTGACGGCCCTCCAGCAGGAGCACGAGGTCTTCACCCTCTCGGTCTCCTTCAAGCACCCCGAGCCGGCCGCCGACCGCCAGCGCGAGATCCCGACGCTGCCCCACCCGGAGTCGCTGCCGAACTCCGTCGCCGGGCTGCCCGAGCAGGTCCGCCGGGCGCTCGCCGCGGACGGCGGCTTCCGCGACCTCGACGTGCGCTTCGTCCCGGCGGACACCCCGGGGCTGCCGACGGCCGTCCCCGGACTGCTCCAGCAGTTCGTCTGGATGCGCACCGCCTCGCCGCTGCCGGACGGGGACCCGCTGCTGCACGCCGGCGCGCTGACCTACCTGTCCGACCTCACCCTGGCCTCCACCGCCGGGCTGAACAAGCAGCCGAACTTCTTCCAGCGCACCGAACCGCCCCGGCTGCTGATGGCCTCGCTGGACCACGCGATGTGGTTCCACCGCCCGTTCCGGGCCGACCAGTGGCTGCTGTTCGCCCAGCGCAGCCCGTCCTCCTCGGACGGCCGGGGCCTGGCGCTCGGCGAGTTCTACGACCTGGACGGCCGGCTGGTCGCCTCCGCCGTCCAGGAGGCGCTGATCCGCGACCCCTCGTGACACCCGGCACTCCCGGTACCCCGGTGACCCCAGGACGAACGGAAGGCGGCCGGACGGCGTCATACTCCTGAGCGGCCCCGGCCCGTATCATGGTGCGGGTGACCAAGGTTGACCTGTCACCACGGCCGGTGGAGGCGATGTCTCCGCGTCAGCTCGAACGCCGCGAAAGCCTGATCGCGGCCGCGCTCGCCCTGGTGAACGAGATCGGCGTCGAGCGGATGCAGATGAAGCAGGTCTGCGAGCGGTCCGGAGTCGCCCTGGGGACGGCGTACCGCTACTTCTCCTCCAAGGACCACCTCCTGGCGGCGGCGATCGCCGAGTGGCATCGCCTCCTGCTGGCCGACCTGGTGGCCGAGCTGCGCGGGCCGAGAGCCGGGCCGGGGGCCACCGACCGGGCGGTCCGGTTCGTCCGGGGCGGGATGCGGGCCTACCAGCGGCAGCCCGAACTCGCCCGGCTGAGGGTGGCCGTGGCCGCCTCCACCGATCCGTTCGCCAGCGAGGCCCTGCAAGGCATGGCCCGGGCCGACAGCACCGCCCTGCAAGCCGTGACGACCGAGGTGCCGGCCGCCGCGAGCGACCTGGTGCGGCACATCGTCGCCCACGCCTGGCAGGGCGAGCTGACCGCCTGGGTGACCGGCCGCACCACCCTCGGGGACGCCCGGCGGCGCCTGGAGGACGTGGTGCGGCTGGTGCTGACCCCGTACGAGACGCGGTACCCGGCCCCGTACGAGGTCCAGTCCACCGGCTGAGCGCCCGCCGGTGGTCCGCGCCCGCCGACCGGTGGGCCGACGGGCGCGGACCACCGGCGCGGCGCGGACCACCGCTTGGTCGCGGACCACTGCCGCGGCTCAGACCACCGTCACCGGGTGGGCCACCACCGCACCGAACAGGTAGCCCTCCCGGTTGAACACCGCCCGCTCGGGCTGGGTGTTGCCCCGGCGGTCCGTGGCGCGGGCGCGCAGCTCGTACCGACCGGGCCGTTCGGGGCGCCAGTCGAAGCTCCAGCGCGTCCACCCGTCGGCCCGCGGCTCGTCGCGCAGTTCGGCGCGCCGCCAGGTCCGGCCGCCGTCGGCACTCACCTCGACCCGGCGCACCGCCGCCGCCCCGGACCACGAGCGCCCGTGCAGCCGGTGCTCGCGCCCCGCCGCCAGCCGCGCACCGGCGGCCAGCTCGAAGGCGCTCTTGACCACCTGCTCGGTGAGCGGGTCGCCGCCGCCCGGCGGGTACTCCGGGCCGAACATCCGGTAGAAGTCGGTGTTCCACGGCGAGTACAGCCGGTGGTCGGCGACCTCCACGCTGCCCACCCACTTGATCGAGGCGATGCCCACCCAGCCGGGCACCACCAGCCGGGCCGGGGCGCCGTGGTCCGGGGTCAGCGGCTCGCCGTTCATCTCGTACGCGAGCAGCACGTCGTCCAGCGCCTTGGCGATCGGCAGCGGGCGGCGCACCGGTCCGTAGTTGGTGCCGCCGGCGACGAAGTCCGGGTCCAGGCCGGTGGGCAGCACGTCCACCGCCGCCCCGGTCAGCCCCGCGGCCCGCAGCACCTCGGCCAGCCGGACGCCGCGCCAGCTCGCCGAGCCGATGCCGCCGAGGGTCCACGGCGTACCCGGGACGGGCTGGTTCTGCTGGCCGGGGTAGTAGCTGCGGGCGTTGCCGGCGCACTCGATCAGCGCGCTGATCCGGGTGGACGGCAGCTCCCGCAGGTCGTCCAGGCCGAACTCGACCGGGCGCCCGGCCGTCGGGGCACCGCGCAGGCCGCTGCCGAAGAGCCTGAGGCGCCAGGTGCCGGGGTCGATCAGCGGGGTGCTGGTGTGGTTGCGGACGAAGAACCGCTCCACCGGCACGTGCCGGTGGACGGCGGCACGGCCGTCGGCGTCGCGGAAGGCGTCCCAGCGCGTCTCGGCGTTGGTGCCGCGCGGCACGAACCACTCGGCGGGCAGCGGTTTGACGATCCCGGGCACGGGCCCGGGCAGGGAACCGGGCAGGGGGCCGGGCGCGGGCACCTCCTCGGCGGCCGCCCGGCCCGCGGCGGGCAGCGGGGCGGCCGGGACGGGCGCGACGAGCACCCCGGCGGCGGAGACCATCCGCAGCACCGTCCGGCGGTCCACCCCGTCGTCCCGGACGGGCTGCGCCGGGCCGTCCTGCTCCGGGCCGTCCTGGTCCGGGGCATCCAGCGCCGGGGCGTCCTGCTCCGGGGCATCCAGCGCCGGGGCGTCCTGCGTCGGGGTGGCCGCGGTCCCGGCGACCTGCGTCGGGGCTGCTTCGTCCGGGGTACGGACCTCGTCGTCCATGAACGGCGTTCCTTCCGTGTCGGCGTGGACGGTTCGCCGGTGCGCGCGACCAGAGCCGGGACCCGAAGGCTGTCCCGGGCGGGCTCCCGCTCTCCGGCTCGACCTTCTCACTGGTGTGAACACCTACCGTTCCCGCTGTCGGCGAAACCCCGGCCCGCGAAGGAGCACCCGATGTCAGCCACCCCGCTCTCCCGGACCTCCTGGCCGGCCGCCCACGCCGACGTGCGAACTGCGCGACGTGGCACTGGAGTTCCTCAAGGGCTGACCGCCCCCCGGGGAACACCCCGGCGAGCGGCGTCGTTCGCCGGGTCATGCGCATCGGAGAACTCGCCCGCCTGACCGGGGTGTCCACCCGCCTGCTCCGCTACTACGAGGAGCAGGGCCTGCTCAGGCCGGACCGTACGGCGGCCGGCCACCGCGAGTACGGCGAGCAGGACACCGTCCGGGTGTGGCAGATCCGCAGTCTGCTCGCGGCCGGTCTGAGCACCCGGATCATCGCCGAGCTGCTGCCCTGCGCCACCGGTCCCGTCCCGGTCCTGGAGGCCTGCCCGGAGCTGCTGGCCACCCTGCACGACGAGCTCGCCGACCTGGACGCGCGGATCGAGGACCTCTCCCGCAGCCGCCGGGCGCTCTCCCACTGCCTCGCCACCGCGCGCGACTCCGGGCACGAGCACGACTACGCCGAGGGGCGGGCGGCCTGACGGGACGTAGGTCCCGACCCGGCGCTCCCCCGGCGCGCCGTCCCGCCACCGGCGGAGTGAACTGGACATAGTGCGACATACAGCTTGATCCCGAGCGTTCGGAGCGTTCCGACAGTCGGAGCGCTCCGGACGCGCCGAGTATGTCGAGAGGTCCATCCGATGAGCAGCCAGCCGCCCCAGCCCGACCCGCCCGCGAAGGAGCCCGACGAACCCGCCGCGACCCTTCCGGTCGACCGGGCGGTGTTCGGCATCGGCGCCGTCCTGGTCCTGGCGGTGGTCGCGTGGGGCGTCTTCGCCGAGGACTCGCTCGGCCGCACCTCCGACACGGCGCTCGACTGGGTGCTGCACAACTTCGGCTGGCTGTTCGTGGTGGCCGCCGACGTCTTCCTCGTCGTCGCCCTGCTGCTCGCGTTCAGCCGCTTCGGCCGGATCCGGCTCGGCCGCGACGACGACGAGCCCGAGTTCTCCACCGTCGCCTGGATCGCCATGATGTTCAGCGCCGGCATGGGCATCGGCCTGATGTTCTACGGCGTCGGCGAGCCGCTCCAGCTCTTCGCCACCCCGCAGCCCGGCTCCGGCCTGGAGCCGCAGAGCTCGGCCGCCGCCCAGCAGGCCCTGGAGTTCTCGCTCTTCCACTGGACCCTGCACCCGTGGGCGATCTACGCGGTCGGCGGCCTGGCCCTCGCCTACACCACCTTCCGCAAGGGCCGGGGCAACCGGATCTCCGCCGCCTTCGTCCCGCTGATCGGACAGCGCGGCGCGGACGGCTGGGCCGGGCGGACGATCGACCTGCTGGCCGTGTTCGCCACCGTCTTCGGCTCCGCGACCAGCCTCGGCCTCGGCGCGCTCCAGGTCGCCGACGGGCTCGGCTACATCTCGTCCGTCCGCAACACCCAGAACGCCCAGCTGATCATCATCGCCTCGCTGAGCGCCGCGTTCGTGGTCTCCGCTTTCTCCGGGGTGCACAAGGGCGTGAAGTGGCTCTCCACCGCGAACGTCGTGCTCGCCTCGCTGATCATGGTCTTCGTCTTCGTGGTCGGTCCGACCGTGTTCGTGCTGGACGCGATCCCCTCCTCGGTCGGCGGCTACCTCTCCGACCTGCTCGCCATGTCCACCCAGACCGGTGCCTTCACCGACGAGGGCTGGCTCGGCTCCTGGACGATCTTCTACTGGGCCTGGTGGCTCTCCTGGGCGCCCTTCGTCGGCACCTTCATCGCCCGGATCTCGCGCGGCCGCACCGTCCGGCAGTTCCTGCTCGGCGTGCTGCTGGTGCCCAGCGGGGCGACGGTCATCTGGTTCTGCGTGATGGGCGGCACCGCGATCCGGCTGGTCACCACCGGTGCGGCCGACCTGGTCGCGACCATCCCGCAGGGCCCGGAGGCCTCACTGTTCGAGATGCTGCGCTCGCTGCCGCTCGGCTCGGTGACCAGCGTGGTCGCGGTGCTGCTGGTGATGACCTTCTTCATCACCAGCGCCGACTCGGCCTCGCTGGTGCTCGGCTCGCTCTCCAGCCGGGGCTCGCTGCATCCGCGGACCTGGCTGGTGGTGGTCTGGGGCGTGCTGATGGGCGGGGTCGCGGCGGCCCTGCTGCTGGCCGGCGGGCTGACCGCGCTGCAGAACGCGACGATCCTGGTCGCGCTGCCGTTCGTGGTGGTGATGCTGCTGCTGTGCGTCTCGCTGGTGAAGGAGCTCCGCGAGGACCCGGCCGCCGCACCCTCCCGCTTCCGGCCGCCGCACGGCCTGCGGGACGCCGTCCGGGAGGCCGTCGGCGAGTCCGGCACACGCCGCTGACCTGCGCATACGCCCCGGCCGGCGACGGTTGGGGCGTGTGCGGCCAACCGACGCCAAACCCCCCTCGGGACTTCACCCGCGCGTACCGACCGTTCACGCCGCCCTGGAAACCTCCCTGTCATGAACGCCAACCCTCAGGCGCCCCACCAGGAACCGCGCTTCCCCCTGCCCCAACGGCACCGCCGGCTGCTCGCCGCCACCGCCGTCCTCGTCTCCATCGCCCTCGGCACCCTGGGCGTCGGCGCCACCGTGGAAACCGTCGAACACGGCCCCCTGGCCAGCGCCTCCGCCAGCAAGTAGCAACCGCCCCGCCCGGCACCGCGGTCCCGCCCCGGACCCGGTGCTTCTTGCTCTCCCGGTCCGGAACCACCACGCTCCCCGGCCCGAGCCCGTCGCGTTTCCCGGCCCGGAGCCACCATGCTTCCCGGCCCGAGCCCGTCGCGCCCTCCGCCCGAGCCGGGCCCCGCCGCCGGAGAGCGGCGTCCCCCGCTACGCCCGCTGCTCGGCGCGGGGGCCGGCCGGGGGCGGGACCAGCGGGCCGGGGCGCGAGTGGCGGCCGTTGCCGGGGGTGGGGTGGAGGTCGGGAGCCGGGGCGTAGCGGGCGGCCGGGGGGCGCAGGCGCCAGGCCGGGGGCCGGGTCGGGTGGGGGGTGGGGGCCATCAGGGCGAGGCGGTGGAGCAGGTCGAGGGCGTCTCGCCGCAGGGCGGTGCGGTCGGCGAGGTAGCGGGCGGGCAGCCCGTACTCGTCGGCGATGTCGCCGAGGACGCCGTCTATCAGCGCGTCCGGGATCGGGACGTCTCCGGCCACCGCCTCGCCGGGCAGCGGGCGGACCTCCTCGACCAGGCGCTCGACCAGCAGCAGGGCGGCCTGGGCGACGGTGTCGGCACCGGGGAGGGCGAGGTCGGTGAGTTCGGCGGCCGGGTCGAGCAGGGCGACGCCCTCGGCCCGCAGCTCGGCCTCCAGGCCGAGGAACTCGGCGAGCGCCGCCGGGCCGCTGAGCCGGTGGTCCTGCAGCCAGGCCCGGTGGTCCTCGGGGAGGTCGGCGGCCAGGACGGCGGGTGTCTCGGCGAGCAGCCGGCGGACGGCGGTGGCGGGCTCGGCGTCGGCGGCGCGGCGGATCAGGTCGGCGGCGTCGTCGGCGAGGGCGGGCGGGCCGGCCGGGACGGCACGGGCGAGTTCGCGGTCCACGGTCAGCACGAAGGAGCCGTCGGCCGGGTCGGGCGGCAACTCGCCGAGCACCTGCCAGCCGGCCAGCGCGGCCAGCGCCATCGCGAGGTCGGCCGGTTCGGCGGTGAGTTCGGGAGCGGCGGCGCCCATCGCGTCGAGCAGCCGCCGGTAGTCCAGCTCCTCCGGGGCGTCGACCAACAGGGCCAGTGCGAGGGCGAGTTGGGCGTACCCTGCCGGGGTGAACGGCGCCCCGGTGACGGGGTGTTCGAGGCGGCGGGCGGCGTCGGGGCCGAGGCCGGCCTTGCAGAGCCGGGCGTGCCAGGGGCCGACGACGAGGCGGTAGCCGAGCAGGGTGTCGAACCGTTCGGCCAGCCAGTCCCGGTGACGGCGGATCAGCGGGAAGCCGTCGGCGTGCGGACCGGAGGCGGTGACCAGCGGATGGGCGAGCAACAGCCGGGCGGCGATCCGGCGTTCGGCCGAGGGGAGCTCCTCGCCGGAACGGTCCTGGGCCACGACGGTGGGCGGCGTCACCCGCGTGGGCTCGGGCCTGCGGTGCCGGCCCGGCCTGCCCGGCTTGGCACCTGACCGGACGACGGGCAGCGCGGCGTCGTCGCGCCGGGCGCGGCGCAGGCCGCCCTCGGTGCGGTCCTCCCGGAGGCGCGCCGGCACGGCCGAGTGCGCGGTGGGACCGTGCCACCAGCTGACGCCGGGATCGGCGGCGGGCTCGGCGGCGGCGCCGAGGTGGCGGGCGGGATAGAGGCCGAAGGAGGCGGCGCAGAGGTCGTCGGCGGTGCCGGGGGCGGCGGCGGCGAACCAGTGGGCCAGGCGCAGCAGCCCCGGATCGGGCGAGAGCGTCACGTCGGCGGCCGGGGGGTCGGTCACCCGCACGTCGTCGGCACCGCTCGCCGCGCCCGCCCCAGGTCCCCTGTCGGCGGGGCCGGTTCCAGGTCCGCCGGCGGAACCGGTGGCGGAGCCGGCAGCGGGACCGCCGTCAGGACCGGCTTCGCGTACGGCGAGGACGGCGTGGGCGGTTCCCCGTCCTGCCCCGCCCGCGCGTCCGTCCGGCCTGCCGGCCACCCGGGTGGCGCCGACCGCGTAGTCCTGCTGATCCATGTCGGGGTCCAGACTAGACGGTGCCCGGGCCACCCGTCGGCAGCAACCGCCCTCCTGAGGAACTCTCCGCAGGAGCCCTCGAAGCGGTCGCCCGCGCTCCGCCTGCCGGCCGCCCCGTCATCCGGCTCCGCCCACCGGGGTTACGCACCGGTAACCCGCCCTTCCGCCGCCGGTCCGGCTCCTCTAGGGTCGGTCCGAAGCAGCGGATCACCGAGAGGCGCACGCATGACTGTCCGTACCACCGACCGCGCCGGCCTCGGGGCACGCCTGCGCTCGGCCACCGGCCTGCTGGGCGGCTTCGCGGCCACCTCGGCGGCGCACCTGGGCGCGATCGTCTCCGGCGCCTCGGTGCTCCAGAACGCCACCAAGCCGGCCCTGATGCCGCTGCTGGCGGCCCAGAGCGTGGCGGCGGCCAGGAAGGCCGGGCAGGAGGCGCCGAAGCTGCTGGCGCCGGCCCTGCTGCTGAGCGCGGGCGGGGACGTGCTGCTCCAGCTGAAGAACGATCCCGCGTTCCTCGCGGGCATGGGCTCGTTCGCGGCGGCGCACGTCTGCTACGTGACGATGTTCGTCAAGCGCGGCGCGCTCACCGACCGCCGCCGGGCGCTGATGGTCGCGGCCGCGTACGCGACGGCCTGGGTGACCCTGGTCGGGCAGCTCTGGCCGGACCTCGGGGACCTGCGCGTCCCGGTGGCGGGCTACAGCCTGCTGCTCGCCTCGACGGCCGTCACCTCGGCCGGGCTGGGCTGGCGGACCGGGCTGGGCGGGGCGCTGTTCCTGCTCTCCGACACGTTGATCGCCACCCAGCTGGCGAAGTGGCGGGAGCTGCCGGGCCATCAGTTCTGGATCATGGCGACCTATGTGCTGGCCCAGTACCTGCTGGCCGACGGCACCCTCCGGCACCAGGACCGGCTGCACCGCGAGGGCGTCGAGGGCTTCGAGGCCGGCTGGGGCAACGGCGGCACCGAGCCGCGAACCGTCTGACCCGCCGCCGCGCCGCCGGTCCCGTCGGGGTCCGGCGGTGCGGCGCAGGGGCGCGCGGGCACGCGGCGGCGGGGCCGTCAGGCACCGCGCCTCCGCAGCAGCCAGAAGCCGCCGACACCGCCGGCGACCAGCGCGAGGCCGCCGGCCAGCTCCGCCGGGTTCGCCGCGACCGAGCCGCCGAGGCCGGTCTGCACCGCGCCGTGCGGGGCGACCTGCTGGCTGCCGGCGCCGGACTGCCCGAGCGAACCGGCCCACTCCCCCGCGGCCTCGCCCCATTCGCCGAGGCTCTTGTCGGGGTCCGTCCGGGCGTCCTTGTCGGTGCTCCTGTCCGGGGTGGTGGAGGCCGCGGTGGCGACCGTGACGGTGGTCGCGAAGGCGCCGCCGTCCGGGCAGGTGCCGTCGACCTTGCTGTCCCCGGCGTGCTGGCCGGCCAGTCGGGCGGAGCCGCTGTGCTTGCCGTCGGGGCCCAGGGTGAGGGTCGCGGGACCGCCCTCGAAGGCGGCGGAGCGGGCGGTGATGGTCCTGGCGTCGGGCTTGTCCGACTTCTCGCAGGAGACCGTGACCGTCACGGTCTGGCCCGGTGCGGCCCGGGACGGGCTGACCGAGGCCGAGCCGTCCCTGGCGGATGCGAGGGGGGCCGTCAGGCCGGTCAGCGCCGTCGCGCCGATCAGGACGGCGGCGGCCGTACACGTGGGGCGCATGCCGGAACCTCCGGGATTCTCGGGCGCAGCCGGGGACTCCCATGTCCACCTGGTCGAGCGACTGCACCCGGTCATTCACCGACGGTAGGCACCCGCCCCGCGCTCGGCCAGCGCTCACGACCGTTCGGGTTACGGCCCGTGACCCGGCGTGACGTCCGCGGCGCGGCTCAGACGTCGAGGTCCAGGTCCACCACGACCGGCGCGTGGTCCGAGGTTCCCTTGCCCTTGCGGGCCTCGCGGTCCACGTAGCTGTCGGTGACGGCGTCGGCGAAGGGCTTGTTGGCGTAGGTGAGGTCGATCCGCATGCCCCGGTTCTTCGGGAAGGCCAGCTGGCGGTAGTCCCAGTAGGTGTAGGGGCGGTCGTACTTGAGCGGGCGGGGCAGCACGTCCTGGAGGCCGATCTCGCCGAGGGACGTCAGCGCGGCGCGCTCGACCGGGGTGACGTGGGTGAGGCCCTCGAAGGCGGCGGCGTCGAAGACGTCCTCGTCGGTGGGGGCGATGTTGAAGTCCCCGAGGACGGCGAACGGGCGGGAGCCCGCGGCGTCCTCGGTGGCGGCCTTGCGCAGCGCCTCCAGCCACTCCAGCTTGTACTCGTAGTGCGGGTGGCCGACCTCGCGGCCGTTGGGCACGTAGACCGACCAGACCCGGACCGGGCCGCAGGTGGCGGCGACGGCGCGCGGCTCGACCTCGGGCAGCAGGGCGCCGTCGGCGAGGTAGCCGGGCTGGTCGGGCAGGCCGCGCACGACGTCGTCCAGGCCGATCCGGGAGACGATCGCGACGCCGTTCCAGCGGCCGTTGCCGTGCGCGGCCGTCTCGTAGCCGAGCTCGCGGACCGCCTCGTACGGGAAGGCGTCGGCCGCGCACTTGAGCTCCTGGAGGCAGAGCACGTCGGGCTTGGCGCTCTCCAGCCACTCCAGGAGCTTGGGCAGCCGCGCGGTGACGGAGTTGATGTTCCAGGTGGCGATGCGGACGGTCACGGCGGGCGGCCTTCCCGGTGGTTCGGTGCGGACGGGCATGCGGACGGGGTGGGCCGCCCTCGCGCGGGAGGCCCACCCCGAACATACCGTCCGGCACCGACAGTCCGGCCCGATCAGCGCGCGGGCCGGACCACCGCGGCCGAGCCGCCGCCGCGCCGCACGGGTTCGGCGGCGGCCACCCAGCGGCCGTCCGGCAGCCGTTCCACGCCGGTGGCGGCGCCGATCTCGCCGCCGTTGACGAAGCTCTGTCCGAGGCCCTCCAGCGCTGCCCGCTCGGGCAGCGCCAGGAAGCCGGGCTCGGCCTGGGTCGTGGCGCCGTTGCGCTGGCTGGCGCGCGGCGCGGCGATGGCCTGCTCCAGGCTCAGGCCGCGGTCGAGCCGCCCGAGCAGCACCTGGAGGGTGGTGGTGATGATGGTCGCGCCGCCGGGGCTGCCGGTCGCGAGCACCGGCTCGCCGTCGCGCAGCACGATCGTCGGGGACATCGAGGAGCGCGGCCGCTTGCCCGGGCCCGGCAGGTTGGGGTCGGGGACGCCGGGCGCGAGCGGGGTGAAGTCGAAGTCGGTCAGCTCGTTGTTGAGCAGGAAGCCCCGGCCGGGGACGGTGATGCCGCTGCCGCCGGTCTGCTCGATGGTGAGCGTGTAGGAGACGATGTCGCCCCAGCGGTCGGCGACCGTCAGGTGGGTGGTGTTGGGGCCCTCGTACGGCTCGGCGACGGCCTGGCCGGTGTCGGCGCAGGGGGCCGGGTGGCGCGGGTCGCCGGGGGCGAGCGGGCTGGTGAGCGCGTGGTCCGGGCTGATCAGGCAGGCCCGGGAGGCGGCGTAGCGCTCGGAGAGCAGCTGCTTGGTGGGGACGTCGTTGAAGGCCGGGTCGCCGACCCAGCGGTTGCGGTCGGCGAAGGCGATCCGGGAGGCCTCCAGGAAGTGGTGGTAGTACTGGGTGCTGCTGTACGCGGAGACGTCGCCGCCGTCCTCCAGGATGTTGAGCGCCTCGCCGACGGTGGTGCCGCCGGAGCTGGAGGGGGCCATCGCGTAGACGTCGTAGGCGCCGTGGGAGACGTGGGTGGGCGCCTGGTCGCGGACCCGGTAGTCGGCGAGGTCGGTGGTGTCGACCCGGCCGGGGCGGGCGTTGCGGCCGGAGGCCGGGTCGACCGGCGGGTGCTGCACGGTGTTGACGATGTCCCCGGCCAACTCACCCTGGTAGAAGGCCTTGACGCCGTCCTTGGCGAGCAGCCGGTAGGTGGCGGCGAGGTCGGGGTTGCGCAGCAGGCTGCCGGTCTCGGGGGGTTTGCCGTTCGGCAGGTAGAGCTTGGCGGTGGCCGGGAAGTCCTTGAACCGGGCGTAGTTGTCGGCGGTCTGGCTGCGGAAGGTGTCGTCGACGACGAAGCCGTTGTCGGCGATCCGCTCGGCCGGTTCGAGGTTCTGGGCGAGCGAGCGGGTGCCCCAGTGGCGCAGCGCGGCGTCCCAGGTGGCGGGGGTGCCGGGCACTCCGACGGACAGTCCGCTGGTGACGGCGTCGGCGAAGGCCAGCGGTTTGCCGTCCTCCAGGAACAGGCCGCTGTCGGCGGTGCGGCCGGCCGTCTCGCGGCCGTCGATGGTGTGCACCCGTCCGGTGGCGTGGTCGTAGTAGACGAAGTACCCGCCGCCGCCGACGCCGGAGGAGTACGGCTCGGTGACCCCGAGGGCCGCGGCGGCGGCGACGGCCGCGTCGACCGCGTTGCCGCCCTTGCGCAGCACCTCGATGCCGGCGGCGGTGGCGTCGGCGTCGACGGTGGCCACCGCACCGCCCCAGCCCACCGCCTCCGGCGCCTTCGACGGCGGGGCCGCGGCGCCGGCCGGCCCGACGCCGGACCAGACCAGTGCGGTGGTGAGTAACAGAGACGGCGCGAGGCGGGGCAGAGCTCTCATACGAGTCCTCCTGAGTCGACGTCAACTCATCAGTTGTTCCACAGGAGGAATGATCCGACAACCGCACCGCGCCGCTACCAACGGGTAGTTGACGGGGCGGTGCCGGCGGACCCGGTCCGCCGGCACCGCCCCGCCCCCGCCTACAGCGCGCTGCGCTCCACCCGCCGCCGCTTGATCGTGCGGAAGCGCCGCGCCACCTGCCGGGCCAGGTCGGCCGCGCCGACCAGGCCCGCCTCGTTGCCGAGGGCGGCGTGCACGATGGCGGCCTCCGGGCGGAACCCGCGCCCGGTGAGGGTGCGGCGGAAGGTGTCCCGGGCCGGGCCGAGCAGCAGGTCGCCCGCCTCGGAGACCCCGCCGCCGATGACGAAGCGGCCGGGGTCCAGCGCGGCGGCCAGGTTGGCGATGCCGACGCCGAGCCAGGTGCCGACCTCGTAGAGCAGCTCGGTCGCGGTCGGGTCGCCGTCCTGGGCGGCCTCGGTGACCAGCGGGCCGGTGATGCCCTCGACCGTGCCGCCCGCCCGGGCCAGCAGCGGCTGCACCACCGGCGACTCCTCGGCGACCAGCTCGCGCGCGTCGCGCACCAGCGCGTTGCCGGAGGAGTACTGCTCCCAGCAGCCCCGGTTGCCGCACGGGCAGCGGTGGCCGCCGGGCAGCACCTGCATGTGCCCGAACTCGCCCGCCAGGCCGTACTTGCCGCGGTCCACGTAGCCGTCCCGGACCACCGCGCCGCCGATGCCGGTGCCCAGGGTGAGCATCACCATGTGGTCCTCGCCGCGCCCGGCGCCGAAGCGCCACTCGGCCCAGGCGGCCGCGTTGGCGTCGTTCTCCACGATCACCGGGAAGCGCAGCCGCTCGCTGAGCGCCTCCCGGAGCGGCTCGTTGCGCCAGTTGAGGTGCGGGGCGAACAGCACCTTGGAGCGGTCGGCGTCGACCCAGCCGGCCGCGCCGATGCCGACGGCGTGGACGTCGTGCCGGTCGGCGAGCTGGAGCACCAGCTCGACGATGACGTCCTCGACCACCTTGGGGCTCTTGCTCTTGTGCGGCGTGTCCGTGCGCAGCTTCTCCAGCACCTTGCCCTCGCCGTCCACCACCCCGGCGACCACCTTGGTGCCGCCGATGTCGACGCCGATGGTGGGCAGCCGCAGTATCCCGGCGGGCAGGGCGCGGCGTCGGCGCTCGGCGCGCGGGCCGAGGCCGAGCAGGGTGGGCAGGACGGGTGGCCGGGTGCTGCCTTGGGAGCCGGTCACGGCTGCGGACGCTCCTCGCCTGGGTCGGGGTCACGGGGGTCGGGGTCGCTGGGGTCGGAAACGGAGGGCCGGGCCAGCTCGTGCGAGAGCTCGGCGAGGTCGGAGCCCCCGGCCATCTCGGTGGTGAGCTGTTCGAGGCCGATCTCGGCCCGCGGGTGGCTGCCCGCCATCCGGCCCCGCTTGAGCAGGGTGAAGTGGTCGCCGACCAGGTACGCGTGGTGCGGGTTGTGGGTGATCAGCACGACCCCGAGCCCGGCGTCGCGGGCGGCGGTGACGTACTTGAGCACCACTCCGGACTGCTTGACGCCGAGCGCGGCGGTGGGCTCGTCCAGGATCAGCACCCTGGCGCCGAAGTGCACCGCGCGGGCGATGGCCACGCACTGGCGCTGCCCGCCGGAGAGGGTGCCGATCGGCCGGTCGACGTCGTACAGGTCGATGCCCATCCTGGCGAGCGCCTCGCGGGTGGTGGCGCGCATCCCGTCGGCGTCCAGCCGCAGGCCGCCCCAGCGGCGCGTGCCCCGCTCGGAGCCGAGGAAGAAGTTGCGCCAGACCGGCATCAGCGGGACGACCGCGAGGTCCTGGTAGACGGTGGCGATGCCGCGCTCCAGGGCCTGGCGCGGGGAGTCCAGGCGGACCTCCTCGCCGCCGACGGTGAAGGTGCCCTCGTCGTGCTGGTGCAGCCCCGCGATGATCTTGATCAGGGTGGACTTGCCGGCCCCGTTGTCGCCGAGCACGCAGCTGATCTCGCCGGCCCGCAGGGTCAGCGAGACGTCCTGCAGCGCGCGGACGGTGCCGTAGCTCTTGCCGACGCCTTCCAGGGAGAGCAGTTCGGTGCCCGCCGCGGCCGCGCTCGTCATGTCCGTGCTCATCGCGGCCCCCGCTCGGCCCGGCGCTTGACGTAGGCGTTCAGCAGCGCGGCCAGCAGCAGCATCGCACCGAGGAAGAACTTGAACCAGTCCGGGTTCCACTGGGCGTAGATGATCCCCTTGCTGACCATGCCGAAGATCAGCGCGCCGAGCGCGGAGCCGACCACCGAGCCGTAGCCGCCGGTGATCAGGCAGCCGCCGATGACGGCCGCGACGATGTAGATCAGCTCGTTGCCGACGCCCTCGCCGGACTGCACGGTGTCGAAGGAGAACAGCAGGTGCTGGCCGAGCACCCAGGCGCCGAAGCCGACGCCCAGGTAGAGCAGGGTCTTCGTCCGGGCGACCGGCACGCCGACCGCGCGGGCCGCCTCCGCGTCGCCGCCGACCGCGAAGATCCAGTTGCCGAAGCGGGTGCGCAGCAGCACCCAGCTGCCGACCGCGAGCAGGCCGAGCCACCACCAGACGGTGGCCTTGATCGTCAGCCCGCCGACGGTCACCTCGGAGGCGAACAGCCAGCGGCAGGAGGCGAAGCCCTCCATGTCGGAGATCGACTTGGTGGAGACGGTGCCGGAGATCGCCTTGGTGACGCCCAGGTTGGCGCCGGTCAGCATCAGGAAGGTGCCGAGCGTGACGATGAAGCTGGGCAGCCTGGTGCGGCCGAGCATCCACCCGTTGAACCAGCCGACGGCCAGCGTGGTCGCCAGCGAGACCAGCACGCCGACCCAGGTCACCGCGGTGAACTGGTACGAGACCATCGAGGAGGTCAGCGCCGCGGTGGTGACCAGTACGCCGGCCGAGAGGTCGAACTCGCCGCCGATCATCAGCAGCGAGACCGGCACCGCCATGATCCCGATGGTGGAGGCCGCGTACAGCACGGTGCCCAGCGAGGAGACCCGCAGGAAGGGTTCGGCGACGGCGGCGAAGACCGCGAAGACCGCGACGGCGGCGATCAGCGCGCCCAGCTCGGGGCGGGCGAGGAGCCGCCGCAGGGCCGCCGGGCGGCCGTCGACCAGGCCGTCGTGGGCGAGGAGGTCGGGGCTGCTCACCTGGTCCCCCTCGCGACGTACTCGGCGAGCGCGTCGGCGTTGTCCTTGGTCAGGATCTGCGGACCGGTCTCGACGGGCTTGCCGCCCCCGAGCATGTTCAGGTTGTACTTGTACAGCCAGATCAGGTCGACGCCCGTGTAGCCCTGGAGGTAGGGCTGCTGGTCGACGGCGAAGCCGACGCTGCCGGACTTGAGCCCGGACACCACCTGGGTGCCCAGGTCGAAGGTGTCCAGCTCGACGCTGCGGCGGGCGTCCTGGACGGCCTGGAGACCGGTGGCGGCCATCGGGCCGGAGAGGGTGAGCACGGTGTCGATGGCCGGGTCGGCCTGGAGCTTGGCGGAGATCGCGGCGCGGGCGTCGGGCATGTCGACGCCGTTGACGTAGAGCACCTGGAAGGCGCCGCCGGCCTTGGACCGGGCTCCGGAGCAGCGCTGCTCCTGACCGACGTTGCCCTGCTCGTGGATCACGCAGAGCACGTTCTTGCGGCCGCGCGAGGCCAGCTCGGCACCGGCCGCCTGGCCGGCGGTGGACTCGTCCTGGCCGATGTGGGTCAGCGCGCCGAACTTCTGCGAGAACTCCTGGCCGGAGTTGATGGTGATCACGGGGATGCCCGCGGCCTCGGCCTTGCCGAGGACGTCGGCCATGGCGTCGCCCTTGGCGAGGGTGACCAGCAGGCCGTCGACCTTCTGGTCGATGGCGGCCTGGACGAGCTGGACCTGGTTCTGGGTCTGCGCGTCGTTGGAGTACAGGAAGGTGATGTTGTCCTTGGCGGCGGCCTGCTCGGCGCCCTTGCGCACAGTGTCCCAGAAGGCGTCGCCGGCTCCGGCGTGGGTCACCATGGCGACCTTCCAACGCGGGGTGGTGACGGCGCTGCCGCCGGTGGCCGCGGCCTTGGCGCGGGCCTCCTCGGCGCGTCTGCCTCCGGTACTGCTGCAACCGGCCGCGGTGACCGCGAGTGCCAGGACGGCGCACACGGGCCAGAAGCGGCGGGACGGGCGAAAGCGGGTGATGCTCATCCCCATAGTCTCCCTTCCCTGGTCGCGCGGGATCGCACCGCCTCGCCCGGCAGGCCCAATGGCCTGGGAGGTAAGGTGCCCCGGGGGACCTTTCCTGGTAGTTCGCTGAACATCTGGTCCGGACGACGTCTGTCCGGGTGGCAGACTTAGGCGCCGATCCGAACGGGTTCATCGCGAGAACGTGATGTTCCTCTCAGGTTCCGCACAGATTCGGACGGCAACCGATCATCGGTCCATCACCGTCTGATGCCATTGACGTGCGTTCGGGCGAGTGGGGCCCGGGCGGCGTGCGACCCGATACGAGAACTCGATGGAACTGACAGGTACGCCATTCTTCCTCCTCACCGTCATCCTGGTGCCGGTGTCCATCACAGTGGCGCTGCTGTTCTGGGGGAAGGTCGGCGGCCCGCAGCCGGTGCGCTACCTCACCCGGATCGTCATGATCATGTTCTGCCAGGTCACGGCCGTCCTGATGGTCTTCGTGATGGTCAACAACGCCAACCTGATCTACGGCAACTGGGACGACCTGCTCGGCACCGGGAACCACGTCCGCGCGGTGCCCGTCCTGGCGCCGGTCGACCCGGCCGCCACGGCGGGCCAGGGCGGTGAGGCCGCCAAGGAGCCGCCGAAGGTCAAGCAGAGCTTCGGCGGCGTGAACGACCCGCTCGTCCCGAACGACGTGCAGCGGACCGAGCTCAAGGGCCAGGTGTCCGGGGTCGACGGCGAGGTGCTGGTCTGGCTGCCGCCGCAGTACAACGACCCGGCGTTCAAGGACAAGAAGTTCCCCGTGGTCGAGCTGATCCCGGGCTACCCCGGCTCCTCCTCCACCTGGTACGGCACCCTCAAGGTCTCCGAGCAGCTCAAGCCGCTGATGCAGCAGGGCAAGGTCGCCCCGTTCATCCTGGTCTCGCCCCGCACGAAGCTGCTGAACAACCAGGACGCGGGCTGCACCGACATCCCCGGCAAGATCAACGCCGACGCCTGGGTCACCCGCGACGTCCCGCAGATGGTGCTGGACAACTTCCGGGCGGACCCGTCCGCGGACCGCTGGGCGATCGCCGGCTACTCGGCCGGCGCGCACTGCGCCGCCAAGCTGTCGCTGTCCCACCCCAACCGGTACCGGGCCGCCATCGCGATGTCCGGCTACAACGACCCGGCCCAGGAGCCGGACTCCCTGGTCGGCAAGGACGCCAAGCTGCGCGAGGCCAACAACCCGGTCAACATCCTGAAGACCGCCCCGCAGCCGCCGAAGGTCGCCCTGCTGGTCAGCGGTTCCAAGGGCGACGGCTACGAGGACGGCGAGGCGATCCGCGCCGCCGCCAAGGCCCCGACCACCGTCCAGGTCGAGGAGGGCACCGGCCCGCACACCACCGAGCAGTGGAAGAAGATGGTCCCGGCCGCCTTCCAGTGGCTGACCTCGGTCATCCCGGTCCAGTAGGCCGGCCGGCAGCAGCGAACCGTACGGGCAGGGCCCGCCGCGACCGAGGTCGCGGCGGGCCCTGCCGCATGTCCGGGCGCGGCGTCAGGCCAGCTCCAGCGCCAGGTAGAAGTCCACCCGGTCCTCCAGCCGGGAGAGGTCACGCCCCGTCAGCTCCTCGATCCGGCCGATCCGGTACCGCAGGGTGTTCACGTGGACGTGCAGCTGCGCGGCGCAACGGGTCCAGGAACCGTCCGAGCGCAGGAAGGCCTCCAGGGTGCGGACCAGGTCCGCCTGGTGCTCGATGTCGTACGCGATCACCTTGTCCAGCAGCCGGCCGCGGAAGGCGCGACGCACCTCGTCCGGGACGGCGGCCAGCAGCAGCACGTGCGAGGCGAGCTCCTCGGGGCCCGCGACGCAGACCCGGCCGACCCGGGAGGCGGCGATCCGGCGGGCGTGCCGGGCCTCCTCCAGGGCGCCGCGCAGACCGCCGGCCCCGGAGGCGGGGGCGGAGACCCCGAGGGTGATCCGGCCCTCCGAGCCGAGCCCGGCCTCCAGCGGGGCGAGCAGCTCGCGCAGGGCGTCGGCGGGCACCGGGCCCTCCGGGGCGGGCAGCACCACCACGGCGCCGGTGCCCGTCCCGGCGACCAGGGCCCGGTCGGCGCCGCCGCCGAGCGCCTCCTCCAGCACCGCCCGTACGGTGCCCTCCGGCAGGCCGGTGCCCTCGGCACTGAGCACCAGCCAGGAGCCTTCCTGCGCCCGGGACTTGGGATCGGGGATCTCGTAGCCGACGGCCATCGCCGAGGAGGCGTACAGGGTGCGGCTGATCTCGGCCGGGTCGGCGTCGCGGCGCAGCAGGGCGAGCACCTCGTCGGCGAGGCGGCGGCGCAGCCGGCGGCCCTCGTCGCGGCGGTGGCGCTCGGCGGCCACCAGCCGGGCCAGGTTCTCGGCGAGCTGCTGGCGCTTGGGGGTCCACTCGGTGACGTCGCCGGCCACCGCGAGCACCCAGTCCACCAGCGGCGCGTCGTGCTCGGCGGAGACCGGGGCGGGCAGCAGCGAGTAGGAGCCGGCCGCCAGCCGGGCCCGGTGCGGGGGGCGGCGGCGCTGGCGCTGGGCGGCGAGGTGGGCGCGGACCAGCTGGTCGCGGTCCTGGGCGGAGAGCCGTTCGGCGGGGCCGGCGATCACCGCGCCGGTCGGGGTGAGCACCCAGCAGTCCAGGTCGAGGTCACCGCCGAGCAGGTCCAGCACCGCGTCCAGTCCGCCGCCGCCGGCCGCCGAGACCAGCAGGCGGTGCCGGTCGACCAGGGCGGCGAGGTCGGCCGCGCGGTCCGCGGAGACCTGGCGGCCGATGAACTCGGTGACGGTGCCGAAGGCGATGTCGTCGGGGACGGCGAGCAGCGGCATCCGGTGCCGCCGGCAGGCCTCGACCAGGTCCTCGGGCACCGGGCCGACCTCGGCCTCGCCGGCCGCCAGGGCCACCGCGCCGCCGGCCGCCAGGGTGCGGACGAAACGCTCGGAGTCGGCCGGGACGGTGCGCCAGAGCATGCCGGTGAGCACCAGTTCGCCGCCGTGCAGGTAGCGGCCCGGGTCCTGGAGGTCCGTCGTCATCAC
Source organism: Kitasatospora sp. NPDC048715 (assembly GCF_043198905.1). NCBI lineage: Bacteria > Bacillati > Actinomycetota > Actinomycetes > Kitasatosporales > Streptomycetaceae > Kitasatospora > Kitasatospora sp. NPDC048715. Next base: position 149,592 of record NZ_JBICVH010000011.1, on the reverse strand, counting down.
GCCGCTGACCTGCCGGTCCAGCTCTTCCTCGGCCGCGAGCAGGCGCAGTCGCGGGGCGCCGGGGGCGAGCAGGTCACGGACGCGCATCCGCGGACTCCTTAACGGGGCTTGGGGGGAGGGGCGAAGGGGTAACGATAGGGCCTGACCGAGCGGGCGTGCGCGCGGGTCCGTAGCCCGCGCATCCCGGCCGGACTACGGTCGTAGGTAGCACCCGGCGAACACCCGGGCTGCGAGATTCCCCTCCTTAGAGGAACGTACAGGATGCCGGGCGGGCTCACAGCCGGGGCTTCATGCCATCGGTGACTGCCAGTGGGCCGCGTCACAGCGGTTCACTGGGCGACACGCCGCCGGACACCCGGCGGGCGAAGACTTGAGGAGACACCCGCATGGAGTTCCTTCGGCCCGCCACCTGGGACGAGGCACTCGCGGCGAAGGCCGAGTACCCGACCGCGCTGCCCCTTTCGGGCGGCACGGACGTCATGGTCGAGCTGAACTTCGACGTGCACCGGCCATCCGCGATTCTCGACCTGAACCGCATCACCGAGCTCACCGAATGGTCGAACGACGACGGCGTCGTGCGGCTCGGCGCCGCGGTCCCGTACGCCCGGATCATCGCGGAGCTGTCCGGTCCGCTGCCCGGGCTGGCGCTGGCGGCCCGCACCGTCGGATCCCCCCAGATCCGCAACCGCGGCAGCGTCGGCGGCAACCTCGGCGCGGCCTCCCCGGCCGGCGACGCGCACCCGGCGCTGCTGGCGGCCGGACGGGACGTGTTCGTCGAGGCGGCCTCGGTGCGCGGCACCCGGCTGATCCCGATCGACGACTTCTACGTCGGGGTGAAGCGCAACTGCCTGGAGGCCGACGAGCTGATCCGGGCCGTGCGGATCCCGGTGGCGGACGGGCCGCAGCAGTTCTCGAAGATCGGCACCCGCAACGCCATGGTGATCGCGGTCTGCGCGTTCGGCTTCGCCCTGCACCCGAGGAACGGAACCGTCGGCACCGGCATCGGTTCGGCCGCCCCCACGCCGCGGCGCGCCGTCGAGGCCGAGGAGTACCTCCGGGGCGTGCTCGCCGAGCGCGGCCTGTGGGAGTCCGGGGAACTGCTGGGCACCGAGGTGGTCCAGCGCTTCGGCGAGCTGGTCAAGGCCGCGGCCTCGCCGATCGACGACGTGCGGGGCACCGCCGACTACCGCCGGCACGCGCTCGCCGTGATGGCCCGCCGCACCCTCACCTGGACCTGGAACGACTACGGCAAGCAGATCAGGAGCGCGGCATGAGGGTCACTTTCACCGCCAACGGCAAGCCGGTCGAGGCCGACGACGTGTGGGAGGGCGAGAGCCTGCTGTACGTGCTGCGCGAGCGGGTCGGCCTGCCGGGCTCGAAGAACGCCTGCGAGCAGGGCGAGTGCGGCTCCTGCACGGTCTACCTGGACGGCGTCCCGGTCTGCTCCTGCCTGGTCGCGGCCGGCCAGGTGCAGGACCGCGAGGTGCGCACGGTCGAGGGCCTGGGCGGGGAGGACGGCGAACTGGGCCTGGTCCAGCAGGCGTTCGTCGACGCCGGCGCCGTCCAGTGCGGCTTCTGCACGCCCGGCCTGCTGGTGCAGACCGACGCGCTGCTGGCCGCCGATCCGCAGCCGAGCGACGACGACATCCGCGAGGCGCTGTCCGGCAACCTGTGCCGCTGCACCGGCTACGAGAAGATCATGGACGCGGTGCGGCTGGCCTCGGCCCGCACCTGCGCGGGAGCGGGGGCCTCGGAATGAGCGGGCGGACGGTCCGGCGGACGATCCGGGGACAGAAGAACCTCCAGAACATCAACCAGGCCTCCAAGGACGGCATCGGCGGCTCCCCGCTGCGCCCGGACGGCAACCTGAAGGTCCGGGGCGAGTTCGCCTACTCCTCCGACCTGTGGCACGAGAACATGCTCTGGGGCACGGCGCTGCGCTCGCCGCACCCCCGGGCGAACATCCTCTCGGTGGACATCTCCGAGGCGCTCAAGGTGCCCGGGGTGTACGCGGTGCTGACGCACGAGGACATCCCCGGCTCGAAGTACTACGGCCTGGAGATCCAGGACCAGCCGGCCCTGGCCATCGACAGGATCCGGTACCACGGCGAGGCGATCGCCCTGGTCGCCGCCGACCACCCGGAGACGGCCCGCCGCGCGGTGAAGAGGATCGCGGTCGAGTACGAGGTGCTCACCCCGATCGTCACCGAGGAGCAGTGCCTCGACCCGGAGACCCACGGGTACGTGCACGAGCCGCACGAGTACAAGTCCCATGCGTACGGCAACATCTGCCACGAGCAGCGGCTGGTCTCCGGCCGCGGCGTGACCGACGAGGTGCGGGCGCTGGCGGACGTGATCGTCAGCGGCGACTACGAGGTCGGCATGCAGGACCAGGCCTTCCTCGGCCCGGAGTCCGGCCTCGCGGTGCCCGCCGAGGACGGCGGCATCGACCTCTACATCGCCACCCAGTGGCTGCACGTCGACCGCCAGCAGATGGCCCCGGTGCTCGACCTCCCGGAGGAGAAGGTCCGGCTCACGCTGGCCGGCGTCGGCGGCGCGTTCGGCGGCCGCGAGGACCTGTCGATGCAGATCCACGCCTGTCTGCTGGCCCAGCACACCGGCAAGCCGGTCAAGATCGTCTACTCGCGGGACGAGTCCTTCTTCGGCCACGTCCACCGCCACCCGGCGCGGATGCACTACGAGCACGGCGCCACCCGGGACGGCAGGCTGGTCTTCGCCGACTGCCGGATCGTGCTGGACGGCGGCGCCTACGCCTCCGCCTCCCCCGCCGTGGTCGGCAACGCGGCCTCGCTCGGGCACGGCCCGTACGTCATCCCGAACGTGCGGATGCACGCCATCGCCCTGTACAGCAACAACCCGTCCTGCGGGGCGATGCGCGGCTTCGGCGCGGTGCAGGCGGCGTTCGGCTACGAGTCGCAGATGGACAAGCTGGCCGTCGAACTGGGCATGGACCCGGTGGAGTTGCGGCAGCTCAACGCCGTCTCGCAGGGCGACTTCATGCCCACCGGGCAGGAGATCGACGCGCCCGCGCCGGTGGCCGAACTGCTCCGGCGGGCCAAGGAGATGCCGCTGCCGCCGCCGCTGGACACCGAGCACCCGGACATCCGCCGGCTGCCCGGGGCCCTGTCCAACACCTCGCACGGCGAGGGGATCGTGCGCGGCGTCGGCTACTCGGTCGGCATCAAGAACGTCGGCTTCTCCGAGGGCTTCGACGACTACTCCACCGCCCGGGTGCGGCTGGAGGTGATCGGCGGCGAGCCGGTCGCCATGGTGCACACCGCGATGGCCGAGGTCGGCCAGGGCGGCGTCACCGTGCACGCCCAGATCGCCCGCACCGAGCTGGGCGTCGAGCAGGTCACCATCCACCCGGCCAACACCGAGGTGGGGTCGGCCGGTTCGACCTCCGCCTCGCGCCAGACGTACATGACGGGCGGCGCGGTGAAGCTGGCCGCCGAGGCGGTGCGCCGGGAACTGCTCGACCGGGGACGCCGGCGTTACGGCTGGACCCACGACGACCTGGTGCTGACCGGCGGCAAGGTGGTCTCGGCCGGGGCCGGCACGCTGGTCTCCATCGTCGACCTGCTCGGCGACGACGTCATCGAGCAGACCCGCGAGCACCACCACCGGCCCACCCAGCCCTTCGACAAGGAGACCGGCCAGGGCTTCGGCCACGTCCAGTACACCTTCTGCGCCAACCGCGCGGTGGTGGACGTGGACGTGGAACTGGGCCTGGTCAAGGTGGTCGAGCTCACCGCCGTCCAGGACGTCGGCAAGGCGCTCAACCCGCTCTCCGTGGTCGGCCAGATCCAGGGCGGCTGCACCCAGGCGCTGGGCCTCGCGGTGATGGAGGAGATCATCGTGCGGGACGGCAAGGTGCGCAACGCCTCCTTCACCGACTACCTGATCCCCACCATCCTGGACACCCCGCCGATCCCGGTGGAGATGCTCGAACTGCCCGACCCCAACGCGCCGTACGGGCTGCGCGGGGTCGGCGAGGCGCCGACCGTCTCCGCGACGCCGTCCATCGTGGCCGCCATCCGCAACGCCACCGGGCTCGCGCTCAACCGGATCCCGGTCCGGCCGGAGCACCTGACCACCGAACAGCCCGGCTGAGGCCCGTCCCCGGGGCGGTGACCGTCATCCCCGCCGCCCCGGGGCCCCGGGGACGCCCCCACACCCGCTGCCCTGCCCACGCCGGGGTCCGCAGCGGTGCGCACCAGCACCACCCCTGCCCGCACCGCCAGCACTCCACCCTGCCCGCGAGTGCCCCCGTGAGTCGATACGTCCCCCTGTGCCGCCTCGTTGACCGGCAGTCAGGTCGGCTCGCCCACCCCAACCCCCTTTGACACTTGGGAGTGGACATGACCAGGATCCCCACGGAACCCGGCACCACCGAAGACAGACCCGCCGACGGCGGACCCGCCGCGGACAGCCCCCACCCGTCGTCCCCGGCACCGCGCCCCACCGGCGCGCTGGACGCCTACTTCAAGATCTCGGCCCGGGGATCGACCCTCGCCAACGAACTGCGCGGTGGACTCACCACCTTCATGGCGATGGCCTACATCATCCTCCTCAACCCGCTCATCCTGAGCGGCGCGGACGCCACCGGCGTCAAGCTGGACCACGCCGCGCTGACCACCGCCACCGCGCTGGCCGCCGCCGTCACCACCGTCCTGATGGGCCTGGTCGGCAACGTCCCGCTCGCCCTCGCCGCGGGCCTCTCCGTCTCCGGCGCGGTCTCCGCGCTGGTCGTCCCGCACACCACCTGGGCCCAGGCCATGGGCCTGTGCGTGATCTACGGCCTGCTGATCGTGCTGCTGGTCGTCTCCGGGCTGCGCGAGAGGATCATGAACGGCATCCCGCTGCCGCTCAAGCACGCCATCACCATCGGCATCGGCCTGTTCGTCACCGTGATCGGCCTCCACAAGGCCGGGTTCATGCACACCGGCGGCCCCACTCCGCTCTCGCTCGGCCCCACCGGCGAGCTGGCCGGCTGGCCGGTGCTCGTCTTCTGCGTCACCCTGCTGGCGATCTTCGTGCTGATGGCGCGCGGCGTCCGCGGCGCGATCCTGATCGGCGTCGCCGGCGGCACCGTGCTCGCGATGATCGTCAACCGGGCCGCGCACGTACCGGCCGAGGCCTGGAAGAACTCGGTGCCGGTCTGGCCCGGCAGCCCGGTCTCGGCACCCGACTTCGGCCTGTTCGGCCACGTCGACCTGTTCGGCGCCTTCGGCGGTCACGGCATGGGCGCCATCAGCGCCTCGGTCGCGGTGTTCACCCTGGTGCTGGCCGGCTTCTTCGACGCGATGGCCACCATCATCGGCGTCGGCACCGAGGCCGGACTGGCCGACCGGCAGGGCCGGATGCCCGGGCTGTCCAAGGCGCTGTTCATCGACGGCGCGGGCGGCGCGGTCGGCGGCCTGGCGGGCGCCTCCGGGCAGACCGTCTTCGTCGAGTCCGCCACCGGCGTCGGCGACGGCGCCCGCACCGGACTCGCCTCCACCGTCACCGGCGCCCTGTTCGCGCTGATGCTGTTCTTCTCGCCGATCGCCGGGATCGTCCCGGTCGAGGTGGCCTCGGCCGCCCTGGTCGTGATCGGCTCGATGATGATGAGCCAGGCCCGGCACATCGACTGGTCCGACCGCGAGGTGGCGATCCCGGCCTTCCTCACCTGCGTGCTGATGCCGTTCACGTACAGCATCACCGCGGGCGTCGCGGCCGGCGTCATCTCGTACACCGTCATCAAGGCCGGGCTGGGACGGTGGCGCGAGCCCGGGCCGCTGATGTGGATCCTCACCGCGGTGTTCGTGGTGTACTTCGCGATCACCCCGGTCAAGTCCTGGCTGGGCGTGCACTAGTCGGCCGCATCCCGCCGCTGCTCGGGCACCCACCCCCTTGGGCACCACCGCCGCCGTCCGGGATCGTTTCCCGTACGGCGGCGTCTCCCGCTACTGTCGAAACCGTGTAAGGAGCCCCCATGCAGGACATCGCCGAGCAGTTGCGGGCCTGGCACGCGGCCGGCCGCTCCTTCGCCGTGGCCACCGTCGTCGGCGTCTCCGGCAGCGCACCGCGCGACCCCGGGGCGGCGCTGGCCGTGGACGCGGACGGCGAGGCGGTCGGCAGCGTCTCCGGCGGATGCGTCGAGGGCGCGGTGTACGAGCTGTGCCAGGCCGCGATCGCGAGCGGCGAGCCGGTGCTGGAACGCTTCGGGTACAGCGACGAGGACGCCTTCGCGGTGGGTCTGACCTGCGGCGGCGTCCTGGACGTGTTCGTCCAGCCGGTGGTGCCGGGGGCCGACGCCGGGCTGGATGCCGCGATCGCCCGCATCGCGGCCGGCACCCCGGTGGCGCTGGTCCGGGTGATCGCCGGACCGGGCGGCCTGGTCGGGGCCACCCTGGCGGTCACCGCCGACGGCGTCACCGGCGCGCTCTCCCCGACGCCCTCCACGGTCGGCGGGCTGGAGCGGGCGATCGTCGCCCGGGCCCGGGCGATGCTGGAGGCCGGGCGCACCGGCCGGCTCGTGCTCGGCCTCGACGGACGCCCCTGCGACGAACACGGGCGGGGCACCGTCACCTGCTTCGTCGAGTCGTACGTACCGGCGCCGCGGATGCTGGTGTTCGGGGCGATCGACTTCGCGGCCGCGGTCGTGCGGATCGGCAAGTTCCTCGGCTACCACGTGACCGTCTGCGACGCCCGGCCGGTCTTCGCCACCGCCCGTCGCTTCCCCGACGCCGACGAGGTGGTGGTCGACTGGCCGCACCGCTACCTGGACTCCCAGCTCGGCCGGATCGACGGGCGCACCGTGCTCTGCGTACTCACCCACGACGCCAAGTTCGACATCCCGCTGCTGGAGCGCGCCCTGCGACTGCCGGTCGGCTACGTCGGCGCGATGGGCTCGCGCCGCACCCACCGGGACCGCGTGGCCAAGCTGCGCGAGACCGGGATCACCGAGGCCGAACTCGCCCGGCTGCGCTCCCCGATCGGCCTCGACCTCGGCTCGCGCACCCCGGAGGAGACGGCCGTCTCGGTCGCCGCCGAGATCGTCGCCCACCGGCGCGGCGGCAGCTGCCTGCCGCTGAGCGCCTCGGACGGGCCGATCCACCACGACCTGTCGCGGACGGGAACGGAGGGTGACGAGGGTCGCACGGCCGACGGCCCGGCACCCCGCCCCCACGCGGCCTGAACCGGGATCGGCTCCGGTACCACTCACGTTGCGTGGCCACCGGCACGGCGGGAGGCTGGAGTTGCGGACTCACCCCGAGCCCGGGGAAGGAGCAGGGATCATGCGTGCCCTGCTGGAGGTCGAACTCGACACCGCGACCTCGAACAAGCTCATCACCGATGGAACGATCGGCGAGGGAATCCAGCAGACCCTCGCCCAACTCAAGCCGGAGGCCGCCTACTTCCTCAGCCGCAACGGGCACCGGGCCATGATCTTCGTCGTCGACATCGCGGACGAGGCCTCGATCCCGTCCCTCGCCGAGCCGTTCTGGCTGCAGCTCAACGCCACCGTCGACATCCGCCCCTGCATGAACGCCGAGGAACTCATGGAGGGGCTCAAGCGGCTCGGCGGCTGAGCGGCAGGGCACGGACGGAGGTCAGTCGCTCAGCGCCAGCTTCACGCCGAAGCCCACCACGACCGCGCCGGTCACCCGGTCCATCAGCCGCCGCGCGGCCGGGCGGCGCAGCCAGCCGCGCAGCACCTGGGCGAAGCCCACCAGGACCGTCGACCAGAGCAGGCCCTCCACGACGTGCACGCAGGTCAGCGCCACACCGGCGGCGAAGTGCGGGGCCCCGGCCGGGATGAACTGCGGCAGCACGGCCACGTAGAAGACCCCGACCTTGGGGTTCAGCAGATTGGTCAACGTACCCCGCCGCCAGCCGTGCGCGAACCCGCCGTCCTCCGGCTCCTCCTCGGCCGCCGCCTCGCCGCCCCGGTTGCGCAGCATCCCGATGCCCATCCACACCAGGTACGCCGCGCCCGCCCAGCGCAGGATCTCGTACCCGACCTGCGAGGCGGTCAGCAGCGCCGTCACCCCGGCCGAGGTCAGCGTCCCCCAGAGCAGCGTCCCGGTCTGGATCCCCAGCACGACCCCCCACGCCTGCCGGCGCCGCCCCAGGGCGGAGGTCCGCAGGATCAGCGCGGTGTCGAGACCGGGGGTGAGGGTGAGCAGCCCCACGACGAGGGCGAAGGACCACAGAGCCGTTGTCATCTCCATGGACCTCGATGCTCTCACAGCCCCGGCCGGCCGCCGCCCGCCGGGGCGGGGGCCACCGGGCCGCCCGATCCGTCAGTCCGCCGACCCCGGGGGCACGACCCACTCGGTGGGCTGGCCGGTGACGGCGGCGATCATGTCGAAGTCACCGTCGTAGTGGAGCACCGTGGCCCCGTGACGCTCGGCGGTGGCCGCGACGACGAGGTCCGGCACCGACAGCGCCCGCCAGTTGCCCGACGAGGTCAGGAGGGCCTGCACCTCGATGGCCCGGTCCCACACCTCGTCGGGCGTGGGCAACCAGTCGAAGCCGCTCAGGCCCTCCCGGATCCGAAGGGCGTCGGCCTTGGAACGGGCGCTGTGCATGATCTCCAGTTCGACAGCGCCGCAGATGGCGACGAGCCCTCTGACGATCCTCGGCCTGAGGACCGACCTGACGGTCGGCTTGGAGAAGCGAGCGAAAGCCGACTTGTCGATCAGGAAGCGCTCACTCATCCCTTTTCCACCGGTCCGGTGAGGTCAGGCAGTCCGCCCTCGGCGAGCCAGTCCATGAAAGTCTCACGCTTGCGGCGCTTCACGAGATCTTCAAGGGCGGCGTTGACGGTGGCCACCTTGGTCGTCGTACCAAGGATCTCGGCAGCCTCGGCCAGCAGTTGGTCGTTGACGTCTATCACGGTACGGGCCATGGTCGGCCTCCCAAGCGGAGCGGGCCTGCGATATCAATATCGAAGATACTTGATATCGCAAACCCATATGCCCTGATCAGCCGATGTTCACCCGCTCAGGTGATGTTGAGGCGGGCGGCGAGGCGCAGCAGGCCGGGGCTGAGGCGGGAGAGGAAACGGGCGGCCTTGGCCTCCGGGGTGACGGGGACGACGGGCCTGCCGGTGCGGACGGCGGTGAGGATGGCGCTCGCGACCTTCTCCGGGGGGAAGCCGCGGCGGGCGTAGAGCTTCGCGGCGCGGGCCTGCTTGGCGGCCTGCTCGGTGGAGGTGGTCGCGGAGAAGGTGGAGGTGCGGGTGATGTTGGTGTTGACGATGCCCGGGCAGATGGTGGAGACGCCGATGCCGTGGCCGACGAACTCGGCGCGCAGGCAGTCGGAGAGCATGAACACCGCGGCCTTGCTGGTGGCGTAGGCGGTGAGCGCCTTGGACGGCAGGTAGGCGGCGGCGGAGGAGACGTTGACGATGTGGCCGCCCTGGCCGCGGTCGGCCATCAGGGTGCCGAAGGCGCGGCAGCCGTGGATCACGCCCCAGAGGTTGACGTCCAGGACCCGCTGCCACTCCTTCTCGGTGGTCTGCAGGAACGTCCCGGAGTGGCCGATGCCGGCGTTGTTGACCATGACGTCGGGCACCCCGTGCTCGGCGGCGACGGTCTGCGCGAAGGCGTCCATCGCGGCGCCGTCGGAGACGTCCACCCGGTAGGCGTGCGCCTTCGGGCCGATCAGCGAGGCGAGTTCGGCGGTGCGCTCGGCGGCCGCGAGGTCGAGGTCGCAGACCACCACCCGGGCGCCGTCCTCGGCGAAGGCGAGCGCGGTGGCCCGGCCGATGCCGCTGCCGCCGCCGGTCACCACGACCAGCCGGCCGTCGTCCCCGGCCGGTCGGGCCTGCCCTGCGTCGATGCGGGCGGTGAACTCGCGGACCATTCCGGCCACGAGGGCTCCCTTCTCCAGCAGCGCCGACCAGTGGCCGGCGTGCAGCGTCCTGCGGGTCAGGTCGGGCACCCAGCGCTCCAGCCCCTCGGAGAGGTAGGTGCCGACGTACCGGTCCCGGGTGAGGGTGATCAGCTGGACCGGCACCTCGGTCGGCCGCTCGCGCGGACTGCCCAGGGTGGGGCGGAAGTTGGCCCGGTACAGCTCGATGCCGCGGACCGCGTCGCGGCGCAGGGTGGGCTGCGGGTGGTCGGCGCGCGGGGTGACGTGCTCCAGGTCGCGCAGCACCCGCGGCCAGGCCCGGGCCAGGCCGAGCCGCCAGATGCCGGGGGCGAGGTAGGGCAGGTGGAAGGCGGTGATGTACCAGGAGTGCAGGCCCTGGTGCAGCAGTTGCCCGAGGTGGCGGGGGGTGGGGCGGCGCACCCGGTGGCGCAGCCAGTGGCCCATGTGGTCCAGGCTGGGGCCGGACAGGGTGGTGTACGAGGCGATCCGGCGCCCGGCGCCGGGTTCGGTGACGGCCTCCCAGGACTGGATCGAGCCCCAGTCGTGGGCGACCAGGTGCACCGGGCGGTCCGGGCTGACGGCGTCGGCGACGGCGAACAGGTCCTCGGCGAGGTACTCCAGGCGGTAGCCGGACCGGTCGGCGGGGGCGGCGGACTCCCCGGCGCCGCGCACGTCGTAGCGGACCACGTGGTGGTCGCGGGCGAGGTCGGCGGCGATGTCGTCCCAGACGGCGTGGGTGTCGGGGTAGCCGTGCACGAGCAGGACGGTGGGGGCGTCCGGGTCGCCCTGCTCGAAGACGGCGAGCGGGAGGCCGCCGGAGCGGACGGTCCGGCGGCGGACCGGGGGCGCCGCCAGGGGCTGCGCCGGACGCTTCGTCGGGCTCGTCATCGGGTGGCCTCCAGGGTGGTCGGGGCGGCGGCGGTCGGGGCGGCCGTGGTCGGCTCGGCGGCCGGGAGGGACGCCTGCCCGGTGGCAGTCTGCCCGGTCCCGGCGGTCCAGCGTCGGACGTGCGGCAGGTCGTCGTCGAGCCAGTAGGCGTCGTCCTCGGTGACCACCAGCAGTTCCTCGAACTTGATGCCCACGCCCCGGAAGCCGATGTGCGGCTCCACCGCCCACAGGCCCGGGGTGGGCGCGTGCCGGGACGACCGGCCGTCCGCCCAGAGCGGTGAACGGCCGTGCAGCCGCTCGGAGATCAGCTCGCGGCCGAGGGTCTGGAGGGTGCGCACGCCGAAGCCGAGGACGTTCACCCCGGCCGGGCCGCGCGCGGTGTTGCGGGTGACCTGGTGACCGATCACCCGGCCCGGGTAGACCTGGTGGCGGTTGTCGTAGCCGTGCGCGGCGATCTGGGCGTCCACCGCCGCGTACACCTCGGCGAGCGGCCTGCGGGCCCGCACCTCGTCGAGGATCAGCTCGCGGTACACCTTCAGGTCGGCGGCCAGGCGGTCCCAGACCCGGTTCTCGCCGGCCTTGCCGCCGTAGCCGATGTCGGCGGTGTAGCCGTCCACCACGGGCGCGCAGTCCAGCACGTACGGCATGCCCTCCTCCAGACGGCGGTTGCCGGCGAAGAACTGCAGTGGGGTGCGGAAGTGCCGGAACGCCGTCCGGTCGCCGAACCAGGCGAAGGGGACGTGGAAGAAGTCCTGCACCCCGGCGGCGACCAGGCGGCGGCGCAGCTCGGCGGTGGCCTGCCGCTCGGTGACGCCGGGCTCGATCCAGGCGGCGACCTGTTCGGCACAGGCGTAGGCGAGCTGCTGGGTCTCGCGGAAGCGGGCGAGGTCGCGCTCGGTGTAGCGGAAGGCGGGGGTCGCTTTCGCCATGGAGAGGGCTCCTTCTAGAGGTCGAGCACGAGGGTCTCGCCCTCGGCGGCCCGGGAGACGCAGGGCAGCAGGGCGCCGGCGGCACGCTGCTCGGGGGTGAGGCGGCGGTCCCGGTGGTCGGGCGTGCCGGCCAGCACCCGGACCTCGCAGGTGCCGCAGAAGCCCTGGTGGCAGGAGTACGGGAGGTCCGGGCGGGCCTCGCGCAGCACGTCGAGGGCGGAGCGGTCGGCGGGGACGTCGAGGTCCGGACCGTCGGTGCCGAGGCGGACGGCGAACGGCTCGCCGTCGGTGACCGGGGCGGCGCCGAAGCGCTCGAAGTGCAGGGAGGCGGCCGGGGAGGCGTCCAGGGCGCGCTGCACGGCGGTGAGCATCGGCGCCGGGCCGCAGCAGTAGACGGCGGCGCCGCGCGGGGCGTGGGCGAGCAGTTCGGCTCCGGTGGGGACGCCGCCGTGCTCGTCGTCGGTGCGCAGCACCACCCGGCGCGGGTCGAGGGCGCGCAGCTCGTCCGTGTACGGGAGGGTGTCGGCGCTGCGGCCGACGTGCACCAGGCGCCAGTCCAGGCCGTGCCGCTGCGCCTCGCGGGCCATCGGGAGCAGCGGGGTGATGCCGATGCCGCCGGCCAGCAGGAGGACGGCGGGCTCGGCGCAGAAGGCGAAGCCGTTGCGCGGGCGGCGGGCGGTGAGCCGGGTGCCGGGGTGCAGGGCGTCGTGGACCTCGACGGATCCGCCGCCGCCCTCGGGCAGCCGCCGGACGGCGACGCGGTAGTGGGTGCGGTCGGCCGGGTCGCCGCTGAGGGAGTAGTGGCGTTCGCGGCCGGAGGGCAGGACGAGGCGCAGGTGGGCGCCGGGCTGCCAGCCGGGCAGCGGGCCGCCGGAGGGGTCGGCGAGGAGCAGCTCCACGACGTCGACGGCCGGTCGGCGGCGCTCGGCGACGACCAGTTGGAGCGGCGGGGTGGGGCGGCTGAGCGGCCGGCGGGGGTTGCGGCGCAGCAGCGGGCCGCCGAGGGCCGGGGAGTAGCGGTCGCCGAAGGCGGTGAGCCGGCGCATGAAGCCGTCGGGGCGGGGGCGGCCGTAGAGGTCGGGGGGCGGGGTGAGCTGGTCCATCCGGCGGGGTCCTCGGGGTGGGTGGGAGAGGGACCGGGCTCAGCGCCCGGCGGCCGCGCGGGCGGCCGGGGAGGTGGCGAGGTAGCCCAGCGCCTGGCTGGACGAGCCCTCCTGGGTGGGGTGGTAGCCCGGTCGCAGGTAGCGCAGTCCGGAGCGGATCGACTTGACCGGGTCCGGCAGCAGTCCGCGCCTGGCGATCCGGCCCGCCTCCCGCCAGGTGGGCTTGAGCCGGCCTTCGAGGGAGGGGTCGGCGGCGAGCAGGAAGCGGGCGCCGCGCACCCAGAGGTGGACGAGCAGCGGCCCGGAGACCGCCATTCCGCGCACCCGGCGCAGGTAGCCCGGGTCCAGGTGGACCATCAGGTCGTAGGCGACGCTGCGGTGCTCGACCTCCTCCGCGCCGTGCCAGCGCAGCAGGTCGAGCATCGTCGGGTCGGCCTTGGCCCGGTCCAGGCCCGGGGAGTTGAGCGCCCAGTTGCCGAGGAAGGCGGTGAAGTGCTCGATCGCCGCGATGAAGGCGACCCGCTCGATGACGTTCTCCCGCTGCCGGTCCGGCGTCAGGCCCGGCTTGTCGCCGAGGACGCGCCGGAACAGCCAGGAGATCTGCCGGACGTACGGCCGCGGGTCGAGCCCCTGGCCGAGCAGGTGGTCCAGGACCTCCTGGTGCGCCTCGGCGTGGATGGCCTCCTGTCCGATGAACCCGAGGACCTCCTCGCGCAGTTGCTCGTCCCGGACGAGCGGCAGCGCCTCCTTGAACACCTTGACGAACCACCGCTCCCCTTCGGGCAGCAGCAGGTGCAGCACGTTGATGACGTGGGTGGCCATCGGCTCGTCCGGGATCCAGTGCAGCGGCAGCTGGGCCCAGTCGAAGCGGACGTCCCGGGGTTCCAGCACGAGGCTGTCGTGCACGCGCGCGGCGGGGGCGGCGAGGGCGGGGACGGGGGTGGAACGGGGCATGGCAGGCCCTCCTGACCTGGGGGCGGCGGCTCGGCTCCAGGGAAACGTACTCGCGGGTAGCCGTCAGGACAAGGGGTTCGGCGACCCTTATCGACATCGAGTCTAATAAGTGACGCGCACCGGCGGCCACCACGGGAAACGCGGGAGGCCCCACCGGTCTCCCGGCAGGGCCTCCTCGAACTCGTCTGCGCGACCGCCGGCTTGGCGTCAGACCGCCATCGCCAGCATCAGCGGCGCCGCCCGGGCCGCCAGCAGCTCGGCGGCCGCCTTCAGCCTGTGCACGCTGTCCGCCGGCATCGAGGTGGCCAGGCAGCCGACCGTACTGCCCGCCGTGATCGGCACCGCCGCGCACACCGTGCCCAGCGCGTACTCCTGGATGTCCAGCACCGGCACCGTGGCCGGCTGCCGCTCCAACCGGTGCATCAGCTGGTCGGCGTCGGTGACGGTGCGGGAGGTGAGCCGGGCGACCGGGTGCCGGGAGAGGTGGTCCCGCCGGGCGTCCGCGTCCAGCTGACCGAGCAGGCACTTGCCGATCGCGCTGGCGTGCGCGGTGGCCCGGAAGTCCACCCACTCCTGCACGGCCGGCGCGTAGTCGGCGGCCGAGACCGCCTCCACCGACAACTCGCCGTCGTGGTACCGGCTGAAGTACACGGCGGCGCCGAGCTCGTCCCGGAGTTCGGCGAGCTTGCGGTTGAGCCGGGCCTTCACCAGCTGCTCCCGGTTGTGCTGGCCGAGCAGGGCGAAGGTGCCGCCCAGCAGCCAACCGCCGTCCTGGCACTGGAGATAGCCCTCGACCTCCAGGATCTCGGCGAGCCGGCGCACGGTGGGCAGCCCGAGCGAGGTCTCCCGGGCGAGGGCCACCAGGGTGGCACCGTCGGGGTGGCGGTCGACCGCCTCCAGCAGTCTGAGGGCGTGCTGGAGGGAGGTGAACGAGCCCGTCGGGCCCTGGTCCAAAGCGGCGTGACGACCCGGGGCTGGTGTCGACATGTCGTCCCCTTCCGATGTCCCCCCACGGAGCGACCGCGGGCACCCACCAGCCTATCGACCCGGCGGCTCCGACGGCTGCCGTCCGTGCATATCCGTGGACAATCCGTGGCGCCCCACCGCCCGACCTGGGACGACGTGACGGGCCCCTCCCCCACTGCCCAGGGGGAGGGGCCCGCTCGCGGGGCCGCCGGGTGCGGGCCCGGCGGCCGTGGGGACGGTGGTGCGGATGGTGGGCCGGCCCGCCGTCGGCGCTCAGCCCTCGTCGCCCGCCCGCAGGGTGGTGACGGCGGCGGCCAGCCGGGCGCCGAACTCCTCGTCCGCGGCGCGGAAGTGGGCGAGGTTGCGCTCCACCACGTCGTCCCGCGAGACCTGCGCCAGGGAGCCCGCGAGGTTGTCGATCAGACGGGACCTCTCGCCGGCCGACATCAGCCGGTACAGCTCGCCGGCCTGGAAGAAGTCGTCGTCCTTGGTGTGCGCCGGGGTGGTGTACGTGCCGGTGCGGCCCGCCACCTCGACCGGCGCGGACAGCGCTTCGCCGGTCTGGGCCGGCCCGCCGTACGAGTTGGGCTCGTAGTTCCTGCCGCGGCCGGCGCCGTTGACCGCCATCAGGCCGTCCCGGCCGTAGTTGGCGGCCTCGGTGGCGCGCGGGGCGTTCACCGGCAGTTGGGTGTGGTTGACGCCGAGGCGGTAGCGCTGGGCGTCCGCGTAGGCGAACAGGCGCCCCTGGAGCATCTTGTCCGGGGACGGGCCGATGCCGGGCACGAAGTTGTTCGGCGAGAACGCGGCCTGCTCGACCTCGGCGAAGACGTTCTCCGGGTTCCTGTTGAGGACCAGGCGGCCGACCTTGACCAGCGGGTAGTCGGCGTGCGGCCAGACCTTGGTGAGGTCGAAGGGGTTGAAGCGGTAGTCCGCGGCGTCGGCGACCGGCATCAACTGGACGTGGAGGGTCCAGGACGGGAACACCCCGCGCTCGATGGCCTGGTGGAGGTCGCGCTGGTGCGAGTCGGCGTCGCCGCCGACGACCTCGGCTGCCTGGCCGCCGTCCAGGCAGCGGATGCCCTGGTTGGTCCTGAAGTGGTACTTCACCCAGTAGGCGTCGCCGTCGGCGTTGACCCACTGGTAGGTGTGGGAGCCGTAGCCGTTCATGTGGCGGTACGAGGCCGGGATGCCGCGGTCGCCGAACAGCCAGGTGATCTGGTGGGTCGAGGCCGGCGAGTGGGCCCAGAAGTCCCAGACGTTGTCCGCCTCCTGCACGCCGGTGTACGGGTCGCGCTTCTGCGAGTGGATGAAGTCCGGGAACTTGACCGGGTCCTTGATGAAGAACACCGGCGTGTTGTTGCCGACGAGGTCGTAATTGCCGTCCTCGGTGTAGAACTTCACGGCGAAGCCGCGCGGGTCGCGCACCGCGTCGCCGGAGCCCAGGTTGCCGGCCACGGTGGAGAAGCGCAGGAAGACCTCGGTGCGCCTGCCAACCTCGGAGAGGAAGCCCGCCCGGGTGTACCGCGCGACCTCGTCGGTGACCTCGAAGTAGCCGTACGCGCCGGAGCCTCGGGCGTGCACGACGCGCTCCGGGATCCGCTCGCGGTTGAACCGGGCCAGCTTCTCCAGCAGTTGCTGGTCCTGGACCAGCAGCGGGCCGTACGCGCCGGCCGAGGCCGAGTTCTGGTTGTCGGCGACCGGGGCACCGGACTCCGTGGTCAGGATCTTGGGCATGGAGGGTCCTTCGGGTGTCGATAAGGGCGGTGCGCGGAGAAATGGGTGACGCATCGTCAGATCCCCGCCCGGACGGGTTCCACGGGCTCCGGGCGAGGGATCCGACGGATCGTCAGCCGCCGAACAGGCTCCGGACGACGGCCGCGGCCGTCACCGGGTCGGCCGCGGGACGGGCGGCGGTCAGCGCGGCGGCCTCCTGCGCGGCGACACCGGCCCCGGTGAGGGCCGCGACGGCCTCCGCGGCCGGGAGGGCGTTGAACCAGCGCAGCGCGAGGGCCGCGCGGCCGGCCCCGGTGAGGCGGCCGGTGAGCCGGAGGCGGGCCAGGCCGCCGTCCGGGTGGACGTTGATGCGCACGTGGGTCACCGGGCGGCCGGCGTCGAGCCGGAAGCGGTGCCGGGTGTCGGGCTGGAGCCTTGTGCGGGGCAGGAGTTCGAACCACTCGCCGTCGGCCGGGTCCGCCCCGGTCGAGGCGTCGAAGCCGATCAGGTCGGCCCAGCCGGGGGCATTGGCGACGAAGCAGGAGGTGTCCACTTCGGCGGCCAGGACCTCACCGCCCCCGGCCAGGGCGATCTGCACCCAGTCGTTGGCCTTGTCGCGCCGACGCCGGGTCTCCCAGCCGTCGCCCATGACGGAGGCACGGCCGGGAGCGTTCAGGTTGTGCGGGGAGGAGAAGTAGCGGTCGGACGCCGCCTCGGCCACGCCGCCGTACTCCTGGGCGGCCAGGTCGAAGGTGAGGCCGTCCAGTTCGCGCGGGTCGGGCAGCACCTCGCCGTGCACCCGCAGCCGGGCGACGCCGCCGTCCGGGAAGATGTTCAGCCGCACATGGGTGAAGCGGGTGCCGTCCGCGACGGCGAACTCGTGGGCGGTGTCGCCGCTCAGCGCGGTGCGCGGCACGATCGTGGTCCACTCGGCGCCCCGGAGCTCCTCGGGCGAGGGGTGGCCGGGGACGGACGCGGCCTCGACCGAGGCGGACTCCGGGTAGTTGCCGGTGAAGTGGGCGGTGTCCACGATCACGCCGTGGACCACCCCGGCGACGCCGAGCCGCACGATCGTCCAGTCGTGGTCCTCGTCGGTGGGGTGCGGCTGCTCGGCGGAGACCCCGCGACGGCGCTTGGACTCCCAGCCGTCCATGATCTGGCCCTTGTGGCCGAAGGTGTGCGGGCGGAACTCGGCCGGCTTGGCGACCAGCAGGTTCTCGGCGTCCGCGAAGGTGTCCTCGTTGGTGGCGACGACGCCCGCGCCGAGCAGTCGGGAGGCCAGGTTGACCAGCTCGGTGAAGGGAGCACTCGGGGTGTCGGCAGTGGTCACTGACTCTCCTTTAGGCGCGTACGGGCGGGGTGGTGGCGGGACGGGATCGGGGCCGGGCGAGCTGCCGGCCGAAGGGGCGGGCCGCGGGGTCCACCTCGCGGCCGCGCAGCCAGGTGGTGCGCACCGCACCGGTGAGGGTCCGGCCGGCGTAGGGGGTCACGGGGTTGCGGTGGTGCAGCCCGCTCGCCCGGACGGCGAAGCCGCCCTCGGGGTCGAAGGCGACCAGGTCCGCGTCGTGACCGGCGGCGATGGCGCCCTTGGTGCCGGTGAGGCCGACCAGTTCGGCCGGTCCGGCGGACATCCAGCGCACCACGTCGGACAGGGTGCGGCCGCGGCGGCGGGCCTCGGTCCAGACGGCCGGCAGGCCGAGCTGGAGCGAGGCGATGCCGCCCCAGGCGGCCGCGAAGTCGCCGCTGCCGCCGTACTCGGGCAGCAGCTTGAGGTCGGGGGTGGACGGCGAGTGGTCGGAGACGACGGCGATGAACTCGCCGTTCGCCAGGGCCTCCCAGAGCGCGTCCCGGTTGGACTCGTCGCGGATCGGCGGACAGCACTTGAAGGCGGTGTCGCCGTCCGGCACCTGCTCGGCCGCGAGCGTCAGGTAGTGCGGACAGGTCTCGGCGGTCACCCGTACGCCGTCCTCGCGGGCCTGCCGCAGCAGCGGCAGGACGGCGGCGGAGGAGACGTGCAGGACGTGCACCCGGGCGCCGGTGCGCCGGGCCGCGTCGAGCAGCCGGGCGACCGCCGCGGTCTCCGCGTCGACGGGCCGGGAGGCCAGGAAGTCCCGGTAGTGGACACCGGGTTGCTGCGGGGCGGCGGCGAGCACGGCCGGGTCCTCGGCGTGGATGATCGCCAGCGCCCCGATCCGGGTCTGCTCCGCCAGCGCCGCCTCCAGGTCCGCGGCCTCGACGTGCGGGAACTCGTCCACCCCGGAGGGGGCGAGGAAGCTCTTGAAGCCGAACACGCCCTCCCGGTAGAGCGGTTCGAGGTCGGCGACGTTGCCGGGGACGGCGCCGCCCCAGAAGCCGAGGTCGACCCAGGCCTGGCCCTCGGCTGCCTTCCGCTTGAGCGCCAGCCCCGCCACCGTGGTGGTGGGCGGGATCGAGTTGAGCGGCATGTCGATGATCGTGGTGACGCCGCCGGCCGCGGCGGCCCGGGTGGCGGTGGCGAAGCCCTCCCACTCGGTGCGGCCGGGCTCGTTGACGTGCACGTGGGTGTCGACCAGGCCGGGCAGCAGGGCGGTGTCACCGAGGTCGACGAGCTCGCCCCCGGCGACCGCCAGCGAGCCGTGCGGGGCCGTGCGGGCGATCGTCCCGCCCTGGATCAGCACGTCCGCGGGGCGCTCGCCGTCGGGCAGGACCGCCCGGCGGGAGCGGATCACCGTGGGCTGGCCGAAAGGCATGGGGGACCTCCGAAACCTGGGAGTCGAGGGTGGTGGAGCAGGGTGGAGGCGAAGGATTGCCGGGAGCCTAGGCCCGCCTTCAACAAAACGTCAATGGTTGGACGCGCGGGGCCCGGGCCCGCGGGACGGTCCGGTACGCGCCGGGGTTCAGCCCGGCAGCAGCTCGCCGGCCAGCCTCTCCCCCGCGAGTTCGGCCAGCTCACCGGCCCTGGTCATGCTCTCCCCCGGCCGCTCGGCCAGGTCGGTCAGGGCGATCGCGGCGGTGAAACCGGCGGCCCGCCACTCGGGCTCGGACAGCTCCAGCCGGCCCGCCACGGCGGCCACCCGAACCCCCGCCCGGGCGGCCGCGGCGGCGACTCCGGCGGGGGCCTTGCCGTGGAGCGTCTGCGCGTCCAGGCAGCCCTCGCCGGTCACGACGAGGCGTGCCCCACGCACGGCCCCGTCGAAGCCCAGCAGGTCGAGCAGCAGCTCGATGCCCGGGCGCATGGTGGCGCCGAGCAGGGCCAGGGCCGCGAAGCCCACCCCGCCCGCGGCGCCGGCGCCGGGCGCCTCCCGGAGGTCCCGCCCGGTGGCCTCGGCCACCAGGTCGGCGAACCGGGTCAGCCCCTCCTCCAGCACCACCAGGTCCTCGCCGTCGGCGCCCTTCTGCGGGCCGTAGACGGCCGGGGCGCCGCGCGGGCCGAGCAGCGGGTTGTCCACGTCGCAGGCCACCACGACCTCGACCCCGCCCAGGGCCTCGGCCAGCGGGCCGAGGTCGATCTCCGCGAGCCGGCGCAACGCGGCGCCGCCGGGCGGCAGTTCGACGCCGGCGGCGTCGAGCAGCCGTACCCCGAGCGCCTGCACCATGCCGGCGCCGCCGTCCGTACCGGCGCTGCCGCCCAGGCCCAGCACGATCCGCTTCACGCCGAGCGAGACCGCCCTGGCGATCAGCTGGCCGACCCCGTAGGACCCGGCCGCGAGCGGGGCGGCGCGGCCGCCGGGCAGCCGGGCGAGGCCGGAGGCCTGCGCCAGCTCGACCACGGCGGTGTCGTCCCGGACGGCCAGCGCGGCGTCCACCGGCAGGCCGGTCGGGCCGGCCACCTTGGCCGGGACCCGGCTGAACCCGGCCGCGAGCGCGGCGGCCAGGGTGCCCTCGCCGCCGTCGGCGACGGGCAGTTCGCGCACCTCGGTGCCGGGCGCGGCACGCCGGATGCCGGCGGCGATCCGGGCCGCCGCCTCGGCGCCCTCCAGGCTGCCCTTGAACTTGTCGGGGGCGACGACCACATGGCCCTGGTGGGGGATGGCGGGCATGGCGCGGTCCTCGCTTCCGTACGGGTCTGGCGGTGGCTCTGCGGTGTGCGTCCAGCATGGGCCCGGGTGTCCCGGGGGGCCAGTGCCCGGGCCGGGGCGGCCGGCGGGCCGCTCGGCGGGGGTCCGGCCGGGGCGATCCGGGGGCATCGGCCCGGAGAGGCCGTCCGGAGGGGCGGTCCGGAGGGGACCGGTCGGAGGGGACCGTCCGGAGGGGACCGGTCGGAGGGGGCCGTCCGGAGGGGACCGGTCGGAGGGGACCGGTCGGAGGGGACCGTCCGGAGGGGACCGGTCGGAGGGGGCCGTCCGGAGGGGACCGGTCGGAGGGGTGCGCCCCCTCCCCGCCGTCCCCCGTCCCGCTTCCGACGTTCGGGGGGCTCCCCTCGGCGGGGAGGAGGCCCGGCGACGCGTACCGGGCACGACCGAAGTGCCCCCAGGGGGGACGTACGCGTCACCGGCTCGGAGCGACCGGCGGGCGGGCGGATGAGCCCCGGCCCGCACGCCGGCCGGGCCTGGCCTCCTGGCGGCGCGGGCACGACCGGAATGGGTACACGCCGCCAGGAGGAGCTCGGACCGGGGGCTCCGCGCGGGAGCCCCCGGGGATCAGGGCCGGTCGGACCCGCCCCGTGCGGCCCCGCGCCCGGAGAGCCGCTCGACGCCGCGCAGGAGCGCCGAGTGGTCGAGCGAGCCGTCGCCGTTGGCCCGGGCGGAGGCGACCAGCTGGGCCACCACGGCGCCGACCGGCAGCGCGGCGCCCACGGCGCGGGCGGCGTCGGTGACGATGCCCATGTCCTTGTGGTGCAGGTCGATCCGGAAACCGGGGGCGAACTCGCGGTTCAGCATGTTCGCCTTCTTGCGGTTGAGCACCGTGGAGCCGGCCAGGCCACCGCCGAGCACGTCCAGCGCGGCCGCCAGGTCGACGCCGGCGTTCTCCAGGAACACGACGGCCTCGGCGAGCACCTGGATGTTGACCGCGACGATCAGCTGGTTGGCGGCCTTGACGGTCTGGCCGGCGCCGGCCGGGCCGACGTGGACGACCGTGGTGCCCAGCGCGTCGAACAGCGGCCGGGCCTCGGCGAAGTCCTCGGCGGCACCGCCGACCATGATCGACAGGACGGCCTCGACGGCACCGGCCTCGCCGCCGGAGACGGGGGCGTCCAGGGTGCGGACGCCCTTCTCCCTGGCGGCGGCCTCGACCTTGATCGAGGTCTGCGGGGTGATCGAGGACATGTCGATCACCAGGGTGCCGGGCGCGGCGTTCTCCAGCACCCCGCCCTCGCCCAGGACGACCTGCTCGACCTGCGGGTCGGCCGGGACCATGGTGATGACCACCTCGGCGTCCTTCACCGCCTCCGCGATGCTGGTGGCACCGTGGCCGCCGGCCGCGACCAGGGCGTCGATCGGCGGCCGGGTGAGGTTGAAGCCGGTGACGTGGTGGCCGGCCCCGACCAGGTTGGCGGCCATCGGGCTGCCCATGATGCCGAGGCCGATGAAGGCGATCTTGCGGCTCATCGCGTCGAGTTCCTTACGTGTGCGGGTGGGAGGTCGGGTGGGTCGGCGGCGAGGCCCGGCGGCGCCGCGCGAGTCGGCGGCACACGGCTCGGTGACGCGCACGTCGGCGGCATGCGGCTCGGCGGCGCTCATCGGCTCCGCCGCGCGGCCGGCTACCTGACGGCGCGCAGCTCGCGCGGCAGCCACCCGAAGCCGTCGGCGCTGACGCCGGTGGAGGGGCGGTACTCCAGGCCGATCGAACCGCTGTAGCCCGCGGCCGTGAGCCTGGCGAAGAGGTCCTCGAAGTCCAGGTCGCCGGTGCCGGGCTCGTTGCGGCCCGGATGGTCGGCGATCTGCACGTGGCCGATCCGGTCGGCGTACGCGTCGATGACCGCCGGCAGGTCCTCGCCGTTCCTGGCCAGGTGGTACAGGTCGCAGAGGAACCTGGCGTTCCCGAGGCCGGTGGCGGCGTTGACCTTGTCGACGACCTCGACGGCGGCGGCGGCCGAGACCAGCGGGTAGTGCGGCGACTCGTCCTTGTTCAGGGCCTCGACGAGCAGGATCGCGCCGATCCCGTGCGCGGCCCGCGCGGCGAGCACCAGGTGCTCCAGCGCGAGCGCGTCCTGCTCGGCCGGGTCGACGCCCTCGGCCCGGTTGCCGTACAGCGCGTTGAGCGCGGTGGCGCCGAGCGAGGCGGCGAGCTCCGCGGCGACCGGGAGGTTGGCGCGGAAGCGGTCCCGCTCGGACGGCACCGAGACGGTGCCGCGGGCGCCCAGGCTCAGGTCGTCCAGGAGGTTCAGGCCGGTGAGCCGTACGCCGGCGTCGGTGAACGCCTTGCGCAGCGCGTCCAGTTCGGCCTGCGAGGGGTCGTGTTCCGCCCCGAAGGGCCACCACAGTTCGGCGGCCGTGAAGCCGGCCGCGGCGGCCGCGGCGGGGCGCTCCAGGAGCGGCAGTTCGCCGAACAGGATCGACAGGTTGACCGTGAAGCCGTGCTGGGCTGCCGCCGTCACGTCGCTCACCTCTCTTCTCTCTTCCTTCATCCGCAACTTCCACGATCCGGAAGAGGGATTCTGTGTGGTGGAAGCATCTCCGGCCCGCCGAGCGAGTGTCAAGGGAGTCGCAACAATTTGTTGAAGCCGCCTCATGGCCATGCCGCCCCCGGGGCCGGACTGTTCGATCACCCGGGCCCTGCCCGCCCGCACCCCCGCTCGCTACAGTGACCCCGTGCGATTGATGGTGGAGTTCACGACAGAACCGTTCGAACTGGACACGTTCCCGGAGCACGCCGCGGCGGCCCGCAAGGTCGTCGACGAGGCCGGCCTGGCCGTGTCGGTCGGCCCCTTCGGCACCGGCGCCGAGGGCGGGGCCGAGCAGGTCCTCGCGGCGGTGACCAAGCTGCTCAGGGAGACCCTGGACGCCGGGGCGACCCGGATCTCGGTCCAGGTCAGCGTGCTGGGCGAGGAGGACGGTACGCCGTGACCGAGAACGTGGAACACCCGCTCGCCGCGGCGGTGAAGCCGCTGCTGGCCGCGGTCGGCGCGACGCCCGTCCCCCTGGACGAGGCGAAGCCCGACGACGTGGTCCTGGAGTGGGAGGGCGTCCCGGCCCTGGCCGTCCGACTGCCCCACCTGGGCAGCGCGCTGGACCGGCTGCTCACCGAGATGACCCGCCAGTTCGACGGCCGCCCGCTGGCCGAGCTCGACCGGCTGGAGAAGCAGCGGGTCGTCGCCCTGCTGGAGGAGCGCGGCGCCTTCACCGTCCGCCACGGCGTGGAGACCGTCGCCTCCGCCCTGGGCGTCAGCCGCTTCACCGTGTACAACTACCTGAACCGCCAGGACGGCGCGAAGCCGTCCTGACGCCCCGGTTCGACGCCCTCCGGGGCACGTGCGGGCCCCCGCCCCGGGGGCTTCCGAACGGGTGACCCCGCCGGCACGGCAGGAGTGGATCGGCCTGCGGCGGGGCACACTTGGCGAATCGCACACGAAAGGGCCCGGCATCGCGGCCCGGTTCAAAACGTAACCACCAACAGTTCAACAAAGTGTTGACGGCCGGGTGGGGCCGATCTAGCTTTTCCGGGTGGCACCACTCTTCAGGAGGTCCACCCGTGACCAACCACCCCCACGCCCTTGACGCCCTGGCCGCGGCCGACACCGCGGAGCTGGAAGAGATCCTGCTGGAGGTGTGCTCCAGCCCCCGCTGGGCCGCCGCGGTCGCCGCGGCCGGGCCGTGGTCCGACCGCGAGGCCCTGCTCGCCGCCAACGCGGCGGCCATGGCGTCGCTGACGACCGAGGACCTGCGCGACGCGATGGCCGGACACGCCCGGATCGGCACGCCCGTGGCGGGCGACGCCACCTCCGAGCGCGAACAGGCCGGGATCCGGGGCGCGGACCAGGCGGTCCTCGACGAACTGCGCGAGGCCAACGCCGCCTACGAGGCCGAGTTCGGCCACGTGTTCCTGGTCTGCGCGACCGGCCGCACCGCGGTCGGCATGCTCGCCGCCCTGCGCGAGCGCCTCCCCAACGACGCCGCCGCCGAGGCGGAGACCGTCCGCGAGGAGCTGCGCAAGATCAACGACATCCGGCTCGACCGTCTGCTCGACACTTTCTGACGCACCGTCACACGCCGTCGCACCGAACCCTCCCGGGAATCCCACCGAAAATCTGACACATCATCACCTCTGCCATCAGTAAGGCCACTTCACCCATGACTGGCATCTCCACCCACGTGCTCGACACCAGCCTCGGCCGACCGGCCGAAGGCGTCCCGGTCGAGCTCGCACTGCACACCGAGGGTGGCTGGCAGGTGCTCGGCACCTCCGCCACGGACTCCGACGGCCGGGTCGCGGACCTGCCGGCCGTGGAGGCGGGCTCGGTCGTCCGGCTGCTCTTCGGCACCGGCGCGTACCACGCGCTCAAGTCCGCCGAACCGCCGTTCTTCCCCGAGGTCTCGATCGTCTTCACGGTCGCGCCCGAACAGCACCACTACCACGTGCCGCTGCTGCTCAACCCGTTCGGATACTCGGTCTACCGCGGAAGCTAGTGGACCGACCTTGAAAAGCTTAGGAGCCACGTCATGGCCCACGTGCTCGGTCAGAACCAGTACGGCAAGGCGGAGAACCGCATCGTCCGGATCCACCGCGACTCCTCCCGGCACGAGATCAAGGACCTGAACGTCTCGGTCTCGCTCCGCGGCGAGTTCGAGGACGTCCACCTCACCGGGTCCAACGCCAACTGCCTCCCCACCGACACCACCAAGAACACCGTCTACGCCTTCGCCAAGGAGCACGGCATCGAGTCGGCCGAGGCGTTCGGCATCCTCCTGGCACGCCACTTCGTCGACGACACCGAGCGCGGCGTCGTGCACAGCGCCCGGATCCGGATCGAGGAGTACGCCTGGGACCGGATCAGGACGCCGGACAGCTCGGCCCGCTTCATCGGCTCGGAGGAGGTGGGCCACTCCTTCGTCCGCAGCGGCCAGGAGGTCCGCACCAGCGAGATCGTCTACGACGGGGAGTCCGTCCAGGTCGTCTCCGGCCTGAAGGACCTCGTCGTCATGAACTCCACCAACTCGGAGTTCTGGGGCTACATCAAGGACGGCTACACCACCCTCCAGGAGGCGTACGACCGCATCCTCGCCACCCAGGTCACCGCCCGCTGGAAGTTCGGCTACAGCGGGAAGGACGGCGAGGCCCAGCCCCACTGGAACCGCTCCTACACCCGGGTGAGGCGGCACCTGCTGGAGGCTTTCGCCGAGACCTACTCCTACTCGCTGCAGCAGACCCTGCACGCGATGGGCACCCGGGTCCTCGACAACCGCGCCGAGGTGGACGAGGTCCGCCTCGAACTGCCGAACAAGCACCACTTCCTGGTCGACCTGGAACCGTTCGGCCTCAAGAACGACAACGAGGTCTACTTCGCCGCGGACCGCATGTACGGCCTGATCGAGGGCACCGTGCACCGCGAGGGCGTCGTCCCGGTCATCCCGGTCGCCTGACCTCCCCCACCCGGTGGACGCCGCCCGGAAATCGCCGCACCCTCCGGCCCCCACGGACCGGTCGGGTGCGGGCGGACCGCTCCATCCACGGCAACCGCTCCCGCGGTGCCACCCGCACCAGCCGTTCGACCCGCACCAGCCGTTCCATCCGCTCCAGCGGTTCCGTCCGCACCAGCGGTTTCTCCACCCCCACCCCCCACCCACCGGAGTTCGTGCCTGCCTCGCGGCGGCCGGCCCGGGGCACTGGAGAGGCCGGCCGAGGGATCCTCGCACCGCCGTCCCGTCCTCGGTCACATCAGCACCAGCCGCACTCCAGCGCCACGGGCGCGCCGGGAGCCACGGGCACAAGAGGGGCTCGACATGGCACCCAGCAGCACCAGCAGTACAGACGGCGGTTCCACCTCGGCGGGAACGCACGGCCCGGACGGCGCGGCGGACCACCTCCCCGGCGGGCCGCCCCGACCCGGGACCCACCCCGTGGACGAGTTGCTGCCCCCGGTGAAGCTGTTCTCCACCGGACTGCAGCACGTCGCCGCGATGTACGCGGGAGTCGTCGCACCCCCGCTCATCGTCGGCGCCGGCGTCGGGCTCTCCCCCGCCGAACTCGCCCTGCTCATCTCGGCCAGCCTGTTCACCGCCGGACTGGCCACCCTCCTCCAGACGCTCGGCATCTGGCGGATCGGCGCGCGGCTGCCGTTCGTGAACGGCGTCTCCTTCGCCGGGGTCGCGCCCATGATCGCCATAGCGAAGGGCTCCATCGAGAAGACGGGGGGACCGAAGGACGCCCTCCCGGTGATCTTCGGAGCGGTGATCGTCGCGGGGCTGCTGTGCTTCCTCGCGGCACCGTACTTCTGCAAGCTCATCCGGTTCTTCCCCCCGGTCGTCCAGGGCACCGTGATCACCCTCATCGGGGTGTCCCTGCTTCCGGTGGCGGTCAACTGGGCGCGCGGCGGCTCGCCGGGCGCCCCCGGGTACGGCTCCACGCGGGCCGTCGGCCTCGCCGCGATCACCCTCGTCGCGGTGGTGCTCTGCAACCGGCTGCTGCGCGGTTTCTGGCAGCAGCTGTCCCTGCTCATCGGTCTGGCGCTCGGCACCCTGATCGCCTTCCCGCTGGGGCTGGCCGACTTCGGCGCGGTCCGGGACGCGAAGGTCTTCGCGCTCCCCTCGCCGTTCCACTTCGGCGCGCCCGTGTTCGACGCCGCCGCGATCGTCTCGATGTGCATCGTCATGGTGGTCGCGATGACCGAGTCCACCGCCGACATGCTCGCCCTCGGCAGGATCGTCGACCGCGAGGCGGACGAACCCACCCTCGCCGCCGGCCTGCGGGCCGACGGGCTGGCCACCGCGCTCAGTCCCGTCCTCAACGGCTTCGCCGCCAGCGCCTTCGCCCAGAACATCGGGCTGGTGGCGCTGACGAAGATCCGCAGCCGCTTCGTGGTCGCGGCCGGCGGAGGCATCCTGGTCCTGCTGGGGCTGTTCCCCGTGCTGGGCTCGGTCGTCTCCCTGGTTCCGCAGCCCGTCCTCGGCGGCGCCGGGATCGTGCTCTTCGGCA
The DNA here is from genome assembly GCF_043198905.1 of Kitasatospora sp. NPDC048715. Classification (NCBI taxonomy): domain Bacteria; kingdom Bacillati; phylum Actinomycetota; class Actinomycetes; order Kitasatosporales; family Streptomycetaceae; genus Kitasatospora; species Kitasatospora sp. NPDC048715. The sequence continues at coordinate 122,099 of NZ_JBICVH010000011.1, read as the reverse complement.
CGGTCGCGGCCAGCGGCATCCGCACCCTCGCGGAGGCCGGCATGGAGTCCGGCTCGCACACCATCCTGGTGTCGGTCTCGCTCGGTGTCGGCATCATCCCGATCGCCGTACCGACGTTCTACGACTCCTTCCCGGAGGCCGTCCGGACCCTGATGCACTCGGGGATCTCGGCCGGCTGCGTGATGGCCGTCCTGCTCAACCTGCTCTTCCACCACGTCGGAGCCGCCCGCCGGTCCGGGTCCGGCCAGGCCCCCGGCGCGACGGTACCGACGGTACCGACGGTACCGACGGCGACACCGTCCTGACCGGCCCGGGCGGGGCGTGCACCGTGCGGTGCGCGCCCTCCCCCGGCCCTTCCCCGGCCCTCCCCCAAGGAGTCACACCATGGCAGTCCAGCCCCCGCCCGCCGACCAGCGGATCGTGATCGAGAACGCCGCGATCGCCACCGTGGACGCGAACGACACCGAGTACGCCCGCGGCCACGTGGTCGTCCTCGGCAACACCATCGAGACGGTGGGCGACGGCCCCGCCCCCGCGTGGCTGGACAACGTGGTGCGCCGGATCAACGGCGAGGGCCACCTGATCACCCCCGGCCTGGTCAACACCCACCACCACTTCTACCAGTGGATCACCCGCGGCCTGGCCCAGGACCACATCCTGTTCGACTGGCTGGTCGCCCTCTACCCGACCTGGGCCCGGATCGACGAGAAGCTCGTGCACGCCGCCGCCCAGGGCTCCGCCGCCGCACTGCTCAAGTCCGGCTGCACCACGGCCTCCGACCACCACTACGTCTTCCCGAAGGGTGGCGGCGACGTCCTCGGCGCCTCCATCGAGGCCGTCCGGGAACTCGGCCTGCGCTTCACCGCGCTGCGCGGCTCGATGGACCGCTCCCAGAAGGACGGCGGGCTGCCGCCGGACCACGCGGTCGAGGAGCTGGACGACATCCTGACCGCCTCCGAGGCCGCCGTGGACCGGTACCACGACCCCTCCTTCGGCTCGATGCTGCACATCGCCATCGCGCCCTGCTCCCCCTTCTCCGTCTCCACCGACCTGCTCCGCCGGTCCGCCGAACTCGCCCGCCGCAAGGGCGTCCGGCTGCACACCCACGGCTCGGAGACGGCCGAGGAGGAACAGTTCTGCAAGGAGCTGTTCGGCATGGGGCCGACCGACTACTTCGAGTCGGTGGGCTGGCTCGGCCAGGACGTCTGGATGGCGCACTGCGTGCACATGAACGACTCCGACATCGCCAAGTTCGCCGAGACCGGCACCGGCGTCGCCCACTGCCCGTCCTCCAACGCCCGCCTGGCGGCCGGCATCGCCCGGGTGCCCGACATGCTCCGGGCCGGCGTCCCGGTCGGGCTCGGCGTCGACGGCACCGCCTCCAACGAATCCGGCGAGCTGGGCACGGAGCTGCGCAACGCGCTGCTGATCAACCGCCTGCACGGCTCCCCCACCGCACTGACCGGGCGGCAGGCGCTGCGCCTGGGCACCATGGGCGGCGCCCGGGTGCTCGGCCGACAGCACGAGATCGGCTCGATCGAGCCCGGCAAGCTCGCCGACCTGGCGCTGTGGAAGATCGACGGGATCATGCACTCGTCCATCGCCGACCCGGTCGCCGCGCTCACCTTCGGGGCGCTCCCGCCGCTGTCGGTGCTGTTCGTCAACGGCAACGCGGTGGTCGAGAAGGGGCGCCTGGCCACCGTCGACGAGGACCGGATCGCGCGCGACTGCGCCCGCGCCGCCCGCGAACTGGCGGCCCGGCCGCTCTGACGCCCACCCCTGACTCCGGGAGCGCCCAGGGACGGTGCGCCCCCGGACTCCGCACACCCCGACGGGTGTGCGGACCGCGGCCCCGGATCCACGGCGAGGATCCGGGGCCGCGGCGTGCCTCCGGCCCGCTCCCACCCCCGTGGGAAGCGGGCCGGACGATCGGGGGCCGCGGTTCGGGGGCCGTTCGACCGGGCCCGTGGACCGGGGGCCGGGGGCCGTTGACCGGGGGCCGTGGGCCCGGGCCGGTTGACCAGGGCTCGTGGTCAGCGGGCGGCGGCCGGTTGCTCCGCGTGCCGGACAGCGGCCGGGAGAGCGGCGCCCGCAAGGACGAACACACCGGCCAGGACGGCCCAGCCGACCACGCCGTGGTCGACCACGGTCAGGCTGATCACCAGCGGGCCGATCACGTGGGCCGCCGCCTGGCCGCTCATGAACACGCCCTGGTACTCGCCGTGGGAACGCGGATCGGCCAGGTCCAGGCTCAGCGTCCAACCGCCCGCCGAGGTGAGCAGCTCGCCGAGGCTGTGCACCAGGGCGCCGACCAGGATCGCCGCGGTGGCGACCGCGGCCGGGCCCGACTGCGCCGCCGCGTAGAGCAGGCAACCGCCCGCCAGCAGCAGGCCGCCCCGGGCGCAGGCCCGGGCCGCCGACGGAACGCCGTCCACATCCCGGCTCGCCCGGACCTGGAACACCACCACCAGCAGGCAGTTGACCACGCTGACCGCCGCGACCACCGCCGCCGGCGCGTCCGTCGCGAGCACGACCCACAGCGGGATCCCCACGGTGAGCACCGGGAGTTGGAGCTCCAGCAGCGCGTGCAGCACGGTGACCAGCAGGTAGCGGCGGTCGCGCAGCACCGTCCGCCGCCCCGCGCCGGCCTCCGGGTCACCGTCCCGGCCGACCGTCAGGTCCCGGACGGGGAGGCCGGCCAGCAGCGCCGTCGCGCCCAGGAAGCTCGCGGCGTCCAGGACCATCACGGTGACGTACCCGGCGTAGCTGTCGGACTGCAACGCCAGCGCCGCGCCGCCGGACCCGACCACCAGCCCCGCGTTCATCACCGAGCGCAGCAGCGACCGTGAACGCACCTGGCTCTCGGCCGGCAGCGTCCGGGCGATCAGGGCGCTGCGCACCGCCGCCGCGCCGCGCTCCAGCACCGTGGCCGCACAGGCCAGGGCGACGAAGGCGGCGAAGGAGTGCACGAACGCGTAGCCGAGCACGGCGAGCGCCTCCAGCGGCCCGACCACCATCAGCAGCCGCTTGCTGCCGACCCGGTCGGCGAGCCGGCCCATCGGCAGCCCGGCGAACACCCCGCAGACGCCGGCCGCGCTCAGCCCGAGCGCGATCCGGCCCGGGGTCAGGCCGACGGAGCGGGTCAGGAACAGCACGCCGACGGTCACGAACAGACCGTTGCCGACGGTGTTCACCAGGCTCATCAGGGCGAGCCTGCGCAGCAGGGGGTCGGCCGGCAGCAGCCGTCGGACGGCGGAGGGAAGCACCGCGGCAGAGGTCATGGCAGTAGGACAGCGGGCTTCCCCCGGCGGCGGAACTCTTTTACCGTTACGGTCAATGTTCGAGTTCCATCTGGGCGTCGACGACCTCGCCGCCACCTGGTTCGGCTACTCCGCCCTGCAGGAGGCGGTGTTGAGCCTGCGCGCCCGCCACTGGCCCCTGCGCTACCCGGAGCAGCAGCCGTGGATCGCCGGCTGGCAGGACCGCTACGAGACGCTGGACACCGCACTGCTGGAGTCGATGATCGCGCCGGTCGGCTTCGTGCCGGACTTCCTCACGCCGCGTCCGCTCGGCCCCCGTCCGGACTTCTCGGCCGAGTTGGCGCGGCTGGCGGCCACCCCGCCGGAGGTGGTGCGGGCCGACGTGCTGGAGGCCTACCGGGGCGGCGGGAGACCCAGCCCGCTGCCGCCGGTGCTGGCCGGGCTGATCGACGACCCGGCGGCGCTGGCCGCCCGGACGGCCGAGGCGCTGGACGCGTACTGGACGCGCTGCCTCGTCCCCGCCTGGTGGCCGCGCGCCCGCTCCGTGCTGGAGGCGGACATCGCCTACCGGGGACGGATGCTCTCGGAGCACGGGGCGGACGGACTGTTCGCGGACCTCGACGCCAGGCTGAGCTGGCACGCCGGGGTGCTGCGGCTCGTCGACCCGCACCCGGCGGTGAAGGCGGTGGGCACCACGGTGAAGGTCGCCGGGCGCGGATTGGTGCTGATCCCGACGCTGTTCGGGCTCGGTGCGCAGACCGATGTCACTCAGGCGGGGCCGCCGCTGGTCTGCTACCCGGCGCGCGGCAAGGCGACGATGGCCGAGGGCCTGGGGCCCGCCGGCGCCGAGGCCGGGGCGGTGGCCGACGGGCCGCTGGCCGGACTGATCGGCACCCCCAGGGCCAGGCTGCTGGCACTGCTGGAGACCCCGGCCAGCACGACGGAGCTGGCGCACCGGCTCGGGGTCACCCCTGGTGCGGTCAGCCGGCACCTGGGCGCGCTCGCGGCGGCCGGGCTGCTGGAGCGCAACCGGCTCGGCCGCAGCGTGCTGTACCGGCGCAGCCGGCTTGGCGACGCGATGGTGGCGGGGCGCCCGCACCTCGCGGCGGGGGGCTGAGGGCTTCCGGCGAACGGCTTTCAGTGAACGGATTTCAGCTGACAGGTTTCAGCGAACGGATGATGGATGACAGATGACAGATGATGAAAGTTGTCAGCTGTCATCCGTCATCCATCCCGGCCGGCACGGGCCGTCCGCCCGTCAGGCCTCGCGCCCGATCGTCCTGAGGTAGGCGCGCCAGCCGCCGTGGTGGGTGATCTCGCGGTGCACCCCGCGCTCGACCTCGCCGCGAGCCAGCAGCATCGACAGGCAGGCCGAGCCGTCCTCCAACTCGATCACGCCCAGCTCCAGTTCGCGCGGCTCGCCCGGCAGGATGACGTCGCGCAGTCGCTCCAGCGGGATGTCGTACAGCTCGCCCTCGATCGCGGTGCCCGCCTCCGGGTCCGCCAGCAGCCCCGGGCAGACGTCCGTCCCGCCGCTGTGGTCGATGGAGAAGAATCGGTAGCCGGGGGCGGTCCTGGCCGGCCCGAGCAGCGAGTCGGCGACCTTGCTGTGGAAGGGGCCGCCGGTCATCGCCTGGCCGTTGAAGAACATGCGCGCCATGGGTGAACTCCTTGCGTGGAACGGACCGTTCCGTACGGCGACGAGAGGACAGGTGGATTCGTCGCCGTACGGAACGGAGCGGTGGACCGCCGGAGTGCCGCGTCCCGGCGGACGGCGGCGGTGGCACCGGCGGGTGGGCGGGGATCAGCCCAGCAGGGGCAGCGCGGGGAGGGTCAGGAAGTCCACGAACTCCTCGGCCAGGGCGACCTGTTCGAAGAGCTCGGCGGCCTCGCGCCAGCGGCCGGCACCGTAGGCCTCCTCGCCCAGCTCGGTGAGGAGTTCGGCCAGCTCCGCGGCGACCAGGGTGCGGACCAGCTCGGCGGTGGTCTTCTCGCCGGTGTCGGACAGCACGACCCCGTTGTGGATCCACTGCCAGATCTGCGAGCGGGAGATCTCGGCGGTGGCGGCGTCCTCCATCATGTTGAAGATGCCGACGGCCCCGAGGCCGCGCAGCCAGGCCTCGATGTAGCGGATCCCGACCTGGACGGCGTTGTGCAGCCCCGCACGGGTGCAGGTGCCGCCGGCGCCGACGATGTCGAGCAACTGGGCGGCGGTCACCGGCTCGGCCGGGCCGGGGTTGTCCTTCTGGTGGGGCCGCTCGCCGAGCACCGCGTCGAAGGAGGCCCGGGCGACCGGCACCAGGTCGGGGTGGGCGACCCAGGAGCCGTCGAAGCCGTTGCCGGCCTCGCGGTCCTTGTCGGCCTTGACCTTCTCCAGTGCGGAGGCGTTGACCTCCGGGTCGCGGCGGCTCGGGATGAACGCGGCCATGCCCCCGATCGCGTGGGCGCCGCGCCGGTGGCAGGTCTGCACCAGCAGCCGGGTGTAGGCGGCCATGAAGGGCGAGGCCATGGTGACGCTGTTGCGGTCCGGCAGGATGTAGTGCTCGCCGGCGTCGCGGAAGTTCTTGACGATCGAGAACAGGTAGTCCCAGCGCCCGGCGTTGAGGCCGGCCGCGTGGTCGCGCAGCTCGTAGAGGATCTCGTCCATCTCGAACGCGGCCGTGATGGTCTCGATCAGCACGGTCGCCCGGATCGTGCCGTACGGGATGCCGAGTTCGGCCTGGGCGTGGGTGAACACGTCGTTCCACAGGCGGGCTTCGAGGTGGCTCTCGGTCTTCGGCAGGTAGAAGTACGGGCCGGAGTTGGGGTCCTCGGCGCCCCTGGCCAGCAACCGGGCGGCGTTGTGGAAGAAGTAGAGCCCGAAGTCGACGAACCCACCGGCCACCGGTGTGCCGTCGACCAGCAGGTGGTTCTCGTCCAGGTGCCAGCCGCGCGGGCGGACGACGACGGTGGCGAGCTCGGCGGCGGGCTTGAGGGTGTAGGCCTTGCCGGCCGTGCTGGTGAAGTCGATCCGGCCCTCGAAGGCGTCGATCAGGTTGACCTGGCCGCCGACCACGTTCTCCCAGGTCGGGGAGGTGGCGTCCTCGAAGTCCGCGAGCCAGATCCGCGCCCCGGAGTTGAGCGCGTTGACGACCATCTTGCGGTCGGTCGGGCCGGTGATCTCGACCCGGCGGTCCTGGAGGGCGCGCGGCGCCTCGGCGACCTTCCAGTCCGCGGCCCGGATCCCGGCGGTCCCGGGGAGGAAGTCCAGCGTGCCGGCGGCGGCGATCTCGGAACGGCGGGCCTTGCGCCCGGCCAGCAGCTCCTGCCGGCGCCCCTCGAAGGCGCGATGGAGCCCGGCGACGAAGGCGATCGCCTCCGGGGTGAGCACCTCCTCCGCCCGGTGGACGCGCGGACCGGCGACAGTGACGACCGGAGCGGCGGGGGAGGCGCCGAGGGGCCCTTGATCTGCGGCCATGAGCAGGACACTCCTAAGACGGTTGAGCCTGGCGAAGGGAGCTCCGGTAGGAACTTCCCCGGGGAACTTCCTCGATCGGAACCCGCCTGTCGGCGAGTTCGATTCTGTAAAGTGGAGACTAGTTTCCGCGATACAGAATTTCAACGGTTTGTTGAAGAGGTCGCCGGGACTCTACTCCTCCCCCCGACAGTGAAGGAAACGCCGGTGGTTGCGACCCCCGACCCAGCATCGACGACAGGCACCGAGCGCGCGAGCGGCGGCGTGCAGTCCGTCGAGCGCGCCTTCCAACTCCTGGAGGCGCTGGCCGACTCCGGGGGCGTGGCCACACTCAGCGAACTCTCCACCAGTTCCGGCCTCCCGATGCCGACGATCCACCGACTGGTTCGTACCCTCGTCCAGCAGGGCTATGTCCGCCAGGACACCGCGCGCCGCTACACCCTCGGCCCCCGACTGATCCGCCTGGGCGAAACCGCCGGCCGGCTGCTCGGCAGCTGGGCCCGCCCGTACCTGGCCGAGCTCATGGAGGCCACCGGCGAGACCGCCAACCTGGCGGTGCTGGAGGGCGGCGAGGTGGTGTACGTCGGACAGGTGCAGTCGCGCCGCTCGATGCGGATGTTCACCGAGGTCGGCCGACGGGTGCAGCCGCACTGCACCGGCGTCGGCAAGGCGCTGCTCGCCCAGCTGCCCGAGGACGAGGCCCGCGCCGTCCTCGGCCCCAACCCCCTGCCCGCCCACACCGAGTACACGGTCACCGACCCGCAGGAGCTGATGCGCCAGCTCGCCGAGGCGCGCGAGCGCGGCTACGTGGTCGACGACCAGGAGCAGGAGATCGGCGTCCGGTGCATCGCGCTCGCCGTCCCCGGCGCGCCGACGCCCACCGCCCTCTCCGTCTCCGGACCGGAGGCCCGCATCCGGGCCCTGGAGGAGCAGGCCGGGGCCGCCTCGCTGGTACCGGTGATGCACCAGATCGCGACCCGGCTGGGGCAGGTCCTCGCACCCTGACGGCACGTCAACCACCGTTGCCGGCCGACCCGGTCGGAGCGGCGTGCCGCGTCATCCGTTCGAGCGGACACCGGGCGGGTTGCCGCCGGGCTCCGGCGGCGGCTCCGCCACCCTGGTGCCGACGCGGCCCGCAACGGCGCGGGCGGCCGGGACGCGAGGACAGGGTGAGCGGGGATGGAGCAGCAGCACCGGGACGTGCGGAGCGCCGTTCAGGGCGGTGGCGGTGGGGTACGGGGTGGCGACGTGCCGGACGGTGGCGCGGCGGGTGACGTCGCGGCGGACGGTGGCGCGGCGGACGGTGGCGCGGCGGACGGTGGCCTGCGGGGCCGCCGCCTGGGAGGACGTGGCCTGCGGGGACGCGGCCTGCGGAGTGCCGGCCTGTTGGGCGCCGGTCGGCGTGCCGCGGGAGGCAGGGGGTTCGGCGGGGCCGGGCTGGTCGCGGCCGTGGCGGCGGGGTGCGCGGTGACAGTACTGGCCACCGACCCGTCCTGGGCGCTGCTGCGACCCGAGCCCCGGCCCGCGGTGGAGGTCGTCGCGACGGGCGCGCCCGAGGCGTCCATCCTGCCTGCGCCGGTGACGACCGGCGCCTCCACCCTGCCGGCACCGGCCAAGCCCGGGGCGGGGACGGCCGCTTCCGGTACCGGTGCCGGTACCGGCTCGGAGGCGGCCGGAGCCTCCACGCTGCCCGCACCCGCCGCCGCCCGAACGTCCGACTCCGACCTGGAGGTGGTCCGGATCGACCCGGACCCGGCCACGCCCGGCGGCACCACCACCATCCACGCCTTCGTCGGCAACGGGGGCCCGGACACCACCGCCTCCCCGTTCACGGTCGTGATCACCCTGCCGGAGGGCGTGAGCCCGGAGGGCCCGTACTTCCCGTCCGATTGCCGGGTGACGGGCCACGGCCGCGTCGTGCGGTGCGTCTTCGGGGCCGGACTGCGGGAGGCGCGCAGCGCGACCGCCCTCATCCCGGTCCGGCTCGACCCGGAACTGCCGGTGGGCAGACTGAGCGGCGGCTCGGTCACGGTGCGCAGCGCGGACGACCGGAACGACGGCAACAACCGGCAGCCGTTCGACATCAGGGTGGTCGAGGCGGCTGCCGGTTCCTGAGTCTCGCGATTCCGCCGGCGGGGCCGGCCCGGCCGGCGGAACCGCCCCGGCGGTGGCCAGGTCCGGAGGGGTGGCTTGGCCTGAGGGATGGCTTGGCCTGAGGGATGGACCCGGTCCTACGAGTTGGCGCCGCGATCGGTCCCGATGGCCACCCGCCGGTCCTTCGCGACGGCGGTCTCGTCGGTGCAGTACTTCGCGTTGCGCCGGCCCCAACTGATCGCGCCGTTGAACTCGTCCGACCAGGTCAGCGCCTCTTCGGCGACCGGGGAGGACAGCGCCGGGGTGCTCGGGGTGGTGGTCGGGCTCGTCGTCGGGGCCGGAGTGGACGTCCCGACGGCGGGGTCCGCGAGGGCGCAGCTCACCGTGGTGTCGATCAACGACCCTGCGTGGCAGTCGAGTTGATCAGTCTCCGGCGCCGGGAGCCGCCACATCGACCGGGGAGCCCCCGGGTCGGGCCCGGCCCCGGCCGCACACGCGCGGCCTCGCCGTGGCGGACCGTACCGTGGCGAGTGCCTGACCGAGTGCGCCCGGTCGGATAAATTGGAAGCCTGACATCATCCGCCGTGCACAAGAGCGGCGAGCCCGACCGGACGCTCGCCACGACCTGACAGAGACGAGGACCCGCCCCACCATGACCGCGCCCCTGCCCGCCTTCGCCGGCCGCACCTACCTCTTCCGGGTCGACAACGGCGCGGCCTTCCGCAACACCTACTCGGCCGACGGCACGCGGCTGCGCTGGGAGGGCCTCGGCGAGTCCGCGGGCCAGTGGGAGGACGTGCGGCTGCACGTCGCCGAGGTCGCGCCGGAGATCTACTTCATCAGCTGGACGGAGCAGAGCGGGATCACCGTCAGCCACGTGATGGACCTCGGCAAGCTGACCGTGCGGGCCTTCTGGACCTTCGAGGGCGAGGGCGGCCGGGTCGGCCAGCTGCACACCGGGACGCTGGAGCGGGTGGCCTGAGCGGCGGGACCGCCGGGCGGGAGCCGTACGGTTCCTGAACGGCCCGGCCGACCCGAACAACCTGGCCGACCTGAACGATCGAACCCCCGGGGCAGCGGCTCCGGGGGTTCGATCGTTCAGGCGTTCAGGTACGGCCGGTCAGGTACGGCCGGGTCGCTTCATACGGTCTGGTTCGGCACCTTGAGGTGCTGGGACAGCCACTCCAGCGAGGAGGGCAGCAGGGCGCTCCAGGTCTCGAAGTTGTGGCCGCCGTTCTCCAGCATGCTGTACGAGACCTTCATCGGACTCTGCACCGCGTCGACGAAGGCCTCGGTCTCCTGCCGGTAGCTGCCGTCGCCCTTCTTGGTGCCGGCCAGCAGCACGGACACCTTCGGCTGCGGCAGGTTCTTCAGCCGCCACATCAGGTTGGCCTCGTCGCGGCGCTGCTTGCTGCCGCCGAAGAGGTCGCCCGTGGTGGGGTCGTCGGCCGCGTCGTAGTAGGCCGAGAGGGCGACGGCGGTCGGAAAGACGTCCGGGTGACGCATGGCCAGCTTGAGCGCGCAGTAACCGCCGGTCGAGTTGCCCATGAAGGCCCAGGCCTGCGGGTCGGAGGAGACCCGGTAGCTGGCCTGGATCGCCGAGGGCACGTCCTTGGTGAAGTAGGTGTCGGACTGCGGGCCGTTCGGGACGTCCTCGCACTCGGTGTCCTGGGGCAGCGCGGGCGATGGGCGCACCAGGACCATGACGGTCGGCTGCATCCGCCCTTCCTGCAGCAGCTTGAGCGCCGCACCCGGGTAGTTGAAGCGGGTGATCAGATTCTCGGCGATTCCTGGGAATCCGGTGCTGACGATCACGGCCGGGAACTGCTTCTGGGCGTACTCCGGCTGGAAGTACTGCGGCGGCAGGTAGACGTAGCCCTCGGTGGACAGCCGACTGACCGCGCCGTCGATCCTGATCTTGCGGATCTCGCCGGACTGGGCGGGCTCGCGGCCCATCGCGCCGCCGCCCTTGACCGCGGCCTGGCCCATCGTCTCCACCATCAGCCGGCCGGAGGCGTCCGCCTTGTTGTGGATGACCACCGGGCCGGTGTCGCCGATGCCCAGCAGGTCGTCCCAACTGCTGTAGAAGGCGAAGTAGTTGTTGGCGACCAGGCCGAGCGCGGCGAGCACCGTGAGCTGGGTGGCGAGCAGTGCGCCGATCCGGCCGAGCACCGCCCGCCAGGTCTTCTTCGCGAGTCTGGGCCACAGCCAGACCGTGCCGACCATCATCACGACCGCGATCAGTGCGGTCAGCGCCAGCACCTTGTGGCTCGTCAGACCCATGTCCTGCTTGCTCCCACGCCTCGAACTCCAGTCCCCTCCGCTGGGGACATCCGAGGAGGTCACCCCGGTTCCCCCTGCCGGGGCGCGAGGATCAACCCTAACGCCAGCTGGGAGAAAGCCGACCGCGGCTGGGAGGTTACGGGGAGCCGGGCGAACGGATGACAACTTTCAGATAACAGATTTCGAAAGTTGTCATCTGAAATCTGTCGACTGTCGACTGCCCACTGTCCGCTGTCGGCCGCCACCGGCCGGTCGACGGCCGGCCCCGGGCTCAGCCGACCCGCCCCCACAGCCGCAGCCCCTCCGTGAGCTCGCGCATGCAGCGAGCGCCGAGGTCCTGCGGGGAGCCCGGACCGGCGAGGGGCGCCTCGGAGGCGGCCCACTGCTCCAGGGCCACCCTGATCGCCGCGGTCGCGGCGGCGGCCGCCAACCGGATCTCCAGCGGGTCGGTGCCGTCCGGGCAGCGCTCGGCGAGGGCGGCCCGCAGCCGCTCCTCCGAGTCGGCGTGGACGCGCTGCCAGGTGGCGTTCAGCTTGGGGTCGCACAGCAGACCGCGGGCCCACTGCATCATCTCGACCCGCGCCTCGTCGGCCGGGGTCAGCGACGCGACCGCCGCACGCTCCAGCGCCTCGCGCAGCGGCAGGTCCGCGGGGCTGGCCGTGAAGAGCTCCACCCACTCCTGCCCGCCCGCCGCGAGCAGCGGAGCGACGGCGTCCTCCTTGACCGAGAAGTACCGGTAGAAGGTGCGCAGCGAGATGCCCGCGGCGAGGGCGATCTCCTCGGCGGTGGTCGCGTCCGTGCCCCGCTCGGCGAAGAGCGCGGCGGCGGTACGGGCGATCTCCAGCCGGGTGGCCTCACGGCGGCGCTGGGTCAGGGTCGGGCGTCCGGTCACGGGGTCAGCCTACGCGGGCGAATGCCAAGGCGGCACGTCACGACGGATCGGCACGAATGGACTTGTTGGCACAACGTGCCATCTAGGCGTAGCGTGCCTATTGAGGTCGAGAGACCACGAACGAACGGAGTACCACCATGGAGCGCTTCAGCGGACGGAACGTCCTGATCACCGGCGGCGGCTCGGGCATCGGCCAGGCCACCGTGCACCGGATCCTCGCCGAGGGCGGGAAGGTCGTCGCCGTCGACGTCAACGAGGACGGCCTGAAGAAGACCCTGGACCGCGCCACCGCCGAGGGAACCGCGGACCGCCTCACCGTCCAGGTGCTGGACATCGCGGACGAGGCGGCCGTCGTCGCGGGCGTGGCGGAGGCGATCGCCGGCCTGGGCGGCCTGGACGTGCTGGTCAACGCGGCCGGCATCCTCCGCTCCTCGCACACCCACGAGACCAGCCTGGAGTTCTGGAACAGGCTCCTCGCGGTGAACCTGACCGGCACCTTCCTGATGACCCGCGAGGCGCTCCCCACGCTGCTCGCCGGCGGCAAGGGCGTGGTGGTCAACTTCAGCTCCACCTCCGCGAGCTTCGCCCACCCCTACATGGCCGCGTACGCCGCGACCAAGGGCGGCATCCAGTCCTTCACCCACGCCATCGCCTCGGAGTACTCGAAGCAGGGCCTGCGCGCGGTCTGCGTCGCACCGGGCAGCATCGACAGCGGCATGACCCACAACCCGGGCCTGCCCGCCGACGCCGACCTCGGCCTGCTGGCCAAGCTCTCCCCCGCGCTCGGCCAGGGCTTCGCCGGCCCAGAGACGGTGGCCGGCGTGATCGCCATGCTCGCCTCCGACGACGGCGCCTTCGTCACCGGCACCGAGCTCCGCATCGACGGCGGCACCCACATGTGACGCCGGTCGACCCGCCGACCCGCCGACCTGCCAGACCGCTCGACCTCGGGAAGGCGGGGCCTGTGCCGTCCCCCGTGCGGCACAGGCCCCGCCTTCCCGCCTTCCCGCGGTCCCGAGGCCGTCCCGTCGACCTCGAAAGGCCGGGCCGGTCGCGGCCCCGGTACCGAGCCGGGTGCGGCGACGGTCACCGCAGAGGCTTCGCCAGGAGGAGTTCGCGGCCGACCCCGTCGGCGAGCAGGTCCCCGGGTTCCGCGAGCGGGGTGAAGCCGTGGCGGCGGTAGAGGGCGAGCGCCGCCCGGTTGCCGGGGAGCACGGCGAGGCGCAGCGTGGTGCCGCCGGTGGCTCGGGCCCAGCGCTCGACCTCCTCGACGAGACGGTCCGCGACGCCCCGGCCGCGGGCCCGCGGGGCGACCCAGAGCGAGCGCAACTCCCGTACACCGTCCGGTGATCCGGGCAGTCCGCCGACCAGGCCGACCGGGTCGTCGTCCAGGAGGGCCGCGACGTGGAGGGCGTCCGGGAGACGGAGCCGGTCGTGCCAGCGGTCCTCACCGCCCTGGTCCCAGTCGGCCAGGCCGGCCTTGAAGGCGTCCGGCGCGCCGGTCAGGGCCGCGAGACGGAGGTCCCGCCAGAGCGGCCAGTCGGCGGTCGTGAGGGTTCGGAGCGTCGGCATCACCATGCCCGGCACCGTAGAAGACCCGCCCGGCGGCCGTCTGCCGAATGCCCGCTCCGGCAGCCGCAGCCGCGGCCGATGGGACCCGCGGGCGACGAGGGCCCCGCCTACGGCGTGCGCCAGTCGGCGGCGAAGGCGGCGGCCGGGTTGGTGACGAGGAGCAACTCGGGCAGTTCCGGGCCGTAGCTGCGGGCGAGGCGCGGGGCGAGGTCGGCGAGCAGACCGACCGGGCCGGCGGCCGCGCGGGCGGTCCTGGTGGTGGTGTCGGCGCCGAGCAGCAGCTGGTCGGCGTGGCCCGCCTCGACCAGGTCGGCGATGACGTCGAAGGCCTGGTGGTCGCCGGACCGGCCGGACCGGGAGGGGCTGTCCAGGGCGAGCCGGACCCCCTCGGCGGCCAGGGCACGGTGCAGCGCGCGGTCGGGGAGCCGGGTGAGGTGACCGAGGACGATCCGGTCGGGCCGGACCCCGTGCCGGTCGTGCAGCAGGTTCAGGACCCGGAGCGGAGCGCCGTCGGCTTCGAGGTGGACGGCGATCGGGGCGCCGGTGGCGTGGTGGGCCTCCGCCGCCGCGGCCATCGTCCACCGGGTGTGCCGGCTCACGGGCCCCGGATCGCCCGCGACCTTGATCAGCCCGGCCCGGACGCCCTCGGGCGCGCCGGGCAGACCGGTGGTGAGTTCGGCGACGAAGCGTTCTGCGAGGTCGGCGTACGCGCCGGGGCGCTCGGCCGGGTCGCCGTCGACGTCCGGGAAGAAGCCCGGCGCGTAGTGGACCGCCTGGTGCGCGCCGGTGGCGGCGACGACGTGGACGCCGGTGGCGCGGGAGAGCGCGGCGAGGGAGTCCGCGCCCCGGCCCAGGCCGAGCGGTGTCCACTGGACGAGGGCACGGCCACCGGCGGCGGCGTAGGTCCGCAGGACGTCCTCGGCGGCGGCCGGATCGTCCAGCTCCTGGCCGGGGAGCAGCGGGCTGCGGATGAAGAGGTGGTCGTGGGAGTCGGTGACCCCGAGGTCGGCGGGGTCCAGGTCGCCGAGGACGGTGCGGACGGTGCGGCTCATGCGTCGGCCTCCGGGGTGGCGCTCCCGGCGACGGTCTCCGCCGCGGCCTCGGTGCCGGTCCCGGTCCCGGCCTTGGCCTCGGCCCTGGCCGCGGCGTCGGCGAAGGTAGCGTCGGCGAAGGTGGCGTCCGCGAAGGCGGCGGTGGCGACGCGCAGGCCGGCCAGCGCCCTGGGGAGACCGACGTACGGCGCGAGGTGGACGATGACCTCGGTGATCTCCGCCTCCGTCAGGCCGATCCGTCGGCTGTAGCGGACGTGGTCGGCCAGCTGCGGCTCGACGCCGCCGAGTGCGGTGAGCGCGGCCAGGTTCGCGATCTGGCGGTCGCGCAGGGCGAGTCCGGGACGCTGGTAGGTACCGCCGAAGAGGCTGGTGACGATCCAGTCGGGGAAGCCGGGGGCGAGGGCGTCCAGACCCCCGAGCGTGGTGGCGGCGCCGGGACCCGCGAGTTCGGCGAGCAGGGCGTAACCGGCCGTGCGGTCGGTCGGGGCCGGGGTGAGGTCGGTGCCGGTGGGAACGGTCGCGGGGGACATCGGGGCGGTGGGTCCTTTCACCAGTGGCGGCCGGCCGGCAGCCGGTCGAGTTCGGGGCGGGACAGGTGCAGCACCTGGTAACGGACGCCGGGCTCGTCCTCGGGGGCCGGGCCGTGCCAGAGGGCGAAGCGGAGCAGCTCCCAGCGGCTCGGGTCGACGGCCACGGCGGCGGTGTGCAGGGCCGGGTGCGTGGGCAGGTCGGCGAGCGCCCGCTCGACGGCCTCGGCCGGGTCGGCGGATTCCGGCAGCCGTACGGTCTCGCGGGTGGCGGTGGTCGGCGGCCCGGCCGCCCCCTCCGGTGACGACGCCGCCTCCGTTGGCGACGCTGCCTCCGAGGCCGATGCCGAGGCCGCCGAGGTTCCTGGCGCGCCGTGGGTCAGGCCCGCGCCCAGCCAGTGCCGGACGGCGGGGCGGCCGAAGTCGGCGCTCAGGCCGCGGAATCCCGGCCCCCAGAGGAAACCGTTCATGCCTTCGACGGTGCGCCAGAGGTAGAACGGCGCGTACTGGTTGACGGGCGAGCCCTGTCGGCCGCGCTCGCGGACCAGGTAGGCCTTGAGGCCGAGGCCCGGGTGCGCGTCGAGCAGGCGGCCCTTGTCGGCGACGCGCTTGCGGATGACGCCCATGTCGTAGTCGGCGGGCAGGGTGATCTCGTACTGCATCGCGTGCACGGCTGGGCTCCTCGGGTTCGACGGGTCCGGCAGGCAGGCAGGCGGACTACCGGCCGGGCGGGCTTGGCGGGTCAGGCCGTGCGGTGTGCCGCGAGCAGGCCGAGGGCGCCACGAACGGCCCGGTCGAACGGCTCGGCGCTGTCGGCGGCACGGGCCAGGACGTAGCCGCCCTGGACGACGGCGACCACGGCGGCGGCGGTGTCGGCCGGGTCGAGGCCGGGGGCGAACTCGCCGCCCGCCTGGCCGTCGGCGATCAGTCCGGCGATCCGGCCGCGCAGCCAGTCGAAGGTCTCCTCGACGGGCGCGCGCAGGAGCGGGTCGGCGACCACGTCCGGGTCCTGGGCCATCCGGCCGATCCGGCAGCCGCGCAGGACGTCGCGGTCGCGCTGCAGGTAGGCGGCGATCCGGTCGTATGCGCTGCCGGGGGCGGCGAGGTCGGCCTCGGCGACGCCGCGCATCTGCTCGGCGCTGCGGCGCAGGGCGGCGGCCGCGAGGTCGGGCTTGCCGGCGAAGTGGTGGTACATGCTGCCCTGGCCGACGCCAGAGCGCTGCTGGATGGCCTTGGGGCTGGTGCCGACGTAGCCGCGCTCCCAGAGGAGGGCCTGGGTGCTCTCGATGAGGCGGTCCTGGGTGCTCATGCGGAACACTGTACATACCAGTAGGTACAGAAGGCCAGTGCGGACTCCGACCGCCCCGACCCGACCCGACCCGGGCTCGCGCTCGGGGCTCCGGCTCCGGCTCCGACCCTGGTCCGGCTCCGGCTCCGACCCTTGGGTGCGCGGGCGGCTCCCCGGGACCCCCGGGGCGGAACGGTTGAGGGCCGTGCGCCGCCCCCCGGCGGCCACGGCCCCTCGACCGTTCGTCATCCCCCGCCCCGCCGAACGGCATTCCGGCGCACCTGGTGGCGCGCGTCACGTCACGCACGGTTGCCGGCGTCACGCCGCGTAGGGGGTGCACGGCGCATTGCGCGGGCGGGCGGGAGATCCGGGCTGCCGTGGCAGCGCGCGGCGGGCGTGGACCGCTACGGCAGCGCCCGACGGATCTCCGGCGCCACCGCGCTCGCGAACAGCTCCAACTGCTCGCGCTGCGCCCCCTCGGTGAGGGCGTCGACCCCGATGCCGACCACCTCGTTGCCGAAGGCCTCGTGGTAGCGGTGGATCTTCTCGATCACCTGCTGCGGACTGCCGACCAGCGCCGAGCCGCGCTCCAGCGCGTCCTCCAGCGAGGTGAACGGCGAGTTGTTGTGCCGGCCCGCGGCCGAGTCGAACAGTGCGTTCCAGTACGGGCGGAAGCCCTCGACGGCGTCCTGCGAGCGCTCGGCGACGAACAGTCCGCCGAAGCTCGCGCCCACCCGGGCCCGCGCCGGGTCGTGCCCGTAGTGCTCCCAGCGCTCGCGGTAGTGCTCGACCAGCGTCCGGTACTTCTCCAGCGGATGGAAGGAGTTGGCGGAGAAGAGCGGGTCGCCGTGGCGGGCCGCGAGGTCGGTGGACCGCGTGCTGGTCGCGCTGCCGTGCCACACCGGGATCGGGTCCTGGAGCGGGCGCGGCCAGACCGTGACGTCCGTGAGCGGCGGGCGGGTCGAGCCCTCCCAGGTCACCTTCTCCTCGCGCCAGAGCCTTCGCAGCAGGCCGTAGTTCTCCGCGAGCGCCTCCCACTGGCGCTCCTCGGGGAGGCCGAACAGTCCGAAATGGCGCGGGTCGTTGCCCTTGCCGACGATCAACTCCAACCGACCCCCGGAGAGTTGGTCGAGCATCGCGTAGTCCTCGGCGACCCGGACCGGGTCGAGGACGCTGAGCACCGTCACCGTGGTGAACAGCCGGATGGTGGAGGTGCGGGCGGCGATGGCGCTCAGCAGCAGGGGCGGCGCCGGGGAGAGGAACGGCTCACCGTGCCGCTCCCCCACTCCGTAGCCGTCGTAGCCGAGCTGCTCGGCGAGGACGGCCTGGTCGATGACGTTGTGCAGCTTCTGCTGCGGGGTGCGCCGGACGCCGGTGACCGGGTCGGGGGCGTTGGCGACGAGGGACGAGACGGTGAACCGCACGGCGGTCTCCTTGGGCGCTCGGGGTCGGGCTCGGGCTCGGGGTCGGGGTCGGGCTCGGGTCGGACCAGGGCCGGGTTCGGGTCGGACCAGGGTCGGGCCGGGGCCATGGCCGGGGCCGGGTACGGGCTGAGCATGGGAACGAGCCGAGCAGGACCGGGACGGGACCGGCGGGCCGGAGCGTCCCGGGATTCGGTGGGCCGCACGGAGAGCGGAGCGCGGGGAGCCGGTGCGCGGTCCGGCGCCGCGCTCCTACGGGCGGCACCGGCGGAACGGCCGACGGGGCGGGCGGTGGGCCGCTCGGGCGGCGGGGCTCGCGGGTGGCGTCAGCGGTCGGTGCTGCGGTGGCGGCGACAACAACAGCGGGCTGCGGCGGCGGCCACGGTCACGGTCACGGTCACGGTCCGGACTGCCATCTCGCCTCCCCCTCGCCTCGCACGCACGCGATCCTCCGCGAGCATAGGCACCGGCCCGGAACGGGGCAAGGCTTGATCCGCCGCGACGGACTGGCAGGATGTCCGGCATGAGCTACCTCGCCGCGGATGACCGCTATGACTCGATGACCTATCGGAAGGCCGGCCGCAGCGGCGTCCAGCTGCCCGCCGTCTCGCTGGGGCTCTGGCACAACTTCGGTGACGCCCAGCCGCTGGACGTGCAGCGGGCGGTGCTGCGCCGGGCCTTCGACCGGGGCGTCACGCACTTCGACCTGGCGAACAACTACGGCCCGCCGTACGGCAGCGCCGAGCGCAACTTCGGCTACCTGTTCGCCCAGGACTTCCGGCCGTACCGGGACGAGCTGTTCATCGCCACCAAGGCCGGCTGGGACATGTGGCCCGGCCCGTACGGCAACGGCGGCAGCCGCAAGTACCTGCTGGCCAGCCTCGACCAGTCGCTGGACCGGATGGGGCTGGACTACGTCGACGTCTTCTACTCGCACCGGTACGACCCGGACACCCCGATCGAGGAGACGATGGGCGCGCTCGACAGCGCGGTGCGCTCGGGCAGGGCGCTGTACGCGGCGATCTCCAACTACCCGGCGGAGCAGCACCGGGAGGCGGTGGCGATCCTGCGCGAGCTGGGGACGCCGGTGCTGATGAACCAGTCGGCGTACTCGATCCTCAACCGGCACGTGGAGGACGGCGGCGTGCTGGACGCGGTGGGCGAAACCCAGAGCAGCCTCATCGCCTACTCGCCGCTGGCCCAGGGGCTGCTGACCGACCGCTACCTGTCCGGGGCGGTTCCGGCGGGCTCGCGGATGTCGGTCGGGAAGTTCCTCACCGAGGAGGCCCTGACCGAGCGGAAGCTGGAGCAGCTGCGGGCGCTGGCCGCGGTCGCCGAGCGGCGCGGGCAGACGCTGGCGCAGCTGGCGCTGTGCTGGGTGCTGCGGGACCCGCGGGTGGTCTCGGTGATCATCGGTGCGAGCAGCGTCGCCCAGCTGGACCAGAACCTCGACGCACTGGCGGGCGGGCCGCTGACGGCCGAGGAGCTGGCGGAGATCGACCGGCTGAGCCGCTGAACGGGGCGGAGGCGCCGGCCGGCGGCCGAGGCTGATCGCTGCGGCTGATGGCTACGACTGACGCCGACAGCCGACGATCGACGGATGACAGCTGACAGATTTCGAAATCTGTCAGCTGTCATCCGTCATCTGTTATCCGTTATCCGTCACTTGTCAGCTGTCACCAGTCAGCCACCGGCGTGCGGCCGCTTGATGCCCAGAGCGGGCAGAACCGTTTCTGCAACCCGATGGGCCTCCTCCAGCAGCGGGTTGCCCGAGAGGATGAAGGTGTCGACACCCAGCGCCTCGAACTCCTGCAGGCGCTCGATCACCTGGGCGGTCGAGCCGACCACCGCCGTACCGGGCCCGGGGCGGAACAGGCTCATTCCCGGCCAGAGGTTGGGGTAGGCCTCCAGCTCCCGGGCCCGCGCCGGCACCTTCCCGCCGTGCTGGCGGAACTGCCGCTGCCAGCCGACCCCGTCCTCCGCCTTCGCGCCACCCAGCTGGCGCGCGTAGGTGGCCTCACCGGTGACGTCCAGCAGCCGGTCGGCGGCAGCCCAGGCCTCGTCCTCGGTGTCGCGGACGATCAGGTGCAGCCGCAGCCCGATCCGCACCGACCGGCCGTGGGCGGCGGCCCGCTCGCGGACCAGGTCCAGCTTCTCCTTGAGCAGGTGCGGCGGCTCTCCCCAGGTCAGGTAGACGTCCACGTGCTCGGCGGCCATCTCGATGCCGGCCGCCGAACTGCCGCCGAACCAGAGCGGGATGCCGCCGGGCTGCGCCGGGGTCAGCTCGCGCAGGCTGGCGCCCGCGTTCTTCAGTTCGTAGAACTCGCCCTTGTGGTCGAAGACTTCACCCGCCGTGAGGCG
The DNA here is from genome assembly GCF_043198905.1 of Kitasatospora sp. NPDC048715. Lineage (NCBI taxonomy): Bacteria > Bacillati > Actinomycetota > Actinomycetes > Kitasatosporales > Streptomycetaceae > Kitasatospora > Kitasatospora sp. NPDC048715. The sequence goes on along the minus strand of NZ_JBICVH010000011.1, from coordinate 101,895 downwards.
CTTGACGATCGACCAGTACTCGCCGCTGAGCCGGTAGCGGTCGTCGTGCTCGACGTCCAGGCCGTACTCGCGCAGCTGCGCGGTCGAGCCGTTCACCACGTTGAAGCGCAGCCGGCCGCCGTGCAGGTGGTCGAAGCTGAGTGCCATCTTGGCCAGCAGGGTGGGTGAGACCAGCCCCGGGTGGACGGCCAGCAGCGGCTTGAAGGCCGGGGTGGTGGCGGCCGCGAGCGCGCTGCCGAGCGTCCAGACGTCGTACAGGTCGGTCGCGAGCAGCGCGCCGGTGTAGCCCAGTCGCTCGACGCTGCCCGCCAGTTGCTGGAGGTAGCGGAGGTCCACCGGACGGCGGCCGGCCGGCTCCCAGGGGTAGTGCCCCTCCCGCGGAATGATGTACCAGAGGACTTCGGAGGCCACGGGTCAGACCGCCTTCGCGAGCGCGGCGGCCACCGGGGCCTCCAGGGCGGGGAGGTGGGCGTCGGCGACGGTCAGTGCCCGGTCGATGAAGCCCGCACCGTGGAAGATGTCCGCGGCCTCCTGCTGTTCGGCGACGAACCCGGCGGTGGCGGGCTCCAGCCGCCAGGGCAGCGCGACCAGCGCGGACTGCCAGTCGGCGGCCGTGCCGCCCAGTTCCTCGGCGGCGATCGCGGCGGCCTCGGCCGGATTGGCGGCCGCCCAGGCGTCCGCCCGGCGCAGGGCGGTCGCGATCGCGGCGACCACCTCGGGGCGGCCGGTCGCGAAGTCCCGGCGGGTGAAGAACACCGAACGGTCGGTGATGACGTCACCGGTGCGGATCAGCTCGCGGAACCCCCCGGTGCGGCGGGCTGCGGCGAGTTCGGCGCCCTGGGCGATCCAGCCGGCGATCTCGCCGTCGCGCAGCCGCCGGGCCTGGTCCTGGCCGGCCGCCGGGCGCTCCGGGGTGACGTCGTCGCCGTACGACAGTCCCTGCGCGTGCAGGGCCTTGGCGAGCAGGTGGGTCTGCCAGGAGCCGACGGCGAGGACGACGGTGGCACCCTTGAGGTCCGCGACCGTCCGCACCGGGCCGGAGTCCAGCACCAGGAGGGCGCCGTGGTCGGGGCGGGGTGCGGAGACGGCCGCGTAGACCAGGTCGTGGCCGGCCGCCTGCGCGGTGATCGGCGGGGTGGAACCGGTGCCGCCGAAGTCGATGACGCCCTCGGCGAGCAGCGCGCCGGTGCGGGTGCCGTCCGCGTAGTGGTGGAAGGCGCCGGTCTCGCCGTGCGGGGCCAGCTCCTCGTCCAGGTAGGGGAGTCGGGCGAGGTAGTAGAGCGACGGGTTGCTGGCGTGGACGCCGAGGGTGACGGTCATCTGGTCAACTCCGGTGGTGCGGGCTCGGTTGGTCGGAAGTCAGGGTGAATCGGGGGAAATCGGGAGGATAGCGGGGGTTCGCGGGAAACCGCGGGAAACCGCGGGGAACTGCGGTGGACAGTGGTGGATCGCGGGCGTCAGTGGACGCCGAGGTCGGCGAGCAGCCGGCGCCGCAGGTCGGCGAAGGCGGGATCGGCCGGGTCGCGCGGGCTCTCGACGGTGACGGCTTCGTCCCGGGCGAGCAGGCCGTCGCGCAGTACCACGACCCGGTCGGCGAGCCGTACGGCTTCGTCCACGTCGTGGGTGACCAGCAGTACCGCCGGGCGGTGGCGGCGCACCAGGTCGCCGACGAGGTCCTGCATGCGCAGCCGGGTGAGCGCGTCCAGGGCGGCGAACGGTTCGTCGAGCAGCAGGAGTTGCGGCTCCCGGACGAGCGCCCGGGCGAGTGCGACGCGCTGCGCCTCACCTCCCGACAGGGTGGCCGGCCAGGCCTCGGCGTGCCGCTCCAGGCCGACCTCAGCGAGCGCCTTCAGCCCGGTCTCCCGGGTCGCGGCGCCGCGCGGCAGGCCGACCGTGACGTTCGCCAGCACCCGCTTGGACGGCACCAGGCGGGGCTCCTGGAACACCACGGTACGGACCGGCGGGACGAGCACGGTACCCCCGTCCGCCTGGTCGAGCGCCCCGAGGATGCGCAGCAGCGTGGTCTTGCCGGTGCCGCTCGCACCCAGCAGGGCGACGAACTCCCCACGGGCGATGGAGAGGTCGACCCCGTCGAGCACCGCCCGGGTGCCGAACACCCGGCGCAGACCGCGCAGGTGGACGGCCGGGACCGTCTCCTCGGAGGCGGAGGAGGCGGAGGGGACCGAGGGGACCGAGGGGACCGAGGGGACCGAGGGGACCGAGGGGACCGACAGAGAGGCCGGCGCGGAGGACGAGGACGTGGCGGTGGTGAACGTGTCGGCGGTCATCGGGTCGCTCCCTGGACGATCTGGCGCCACGGCATCAGCACGCGCTCCAGGACCCGGACGACACCGTCCGCGGCGAGGCCGAGCAGCCCGTAGATCAGGATGCAGACGGCGAGGACGTCGGTGCGCGAGTAGTTCTGCGCCTGGGCCATCAAGTAGCCGATGCCTTCGGTGGAGTTGATCTCCTCGGCGGCGATCAGGGCGATCACGCTGAGCGTCATCGACAGGCGCAATCCGGACAGCAGCGAGGGCAGGGCGCCGGGCAGCACGACCGTGCGCACGATCGCCCAGCGCCCGAGGCCGAAGCTGCGCATCGCCTCGACCAGCTTGCGGTCGGTGCTGCGGACCCCACCCGAGGCGGACACGTACATCGGGAAGCTGGTGGCGACCCCGATCAGGGCGACCTTCGCGGTCTCCGTGATGCCGAACCACACCATGAACAGCGGGACGAGGGCCAGGAAGGGCACGGTGCGCAGGACCTGGATCGCGGAGTCGAGCAACTCCTCGCCGAGGCGGGTGAATCCGGTGACCACGCCGAGCACCAGTCCGGCGGTCGCGCCGAAGAACAGTCCGAGTCCGGCGCGGGTGAGGGAGACCGACAGGGCGTCGGTCAGCTGGCCGTTGCCCCACAACTCCCCCACCGCCTGCGCGACCTGGGCGGGCGAGGCGAGCACGTCCTGGGTGAGCGCGCCGGTGGCGGAGGCGAGTGCCCAGCCGCCGAGCAGGGCGAGCGGACCGATGGTGCGCAGGGTCACGGCGAGTGCCCGGGGGCGGGGCCGGGGCTGCCGGCTCTGCGGGGCGACCAGGCCGGATTCCAGTGCGGCCCGGGTGTCTTCCGGCGTGAACGGCCGGGTGGAGGTGGTCACTTGGCACCGTCCCCGAGCTTGTTGATGTCGATCAGGTACGGCTTGACGTCCACCAGCTGCTTGGTGACCTTCTGGTCGGCGAAGAACTGGGCGACCGTCCCGAAGCGGGCGGTGTCGGCGTCGGAGATGGCGTCGGCCGGGGTGCCCTGCTTGCCGACGTTCACCGCGACGTCCTTCTCGGCGGGGGTGACGGCGGTCGGGCCGGCGTCGGTGAACACGTTGAGGTAGCCGGCCGGGTCGGCCTTCTCCTTGGCGCCGTTCTCCCGCAGGTAGGCGTAGAAGGCCTTCACCACCTCGGGGTGCTTGTCGGCGAAGCCGTTGCGCACCGCCCAGACCGCGTAGTTGTCGGAGCCCACCTCCTGGCCGTTGACCAGGAAGTGCGCACCGGCGTTGGCGACGGCGGGTGTCGAGAAGGTGTTCCAGGTCGCCCAGGCGTCCACCTGGCCGGAGTTGAAGACGCCGGAGGTCTGGTCGGCGCGCAGGTAGACCCGCTCCACCTTGTCGGCCGGGACGCCGTTCTTCGCCAGTGCCTTGAGCAGCAGGTACTCGCTGGTGCCGCCCTGGGAGACGGCGACCTTCCTGCCGACCAGGTCCTGGACGGACTTGACGGGCGAGTCGTTCTTCACCAGGATCCCCTCGCCGACGCCGTCGGGCGCGGTCTGGGCGAACAGCTTGAAGCCGGGCTTCTGGGCGAGCGCGGCGACGGCCGAGGTGATCGAGCCCTGGGCGATGTCCAGTTGGTCGGCGGAGAGGGCCTGGGCGGCGGGGGCGAAGGGGCCGGCGCTGCCGGTCCAGGCGACCTTGGCGTGGACCGCGGCCAGGGTGCGGTCCAGTGAACCGTCCTTCTTGCCGCGGGCCAGGAAGCCGTTGTTGCCGGGATCGGGCAGGCGGAGCACCACGTCGGCCTTGCCGCCGGCCCCGCCGTCGGCGGAGGCCTTGGCCCCGTCGGCGGCGGAGCCGCAGGCGGTGAGGGCGGCGGAGGCGAGCAGAGCGGTGGCGGCGAGGGCGGGACGAGGGGTCTTCACGGGGGTCTCCAAGGGGGTGACAGATGACAGCCGACAGCTGACAACTTTCGAAATCTGTTAGCTGAACGCTGTTACCTGAAGTCTGTGATCCGAACGCCGCCGGCACCGGAACCCGCGCCCGCCGCCTCACCCGCACGCCGCACCCGCAGCAGCTCGCGCGCTGCGCGCAGCGGCTCCGGGTCGGCCCAGGCCTGGACGTCCACCGGCGCGGCAAGGAAGCCCTGCTCCCTGAGGAATCGTTCCTGCAGCGCGAGCAGCTCCAGCCGCTCCGCCGACAGGTCGAGCCGCAGGGTCCGGTGGCTGCCCGGCGCATAGGCTCCGGCGACGCCCTCGGCACCGGCACCGGTCTCGGCCCGCAGGATCCGGACCACCTCCTCCGGACGCTCCGCCGCCCAGTCGGCGGCCTCCAGCAGTACGGCGAGGAACCGGGCCACCAGCTCGGGGTGTTCGTCCAGCAGCCGCTGGTGGACGGTGATCGGCCGGGGCGTGCCGTTGTTGACCCGGGCCCGGCGGTCCGGCGCCGCGTCCAGTTCCACGGCCACCTCCGCACCGACCCGGCGGGCCGCCTCGACGGCGAGCGCCCCCTTCACGTACACCGCGTCCACCGTGCCGTCCCGCAGCGCGGCCAGCTCGGCGGACCACTGCCCGGCGCCCTCGGAACCGGGGACGTCCACCAGCTCGGCGTCCGCCAGGGTGAGGCCCGCGAGCCCGAGGGCGCCCCGGAGGCCGGCCAGCGCCATCGCCCGCCAGAAGTCGATGCCGATGTCATGATGTGGCACCGCCAGTCGCAGTCCACGCAGTTGCCCGGGTTCGGTGATGCCGCTGCCGGCCCGGACGAGCACCACCTGGCGCTCCTCGATCCAGGTGAGGCCGATCAGCCTGGTCGCCTCGCCGCGCGAACGGGCCCACAGCGCGGGGACGTTTCCGCCCTCCCGGAACAGACCGGTCAGCGCGTGGGTGTAGTGGTGGTCCGCGGCCACCTCGGGCGGTGCGTCCTGCAGCGAGCGGACCGCGATGCCGTCGGCGGCGAACTCGTGGGCGAGCCAACCCTGATCGGCGGCGATCCCGGTCGCGGTGGGCACCGGGCAGCGGGTGAACCAGAGGGTGTCGGGAAGCGGGGAGGCGTTCTGGGTACGACTGGACAACGGAGTTGGTCCTCTACGGGGGCTCCGACGACGGCCGGAGGAGCTCGGGATCGATGACCGCACGGAGGCCCATGAGGCCTGGTGCGCAAAGAAGTTGTGCGCCACGATGCAGGACGGCAGGCGGTGCGGGAGGGTCGGGCGGCGCGGGAGGGGTCGTTCAGCGACAACACGCACGGGAGGGGAGACACCGGTGGGACGTCACGGCGCTTCTCCTTCCGTGGAATCGGGACGGTCACCGCCGAGGCCGAGTGGCCGTTCGACGCGATGCGAGGAGCGTTCCACGGCAGACGAGCCCGAAGCAAGCTTTTGCCACATCGTGGGATCAGTTGTTCATCAACGCCATTCCATTGCAACGTCGTCGACACATTTCCGCAGCACTGGCTGCCCTACGCTGAGACCGCCTCCGGCCGTCCGTCCGGAGTTCCGAACCGAAACGCGAGGTGCCATGGCCGAGGCCGCCACCGCCGTCCAGAGTCCGCCGGCCGGTGCGCAGGCCGTCCAGCGCGCGCTCGGGCTGCTGCACTGCTTCCACGACAACGGCCCCGACCTGAGCGCCTCGGACCTGGCCCGCCGGATGGGCCTGTCGGTCTCCACGGCGCACCGGTTGGCCCGCACGCTGGTCAGCGCCGGATTCCTGGAGCAGGACGAACAGACCGCCCGCTACCGGCTCGGTCCCGCCGTCGCCGAACTCGGCCAACTCACCTTCCACCAGCGCGGGCTGCACCTGGCCGGGCCCGAGCTGGACCTGCTCTCCCGGCGCACCAAGGCGACCGCCGACCTGGCGATCCGCAGCGGCACCCACGCCGTGATCCTGGTCGGCGGTTCCGTCCGCCCGGACACCGGGCTGGGCCTGCGCCGGCCACTGCACTCCACGGCCCTCGGCAAGATCCTGCTGGCCTGGCCCCGCCCGGGCGAGACGGCGCCGGCGGCACTGGGACCGCTGCCCTCCTTCACCGACCGCACGATCACCGAACCAGCGCTCCTGGACGACGAGTTGGCGAAGGTCCGAGCGGCCGGGTACGCGCTCAACGACGGCGAGTCGGCCGCCGGGGTGCGGACGGTCGCCGTGCCCGTCCTGGACGGCGCCGGGCAGGCGCGGTTCGCCCTCGCGGTCCGCTCGACGCCCGCGCACCTCACCGATGACCGGCTGGACTGGTTCCTCGGTCACGCCCGCGGCTGCGCCGACGCGCTCGCCGTCCTGCTGCTGCCGCCGGATCAGCGTTCCTGAGGGCCCACCGGGACACGAGGAAGCGGCGGGCCGCCCGTCCACGTCCTGGACGAGCGGCCCGCCGCCGGGACCCGACGGTGGCGGCCGACCGGTGGCCGCCCGCCGAGGGGACCGGACCGGTGGCCGCCCGCCGTCAGACCGTGGCCGGGGTGTACTTGTAGCCGACCCGGCGGACCGTCACGATGGTGTCCCGGTAGGCCGGTCCGAGCTTGCGGCGCAGCCGGGCGACGTGCACGTCGACCGTCCGCCCGTCCCCGACGTGGCCGTAGCCCCAGACCGCGGAGACCAGGTGGTCCCGGGTGTGCACCCGCTGCGGGTGCTCGGTGAGGTGGGCCAGCAGCTCGAACTCCAGGTAGGTGAGGTCGAGCAGCCGCCCGTCGACGTAGGCGTTGCGCCGCTCGCTGTCGACGGCGATGCCGCGCTCGGCCGGGCGGACGTGACGGACCCCCGCGACGGCGTGGGCGGCGGGCCCGCCGGTCGCCGCCGGCGCGCCGGGAGCCGGGTGAGCCCCGGTGACCGGGTGCCCCCCGGAGAGCGCGGCGGCCCCGGAGACGGTGGCGGCGCCGGCCGGAACGCCGGGCAGCCCGACGGTTCCGGCCACCGGGCTCTCGGCCGGCACCAGCACCAGGTAGCCGACCATCGGGCTGCCGTTCGCGCCGCCGAACTGCGCGCCGAACTGGGCCAGCACCCCCTGCGGCAGCACGCCCTGCGGCAGGGTGGCGACGACGGCCGCCCCCTCCGGCAGCGCGGCGAGCAGCGCCTGGGGCACCTGCGGGACCGTCGCGCCGGGCTGCGCGGCGGCGGGGGCCGGGACGACGGCCGGGCGGACCGGACCGGCGTGGGTCGGGCCGGCATGGGGCGGGCGGGTTTGGGTCGGGCGGACCTGGGGCGTGCGGGTCGCCGCGCCGGGCCATCGGTCGGCCCCCGGTGCCGGGGGGACGGACGGTCCGGCGACCCCGGACGTGCCGGGACCGGCCGCGGGAACGGCGGTGACCGGCGGGACGGAGCGGACCGCGCGCAGGTGCGGGGTCGCGGTGGGCAGGGGCAGGGTGGCCGTGGAAGAAGAAGACATGGTGTGCCGCTCATTTCGCGCGTGACGGACGGGGTGGAGTCGTCTGCGCGTCGACCGGGCGTACTGCCTGGGCTGGACCGAACCGGATCAGCGGGCGGAGGGCCGGGACGCGCTGGGCGAGCCGGGACACGTCTGATCGAACAGGTGCGGCTGCCGGGACGGCCAGAACGGCTCGAGGTCGGGGCGACCCCGGCGGCTGTCCACGGCGCGGCTCCCGCACCCGTTCCACCGTCCGGTCCGTCCGTCCGCGCGCATCGCGGGGGCCGACCCGGTCGTTCGGGTACGGCCGACGACGCCGGGGGCGGTACTGGGGCAGACGATGTTCACTGGTGGTCTCTCCGCTGGGCGGGTCCGGATGGTCGGCCGCGGGCACGCCGGTGGGGCGGTCCGCTACGGCCTGGTCGACGGGTGTCGGCGGTGCGTCGGGCGGTGGGCCGGGTGGGCCGTCAGCGCCGGGGACGTACCGAGAAGGTCAGGCCGGTCAGCGACAACACGCGCTGCAGGTCAGCGCGTGGTCGATGTAGCGGCGGACGGTGAGCGCCGGATCGGCGGCACCGGGCACGGCAGTGCCGGACACGAGGGCATCGGGCATCGGGGAGCCGGGCACGGCGGTGATGATGCGTCGTCGGCCGACGGTCATCCGGCTGCCCTCCCCCTTCGTTCTCCACACGGTGGCACGCCGTCTCCGGCGCCCGCCGACGATGCCTCGCCGGTTCGTCGAAGGCCGTCCGCCGGTCGCAACGCCCGTACGAACGGGGTGTTTCCGACACTCCCGACGGCATGGCCGGGCGGCCTTCGTCCACAGAGCCTTCCACGGCCGGGCCGGTCTAGGCAACCTTCGGCACAGTGATCGTCCGGGATGCGGACGGTCGGGTGAGACGGCGGGCGGAACGGGCAGGTCGGCGCGCCCACCTGCCAAGTCCTCGCGCCACCGCCGCCGCCCGCCCGATGCACCGCCGCCGCGCGGCCGATGTCGGGCCGGAGCCGAGTCGCCCTCAGGCGCCGACCGGGGCGCGGCGATACGTGAGGGCGGCGGCGTGCTCGACCAGTGCGACGAGCAGGTCCTTGCCGTCCTGCCGCAGCCGCGCGTCGCAGAGCAGCACCGGGATGCCCGGGTCGAGGTCGAGCGCCTCGCGGACCTCGTCCGGCGAGAACCGCTCGGTGCCCTCGAAGCAGTTCACCGCGACCAGGAACGGAATGCCGCGCTGCTCGAAGAAGTCGACCGAGGGGAAGCAGTCGGCCAGCCGCCGGGTGTCCGCGAGCACCAGGGCGCCGAGCGCGCCGCGGGCCAGTTCGTCCCAGACGAACCAGAACCGGTCCTGCCCGGGCGTGCCGAACAGGTAGAGCGCGAGGCCCGGCCGCAGGTCGATCCGGCCGAAGTCCATCGCGACGGTGGTGGTGCGCTTCGCCTCCACCCCCGAGGTGTCGTCCACCGGACGGCCCAGCTCGCTGAGCTCCTCCTCGGTGCGCAGCGGCCGGATCTCGCTGACCGAGCCGACCAGGGTGGTCTTGCCCGCGCCGAAGCCGCCCGCGACCAGGATCTTCACCGCCACGGACGGACCGCCGCGCCAGCGCGGGTCGTTGGCGTTCGCCGGGTGGGCCGCGGCGCCGTCCCGGTCGGGCGCGGTGCCGACCGGTCGGGGGTGGGGGTCAGAGCGCACGGAGTCCATTGATCACGTCTCGCAGCAGGCGCTCGTCCGGCAGCTCGGCGAGCGGAACGGGTCGGGTGACGCTGATCAGCTCGGCGTCGTAGAGGTCGCCGAGGAGGACCCGCACCACACTGACCGGCAGGTCGGTGTAGGAGCCGAGCTCGGCGACGGAGAGCGGCTCGCGGCGGCACAGGGTGAGCAGCGTCTGGTGCTCCGGGTCGAGGACGTGCGCGGGCACGGCCCCCGCGACCGGCCCGGGCTCGACGGCGGTGACCAGCGAGATCAGGTCGAACAGCCCCTCCTCGACCGGCCGGGTCCGGCCGCGGGTCATCGAGTAGAGCCGCACCACCGGGCCGGCCTCGTCGTCGAACCAGCGGTCGTCGACCGGGGTGCGCGGCCGGAAGAGGTCGACCTCGGGCCCGTCCGGGCCCGCCGGCCCGCCCTCCGCCGCCACCGGGCGGTCCGGGCCGTCCGGGCCGTCCGGGCCGTCGACACCGGACGGGCCATCGGCGCCGGCCGAACCCCCGGCACCGGCCGAACCCCCGGCACCGGCCGAACCGCCGACGCCGGACGGCCCGGCCGTGCCCACCGGCACCTGGGGGCCGTCCGACGTCTCCGGGCCGCCCGGCACATCCGCCATCGGATCCGCCATCGGACCGCTCATCTCACCGGCGGGGCGGTTTCGGTGCGCGGCTCGGCGGCCATGTGCTCGCCGACCCGCTTGACCAGCAGCGCCATCTCGTACGCGATCTGGCCGATGTCCGCCTCGGCCTCGCTCAGCACGGCCAGACAGCTGCCGTCGCCGGCGGCCGTGATGAAGAGGAAGGCCTCGTCCAGCTCCACCATGGTCTGCCGGACGCCACCGACCTTGAAGTGCCCGCCGGCGCCCTTCGCCAGGCTGTGGAACCCGGCGGCGACGGCTGCCAGGTGCTCGGCGTCCTCGCGGTCGAGATCGCGGGAGGCACCGGTGGCCAGGCCGTCGTTGGAGAGGATCACCGCGTGCCGCAGGGCCGCGACGCGCCCCACCAGGTCGTCCAGGAGCCAGTTGAGGTCCCCTGACGACTGCATCGACGTGGTCATGAATCAGTTCCTTCCGCTGGAGCGGGTGGTGCGTGTGGAGCGGGTACAACGGGTGGTTCGGGTACGGCGGGTGGCGCGGGCGCGCCGGTGTCCGGGTTCCGGCGGACCGGCTGCCCGGGCGGCACCCGACGGGCGAGCGGTGCCCGGCCGGTGTCCTGCGGCGCGGGCAGCGCCGCCGGGGCGGGTGCCGGGGCGATCGCCCGCCGGGACCGGTCCGGCGGCTGCCAGGCCGGTACGGCGGTGGATCGCCCGTTCCCCCGTACGGCACGATCGTCGGGCGTGCCGGGACGATCCGTCAACGGAGCACCGGGGCGGTCCGCCGGCGCACCGGCGCGGCCGGGGGACGCGCCCGCACGGTCGGCCGGAACGGTGGCGCCGCGACCACGGGTGAAGCCGCGCTGGAACGAGGCGAAGGTGGCCCGGGCCTCCTCGGGCGAGCGCTCCCGGGCCTCCCGGGTCTCCCCGCCGTCGCGGGGACCCCGGCCGTCCCGGGTGTCCACGGCCGACGCTTCCCCGGCCGCGCCGTCGGCTCCGGCCCCGTTGCGGAACCGTTCCTTCAGCTGCTCCGTGAGCTGATCCCTGAGCTGCGGTGCCAGGTTCGCCTGCCGGACCCGCCGGGGCAGGCCGCCGAGCGTCCGGGGTGCGGCGTCCACGGGCGCAGCCGCGGCCGGGTTGGCGGCCGGCTCGGCCCCGGCCGCTCCGGAGACCCCGACCACACCGGCCACACCGGCAGCCGCGACGGCCGCCTCGGCCGCCGCCACCGCGAGGTCCTCCCGCCGGTGGCGCCCCGTCCCCGGCGCGTCCTCGGTGTCCGCCACGGGCGCGGGGACCAGCACCGGCCCGCCCTTGCCCCGCGAGGCCCGGCGCGGCAGCCCGCCCGCCGTACGGCCCGCCTCCGGCACGGACGGCCTCGGGCCGCCCGTCGTCCCGCGGTGCTTGTCCGCCTCGTCACCGCCGGCGACGGCACCCGTACGGCCTCCGGCCACCGCTCCGGCCGAGGCACCCGCACCCGAACCAATACCAACACCCGCGGAGCCGACCGGCCCGGACGCCGCCCAGGAGGCACCCCCCGACCCGGGCACGGCGACCAGGTCCCGCTGCCCGCGCCGGCCGCCCGCCGCGCCCCGCTGCCCGGCCGGGCCCGGCTCCGGCTTCCCGTCCGGCGCCTCCGCGAGCAGTTCACGCGGGATCAGCACGACCGCCGTCGTCCCGCCGTAGGGGGACGGCCGCAGGTGCACCCGGATGCCGTGCCGCCGGGCCAGCCGACTGACCACGAACAGGCCCAGCCGGTCGGTGTCGGCGAGGTCGAACTCCTGCTCCACGGCGAGGCGTTCGTTGATCTCGGCGAGCATCTGCTCGCTCAGCCCGAGGCCGCGGTCGTCGATCTCCAGCGCGAAGCCGTGCGCTACCACCTCGCCCTGGACGGTGACCTGGGTGCTCGGCGGGGAGAACACCGCGGCGTTCTCGACGAGTTCGGCGACCAGGTGGGTGACGTCCGCGACGGCGCTGCCGAGCAGGCCGGTGCCGGGGAACGGCCGGACGATCACCCGGGCGTAGTCCTCGACCTCGCCGACGGCCGCCCGGACCACGTCCACCATCCGGACCGGCTTGCGCCAGGCCCGCCCGGGCGAACCACCGGCCAGGATGATCAGGCCCTCGGCATGGCGGCGCATGCGGGTGGTGAGGTGGTCGACCTTGAAGAGGTCCTCCAGCTCGGCCGGGTCCTCGGTGCGGCGCTCCATGGTGTCGAGCAGGGTGAGCTGCCGGTGCAGCAGCACCTGGCTGCGCCGGGCCAGGTTGACGAACACCGCCGAGACCCCGCGACGCAGTTCGGCCTGTTCGACGGCGGCCTCGACGGCGGCCCGCTGCACCGCGTTGAAGGCCTGGCCGACCTGGCCGATCTCGGCGTTCCCGAAGTGCAGCTCGGGGGCCTCGGTGGCCACGTCCACCGGCTCGCCGCGGCGCAGCCGCAGCATGACGGACGGCAGCCGGGTGCCGGCCAGCTCGTCGGCCGCGTTGCGCAGGCCGATCAGCTCGCGGGCCAGGCCCCGGCCGATCCGGAACGAGATCATGATGGACAGCACCACGGCGACCAGACCGACCGCACCGGCGATGCCGCCGCGCCAGAGCATCCCGATCGCCGCGGACCGCGCGCGCTCGTCCAGCCCGGCCGAGATCCGGCTGTTGATCGAGGCGAGGTCGCCGAGCGCCCGGTCGGCGGTCTCCCGCCAGGAGTCGGTGTTGAGCGCCTGGACCACCCGGTCGGGGCCGCCGGCGCCGACGAAGTCCGCTTCGGCTCGGGCCAGTGCGCCCCAGGCCTCCCCGCCGCGCAGCGCGGCGTAGTCGGACTGGTCGGCGGGGTCGAGCTCGGCGACGTAGACGGTGAACAGTGCCTGCTGGTTGTGCAGGGCGTCCAGCGCGACCTGGTACTGCTCGGCGGTGGGCCTGGCGGCGCCGGTGCGCAGGCCCTCCATCGCCGCGTCCTCCTGCGACAGGTACTCCCGGGCGCGCACCAGCTCGATCAGGATGGTGCCCTGACGGGGGAGTTGGCCGCTCTGCCGGGCGACGTAGGCGGACCGGAAGCCGAACACCGGCTTGACCAGGTCGCTGTACTGGCCCAGCGCGAACTCCCAGTTCAGCGCGGAACGGCCGACCTGGGCGCGCAGCGGTCCGAGCTGGTCGGCGGCGGCGATGATCTGGACGAAGCGACCGCGCTGGGGGGCGGAGAGCTTGCCGCCGGAGCCGTCCTTCTTCTGCCGCAGCACGTCCAGACTGCGGTCGGTGGCGGCCTTGGACCGTTCGTAGGCCTCCCTGGCGGTCGGCGACCGCGGGTCGGCCAGCCGCTGGACGGCGGCGCGGCGCTCGTTCTGCAGGTCGCCGGTGTACTGGTCGACCGGGCCCGCGAACTCCTTGTACGTACGGCTGATCCCGAGCTGGTTCCAGACGTCCCCGGTGGTGGCGATCGTCGCGTACGCCCACAGGGCCGTGAGCGCGACGATGGGCACCAGGAGCAGCGCGATGATCTTCGCGCGGATCGAGCTGCTGCGCAGACGCATGGAGTCCTCGGTCGGGAAGTGCCGGGCGCGGACGGGGAGCGGAGGGGGGAACATGGCGGGTCTTGGGAACGCTGGAGGGGTCGGCGGAGGGGCTCCCGGCCACAGGTCTGCGAGACTCTACTACGCCCTGACCACTCGTTCGAGGGGTGAACCGGTCCACCGACCGGTCTCGTCCCGCACACGTCAGAAACCGGTCAGCCATCCTCCGCTACGCATCCGGAACATCCGTCGATGCCCGGAATGCGGCGCCGGCGCGGGGCCCGCGGCCTCCGCGATTCCTTCCCGGCGCCTCCCCCTCGCCTCCCCCGGGCCTCCCCGGGCGCGACACCACCGGAGGGGAGCCGTGCCGATCTCGTCGTGTCACCGCGACAACCCTGGGCAGTGACAGGGCGATCCGATAGTTTCGGCGCACCCCGTACCACCCGTACGACCGGCACCGAACTGGGGAGGACCGTGCGCGAGTTCACCACCCCCGCCCCGGCCGCGCCCGAGGCCACCGGAGGACTCGCCGACTCCCTCTACGACACCGCCGAGCGCACCCCCGACCTGGTCCAGCTGTCCTGGCGGGCCGGGGACGGACAGTGGCAGGACGTCACCGCCCGCGAGTTCCGGAACCAGGTGCTCGCCCTGGCCAAGGGCCTGCTCACCCACGGCGTGCGCTACGGCGACCGGGTCGCCCTGATGTCCCGCACCCGCTACGAATGGACGCTGTTCGACTACGCACTCTGGTCGATCGGCGCCATCACCGTCCCGGTCTACCCCACCGCCTCCCCCGAGCAGGTGCGCTGGATCCTCGCCGAGACCCAGGCCGTGGCCTGCCTGGTCGAGGACGAGGACGCCGCGATGACGGTCGGCGCGGTCTGCGACGCGCTGCCCGACCTCACCGGCATCTGGCAGCTCGACCGGGACTGCGTCGCCGCGATCACCGAGGACGGCCTCGGCGTGCCCGACTCCCTGGTGCACCGCCAGCGCCTCGGCGTCGCCACCGGGAACATCGCCACGGTCGTCTACACCTCCGGCACCACCGGCCGCCCCAAGGGCTGCCTGCTCACCCACGCCAACCTGGCCGCCGAGGCCGACGCCCTGCTCGCCGGCTGGGGGGACGCCCTGCGCGACACCGGCGGCGGTCGCCCCGCCACCCTGCTGTTCCTGCCGCTCGCGCACGTCTACGGGCGCGCCGTGCAGATCGCGGCGATCCGCGGCGGCTTCCGGATCGGGCACGTCCCCGAAGTCTCCACCGACGCGCTGCTGCCCGCCCTGGAGACCTTCCGCCCGACCTTCCTGCACGCCGTCCCGTACGTCTTCGAGAAGATCTTCCAGCTGGCCCGGCGGGCCGCCGAGGACGCCGGCCGCGGTGAACTCTTCGAACAGGCCCGGCAGGTGGCCGTCGACTGGGCCGCCGCCCGGGAGCAGAAGGCCTTCGGTCGCGGCCCCGGCCCGGGCGCGGCCCTGCGGCTGCGCCACCTCGCGTACGAGCGGACCGTCTACCCGAGGCTGCGGGCGGTGCTCGGCGGCCGGGTTCGCAGCGTGATGAGCGGCGGCTCGACGCTCCGGCGCGAGCTGGGCCTGTTCTTCACCGGCGCCGGCCTCCAGCTGTACGAGGGCTACGGGCTGACCGAGACCACCGCCGCGATCACCGCCAACCCGGCCGGACGGCAGAAGCTCGGCACGGTCGGCCGGCCGGTGCCGGGCGCCTCGGTGGCGATCGCCGACGACGGCGAGGTGTGGGTGCGCGGCGGCTCGGTCTTCGGCGGCTACCTCAACCATCCGCAGTGCACCGCCGAGTCCCTGGTCGACGGCTGGTTCGCGACCGGCGACCTGGGCCGGCTGGACGAGGACGGCTACCTCAGCATCACCGGCCGCAAGAAGGACCTGATCGTCACCAGCAGCGGCAAGAACCTGGCCCCGGCGGCCCTGGAGGAGCGGGTCGAGGCGCACCCGTTGGTCTCCCAGTGCCTGGTGGTGGGCGACGACCGCCCGTACGTCGCCGCACTGATCACGCTCGACCCGGCGGCACTGGCGCACTGGCTGAAGACCCACGGGCGGGAGCAGTCGGACCCGTGGACGGTGCTCGCGGACGAGGAACTGCACATGGAGGTCCAGCGTGCGGTGGCGGCCGCGAACACGGCCGTCTCACGGGCCGAGTCGATCCGCGCCTTCCGGCTGCTGCCCCGGGAGTTCAGCGAGGAGCAGGGGCTGCTGACGCCCTCGCTCAAGCTGCGGCGGACGGCGATCGCCGAGTACTACGCGACGGACATCGAGGAGCTGTACCTGTCCTGAACCGGGCCCGTCCGCCGCGTCCCTGACGTGACGTCTTGTCCCTTGTTCGCCGGGCATGGTGACCGCGCGTCGGCCGACCGGGACCGCCGGGTTCACCCGCCGTTCCCTTGACGGCCCCATTGGTCTAGTCCATTGTTGCGACGATCCGGGGTTCCGCACCCCGGAGTTCCACGTTCAGAATTCCTCGCTCAGAGTTCCACGTTCACAGTCCCCGTTCAGAGTTCCACGTTCACAGTCCCCGTTCAGAGTTCCACGTTCACAGTCCCCGTTCAGAGTTCCACGTTCAGAGTTCCACGGTCCGATTCCGCTCACGCTCTCCCCACGGGCGTGCCCCCACTTGCTGGAGTCCTCACGTGTCGATGTCCACGTGCCTGTCCTCGCGCCTGTCCACGCGTCTGTCCTCGCGCCTGTCCGTGCTGGCCGCCTCCGTCGCGCTGCTCACCGGTCTCGCCGCACCCGTGGCCTCCGCCGCCGCTCCCCCGGCCGGCGGCCCGGGCACCCAGGCCGCGCCGACCGTCAACCTCGCCACCAACCCCGGCTTCGAGCTGCCCTCCCCCGACCTCGCCGACTGGGGCAGCATCCCCGACTGGGGCAGCATCCCCGGCTGGAGCTGCACCGGCGGACCGGCCGAAGCGTCCGTCAGCACCACCGCCCCGCACACCGGCACCTCCTCGCTCACCGTCACCCCGGCGAACGCCGACTCCACCGGCGAGTGCGCGCAGACCGTCGCGGTCCGGCCCAACACCACCTACACGGCCTCCGCGTGGGTCCGCGGCAGCTTCGTCCACCTGGGCGCCACCGGCACCGGCAAGGACGTCGCCCCCGCCTGGACGGAGACCACCGGCGGCGGCTGGCAGCGGCTGAGCACCCGGTTCACCACCGGCCCGAACGCGCGCAGCATCCGGCTGTACGTGCACGGCTGGTACCAGCAGGGACCGTTCTCCGTGGACGACGTCCGGGTGGACGGCCCCGCACCCGCCCCGGCCGTGGCCGCCGGCTCCGTCCCCACCAACGACAAGGTCGTCTTCTTCACCGTGGACGACGGCTGGCAGCGCACCCCCGAGGCAGAACGGTTCATCGCCGACCACCGGCTGCCGATCACCGCCTTCCCGCTGCCGATGCCCGCCGCCGCCGACCCGGCCTTCTTCCAGCGGGTCACCGCCGTACCCGGCTCCTCGATCCAGGACCACAGCGTCTCCCACACCGACCTCAGCACGCTCCCGCTGGAGCGGCAGCAGGTCGAGATCTGCGACGCACGCGACTCCATGACCCGCCTCTTCGGCACCGCGCCGACGTTCTTCCGCCCGCCGTACTTCACCTGGAACGCCGACACCCTGCAGGCCGCCGCGAACTGCGGCATCCGCACCGTGCTCACCGCCGACGCGGACTTCAGCTGGGGTGCCGCCAACATCTGGCACCCGGGCCCGCTGCAGCCGGGCGACGTCGTGCTGATGCACTGGACCGACACCCTCGCCGCCGACCTCCAGCGCGCCCTCGCCGCCGCCGACGCCGCCGGGCTCAAGCCGGCCGGCCTGGTCGACTACCTGCACTGACGGGAACCGTCCGGAGCCGCCGACGCGCTCCGGACCCGACGTGCACCGGACCCGACGCGCCGCCGCCTCCGAGGGGAGCGGCGGCGCGTCGCCGCTCGCGGCCGGGTTGGGGCTCCCACCTGGCTCAGCCCGGTGGCGGCTCAGCCACCGAACGCATCCCCTGTCCAACCGATCAGGCGCGCCTCGAAGTCGGCGGCGGAGGTGAAGCCCTCGGCCGGTGATCCCGCTCGTTGACAGCGTGTCCGCGGCCTGGCTCTAATGGGGGCGTGCAGCGCGGCGTCGGCCACAGAGCAGTGGGCCGGCCGGCAGCCGAGCCGGCACCTTTCCGAAGGGACGATGCGCGATGAGCACTCTCTCCGCTTCCCTGATCTGACGCCGGGCGGTCACCGCGGTGCCCGCGTGTGCGAGCCGCGTCCCGCGACGGATGTCGCCGGACGGGCCAGCAGCCGTATCACCGGACCGGGGTCCGACCATCGGCGCCGATCGATCACCGGCCCCGATGACCGGCCCCGATCTCCGGCACAGGCACAGGCACAGGCACCGGCACCGTTTGTGGCCGCAACTCCCCTTTCCTCTCTGGAGATCCATCACACACGCATGCCCATGTCTTTCAATCTGAACGTCATCGAGGAGTTCCGCGCCAACGGCGGGCGGGTCGGCGGCCCGTTCGAGGGCGGCGACCTCTTGCTGCTGACCACCACCGGAGCCCGCTCAGGGCGGCCGCACACCGTGCCGCTCGGGTACGTCCGGGCGAAGGGGCTGCTCCTGGTCGTCGCCTCGGCCGCCGGGGCGCCGGAGCACCCCCAGTGGTACCGCAACCTCCTCGCCCACCCGGTGGTCCGGGTCGAGCTCGGCACCGAGGCCTTCGACACCGTCGCCGTACCCGCCGAGGGCGGCCGCCGGGAGCGGCTGTTCGCCGCCGTGGTCCGGAAGGCTCCGGGCTACGGGGACTACCAGGCCCACACCGACCGGGAGTTGCCGGTCGTCGTCCTGGAACGGCTCGAACCGCCCGCCGGCGGTCCGGCCCCGGTGGTGGTGCGCAGCCTCGCCGACAAGCTGCTGGAGGCGCACACCTGGCTGCGCGCGCAGCTGCGCCACGTACGGGAGGAGGCACACGCCCACGTCCCGGGCCGCCCGGCCGCGCTCGGACTGCAGCTGCGCCAGCACTGCCTGGCTTTCTGCGACGGGCTGACGCACCACCACACCGGGGAGGACTCCGCGATCTTCCCCGCTCTCGCGCGCAGCCATCCTGAGCTGGCCGAGGTCCTGGCGCGGCTCGACGAGCAGCACCGGGCCATCGGGCGGATCAAGGAGGAGCTGGTGGGCCTGCTGGCCGGGATCGCGATCACCGAACCGGAGCGGCTCCGGACGGAGCTGGACCGGATGTCCGCCGAGCTGGAGGCACATCTGGACTTCGAGGAGGCGGAACTGCTGCCGGTCCTCGCCGGCATTCCCTTCCCGCCGACCGGGCCCGCACCGGGGCCGTCCGCACCGAACCCGTCCGCACCGGGCGGGTCAACGCAGGACGAGTCGACGAAGGGCGGGCCGGCACCGGACCGGTCATCACCGGGCGGCGGCTGAAACGGCGTTGCCGCCGTCCCCCTCCCGAGCCGCGGGAGGGGGACGGCGGCGGTCCGTCCTTGGACGGGGCGCTCCGTCGCGGCAGTTCTTACAGCCCCGAGAACACCGGGAGGTAGCCGCCGGACTGGCCGGCCGCCTTCGGGTGGTAGCTCTCGTCGACCGGCAGGGTGGTGCTGTTCAGCCAGGTGGTCAGCGAGCCGCAGATCTCGTGCTCGTTGAAGATGCTGCGGACGTCACCGAAGGCGAAGCCGGCGTTGGCGGCCCGCTTGGCGAGGACGCCGTCCAGGGTGTCGGCGGCACCGTTGATGGCGGCGCGCTTGGTGTCACCGATGCCGAAGATGCAGCTGCCGCCGACCTTGTAGATGTGCGGGTAGCCCATCACCACGACGTGGGCGTTCGGGGACTTGGACTTGATCGCCGAGTACACCTTGTCCAGCTGGCCGGGCAGGGTGGTGGTGGCGTAGCTCTTGGCCGTGTTGACGGCGTTGATGCAGTCGGCGTCCGAGCCGAGGACACAGGTCTGCATGGTGTCGGCGAAGCCCGCGTCGTTGCCGCCGACCGAGATGCTGACCAGCGTGGTGCTGGCGTCCAGGGCGGAGATCTGGCTGTTCAGGATGTCGCCGGTCTTGGCGCCCGAACAGGCGACGAACTTGAAGGAGGACGGCGCGTGCGCGTTCTTCCAGAGGTACGCGTACGCGTTGGTGCTGCGCTTGCAGCTGCCGCTGTCGCTCAGGTAGCTGCCGGCGCCGACACCGGACGAGTACGAGTCGCCGAGGGCCACGTAGTTGACGCCGGCGGCGTTCGCGGACGTCGCGGCGAAGAGCGTCGTCATGGTGAGGCCCGCCGCTATGGCGGCGATGGACAGGGCGCGGGCAGGACGAATCATCACAGCTCCAGTGGGGTGGCGTGGTGAGGGTCACAGAAGTGATACCAGGCGGTAGCCAAACCCGGAAGCGGTCATGCCAAGGATATTGACGGGACGTCCGATAGCTCCGAGATGAACTGCCGCTGACGGTCCGTGATTTCACGCAGGTCAGCGGGGGTGCGCGGTGACGCGCGTAGCGCAGCGCGCGTAGACCGGCAACTTGCAGAAATTCCGTGCAAGACAAGCGCGGAGTTGCCGCCCGGCCATCGCCGGGTCGGATTCGAAGCGGGTGTCAGCCGACCCAGGGGGGGCTGGTGACACCCGCGAAGGCAGGTCGAAGGTGGGCCGGAAGGGCATCGGCGGCACCACGAGAATTCACCGCTGTGGCCGATCGGAGGAAAGTGGCCGATGTTGACGTCCGTCCCGCATGGCACTGCGTCAGGGCATCGCGTCGGCCCGGGCCGGCCCGGCCCGGTCAAGCCCCGCCCGGCCCGGCTCGGCGCGCCCCGGCTCGGCGCGCCCCGGCTCGGCGCGCCCCGCAGGGACGTCGCTCGGGAGTACGGCGACGCGCGAGGTCAGCCCCGCGCGCCGGGGCGGCCACCACCGGGGTGCATGGCGCCCGTGTACCCGGCACCCGGATACACGGTGTCCGGGGAGACCGTGCAGCCCTCGACCGGCAACTCCTCGATCGCCTCGTTCGCGGCCGCGGGCACGCCGAGCCAGCGGGCGGCAGTGGCGACCGCCGCCCGGGCCTGGCGCAACCCGGGCGCGCCCCAGCCGAGCAGTTCGACGGCGAGGCCCGGTGCGACCAGCAGCCGCCGGTAGTGCCGGCCCGAGGCCGGGTCGGCCGTGCTCGGGCCGACCGACCGCAGCGCCGCCGCCATCCGGACCCGCGCGCACTCGTGCCCGCCGTTCGCCGAACCGACCCGGTCGTAGAGGTAGCCGAGGTAGTACGGCCGGCCGATCCGGGCCTGCGCCTCCTCGGCCGCCTCCCGGGCCAGGGCGGCCGCCGGGTCCCCACCGTCCTCCGGCTCCAGCGAGCCGCCGGGCAGCGAGCAGATCCCGTCCCGGGGGTTCACCAGCGTCAGCACCCGCCCGTCGGGCGCGAACAGCCACCCCCAGGACTGCTTGACCGGCAGCCCCTCCGGCACCGGCTCGCCCGGCCACCACGGCCAGCCCGCCGTGGGGCGCCGCCGCACCTTCCCGAGCAGCTCCGCGACCTCCGCGCTGTACTCGATCGGGCTCATGCTCTCGCCCCGCGGCGCTCGACGGGGATGCTCGCCCCCGCGCACCCCCCGGCGCCGAGCTCGCTCCGCTCGCTCATCCGTCCCCCTCTCGCAGTCGGGCTTCGCCGGACCGGCGGTGCGCGGGGAGGACCTGCAGGGCGCGGTACGGGGCGGAGCGGCCGGAACGGCGGCGTGGGGCACCGCGCGTTCCTGCTGTTGATCTTCTCCGAATCTTCCCCGAACACGCGGTCGATGAACAGTCCCCAGCGCCGCATGGTGGATGCGGAGACGACGGACGTGGTGGACGCGGAGGCGGTGAACGCCCTGATCACCCCAGCGGCCCACCCCCTTCCCCGGGGTCTCGGAAGCCGGGCAGCGGGAACCCGGGCCGAGGGTCCACCCCGGGCGGGAAAGGCAGCCCGCGCGCGGCGTCGTCCGCCAACTCGTCGAACACCTCGTGCGCGGTCATCGGCCGCAGCCGTCCGCCGGTCAGCGCCCAGCCGCGCACCGGCGGCCGGGGCCGGGCCTCCTCGGCCGGGGGCGCGGGTGGACGGCCGGCCGGGGAGGCGGGTGGACGGCCGTCCGGGCCGGACCGGTCGTCGCTCCGTCCGTCCACCCGTACGCCCACCGACGGATCGCCGTGCAGCAGCAGCGCCCCCTCCCCGCCCAGGGCGACGCCCGCCGCGAGCGTGACGCAGAACGCCTCGGCGTCCCGCCCCGCGGGGTACAGCAGCCCCTCCTCCACGCAGACGTCCACCGCCGAGGTGAGCTCCTCGCCGTCCTCCGGGCCGTGGCAGCGCAGCGTCAGCAGATGGCACCCCTCCCCCGCGCCCTCGGCCAGCGCGAGGTAGACCGACGTCACGTACCGCATCACGGCGGCCATCCGGAGCTGCCCGGCCGGGTCGTCGCCGACGGCGCCCAGCAGAGCCGCGCAGGCCACGGACATCCGCACCCGTGCCCGGTGGTCGTCCAGCAGCACCGGGACCAGCTCGGCCAGCCGCTCCCCCGCGTAGACGAACGGCTCCCCGGCCAGCTCCGGATCGCCCGCGTAGGCGACCCGGGCGGCGGGCGCCCGGGGGTCGAGGCCGAGCGCCGCGCAGTAGTCCTCGAAGTCGCCCGCCTCCAGGACCCGCAGGTGCACCTCCAGCCCCTGCCGGTACAGGGCCGTCAGGTGCTCCTCCGCCCGCCGCAGGTAGGCCTGGTGCCCGAGCCCGCCGAACAGCCCGTACTGCGCGAGCCCGGCGAAGTCCCCGGCGTCGACGGCCAGGGCCAGCGCCACCGGCTGGGGCGGCGGCGCACCCCGGACCCGGCCGCCTCGGCCGGCCGCCCGCGCACCGCCCCCTCCCGCCCGGGCCCCCGGCGGCCGCCCGCTCCCGGGTGGCGCCGCGCCGCCGGGCCCGCCCGTCGGCACCCCACCGGCACCGCCACCCGGCCGCCGCCCGCCCAGCACCAGCACCCGCCGGCGCCCCCGCGGGGACCACCCCGCCGCGGCGCCCAGCACCTCGCGCACCGACTTCCGTACCGCAGCCATGGCTCCTCCTTCTCGCCCTCCGACACCGGATCGCGCCGACCACCCCGACCGGGAGTGGCCGACGCCGAGGAACATACACAGAGCCACTGACAATTCACCCGGAGTGATCGAACGGGCTCGGCGCCACTCCGCCCCGCCCGCCACCGCACGGCCCCGGGGCCCCGGCCCCGGACGCAAGGGGCGCCAGGGGTGCCGGGGGCCAGTGGTTCCACCGGGTCGGGCGGGATTGTCAGTGCTGCGGGTTAGGGTCGGGAACCATGCGACTGCTGCATACCTCCGACTGGCATCTCGGGCGCTCGTTCCACCGGGAGAGCCTGCACGACGCCCAGCGCGCCTTCCTGGACCACCTGGTGGAGGTGGTCCGGTCCGAGGGCGTGGACGCCGTGCTGGTCGCCGGGGACGTGTACGACCGGGCGCTGCCCGGGCTGGAAGCGGTCGCGCTGTTCGACGACGTGCTGCACCGGCTGGCGGACCTCGGGGTGCCGACGGTCTTCATCAGCGGCAACCACGACTCGGCCCGCCGCCTCGGCGTCGGGGCGGGGCTGATCGGCCGGGCCGGCATCCACCTGCGGACCGACCCGGGCGAGTGCGCCGTGCCCGTCCTGCTGGCGGACGAGCACGGCCCGGTGGCGGTGTACGGGCTGCCGTACCTGGAGCCGACCCTGGTGCGCGAGCGGTTCGGGCTGGCGAAGGGCGGGCACGCGGCGGTGCTCGGGGCGGCGATGGACCGGGTCCGGGAGGACCTCGCGGCACGCCCGTCCGGCACCCGGGCGGTGGTGCTGGCGCACGCCTTCGTCACCGGCGGCGCGCCGAGCGACAGCGAGCGGGACATCGCGGTCGGCGGCGTCGCCTCCGTCCCCGCGTCGGTCTTCGACGGCGTGCACTACGCCGCGCTCGGCCACCTGCACGGCTGCCAGACGCTCGCCCCGCACCTGCGCTACAGCGGCTCCCCGCTCGCCTACTCCTTCTCCGAGGTGCACCAGCGCAAGACCATGTGGCTGGTCGACCTGGCCGCCGACGGCTCGGTGACGGCCGACCGCGTCCCCTGTCCCGAGCCGCGCCGCCTGGCGACACTGCGCGACACCCTCGACGCGCTGCTCACCGACGAGCGGTACGCCGAGCACGAGCAGTCCTGGGTGCAGGCCACGCTCACCGACGCGGCGCGGCCGAGCGAGCCGATGGAGCGGCTGCGCCGCCGTTTCCCGCACACCCTCCAGCTGCTGTTCGACCCCGAGCGGAGCGAGGCCGAGCCCTCGCAGTCGTACGCGGCGCGGGTCAGCGGCCGCGGGGACCTGGAGATCGCGGAGGGCTTCCTGCGGCACGTCCGCCCCGGCGCCGAGCCCGAGCCGGACGAGCTCGGCTGGCTCCGGGAGGGCTTCGAGCGCGTCCGGGAGACCACGGACCGGAAGGCGGACCTGCCCCGATGAGGCTGCACCGGCTCACCGTCACCGCCTTCGGCCCCTTCGCGGGCAGCGAGACGGTGGACTTCGACGCACTCGCCGCCGGCGGGCTGTTCCTGCTGCGCGGCGCGACGGGCGCGGGCAAGACCAGCGTGCTGGACGCGGTCTGCTTCGCCCTGTACGGCGAGACGCCGGGCGCGCGCCGGGCCAACCGGCTGCGCAGCGACCACGCCGACCCGAAGCGGCTGACCTCGGTGGAGCTGGAGCTGACCCTCGGCGGGCGGCGGCTGCAGGTCACCCGGCTGCCCGAGCAGCGCCGGCCGAAGAAGGTCGGGAGCGGCACCACCGTCGAACGGGCGCAGACCCTGCTGCGCGAGTGGGTCCTCGACACGGGCGACGGCGAGCCCGGCTGGCGCGGGATCAGCAAGTCGCACCAGGAGGCCGGGGAGGAGATCCACCGGCTGATCGGCATGAACCGGGAGCAGTTCTGCCAGGTGGTGCTGCTGCCGCAGGGCGACTTCGCCCGCTTCCTCAAGGCCGATTCGGAGGAGCGCGGCAAGCTGCTGCGGCGGCTGTTCGACACCGAGCGGTTCCAGCACGTGGAGGCCTGGCTGGCCGAGCAGCGCCGCGGCCAGGAGGCCGCCGTCCAGGCCGGCCGGCGCCGGCTGCGGGACCTCGCCAGCAAGGCCGAGCAGGCGGCCGGTCCGGGCGCCGAACCCGCCGCGGGCTGGGTGCCGGCCGAGGACGACGACGGTCTGGCCGCCGGGGTGCTCGGCTGGGCGGCGGTCCTGCGCAGCGGCGCGGCCGAGCAGCTCACCGTCACCGAGGCCGCCCTCGCGGGCGCCGGGGCCGCCCAGCGCGCCGCCCAGGAGCGCCGCGAGGCCGCCGAGGAGCTGGCCGGTCGCCAGCGCCGGCACCGCGAGGCGCTGGACCGGGCCGAGCGGCTGGCCGGCTTCGAGCCCGCAGCGACGGCGGACCGGCGGCGGCTCGCCGCCGCGCAGGAGGCCGTCGGGGTGGAGTCCGCCCTGCGGCTGCGGGAGAGCGCGGCCGAGGCACTCGGGCGCGCGCGGCAGCTGGAGCGCCGGCACCGCGAGCTGCTGGCCGGATCCGGTGCCGGGGGCCGGGATCTCGCCGGGGCCGACGCCGCCGGGCTGGCCGAGGCCGAACTGCGGCTGCGGGCCGAGGTGGTCCGGCTGGAGGCGGCCCGGGCGGAGGAGCGGCGCTGCGCCGAACTCGCCCACGAGCAGGGCTCCCTGGCACAGGACCGGCGGGCCGCCGAGGAACTGGCCGAGGAGGCCGAGGACTGGCTCGCCGAGTTCGAGGGCGAACTGGGCCGTCTGGAGCAGCAGCACGCCGAGGCCCGGTCGGCGACCGCCCGGGTCGAGCAACTGGACGGGCAGCGCACCGAGTTGACCGGACGCCTCGGTGCGGCGCGGGAGCGCGACGGCCTGCGCGCCGAGATCGCCGCGGCCGAGCCCCGGGCGGTCGCGCTGCGCACCGCCGCGCTGGACGCCCGGGAGCACAGCCTGGACCTGCGGGACCGCCGGCTGAGCGGCATGGCCGCCGAGCTGGCCGAGCAGTTGCGCACGGGAGAGGCCTGCCGGGTCTGCGGTTCGCCGGAGCACCCGGCGCCCGCCGAGGCCGCGCCCGGCGGGCGGGTCGGCGCCGAGGACGAGGAGCGGGCGCGCCGGGCCCAGGCCGACGCCGAGCTGGTCTGGACGGAGGCCGACCAGGCGCTCACCGCACTGCGGGTGCGGGAGGCCACCGCCGCCGGCGCGGCCGGGCCGGACACGACGGAGACGCTCGCGCAGGCCCTGGCCGGGCTGGAGGACCAGCATCGCGGGGCACGGCACGCGGCGGAGGCGCTCGGCCGGGTCGAGCAGGAGATCGCCCGGCTGTCGCAGGACCGCACCCGCCGGGTCGACGAGCTGCAGGAGGCCAAGGAGCGCGCCGCCGTCCTCTCCGACCGGCTGCTGGCGCTCGGCACCGAGCAGCAGACGCTGACCGCCCGGGTGGCGGCCGCCCGGGGCGACGCGCCCTCGGTCGCCGACCGGGCCGCGGCCCTCACCCGGCTCGCCGAGGCGGTCGCCGCGGCGGCGAACTCCGCCCGGGCCCGGACGGAGGCGGCGGCCCGACTCGACGAGGCCGAGGACGAACTGGGCAAGGCCGCCGCCGCGGCGGGCTTCCCCGACCCGGCGGCGGCCCTGGCGGTGCTGCTGCCGCGCGAGGAGCGCGAGCGGCTGGAGGCCCGGCTGGAGCGGCACCGCGCGGAGACCGCCGCCGTCCGCCGCGAGCTGGAGCTGCCGGAACTGGCCGAGGCCGCGGGCCGTCCGCCGGTGGACCTGCCCGCCGTCGCGGCCGAGCTCGGCGCCGCCACCGACCGGCTCGGCCGGTCGCACGCCGCCCATGCGGCGGCCCGCGAGCGCTGCGGGGCGCTGGCCACGATCGGGCGGCAGCTGACCGGACTCGCCGCCGAACTGGCCCCCGCGCTGGACCGGTACGGGCGGATCACCCGGCTCGCCGCACTCACGGCCGGCACCGCCGCCGACAACCGGCTGCGGATGCGCCTGGAGTCGTACGTCCTGGCGGCCCGGCTGGAACAGGTCGCGGCGGCGGCCAGCGACCGACTGGTCCGGATGTCCGGCGGGCGCTACACCCTGGTGCACAGCGACGACCGGGGCAGCGGCACCAAGCGCTCGGGCCTGGCCCTGCGGGTGGTCGACGCGTGGACGGGCACCGAGCGGGACACCGCGACCCTCTCCGGCGGCGAGAGCTTCTTCGCCTCGCTCTCCCTCGCCCTGGGACTGGCCGACGTGGTCACCGACGAGGCCGGCGGCATGCCGCTGGACACCCTCTTCATCGACGAGGGCTTCGGCACCCTCGACGAGCAGGCCCTGGAGGAGGTCATGGACGTCCTGGACGGCCTGCGCGAGCGGGACCGCGCGGTCGGCATCGTCAGCCACGTCGCCGACCTGCGCAGCCGCATCCCCGCCCAGCTGCTGGTCCGCAAGGGGCGGCGCGGCTCGAACCTGGCGCTGGCCGGGCGGGAGGACGCGTAGGCCGACCCGGGGGGGCCGGGGTCGGCCGTGGATCAGCCCGAGCAGGCGATCCGCTGCGCCTGCTGCCAGGCGCACACCGGGCAGAGGGTGCTGCCGGGCCGGTCGGCGGGCAGTTCGGTCGGCTCCCCGCACAGCACGCAGTCGGCGCGCGGCCCGGTCGCCTCCGGGTCGTGCCGCAGCGCCGCCTCCGCTTCGCCCTCGGACGCGAGTTCGCAGACGGCCGCTTCCTGGTTCGTACCGGTGTCGTTCATGCCGCCTTCCTACTCCGCTCCCCGCTGAGCTGCAACAGGCTCGGTCCTGGCCGAGCCGGCCCGAGCGTCCCGGCGAACGAATGACAGCGAACAGATTTCAGAAGACGTTCGCTGAAATCCGTCATCTGAAATCTGTTCACTGAAACCCGTTCCCTGAAACCCATCCCGCCCCGCCGCAGGCCCTCTCCCGCCCGGCGGCTACCGTGACCGGCATGCCCACCGACCTGCACCGACGTCTCGTCGCCGCCCGCGCCACCGCCCCGTCGTACCCCGAGGTGGGCGCCACCCTGGGCGGGGGCGGACGGCTGCCGGACGGCTACGCCCACCTGCGGCGGCGGGTCCACCTGGGGCGCGGCGCGGAGGTTCTGGAGCGGGCCGGTCGGTACGTGCTCGACTGGGGCAGCCAGTTGGGCACCGGCTTCGCGGTGTACCCCGCCGGCCCGGCCCGGGAGGGCGGGACGGTGCTGCTGCGGCTGAACCTGCCGGGGAGCCGGCGGCCGCGGCTGGTGATCCCCTGCCGGGTGGTGTGGACGGTGGACGAGCCGGACCGGATCGGATTCGGGTACGGAACCCTCCCCGGGCACCCCGAGCGTGGCGAGGAGGCGTTCCTGGTGTCGATGGACGCCGACGGCGAGGTGTGGTTCGAGGTCACCGCGTTCTCCCGGCTGTCCGCCTGGTACGCCAGGCTGGGCCGCCCGGTGGCCCTGCTCTGCCAGCACCTGGCGATCGAGCGCTACCTCGCCGCGGTGGCCTCGCACGTCCGCTGAGTCGCGAAGCCCGCCGGACCCATCGAACCCGCCGAGCGCGCCCGGGCCCCGCGCGCACCGCGCCGAGGTCAGCCGAGGAAGGTCAGCCGAGGAAGGACAGCCGGACGGTCCGGCGCGGGTTGTCCCCGTTGGTGTCGATCAGCACCACCGACTGCCAGACGCCGAGGGCCAGTTGGCCGCCGAGGACCGGCAGGGTGGCGTGCGGGGCGACCAGGCCGGGCACCACGTGGTCCCGGCCGTGGCCGGGGCTGCCGTGCCGGTGGCGCCAGCGGTCGTCGGCCGGGAGCAGGTCGCGCAGGGTGGCGAGGAAGTCGTCGTCGCTGCCGGAGCCGGTCTCCAGCACCGCGATCCCCGCGGTGGCGTGCGGGACGAAGATGTTGAGCAGGCCGTCGCGCCCGGTGGCCCGTTCGTCGAGGAACGCGGCGCAGCGGTCGGTGATGTCGAGCGCGACCTCGCGGCTGCCGGTGGTGATCTCGATGGTGCCGCTCTGGAAGGTGGTGTCCGGGAAGGAGCCGGTCCGGGTGGAGTGGTTGTTGTCCGCCATGGCGCCATCCTGTCCCAGGCCAGCGGGCCGGGCGTACTCCCTCGCCGAGTCGCCGCGCCGGGGAGGCGAACTCGCGTAGGGTGAAAGGTTCAGACCACATCACCCGGACGGCGGGGCACGTGCCGGAGCCGCCACCCGGGGCCTTCACCGGGCCCGAACCCTGGACATCGTCCGGACACACCGAAGACCCGGTGGACCGGACGGTCCACCGGGTCGGTTCCCGACCGGGCGGCGGGGAGGGACCCGTACCGCGCCGGTCGAACTAGCCGCGCCCGCCGAAGAGGCTCCGCCGCAGCCGACGCAGCGGCGTCAGCAGCGAGATCCTGGTGTGGCGACGACGGGTCGTCGGGGCCTCGGCGCCGCGCGGCGTGAGCTCCCTTATCAACCCGAGCGCTTCGGCGGTGTCCACCGCCGGGAGTGCGGGCGCGCCGAGCACGGCCAGGTGTCGGTCGATCCGGCGGCCGGTCGTGCCGACACCGCACTGGATCGCCGGCACGCGGGGCCGAGTCCGCACTTGCATGTGTTCCATCAGTTTTTCCCACCCCTACGAGGCGCCAGGGCCGTGAGGCGAAGACTATCCGTGAAGGACGGCCTTCGCGCAACCGTCCTTGGTGTTGTGCCACCGTATCGTGCGGCGTCAACTGACGAAGCACCAGGGGCCACCAGGCCGGTCACGACTAGGCATCAATGATGGTGCACGACCGGCCGTACGTCACCCGGTCCGACAGGCGCGGGTGCGGCAACCGTACGCACGGCACGCGCACGACGCTCACCCGGCGCACGGCGGCGCCCCTGCGGATCCGGGCCCCGCGGCCCGCCCGCACCCCACCGACGACCCGCCCGCGACCCGCCCGCGCCCCACCCCGCAGCCGGCCCGCGCCCCACCCGCGCCCCGCTCGCGCCGCCATATAGGGGACAGCCGCGAGACGGCCGCCACATCGACAAAGCGATCATCGGGGGGCGTTCGCCGCGCCCGATCCGTGCACGGCCCGGCTGAACCGGGCGCCGGCCGACACCGTGACCGACCGACTTCAGGAAGTGAACACATTCGAGGGATTGACTCCCGCCGAACCTCCAAGCAGTATCTGATGCACACGCCAGTGCCCGCACCGCACCCAAGCGTGTGTTCGATTGATGAAGAACTCCGGCTCCCGCGAGCCACTGCCCGGCCGCCTCGACGCTGCGGTGGCCCGGCTCGCGCGGTGCCCGGACCGGCGGTCGGCCGTCGAGGGTCGGCCGGACCGCCACCTGACTGCCGGTGCCGTCCCGCAAGGGGCCCGGCACCGGCGGTTCCGGGTGCACCACGGCCCCTGCCGCGAGCCGCCCCACCGTGGCCGCCACCCCGCCCCACCACCACCGCCACCCCCGGTCACCGCCCCGGCCACCACCCCGGAAGCCCCGCACCGGACGTCCGCGCAGGTGACACCCGGTGGATCGGTACACTCGGCCAGCGTGTCCCTCCTCCTCAGCATCGTGCTCCCGGTCCACGGCGTGGAGCGGTACCTCCCGCACTGCCTCGACTCGATCCTCGGCGACACCCCCGCCGCGGAGACCCGCTTCGAGGTGATCGCGGTCGACGACCTCTCCCCCGACGGCTCCGGCGCGATCCTGGACGCCTACGCGGCCCGCGACAGCCGGCTGCGGGTGCTGCACCTCACCGAGAACCAGGGCCTCGGCGGCGCCCGCACCGCCGCCCTGCCGCAGGCCCGCGGCGAGTACGTCTGGTTCGTGGACAGCGACGACTGGGTGCCCGAGGGGACGGTCGGCGCGCTGCTGGACGAGCTGACGCAGGAGCGCCGCCGGGAGACCCCCGCCGACGTGCTGATCACCGACTTCACCCACGTCTACCCGGACGGCGGGACGGAGCCCAACCCCTGGCGCCACGTGCTGGCCGGCTCCCCGCTGGTCGAGGGCTGCACCCTGGCCGAGCACCCGGCGCTGTTCCAGACCGTGATGTCGGTGTGGAACAAGCTGTTCCGCCGCGCGTTCCTGGACGGCCTCGGCGTCTCCTTCGGCCGCGGCTACTACGAGGACATCTCGGTCACCTACCCGGCGCTGCTGGCCGCCGAGCGGCTGCGCTACCTCGACCGCCCCTGCTACTTCTACCGGCGCGGCCGGGACGGCGCGATCACCGCCACCTCCTCCCCCAAGCACGCGGACGTGTTCGCCCAGTACGACGCGATCTTCGCCTTCCTGGACCGCCCGGACCGCCCCGGCCGGCCGGTCCCGGACCCGCTGCGCACCCTGGTCTTCGACCGGACCGTCCGCCAGGCACTGAACGTCTACGACACCCCCGGGCTGGTCCCCGCCGACCTGCGCAAGGACTTCTTCCGGCGGATCGCCCGGCACTTCGACCGCCACCGCCCGGCCGGCTACCGCTTCCCCGGCGGGGTGCGCGGCGTGCAGTACCGGCTGGCCGCCCGCGGCGCCCGGATCGCCTACGCGGAGCTGCGCCGCACCGGGCGGCTGCCGCGCGAACTCAAGCGCGGGGCACGGGCGGTGGCACCCGCGGTGAAGAAGGGGATGCGCAGCGGCGCCCGGTTCACCGCGTACAACGCGTTCCGCCGGCTGCCGCTGGACGAGAACCTCGCCGTCTACGCCGCCTACTGGCACCGGGGTTACGCGTGCAGCCCGGCGGCGATCTACGAGAAGGCGAAGGAACTCGCCCCGCGGATCCGGGGCGTGTGGGTGGTGGAGAACCGCGCCCAGGCCGCCGCGCTGCCGCCCGGGGTTCCGCACGTGATCGTCAACACCCCCGCCTACCTCAGGGCGATGGCGACCGCCAAGTACTTCGTCAACAACGTCAACTTCCCCCGCACCATGACGAAGCGGCCGGGCACGGTGCACGTCCAGACCCAGCACGGCACCCCCCTCAAGGCGATGGGCATGGACCTGCGCGACCACCCGGCGGCGGCCGAGGGGATGGACTTCGAGCTGCTCCAGGAGGCCGTCGACCGCTGGGACTTCCTGGTCTCCCCCAACCCGCACACCAGCGGGCACTTCGCCCGCGCCTTCCCCGGCCGGTACGAGATGCTGGACACCGGATACCCGCGCAACGACCGGCTGGCGAACGCCGCTCCGGACGAGGTCCGGGCGATGCGCGAGCGGCTCGGGCTGCGGCCGGACACCCGGGCGGTGCTGTACGCGCCGACCCACCGCGGCAGCAAGGGCGGCTACGTGCCGCTGCTGGACGTGGCGGCGCTGGCGCGCCGGCTGGGCCCGGACTTCACGCTGCTGGTGCGCACCCACTACTTCCACACCGACGGTCCGGGCGACCTGTCGGCGGCCGGCGCGGAATCGGCGCGGATCGTGGACGTCTCGGCGCACCCGACCGTCGAGGACCTCTACCTCGCGGCGGACGTGCTGGTGACGGACTACTCGTCGATGATGTTCGACTACGCGGTGCTGGACCGGCCGGTGGTGATCTTCGCCCCGGACTGGGAGGAGTACCAGCGGGAACGCGGCGTCTACTTCGACCTGTTCGCGGAGCCGCCGGGCGCGGTCACGGTGGACGCGGACGGGCTGGCGCGGGCGCTGCTGGCGGGCGACCCGGAGCCGGCGGCGCGGGCGCGGTTCCGGGCGAAGTTCTGCGTCTGGGACGACGGCGGGGCCTCGGAGCGGGTGGTGCGCCGGGTGTTCCCGGTGGAGGAGTAGCGGCCCCTGCCGAGGGCCCTGCGGAGAACAGCGAGGGCCCTGCGGGGAACAGCGGGGGCCTCCGGACGGGGCCGGTGCCGCCGGTACGGCGACCGGCCCCGTCGGCGCGGGTTCAGCGCCGGCGGGCGGCCAGGAACTCCTCGAAGGTCAGGACGCCGTCGTGGTTGGTGTCCATGCTGTGGATCAGCGCCTCGGCCATCGAGATGGTGACGTCGTGGTCGCCCATCTCGTTGGCGGCCAGGGCGTACTCGGCCGGGGTGATCCTGCCGTCGCCGTCCTTGTCGAAACGGTCGAAAAAGGCCTTGATCGCCTCGGTGGTCTCCATCGTGCCCTCCTGGGTACTGCGGGTGTCGCTCGGTTCGGACGGCCGTACCCTACCCGGCCGTGGCGCGCGCCACGGTCGCCGGGAGTGGACGTGCGCGGGGGTGGGTGTCGTAGTCTGCGGATCTGATTGCAGGCCCGGGCTCCTCCCGGGCGGT
Source organism: Kitasatospora sp. NPDC048715 (assembly GCF_043198905.1). Classification (NCBI taxonomy): domain Bacteria; kingdom Bacillati; phylum Actinomycetota; class Actinomycetes; order Kitasatosporales; family Streptomycetaceae; genus Kitasatospora; species Kitasatospora sp. NPDC048715. The sequence continues at coordinate 69,299 of NZ_JBICVH010000011.1, read as the reverse complement.
CGTTCGTCCAGGGAGGGAATCGTGCTCGACCTCGTCACCAAGTTGGTGCTGAAACCGGTCTCGCGGGGGATCTGGCGGCCGGCCATCGAGGGAATCGAGAACGTGCCGCGCAAGGGCGGGGTGATCCTGGCCAGCAACCACCTGTCCTTCATCGACAGCGTGGTGATCCCGCTGACCGCCCCGCGCCGGGTCCACTTCCTCGCGAAGGCCGAGTACTTCACCGGCACCGGGCTCAAGGGCCGGCTCTCCAAGGACTTCTTCGAGGCCATCGGCGCCGTGCCGGTCGAGCGCGGCACCTACCGTTCCGCTCAGGCCTCGCTGGAGTCGGCGCTGGAGATCCTGGAGGACGGCAAGGCCTTCGGCATCTACCCCGAGGGCACCCGCTCGCTGGACGGCCGGCTCTACCGGGGCAAGACGGGCGTCGCCTGGCTCGCGCTGACCGCGGGCGTGCCGGTCGTGCCGGTGGCGCTGGAGGGTCCGGAGCAGATCCTGCCGGTGGGCAAGCGGATCCCGCGGTTGAAGAAGGTGACGGTCCGCTTCGGCGAGCCGCTGCACTTCGACGAGTTGCACGGGCAGGCCCGTTCGCTGAAGGCCCGTCGGCAGGTGACCGACGAGGTCATGGCGGCCATCCAGCGGCTCTCCGGCCAGGAGGTCGCGGAGAGCTACAACGAGGTGCCGAAGGCGGCCTGACCGCCGCGTCCGTCACCGGCGCGCACACCCACGCTCGCACCCGCGCCCCGGGTCGTCGCACGCGCCCGCGCCCGGGTCGTCACACGCGCCCGAGCACGGCCGGTTCGGGCTGCCCGGCGGCCTCCGGCACCTCCCGGCGCAGCAGCGCCGCGTACCGGCCGTCCAGCGCCACCAGCTCCTCGTGGGTGCCGAGTTCGACCACCTCACCGCGGTCCAGGACGGCTATCTGGTCGGCGGCGCGGACGGTGGAGAGCCGGTGCGCGATGGTGATCGTGGTGCGGCCGGCGGCCAGGGTGTCCACGGCCTGCTGGACGGCGCGCTCGGTGCGGTTGTCGAGCGCGCTGGTGGCCTCGTCGAGGATCAGCACCGGCGGGTTGCGCAGGATCGTCCGGGCGAGCGCGAGGCGCTGCTTCTCGCCGCCGGAGAAGCGGTAGCCGCGCTCGCCGACCAGGGTGTCGTAGCCGTCCGGGAGGGCGGCGATGGTGTCGTGGATCTGCGCTGCCCGGGCGGCCTCGACCAGTTCCGCGTCGTCGGCGCCGGGCTTGGCGAAGCGCAGGTTCTCGGCGACCGAGGCGTGGAAGAGGTAGGTCTCCTGGGAGACAACGCCGACGGCTCGGGCCAGGGTGTCGAAGGACAGTTCGCGCACGTCCACGCCGTCCAGGGCGACCTGCCCGCCGGTGACGTCGTACAGCCGCGGCACGAGGTAGCTGAGGGTGGTCTTGCCCGAGCCGGTCTCGCCGACCACGGCCAGTGAGCTCCCGGCCGGGACGGTGAGGTCGACGCCGGCCAGGGTCGGGCGCTCCTGCTCCGGGTCGTAGCGGAAGTCGACGTCCTTGAAGCGGACCTCGCCGCGGATGCCCGTCAGGGTGACCGGGTCGGCCGGCTCGTCGATCTCCACCGGCAGGTCGAGGTACTCGAAGATGCGCTGGAAGAGCGCCAGGGAGGTCTGCACGTCCACGCCGGTGGAGAGCAGGCTGACGGTCGGGCGGAAGAGGCCCTGCTGGAGGGTGACGAAGGCGACCAGGGTGCCGACCGAGACGATCGGCGCGCCGGCGGCGGAGGTCAGCCCGGCCGCCCAGTAGATCAGCGCGGGCATCGCGGCCATCACGATCATGATGGTGTTCATCCGCCAGCGCCCGGCCATGCTGGCCCGCACCTCCAGGTCCGCGAGCTGGTCGGACTGGTCGGTGAACTCCCGGGCCAGCGAACCGGAGCGGCCCATCGTGCGGCCGAGCAGGATGCCGCTGACCGACAGCGACTCCTGGACCGCCGAGCTCATCGCGGCCAGCTGCTTCTGCCGCTCGGTGGTGATCTTCTTGCGCTCCCGGCCGACCCGGCGGCTGATCCAGACGAACAGTGGGAGCAGCAGCAGCGAGACGACGGTCAGCCGCCAGTCGAGGGCGACCATGGCGACGACCGAGGCGACCACCGCGGTCAGGTTGGAGACCAGGCTGGTCGCGGTGGAGGTCACCGTGGACTGCATGCCGCCGATGTCGTTGGCGATCCGGGACTGCACCTCGCCGGTGCGGGTCCGGGTGAAGAAGGCCAGCGACTGCCGCTGGAGGTGGCCGTAGACGGAGGTCCGCAGGTCGTGCATCACGCGCTGGCCGACGGTGGTGGAGATCAGCGTCTGGAGGACGTTGAAGACACTGTTCACCACGGCGGTCAGGATCATCCCGAGCGCGAGCAGGCTGAGCAGCCCGGTACGGCCCTGCGGGATGGCGATGTCCAGGACGGCCCTGAGCAGGAACGGGGAGACGACCGAGACCACCGCGGAGGCGGCCACCAGCAGCCCGACGACGGTCAGGCGGCCCCGGTACGGGCGGAAGAGCGCGAGGATGCGGCGCCACTCGGCCGAGGGGCGGGGTTCGCCCTCGGCGCGCTCGGGCGGGGTCCAGTCGATGGCGGTGGGCCTCAAGGACGGGCCTCCCTGGGTGGGACGGTCGGGCGGACGGTCGGACTGGGGTCAGCATAGCGAGGATAGCTCATAGTTAGACAAGCTAATAGTGAGGGTTGCTCTATTCCTCGACCCCCGCCGACCCGCGGACCGCCCGACCGGCCGGGACCCGGCGGACGCCCGGGACCCGCGCCCGACCGCCCCGGCCAGCCGGCCGCCCGGAGCCCGGCGGCCGCCCAGGACCCGCGCCCGTACCCGACCGCCCGACCGCCCGACCGCCCGACCGCCCCGGCCGTCAGTTGGTCCGGTAGGTGCGCGCCGCCTTCGAGGAGAACCCGCCGAGCTTGCCGGAGGGCAGCACCCGCGCGATGGCCACGGCGGCCTTGTACCGCTTGCCCGGCACGGACACGGACCGACCGCGGGCCAGGTCCCGCATCGCCTCGTCCACCACCCGCTCGGCGGAGAGCCAGGACCAGGACGGGATGTTGCCGGTGCCCATCCCGGCCCGCTGGTGGAACTCGGTCCGGGTGAAGCCCGGGCACAGCGCCATCATCCGCACGCCCGTACCGCCGAGGTCGCGCAGCACGCCCTGGGTGAAGCTCACCACCCAGGCCTTGCTCGCGCCGTACGTGCCGCGCGGCAGGAAGGCCGCCACCGAGGCGACGTTGACGATCGCACCGCGGCCGCGCTCCCGCATGCCGGGCAGGGCGGCCGTGGTCAGCCGCAGGATCGCCTCGATGTGCACCTTCAGCATGGCCAGCTCGTCCTGGAGCGGAACCGTGCCGAAGGCGCCCTTGTTGCCGAAGCCGGCGTTGTTGACCAGGAGGTCCACCGGGCGGGCGGCGTCGGCGAGCCGGGCCTCCACGGCGCCGATGCCCTCGTCCGTCGCGAGGTCGGCGGCCAGCACCTCCGCCTCGATGCCGTACCTGCCGTGCAGGTCGGCGGCTGCGCGCTCCAGGCGCTCGGTGTCCCGGGCCACCAGCACGAGCTGGTAGCCGCTGCGGGCGAGCCGGCGGGCGAAGGCGGCTCCGATGCCGGCGGTCGCGCCGGTGATCAAGGCTGTGGTCATGCCCCGACCGTACCGACTCGCCTCGACAGGGCCCACATCCAGGGCAATGCCCCAGCTCAGCGGGCTGCGGATGCAGGTCACCGGAGGTGCTCGTACTGTCGAACGGGGGCATCGTCCGACCGGGCGGTGAAATCCAGACGAGGAGGCACTTCTGATGCTTACTCAGTTCCGGACCGGAACGGCAACGACGTCACGCAGCGCGACGCTTGAGGCCGAGACACTCGCGAGCCTGATGGTGGAGGAAGAGGCCGTCGTGTCCGACGCGCCCACGTACTCGCCCGAGGCCGCGGGGCTCCTGCTCCTGCTCGGCCTGGTCCTGCTCTCCCCGAAGGGACCGAAGGAGAAGCCGATCAGGTAGCCGGGCCTCCTCGCCCCACCGGGCCGTGCGCCCCTGGGGCCCCCGCGCCCTTCCCGAGTCTCCTGAAGGAGTAGCTCACCACCATGCCGTTCGCCGAAACCCCTCTCCGTGACGAGTACGCCGCGGCGGTCGAGCGGGTGGCCGGCCGGACCCTCGACGCCCTCCGGGGCGCCGGGGGTGCGGCCGCACTCGCGGACCCGGACACCGCCGCGCCCCGCCCGCTGCTGGCCGCGGTGCGCGTGCTCGGCGCCGACCTCTTCACCCCGCAACTGCTCGCCGGGGCCGAGCCCGACGGACCCACCGCCGCGCTGCTCGCCGAGGCCCGACGGGCCTTCCCCGCCCCGGCACCGGCATCCGCCGAGGCCGCGCTGGTCATCGCCTGGCAGGACTGGGCGATCGACCGGCTGCTCGCCCGCACACCGTACGGGGACGCCGCACCGGCCTCACCGCCCTCCCCCGTGCCCGGACCGGCCGACCTGGGCTGGCAGTCCTGGTCGGTACGGATGGCGCAGTTGTCCGTGCTCGCGCTGCCCGGACTGGACGGTCCGGTGCACGACGCCGCCCGCTCCGGCACCCTGCACCTCGCCCACGGCACCGTCCGCTCCATGCTCCGACGGGACTTCACCACCGCCGTACGGCTCGCCCGCTGGCTCGCCTGGACGAGCGCCGAGGGGCTCCCGCCACGGCTCGAGGTCGAACCGGTCCTGGACCGGACCCGCCTGGTCGGCATCGGAGCCGTCCGGACGCGCCTCGAACTCGCCGTCGCCCAGCGCCTGTTGGAGGGAAGCCCGGCATGACCGACACCCAGACGCTCACCATCGCCCAACAGCTCGGCACCCGCGCGCTGTCCTGGCTGCACACCTCGTACCAGGGCAGCTACGGCAAGTTCGCGGACAACAGCGTCATCAACCTCTCCGAACCGGACGACATCTACAAGCCGCTCTGCGAGGTCGCGATGGCCTCCTCCCTGGTGCTGCGCGACGGGGTCGCCGGACCGCAGGACATCCTTGCCGCGCGCGACCTCCTCACGACCGCCTGGGGCCAGCTGCGCGAGGGCGACATGCTCTACGAGCGCCAGCTGCGGTACGTCACCATCACGGACCCGCTGGAGACGTACGCCCACTTCGCCCGGCTCGGCCACCGGCACGCCGCACTGGAGGAGTTGCTCGAATCACTCAGCCGGTTGCGGGCCGTGCACGCCGTCGAGATCCAGGGCAGCCGGCAGCTGGCCGTGGCCAACGCGCGTCGGATCATCGGACTCAGCCACCGGCCGGACTGGGCCACGCTCGCAGCCCGCACCTGGCTCGGCGCGCTCCCCGAACCCTGGACCGTCTCCTGGTCCACCGCCTACCAGGTCACCCACACCGTCTTCCACCTCACCGACTGGGGCGCCCGACCCCAGGACCTGCCCGAGCCGATGCGGGACTACCTGCACGACTGGCTGCCGGTCTGGCTCGACATCTGGCTGGAGATCGGCGAGTGGGACCTGGTCGGCGAGCTGCTGATCGTCGACTCGTGCATCGGGGAACCCATCACCGGGCGGTCCGGCTGGGAGGCCCTGGCCTCGGTGCAGCGGGCGGACGGCCTGGTGCCCCGGGACAACGAACCGATCGAGGACGACGAGGAGTTGGCCATCCGCGCACACGAACACACCGGCGTGGTCGCGGTCGTGGCCTCGACGGTCGCACTCTCCCGGGCACTCGGCGGCGCGGACGGCGCCGAAACCGCCGACATCGCGGCCGCATGAACGAACTCGACACGGCCGTCCGTGCGGCAGTGCGGGCGGCCGCGCCGTACGCGACCGCGGTCACCGTGGCCGTGGCGCGCGAAGGACAGGGCGAGGTGCGATGCTTCGGGCGCCTCGCGCGAGGGCGGGCGGCAGCATGCACCCCGGACACCGTCTTCGAACTCGGCTCGGTCAGCAAGACGTTCACCGCGCTGCTGCTCGCCGACCTGGCCACGCGCGGCGAACTCGCCCTCGACGACCCGGTCGAACACCGACTGCCGCCCGACTGGCGTCCGATGACCGTCCGCTCCCCCGAGCCGATCCGGCTGCTGCACCTCGCCACCCACACCTCGGGGCTGCCCGGGTTGCCGCCCGGACTGCTCGCCGGAGCCGTGCCGACCTGGCAGACCAACCCGTACGCGGCATTCGACGACGACCGGTTGAGAGCCGCCCTGGCCCGAACCACCGTGCGCGGCAGGCCCGGCAGCACGTACCGGTACTCCAACTACGGGGTCGGACTGCTCGGGCGACTGCTGGCCGAGACGGGCGGACTGCCGTACGGGGAGCTGCTCGCCAAGCGGGTCCTGGTGCCACTGGGACTCGATGCCACCACATGCGCGCCGGACGCGCCGGACTCGCCGGACTCGCCGAGCCGGGCGACCGGTTACCGGCGTGAACGGGCGATGCCGACCTGGCGGATCCCCGGACTGCCGGGCGCGGGCGCGGTACGGGCCAGCGGAAGCGACCTGCTGCGCTACCTCCAGGCCCATCTCGACCAGGAGGGCGGCGAGTTGGGTACGCCACTGGCCGAGGTCCAACGGGTCAGGCTGCGGCTTCCGCACTCCCCCGACGAGCTGTGCCTGGTGTGGAACCACCGCCGCTCGGGCGGGCGCGAGCTGTACTTCCACACTGGCGCGACCCGGGGGTTCACCGCCTTCGTCGGGTTCTCTCCGACGGGCGCGACCGCCGTGGCGGCCCTCGCCAACACCGGCCCGAAGCGTGGCGGACGCTTCGTCCAGGCGGGGTACGAGGTGCTGCGGACCGCCACCGGCCGTAGCACCTAGCATCTCGCATCTCGCATCTCGCATCTCGCACCTCGCCCCTGGACCGCTACGGCCTCGGAGCACTATGGCTTCAGACCGCCACGGCCTTGGCGCGGTCGGCGGCGATGCGCACGGCGAGGCCGGCGAGGACGGTGCCCATCGCGTAGCGCTGGATCCGCAGCCAGCCGGGGCGGCGGTTGAGGAAGGCGGCGATGCCGCCCGCGCTCACCGCGATCAGGCCGTTGACGGTGATCGCGATCGCGATCTGGACCAGGCCCAGCAGCAGGCTCTGCACGGCGACGTGGCCGCGCTCCGGGGCCACGAACTGGGGCAGCAGCGAGATGTACATGATGGCGATCTTGGGGTTGAGCAGGCAGGTCAGGAAGCCCATCGCGAACAGCCGGCGCGGCGGGTCCGGCGGCAGCTGCTGCGGGGCGAAGACCGCCGTGCCGCCCGGCTTGACCGCCTTCCAGGCCAGCCAGAGCAGGTACCCGGCGCCGGCCAGCTTGATCGCGGTGTAGAGGGCGGGCACCACGGAGAACACCGCGGCCACTCCCGCCGTCACCGCGACCAGGTACACGAGGAAACCGGCCGCGACCCCGGTCAGCGAGATCAGCCCGGCGCGGCGGCCCTGCGCGATCGAGCGCGAGACCAGGTAGATCATGTTGGGCCCGGGCGACAGCACCATGCCCAGGGCCACGGCGGCGATCCCGAGTACGGCCCGGCCGTCCACGGCCGATGTCAACGCGTCCATGCGAGGAGGCTAGGACGGACCATCGGGTCAATGCAATGATGACTTTGCACTCGGTGCAATGCGGGCCGGGCCGTCGCGCGGGCTGGTGCTTGGCCGGTGCGCGAGGCCGCGAGCAACGAGAGACCTCTGGAGGCCGACCGCCGATGGACGACTACCGCCTGATCGCCGACCGGATCGCCGCCGAGATCGCGGACGGGCGGCTGCGGCCCGGCCAGCAGCTGCCCACCCAGCGCGCCTTCGCGCGCAGCCGGGGCATCGCCAACTCGACCGCCGGACGCGTCTACCGGGAACTGGCCCGGCGCGGGCTGACCGTCGGGGAGGTCGGGCGCGGGACGTTCGTCCGGGCCGGGCGCGCACCGGACGGCGCCCGGGTGCCGCTCGCGGAGCCGGCCGCCGCCCCCGTGGACCTGGAGCTCAACTACCCCTCCGTCCCCGGGCAGGCCGAGCTGCTGGCGGGCGCCCTGGCGCCGCTGCTGCGTCCGGACGCGCTGGGCGACGCCTTGCGGCCGGTCGGCGCGGCCGGGACGGTCGCGGCCCGGCGGGCGTTCGCGGGCCTGGTGTCGTCCGGCTCCTGGGAGGTCGGGGCGGAGCGACTGCTGTTCGCCGGCAACGGGCGGCAGGCCATCGCCGGGGCCCTGTCCGCGCTGGTGCCGCCCGGGCAGCGGCTGGGCGTGGAGGAGCTGACCTATCCGGTGGTCAAGGCGGTGGCGGATCGGCTGGGCATCGTACTGGTGCCGCTGGCCGTGGACGAGCACGGACTGCTGCCGGAGGCCGTGGCCGCCGCCCACCGGGCCGGGCCGCTGCGCGCGGTGTACGTCCAGCCGCGCCTGCAGAACCCACTCGGCGCGAGCCTGCCGCAGGAGCGGGCGGTGGCACTCGTCGCGGTGCTGCGACGGCTCGACCTGCCGGTGGTCGAGGACGCCATCTGGTCCTTCCTGCGGCCCGAGCTCGCACCGCTGGCCGCGCTCGCGCCGGAGCGCACCGTGCTCGTGGACAGCCTCTCCAAGCGGCTCGCCCCGGGGCTGACCACCGGGTTCGCGGTCGTCCCGACGGCGCTGCGCGAGCGGGTGGCGGGGGCGCTGCGCTCGGGCGGGTGGACGCCGAGCGGTTTCGCGCTGGAGGCGGCGGTGCGCTGGATCGGGGACGGCACGCTGGCCGCGGTGGAGACGGCGAAGCGGGCCGACGCGAGGGCCCGGCAGCTGCTGGCCCGCGAGGTGCTGACGGGGCGACGGCTGCGGTCCGACCCCTGCTCGTACTACCTGTGGTGGGAGCTGCCGACGGGCCGACGGGCGGAGGCCTTCGTCGCGGAGGCGGCGCGTGCCGGGATCTCGGTCACACCCGCCGCGGCCTTCGCCGTCGACCCCCGGCGCTCGCCCTCCGCCGTCCGGGTCGGGCTCGCGTCCCCGCCGCTGCCGGTGCTCGCGCGGGCGCTGGAGACGCTGGCGGGGATCGCGGAGGGGGCGGGTGAGCGGCGAACGGGTGACAGCTGACAGATTTCAAAATCTGTCAGCTGTCGTCCGTCATCTGTTCGCTGTCGTCCGTCGGCTGTCAGCTGTCCGCCGTTGGCCCTTCGCCCTCAGCCCTCAGCCCTCAGTCCTCACCCGTCAGTCGCCCGCCCCGCTCCGGCTCCCCCGGACCGCGGTGTCCGCCGCGCCCCCGGCGCCGACGGCGCGCAGGCGGCTCGCCGCGGTGGCGGCGAGCTGGGGTGCGATCCGGGCCACGTCCCGGGAGCCGACCACCGCGATCAGGGACGGCAGCAGCCAGCGGACCGGCTGCATCCCGCGCAGCCAGGCCTGCGCGTAGACGTGGGCGGACCGGCGGGCGATCCCGGCGACGATCCGGTCCACCGCGGGCTCCAGCGGATACGTCTTGTTCGCCGGCCACGGCAGCCGGGAGCGCATCTGCTTCAGCACGGCGTCCTGGTCGGCCCCGCGCACCATGTCCGTGTCGGTCCAACTCAGGTACCCGACACCGACCTTGACCCCCTGATAGGCCACCTCCGCACGGATCGAGTGGGCGAAGGCCTCCACCCCGGACTTGCTGGCGCAGTACGCACTCATCAGCGGCGCAGGAGTCAGCGCCGCGAGCGAGGCGATCTGGAGCAGATAGCCGCGGCTCTCGGCGAGCGCCGGCAGGAACGCCCGCGCGGTGGCCACGCTGCCGAGCAGGTTGACCTCGATGACCCGGCTGAACGCCTTGTGGTCGCTGTCGGTCAGCGGACCGCCGATGGCGATCCCGGCATTGGCGACGACGGCGTCGATCCGACCGTAGTGCTCCTTGATCCGCCGGGCGGTGTCCTCCAGCGCGTCGAGGTCGGTGACGTCCACCTCCCAGCTGCTCGCGGACGGCCCGCACTGCGCGGCGGCGGCCTTCAGCTCCTCCGGCTCCAGTCCCAGCAGGGCGACCTTGGCCCCGCGCCGGGCGAGCTTGCGGGCCAGCGACGCACCGACGCCGCGCGCGGCCCCGGTGACGACGACGACCTGCGCGGACAACGGCGGGATGGCGTTCATGCGACGGCGGTCCTCTCATCGACGGAAGCGGAAGCAGCACCGGCGGGAGCACCACCGGCCGAACCAGCACCGGCCGAAGCCGCACCGGCCGGCGCGGACGCCAGGTACGCGGCGGCCATCCGGTGGATCTCGGCGGCGACCTCGTCCGGGCGCTCCAGCGGCGACATGTGGCCGACCCCGGGAAGCAGCAACAGCCCCTGAGGGTCCGGGAGTTCGGCGACGATCCGGTGGGCGTGCACGGGCGGGGTCAGCCGGTCGCCGGCGCCGACCACCACCGCCGTGGGCGCGGCGAGCCGGGCGAGCCCGGCGTGGACGTCCAGCCGGTCCAGCACCGCGGCCCAGTTGGCGCGGACGGCGGTCGGGCAGGCGTGCACGATCCGGGCCGTCGCCTCGACCTGGCCGGCGGACGAACCGGGCCCCATGGTGGCGTACTTGAGCGCCACCCGGCTGACCGGCGAGACCGGCCCGAGCGGCATCCGGGAGCGCAGCAGCTGCCGGTGCAGGAAGCGCCGCAGGCCGCGGGGCCGTACGGCCGGTGGCAGGACGGTGAGTTCGGCCACGAGGTCGCCCGGCCCGGTGGAGATCAGGACGGCCGCCGCGGTGCGGTCGGCGACCTCGGGACGGCCGCCGGCGGTCATGATGGTCATCCCGCCCATGCTGTGCCCGGCGAGGACGGCCCGTTCACCCGCCGGAACGGTCCGCGCGAGTACGGCGGACAGGTCCTCGGCCAGCGCCCGGGTCGAGTAGCGGGCCCGGCTCGGCGGGATCTCGCTGTTCCCGTGGCCGCGCTGGTCGTAGGCCACCACCCGGTAGCGGTCGGACAGTCGGCGGATTACCGGGGCCCAGAAGGCGGTCGAGCAGGTCCAGCCGTGGGCGAGCACCACGGTGGGCGCTCCGGGCCGGCCGTGCACCTCGACGTGCAGCCGGATGCCGTCCGCCGACCGGACGCTCAACTCATCGGCCGGAAGCGGCGGTTCGTATTCCTCGGGCAGCCGGGCGCTCACGCGGAGACCTCCTGGGCAGTGGTGCGGGTGGCGGCCGGTGCGGCGCGCATGATCAGCTCGTACTCGCCGAGGTCGACCTTGCGGGTGGCCCGGCGGAACGAGGTGGTGGAACCGGGCCAGAGCACGGTGTTCTTGCCGTTCGGGTCGAGGTACCAGCTGAGGCAGCCGCCGGTGGTCCAGACGGTGCGGTCCATCCGGTGCTGGAGTTCGAGGTTCCACTGCCGCTGGGCGCGCGCGGTGGGCTGCATCGCGGCGGCACCGATCGAGCCGAGCGTGGTCAACGCGTCGATCATGTAGTTCAGTTGGGACTCGATCATCAGGATCATCGAGCTGTTGCCGAGGCCGGTGTTGGGCCCGATGACGAAGAAGAGGTTCGGGAAGCCGCGCACGGTCGAGCCGCGCAGCGCCTCCATGCCGTCCTTCCACTCCTCGGCCAGGCTGGTGCCGTTGGCGCCGAACACCCGGGCGCCGATGGGCATGTCGGTGACGTGGAAGCCGGTGCCGAAGACGATGGCGTCCACTTCGTGCTCGCTGCCGTCGGCCGCGACCAGGGTGGAGCCGCGCAGTTCGCGCAGGCCGGAGGAGACGACCTCGGTGTTGGCCGCCGCGAGGGCCGGGTAGTAGGTGTTGCTGAGCAGGATGCGCTTGCAGCCGATCCGGTAGTCCGGGGTGAGCCTGGCGCGCAGCTCCGGGTCGCGGACGCCTTGGGCGATGTGGCGCTCGGCGAGCCGCTGGACCAGGCGCAGCAGTCCGGGCCGGCGCACGAAGGCGTCGACCTGGATCTCCCGGAGGGCGAAGAGCGTGCCGCGGCGGATCTTCGTGGTGACCGGCAGGCGGCCGTGCAGCCACTTCTCCAGCTGGGTGATCTCGCGGTCGCGACGGGGCAGCACCCAGGCCGGGGTGCGCTGGAAGACCGTCAGCTTGCCGACTCCGGGCTGGATCGACGGGATGATCTGGGCGGCGGAGGCGCCGGTGCCGACCATCGCCACGCGCTTGCCGGTCAGGTCGAAGTCGTGGTCCCAGCGGGAGGAGTGGAAGACCTTGCCGGGGAAGCCGCTCAGTCCGGGCAGGTCGGGGATCTGCGGGTCGGCGAGCGGTCCGGCGGCGGAGACGACGGCGTCGGCGGTCCACTGGCCGACCGAGGTGGTGATCCGCCAGCGGGTCTGCTCGCTCTCCCAGCGGGCTTCCAGTACTTCGGTGTTGAAGCGCAGGTGGGGGCGGAGGCCGAAGACGGTCGCGACCTTTTCCAGGTAGGAGCGGATGTCCGGCTGGCCGGAGAAGCTGCGCGGCCAGTCGGGGTTGGGCGCGAAGGAGAAGGAGTAGAGGTGCGAGGGAACGTCGCAGGCGCAGCCGGGGTAGCTGTTGTCCCGCCAGGTGCCGCCGACGGAGTCCGCCCGTTCCAGCACCACGAAGTCGGTGATCCCGGCGCGACGCAGTCGGACCGCGGCGCCGAGGCCGCCGAAGCCGGAGCCGATCACCGCCACCCGGACGTGCGGGACGGGCTCCTGCGCAGCGGCGGTGTCGGTCGCTGCGGACGCGCCGGAGCGGGGGCGCTTGCTGCTGGGTGCCATGCGGCAAACCTCCTGAGGGTGGGACGGTGATCGTCGCGCTCTCCCGGGGTCGCGGCCCCGGAACCTCCCGGGGGCTCGCCTCCGGGACCCTGCCAATCGCGCCAGTAATCACTGGCATGGTTGGCAGGGTAGCCCTTGCTGACACCGGATGGAAGAAGCATGACGGCTCCGGTTCGGGGAACCTTCCGGGCCGGCGGTCCTATGCTGATCGCCGTGGACAAGGTCAGAGCTGCTGCGGGCGACAGAAAACGCGAGTACCGGGTGGAGGAACTGGCCGAGGCCGCCGGCATCACCACCCGCACCCTGCGCTTCTACCGCGAGCGCAAACTGCTTCAGCCACCCCGCAGGGAGGGCCGCATCGCCTGGTACAGCGAGGAGCACCTGGCCCGGCTGCGGATGATCGGTGAACTGCTCGAACGCGGCCACACCCTGGGCGGCATCGCCGAGCTGATCGGCGCCGGCGAGAGCGGGCGGGACGTCGCCGAGCTGATCGGACTGGAGGCGGCGATCGTCGCGCCGTGGTCCGACGAGACCCCGGTTCGCCTGGACTGGGACGAACTGAAGACCGCGTTCGGCGACCAGCTCACCGAGGAGAACACCGCCGAATCGATCGCCCAGGGCTACATCACCGTCGAGGAGGACGGCATCACCCACGTCAGCCGCCGGCTGATGGACGCCACCACCGAGCTGGTGGCGGAGGGGGTGCCGCTCTCGGCCGTACTGGAGGCCAGCCGACGCACCCAGGAGCACGTGGACGCCATCGCCGAGATCTTCATCGAGGTGGTCAGCGAGCACCTGCTCAGCGCGCTGGCCGCCGACACCCCGTTGCCGCCCGGCGCGGCGGCCCGGCTCACTGAGCGCATCCTGCGGGTCCGGCCGCTGGCGCGTACGGTCGCGGACGCCCAGTTCGCCCTCGCGATGGACCGACGGGTGCACGTCGAGTACACCGAACTCCTGCGCCAGCGACGGGAGAACGGCTCCGAGGCGTAACCGGGCCGCTGTCCGGGCAGGGATCCCCGCGTCCCGCCCGCACGTTGGAGGTACCGCCGATGCCCCGACCGCTCAGCCGCCGCGCCGCCCTCGGCCTCGCCGCCGGGCTCGCCCCCGGGGTCGTGCTCACCGCCTGCGGGTCCGGCTCCCCGGCGCCGGGTGCCGGCTCGGCAGGCTCGACCGGCGGCGGCTCGACCGGCTCGACCGGCGGCGGCTCGGCAGGCGGAACGCGGACGGTCCGGCACGCGCGCGGCGAGAGCACCGTGCCCGCGCGGGCGAGCCGGGTGGTGGTCCTGGACACCGACGCGCTGGACTCGGTGGTCACCCTCGGCCTCAGCCCGGTCGGCGCCACCACCGTCACCGCGGGCGCCCCCTTCCCCGCCTACCTGCCGGCGGAGCGACTGTCCGGGACGAAGCCCGTCGGGGCGATCGGCCAGCCCGGCCTGGAGACGATCGCGGCACTGCGGCCGGACCTCATCCTGAGCAACCAGGTCCGCGACGACAAGCGCTACGACGAGCTCTCGAAGATCGCGCCGACGGTGCTCTCCAGGACCACCGGCCCGACCTGGAAGGAGAACGTCCGGCTGCACGCCGAGGCACTGGGCCGCCAGCCCGAGGCCGAGGCCGCGGACGCGGCGTACCGGACCAGGCTGCGGGACCTCGTGACCGCACTCGGCGGGCCTGCCAGGGCGGCGGCCACCCGGGTCGAGATGGCCCGCTTCCTGGCGGGCGCGCCGACCAGGCTCTACCTCAACGACACCTTCGTCGGCTCGCTGTTCAAGGACCTCGGGCTCGGCCGGCCCGCCAATCAGGACAAGCCCGGCTTCTCGATGGAGATCAGCCCCGAGCAGGTGGACCAGGCGGCGGCCGACGTCATCTTCTACTCCGTGTACGGGGACGCGGCCAAGTCGGACCGGGGAAGGATCACCGAGGGCGCGCTCTGGAAGAACCTGGACGCCGTACGCAGCGGGCGGGTGTTCGGCGTGGACGACAGCCTGTGGATGCTCGGCATCGGCTACACCGGCGCCGGGCTGATCCTGGACGAGATCCGCAGGGACCTGGCGCCGGCGGGCGGGTGACGGACGACAGATATCTGAGGACGGATAACAGATAACAGATGATGAAATCTGTCATTCGTCATCCGTCGCCCGTCATTCGCCACCCGTCATCCACCCGCCGCCCGGGCGGTCACCACTGCCCGTACCGCTCCGGCCGCAGCCGCCCGGTGCAGGCGAGGAAGGCCACGAACCCGCCGAGGACGATCCAGCCGGGCCAGCCGGCCAGCGACATGGTGAGCGGATCCAGCTCGGCGCCCGGGGCGGCGAACTCCCGCACCATCGACACGCTCATGCTGCTCGCGAAGGCGTGCGCCAGCACCGCCGGGACCACCGACCCCGAGCGCAGCCGCAGCCAGGTGAAGACCGGCAGGACGAGCACACAGCTCACCGTCAGCGCGGGCACCGCCAGGTACCAGGGCCGCCCCGGGTACTGGCCGCCCATCAGCAGCGTCGGCAGGTGCCAGAGCGCGAAGGCCGTTCCGGTGAGCACGTACGCCCGGACCAACGCCGCTGTACCGCCACCGCCACCGCCTCCGCTTCCGCCCTCGCCCCGGCCGTCGCCCTGCCCCTCGCCCCGGCCGAGTCGCAGCAACCGGGGGAAGAGGAAGCCCTGCCAGCCGATCTCCTCACCGAAGAACAGCGGCAGCGACAGCACCATCCCGATCGAGCCCTGGAGCGCCCACGATCCGATCCGCCCCGCGTCCAGCGATCCGAAGCCGGCGAACGGGTAGCCGCCCGCCACCGCACCGAGCACCAGCGTCCCGGCCGTCAGTGCGCCGAGCACCCCGATCGGCAGCAGACAGGCCCGGACCGCGCGGGCCCGCGGCCGGGGCCACCGCAGCGCGAGCGCCTCCCGCACCCCGCCGCCGCGCTCGACGAAGCGGACCACGAGCAGGGCCGCCAGCGCCGGGGCCAGCATGGCGGCCCCGATGCAGAGTTGTTCCAGGACGCCGACCTCCTCGCGGGCGTCGGCGCGCCGGTAGCCGTCGGCGAGCAGTGGTGTCATGGCCGCCCACATCCCGGCGTAGGCGAGCACCAGGTAGACCAGCAGGCCGCGCCATCGGACGGCGCTCGACGGGTTTTGCTTCAGTAGCGTCATGCCGGGGACGCTACGGACCCGGGGGCTCGCCCCGGAACCAAGTGCACTGCCGCTCCCGAGGGTTGTCCACTACCACCGCGATGGTCGAGTTTTCTGGGTGTACGGAGGCCCGGTGGAGGTGCTACTTCGCGCCCCGCGCTCCGCCGCCCGCCACCGGCTGTTCCGCGAACCTCTTCCAAAGCTGCACGAGAAGGAAAATTGACGTATCGTCAGGCGCCATACAGCGGGAGCGACGGTGGTCCGCTCACCGTCGCTCCCGCCGTACTCCCCCGCCGGCCGGCACCCACGGCCCGGCGGGGCCTCGACTCCTTCCCGGGCCCGGGCCTGATCGGCCCTGGCCCGGGCCGGCCCGGTTCCGACCCGGTTCCGGGCTCGGCTCACGCCCGAGGTCTCACCGGAACCGGCACCGGACTCGGCTCAGCTCAGCTCAGCTCAGTTGACGTTGACGGCCGTCCAGGTGGCGGCGACGGCGTTGTACTCCGCGCTGCCCGATCCGTACAGGTCCGCCGCCGCGCTGAGGGTGCCCGCCCGGGCGCCCGAGTAGTCGGTGGTGGAGGTGAAGTAGGTGGTCAGCGCGCGGTACCAGATCTGCGCGGCCTTGTCCCGCCCGATGCCCGCGAGCGTGGAGTTGTCGTACGTCGGGCTGTTGTAGCTGAACCCGTTGATCGTCTTCGCGCCGCTGCCCTCGGACAGCAGGTAGAAGAAGTGGTTCGCCACCCCGGACGAGTAGTGCACGTCCAGGTTGCCGACGTTCGCGTCCCAGTAGTCCGCCGAGGCACCGTCCTTGCTCGGCTGGTCCATGTAGCGCAGCGGGCTGCCGTCGCCGCGCAGGTTGATCAGCTCGCCGATCCAGTAGTTCGGCGGGTTGGAGGGCAGGTTGGCGTACCACTCGACCATCGTGCCCATGATGTCCGAGGTGGCCTCGTTGAGGCCGCCGGACTCACCGGAGTAGTTGAGGTTGGCGGTCGCGGCGGTGACGCCGTGGCTCATCTCGTGCCCGGCCACGTCGATCTCGGTGAGCGGCGCGGTGTCGTTGTTTCCGTCGCCGTACGACATGCAGAAGCAGCTGTCGTCCCAGAAGGCGTTGACGTAGTTGGAGCCGTAGTGCACCCGGCTCAGGGCACCGACGCCGTCGTTGCGGATGCCGCTGCGGCCGAAGGTGTTCTTGTAGAAGTCCCAGGTGGTGGCGGCGCCGAACTGGGCGTCCACGGCCGCGGATTCGCGGCTGTTGACGGTTCCGTCGCCGAAGTTGTTGCTGGTGTTGGCGAACAGCGAGCCGGTTCCGTCGGTGCCGCCGTTGAGGTCGCTGGTGGACTGGTCGCCGCGGCTCGCGTCCTTGAGCGAGTAGCTCGAACCGCTCTGGGTGGTGGTCAGCGGGACCTGACCGACGAAGACGCCGTTGCCGGTGCCGGCCGCGGTCTCGATCGTCTCGTGCGTGGCGAGGACCCGGCCGTCGGCGGCGTCGGTGACGAGGATCTGGCGGCTCGGGGTGCCGTCGGCGCGCAGGCCCTCGACCGTGGTGCGGTACGCCAGGCGCGGGGTTCCGTCGGTGGCCCAGACCACCAGCTCGGCCCGACCGGCCCGGTGGACCTCGGTGAGCGGCGACTCGTCGGCGTCGGCGCTCACCCCGACGGTGGCCTTGACTCCCGCGGTGACCTGGGTGACGGCCTGGTCGGCGGCGATCTTCGGGGTCAGGCTCGGCAGCGCGATCCGTGCGGCGACCGCCTTGTCGACCGACTTCACCGAGCCGTCGGCCTTCTGGTGGACGACCAGGTCTCCACCGATCACCGGCAGGCCGGCGTAGATGCGCTCGAAGCGCAGGTGGCGGGTGCCGTCCTTGTCCACCACGGCGTCCTTGGCGACCAGTTGCTCCTTGTCGCCGAGCTTGAGCGCCTTGGCCAGCGGGCCGGCCTGACCGGCCGCCAACTTGAGCGCGGTCGCGTGCTGCTGGGCGGCCTGCGCCTGCAGCGAGGGGGCGGGAGCGGCCTGGGCGGCGGTGCTCACCTGGATCACACCGGTCAACAGGGCCGTGGCCGAGAGCACGGCGACGGCTGCGAGCTTACGCTTCACGAACGAGTCCTTCCGGGAAACCGCGTCAGGGCGCGGTCGCACCGCGTCCCGGGGGCCGGGTCGGCCCTGTGGGGCGGGACGGGTGCTGACGTGCGGGAACCCCGTGCAGTCGAGCGGCTCGCCACCAAGGGGTGGGGGTGGGGCTACCGCCAGGGGGTGACCAGAAGCATGACAATCCAGCAGATGAATTGACAGGTCTGCTTCACTGATTGGCCAGGTCCCGCCATTGGGTAAAGAGCGTCCAATCGGCAGACGAATCGGGGCAATTCACCGCATCCCGCCAAGGGTTTCGAGCAGAGCGACGGCCGATCGCCTGCACCTACGGGCACTCGCCCGCCGAACGCGGGCCCGGAGCACCGGACAGGCCGACCGTCGATCGACTTTTACATGTGTGTAGAAGATTCCATACGGTCCCTTGACACCCGGGTGGCGAGGTTCCGCCACCCGATCCCCCTTGCCCACCGGAAGGACGGCTGCTAGCAGCCGGGGGTTGTCACTGGAGCCGCCACTCCTGGGCGGCGTTGCCGGCGGTGCAGGCGACCATGGTGACCGCGTTGCCGGGGCCGTTGTTGGTCATGCAGCTCTGGTTCTGGTAGTCGCCGAGCGTGTACGAGCCGGCCGAACTTCCGCTGCGGACAGTCCAGTTGGTGAGGAAGCTGAACCCGTTGCTCAGCACGACCTTCCCGTCCATCGTCTGGACCAGCTGCGGGCCGCCGTTGTTGCAGGCGTTGAAGAGGATCCACGCGCCGGGATTGGTCGAGCGCACCCAGCCGTACTGCGAGTGACCGCCGACCAGGATCGGGTTGTCCCCGCTCAGGTTGTCGTCGCGCATCCCGATCGTGCGGCCGTCCTTCACGCTGACGATGGTGCTCCAGCTGTTGCCGCCGCAGGACGGCGGCCTGTTCGCACCTGACGAGGTGTTGCCGGTGCCGCTCGTGGTCTGGGCCGGGGGCTGCGGGTTCTGGTCGGCGGGCGGGTTGGGCGGGTTGCCACCGCCGGGCTTGTTCACCTGATCGGCCGGTGATCCGCCCGCAGCCGTACCCGTACCCGCGCCCGTACCACCGGTCCGGCCGCCGCTCGAACCGCCCGCACCACTCGAACCGCCCGCACCGCCGCTGCCGCCCTGTCCGGCGGCCGGCACCGGGGCCTGCGGCTGGCCCTGGCCGGCGGCGGGTGCCGACTGGTCGGGGCCCGGGGTGGCCGCCGGAGTGTCGGTCGGCGCCGGGGTGACCGGCGCGGTGGTGGTCGCGGGCGCCGCGGTGGCGGTGCCCGGGTTCGCCGGCACGGTGACCACCACGGTCGGCTGGGCGCCGGGCGGCAGGACCGCGTCGGAGCCGCCCGCCCCACGGTCGACCAGCAGCACGGTCGCCGTGCCCATCGAGATGACGACGGGGATGACGATGGGCACCAGCAGGGCGCGCCGCGACCGCTTGCGGCCGGGCTCGGTGGGAGCCTGCGGTTCCACCTTCGCGACCTCGTCCGCCGCCGGGGCACCGCCCGCAGCGGGGACCACCAAGGCCCCCGCCCCGGCCGGGTCCGCCCCGGCGCCGCCCTTGATCAGTTCGACAGCACCGCCCTTGGCCCCCGCACCGCCCTTGGCCGCCGCACCGCCCTTGGCCGCCGCACCGTTCGTGTCCGCCGCACCGTTCTTGTCCGCCGCACCGTTCTTGTCCGCCGCACCGTTCTTGTCCGCCGAGCCCGCGCCGACCCCGAGCGGAATGGTCCCGCTGCCCTCGGGGCCTGCCTTCCCGGGTGCCTGCGCGCCGCCCGCGCCGCCGTCCCTCGCGAGTGCCGCACGGGCCGCTCGGGCCGCCGCCGCCATCGCGGCGGCGTCCGCGTACCGTTCCTCGGGCTTCTTGGCGAGCGCCCTGGCCACCAGCGCCCGCACCGACACCGGAAAGGTGTCCGGCAGTTCCGGCACCGGCTGGTTGACGTGCTTGAGCGCGATCTGGAGCGGCCCGTCACCGGAGTACGGCGGCACGCCGACCAGCAGCTCGTAGCAGACCACGCCGATCGAGTAGAGGTCGGTGGCCGGTCCGAGGTTCACGCCCTCGGCCTGCTCCGGGGACATGTAGAGCGCGGTGCCGATGATCGCGAACGGGGCGGTCAGCTTGGTGCTGGCGAGCGCCCGGGCGATGCCGAAGTCGGTGATGGCCACCCGCCCGTCGACGCGCACCATCAGGTTGGACGGCTTGATGTCCCGGTGCACGATCTCCCGCCGGTGCGCGGCGTGCAGCGCGTCCAGGGCGCCGGCCACCAGGTCGAGGGTGCGCTCGACGCTCATCGGGCCGGTGTCCTTGAGCACCCTGTCCAGCGGACGGCCGTCGATCAGCTCCATGACGATGTAGGCGCAGCGTTCCTCGCCGTCCCCGCCGCTCTCGCCGTAGTCGTGGACGCCCACCACGCCGGGGTGGTCGACCGCGGCGACGAGCTGGGCCTCGCGGCGGAAGCGCTGGGCGGAGGTGTCGTCCTCCAGCAGCTCCGAGCGCAGGATCTTGACCGCGACCCGGCGTGCCAGCACGGTGTCCTCGGCCCTCCAGACCGAACCCATCGCGCCGCCGCCGATCTTCTCGACCAGCTCGTACCGCCCGCCGAGCACGGTGCCCGCCCCGCTCATACCCCTGCTCCCCCCGTGTTCCGTGCCCCGCCCCGACGGGTCATCGGCACACAGTGTGCCAGAGCGGGTTGCGGGCTCAGTTGATCAGGTCCGGACAGGAATTGAGCACGAATCATCAGTCCATGAGGAAGTATCGGGCGTGATCCGAAACCTCTCGGACGGCCGCGACGACCGCCCGGGGCCGGTCGGCCTGAATGGCGTGACCGGCACCGTGGACCGTGCTGTGGGTTCCCCGGACGGCGTTCCTCGCGATGCCCGCCTGCAGGGCGGTCCAGCGGACGCGCATCGCACCGGGCAGTCCCCGGGTCGCGCTCAGGACCGTCACCGGCATCTCGAACGGTCGCGCGGTGGAGCGGCGTCGCCGGATCTCCGGAACGGCGACGGAGGTCAGCCGCTGCTCGGCGAGGACGGCCCGCCGCTGGTGCCGGTGCGCGATCACGGCCGCCTCGGCCCGGTCGAGCGGCGTCACCGGATCGAGCGGCGTCGCCCGATCGAGCGGCACCTCCGCATCGAGGGACGCCGGTGCCGACGCCGTCGGCGCCGATCCAGCCCGGTACAGCCACAGCCGGTTCAGCACCGCCTCGGCGACCCGGATGGACCGTGGCTGGAACTCCTCGTGCGCCGGGTCCACCAGGACCAGCCCGGCCACCAGCTCCGGCCGCTGCCAGGCGAGGAGTTGGGCCAGCTGGCCGCCCCAGCTGTGCCCGATCAGGAGCGCCGGTCCAGCTTCCAGGTGCTGAACGAGGGCGGCCAGGTCGGCGATCTGGCCGCCCAGCGTCGGGGCGGCGGCCCGACCGGGCTCGCTGGCGCCCAACCCCGCCCGGTCGTACGCCACGACCCGCCCGTACCGGGCGAGTTCGGGCAGGACGGCCGACCAGCCGAGCGCCGTGGTGCCGCAACCCGCGATCAGGACCATCGGTGCGACACCGCCCCGCCCGGCCTCCACCCAGCGCAACGCCCTTCCGTCGCGGTCCAGTTCACCGCTGCGCACGCCGCCGGGCAGGTGCTCGCCGAGCGCCCGCGCGACGGCCTGCTGGACGCTCCGCAGATCCGGCCCGGCGGGCTTCGCCCGCTCGTCCTGGCTGGCGTTCATGTGCCGTCCCCCTGGATCGTGGTCCGGCCCCTCCCCCGGGGCCGGTTCCGATGACCGCGCGGACCCGCGCGGACCTGTGTGGACTCGCACGGACCTGTGTGGACTCCCGCGGACCCGCGCGGACCCGCGCGGACCGGTGCGGACTCGCGCGGACCGGTGCGTGGCCGAACGGGCGCCCGGTCAACAGGTACGACCTCAGGCCGGCAGGACCCGCTTCAGCAGGCCGAGCAGCGCCTCCCAGTGCCGCTCGGCGGCCGCGGCGTCGTAGCGGCTGGTGTCGGCCTGGGTGTAGCCGTGCGGGGCTCCGGCGTAGACCTCGGCCCGGTACCGGACGCCGGCGGCGGTGAGGGCCGCGGCGAGCCGGTCGATCTGCTCGGGCGGCAGCGCGGGGTCGTCGTCCGCGTGGCCGAAGTACAGCTCTGCGGTGATCCGGTCGGCGCCCAGGTGCGGGCTGTCCGGGCTGTCGGTGGCGAGGCTGCCGCCGTGGAATCCGGCCGCGACGGCGATCCGGTCCGGGTGACTGGCGGCCGTGCGCAGCGCCAGCAGGGCCCCGCGGCAGTAGCCGGTCAGGCCGACCGGGCCGTCCTGGACCAGCGGGGACTCGCCGAGCCAGCGCAGATACGCGTCCGCGTCGCGCGCGGTCGCCTCCGGGGTGAGCGTGTCGAGCAGCGGGACGATCCGGGCGAACAGTTCGTCGGCCTGCTCCAGGTCGATGAGCTCCGGCAGTTCGACGACCGGCGCGCGCCCCGCCCGGTAGAAGGCGTTGGGGACGAGCACGGTGTACCCGGCCGCGGCCAGCCGGTCGGCCATGCGCTCAAGGTGCGGTCGGAGCCCGAAGGCGTCCATGTAGAGGATGACACCCGGGTGGGCCCGGCCGTCGTCGGGGTGGGCGAGGTAGGCGTCGGCGGTGCCGTCCGCCGTCGGAATGTCCACGAGGGTTCCGCGCACGGGCATGGTCAGGGCGCTCCTTCCGGTTCGTCCGGCAGCGTATCCGGTGGGCCCGTCGCCCGCCCATGCGGTTTTCGCCACACTGCGCCCGCACTGCGCCCACGGCGCGCCGGCGTCCTGGGCCCGGCCCGGCCCGGCCCGGCCCGGCTCAGCCCGGTCCAGCCCGGCCCAACTCCTCCCGGCCCTGCCCCGGGAACGCGACGGCCCCGCGGCCGCGTTGAGCGGGCATGGGGTGGATCGTGGGTGTGGCGGCGGCGGTGGTGGCGGTGCTGGGGATGGTGCTGCTGGCGGCGTGGCAGGTTCAGGACGAGTCCTCGTCGCGCCCGCGGCGCCGCGGGCCCGGGGCCGGGATGGGCGCCGGTGGGCTGGACGAGCTGCACGCCCTGTTCAGCCCGGGCAAGCAGGTGCAGATCGAGCAGAAGCGGGAGCAGCTCGTGCTGCGGGACGACGCGCAGGCCGGCGGGCCGCCGCACCTGGGCGTGGACCTGGACCGGGGCGTGGCGGTGATGCCGGTCGGGGCCGCGGGACGGACGCCCCGTCCCGCACCGCGCGAGGAGGGCCCGACGGCTACGGCCGACCCGGTGCCCCTGGCGCCGGACGCTCAGGCGCCCCAGGTGCGGGAGCAGAGCACCAGCCGGTAGCCGTCCGGGTCGGCCACCGTCACGCCGTACTCGTCCCAGTACGGGTTGTGGGACTCGACCCGGGTGCCGCCGGCCTCCTCCAGCCGGGCGACCAGGGCCTCGTCCACCGGGGCGCCGAGGTAGACGACGAACAGGTCGTCCACCGTCGGGGTGGGCTCCAGCGGCCGCTCCGGGTCGTGCGTCAGCTCGAAGTGCCAGCTGCCGCCGGACGGGCCGACCATCAGCAGGTCGTGCTCGCCGGACACCCGCTCGGTGCTGCGCCACAGCACGGCGAGGCCGAGGCCGCCGACGTAGAACCGCTCGGCCGCCGCGAGGTCGCGCGAGGGGCGGGCGATCCGGACCCGCACGGTGGAATCGATCATGCCGGCGACCATAGCCCATGCCACTGACAGCGAACCCCGCGGTGCGGCGGGTTCGCGGACGGGCCGTCAGAGCCGCCGCAGGCGTTCCTCGTCGGAGGTCCGGGGGCAGGTCAGGCAGGCGGTCGCCGCGGGCCCGACCGCGTAGTAGAGGCAGCAGCCGAGCCGGGTGCGGGTGTGGTGGGCGCGCCCGTCGGGGGTGTGCAGGCGGCGGAAGTCGGCGCCGCCGGGGAGCGGCAGGGTGCCACCGGGCAGGACGGCCTCGGCGGCGGCGACGGAGGCGTCCTCCTCGCCGAGCATCCGGCCGAGGTACCAGAGGGCGGAGGCCAGGTCGTCCGTCACCATGCCCCAGAGGGCGCGGTCGCGGCGCCGGGTGGGCCCGGCGAACGCGGCGAGCACCGGCCCGAGGTGCGCGACCACGGCGGCCCGCAGTTCGGCGCGCAGTTCGTCGTCGCCGGGCAGGGTGACGTGGCCAGGCATGGTGACATCGCCGGGCAGGGTGACGTGGCCGCGCGGGCGCAGGGCGAGCGCACCGGTGGGGGCGTGCAGCCAGAGGTCGGCGGGGTCGACGGCCGGCACTCGGCGGGAGAGGTGCCAGGGGCCGGCGATCAGCAGGCAGGCCGACCAGGCGTAGTGGTGGAGCAGCCGGGAGGCGGTGACGTGCGGTCGCGGGGCACTGCCGTGCTCGTCGGCGATGCGGGCCTCCGCACCGGCCAGGACGGCGGCCAGCGCGCTTTCGTCGGCGGCGAGTCGGGCTCCGGAGTGCCAGCCGTCGGCGGCGCGCGGGTCGGGCTCGCCGCTGTCCAGGAGGCGCAGCTCCAGCACTGGGCAGAGCTCCACCAGTCGCCGGTAGTCGGCGACGAGCGCCGGGGCCCCGGCACGCACCGAGGGCGCGACGGGCATGGGTGTTCCGGGAACCATTGGCACTCCCGAGATCGATTCTGCATGATCGATTAAGGTGAGGCTCACCTTACAACGCCTCACGGCGCCCGGCGACCACGGCCCGGCCCGCCGGTCGACCCGTCGACCCCATCGGCCGAGCCCGTCGGGGTTTGACGAACTTAGGCGAACCTAACCTAAGATCTCGCTTCGTGCTGAGAACCGACCCGCCGGCCCCCACAGCCCCGGCGACGCCTCGTTCTCCGGCGGTCCTGCAGCCCCTGCTGCTGTTCGCCGGCGTGTGTGCGCTCGTGCTGTGTGCCGCCCTGAGCCTTGCGCTGGGCTCCCGTTCCATTCCGCTCTCCACCGTGCTCGACGCCCTCACCGGTGCCGCCCACGGCGGTGACGCCGACGTGGTGACGGGCCTTCGGGTCCCGCGCACGCTCATCGGACTGGCGGTCGGGGCCGCGCTCGGCGTCGCCGGGGCGGTCGCCCAGGGCGTGACCCGCAACCCGCTGGCCTCCCCGGTCACCCTCGGCATCAACGCCGGGGCGAGCCTCTTCGTGGTCGCCGCGATCTACACGCTGAACCTCGCCCGCCCGGTCGAGTACGTCTGGTTCGCCTTCGCCGGGGCGGCCGTCGCCGCCGTCGCCGCGTACGCGATGTCCCGGCGAGGCGGGGACCTCGACCCGGTCCGGCTCGCGCTCGGCGGCACCGTGCTCACCGTGGTGCTCACCTCCTGGACCTCCGCGCTGATGCTGGCCAGTCACCGCACCCTGGACGAGGCCCGGTTCTGGCTGGCCGGCTCGATCGCCGGGCGGCACCTGGACACCCTCACCCCCGTCCTGCCGTTCCTCGTGCTCGGCCTGGTCGGCGCCCTCGCCGTGGCACCCGCCCTCAACGCGCTGGCGCTCGGCGACGAGACCGCGCAGGCGCTGGGCGTGCCGGTGGCCCGGATCCGGGTGGTCGGCGGCCTGGCCGTGGTGCTGCTCGCGGGCAGCGCGGTCGCCGTGGCCGGACCGCTGGCGTTCATCGGACTGGCTGCCCCGCACCTGGTCCGTCCACTGCTCGGCAACGACCACCGCTGGCTGCTGCCCGGCTGCCTGGTCACGGGTCCGCTGCTGCTGCTCACCGCCGACGTGCTCGGCCGGCTGGTGGTCCGCCCGTCCGAGATCGAGGTCGGCATCGTGACCGCGTTCCTCGGTGCGCCGCTGCTCGCGGTGCTGGCCCGGAAGGTGGCCAGGTGACCGCGATCCCCCTGCCCGTCCGGGCCCTCGGCCGCCGCCGCGCCCGTACCGCCGTCTGGTCGCTGGTGGCCGCCGCGCTGCTGGTGCTGCTGACCGGGATCGCACTCGGCACCGGGCGGGTCGGCATCTCCGCCTGGGACGCGTTGCGCGCGCTGGTCGGACAGGGCGAGCCCGGAAACGTCCTGGTGGTGCGGCAGTTCCGCGCGCCCCGGGTGGTCTCGGCACTGATCGCGGGTGCCGGGCTGGCGATGGCCGGATCGACGCTCCAGCGGCTGTTCCGCAATCCGCTCGCCGCCCCCGACACCATCGGCATCACCGGCGGCGCCTCCTTCGGTGCGGTGCTGATGCTCGCCACCGGCGCCTCCCAGCAGCTGATCCCGCTGGCCGCGGTCGGCGGCGGGCTGCTCGCGGCGCTGCTGCTCGGCGGCTTCGCCTGGCGCTCCAGGATGGCCGTCACCCGGCTGGTGCTGGTCGGTCTGGCGGTCCAGCAGGGCCTGGCCGCCGCCGTGAATCTGATGATCGTACGGTTCCCGGCCGAGCTGGCCTCCTCCGCGCTCCAGTGGACCACCGGCTCGCTCTACGGCCGCAACTGGACCGAGGTGTCGATCGGCGGCACCGCCATCGCGCTGACCGCGGTCGCCCTGCTGCTCTGCCAGCGGCGGATCGCCGTGCTCGACCTCGGCGACGACTCGGCCGGCGGCCTCGGTCTCAGCCCGGCCCGGGACCGGCTCGGACTGCTGCTGCTCACCATCACCCTGGCCTCGCTGGCCGCCGCGCTCACCGGGCCGGTCGCCTTCGTCGCCCTCGCCGTCCCGCACCTGGTCCGGCTGCTCGCCGGACCGCCCACCCTCGGCACGCTCGGCCTCACCGCGCTCACCGGCGCCGTACTGCTGCTCTCCGCCGACCTCCTCGTGCTGCACGTGATCCCCGTCCACGGCCTGCCGGTCGGTGCCGTCACCGCCACCCTCGGCGCGCCCTGGCTCCTGGTGCTGATGATCCGCCAGGGCCGGCTTCCCCAGAGGAGCAGCTGATGACCTCCGTCGAGACGACCGCCGGGACGGCCGGCGCCGCCGGGGCCACCGGGGCTGCTGGGACCACTGGGGCCGAACGGGCTGACAGGGTTGACAGGGTTGACAGGGCCGCCGAAGCCTCGGGTGCGACTGCCGGGAGTCCCGCCGTTGTGGCCGCCGGTGCCGGTGCCAACCGGCTCGCCGCCCGGGGCCTCGGCCTGCGCTACGGCGACCGGACCATCGTGGACGGGCTCGACCTCGAACTGCCCGGCGACGCCGTCACCGCGATCGTCGGGCCGAACGCCTGCGGAAAGTCCACGCTGCTGCGCGGGCTGGTCCGGCTGCTCGACCCGGCCGCCGGGACGGTCACCCTGGACGGCGCCGACATCCACCAGATGCCCGCCCGGGCGCTCGCCAAGCGGATGGGGCTGCTCCCCCAGCAGCCCGTCACCCCCGAAGCCGTCACCGTCGAGGCGCTGGTGCGGCTCGGGCGCTACCCGCACCAGCGGATGCTCAGCCCGTGGTCCAAGGCGGACCAGACGGCGGTCGAGGAGGCGCTGGAGCGCACCGGCACCGCCGAGCTACGCGACCGCCAGGTGGACCGGCTCTCGGGCGGGCAGCGCCAGCGGGTCTGGATCGCGCTCGCCCTCGCCCAGGAGACCGACCTGCTGCTGCTCGACGAGCCGACCACCTTCCTGGATCTGCGCCACCAGCTGGACGTCCTCGACCTGGTCGCCGACCTGCACGCCGAGGCCGGGCGGACCGTCGTGATGGTGCTGCACGACCTCGGGCAGGCCGCCCGGTACGCGGACCACCTGGTGGTGCTCAAGGACGGGCGGCTCGCGGCCGCCGGTCCGCCGTCGGAGGTGCTGACGGCGGAACTGGTGGAAGCCGTGTTCCAGGTGCCGTGCCGGGTCGTGCCCGACCCGGAGACCGGCACGCCGCTGGTCGTGCCGCGAGCACGGACGCGGCGCGGTGACGCCCCGCCGTCCCCCTGACCTCCCCCCTGATCTCCCCCCTGATCTCCCCCTGACCTCCTGTTGATGAACTCCCCCTCCCCACACCCCTGTTCGGGCAGCCGACTCGAACCGACCCAAGGAACCCCGATGAACCGCCGACTCCCTGTCGCCGTCCTCGCCGTCGCCCTCTCCACCACCCTGCTCGCCGCCTGCGGCAGCACCGGGGACGGCGCCGAGTCGGGCGGCGACTCCGCGTCGTCCGCGTCCTCCGGCTCGGCCGCCACCGCCGCCGGATTCCCGCGCAGCGTCAAGCACGCCGCCGGAACGGCCCAGATCAAGAGCCGGCCCAAGCGCGTCGTGGTGCTGGACAGCGGCGAGCTGGACGACGTCACCCTGCTCGGCATCACGCCGGTCGGCGCCGTGTCCCCGCACATGAAGACCGAGGGCGGGTTCCCGAACTACCTCAAGGACAAGATCAAGGACACCAAGGACGTCGGCCCGATGAACGAGCCGAACCTGGAGCTGATCGCCTCCCTCAAGCCCGACCTGATCCTCTCCTCCAAGGTCCGCCACGCCAAGGTGTACGACCAGCTGAACGCGATCGCCCCGACCGTACTGGCCGAGACCACGGGCTTCCCGTGGAAGGAGAACCTCGCGCTGTACGCCCAGGCGCTCGGCAAGGAGGACGACGCCAAGAAGGCGCTGGCCGACTACGAGGCGCGGGCGAAGAAGCTCGGTGAGGCGATCAAGGCGAAGAACGACGGGACCATGCCGACGGCGTCGGTGGTCCGCTTCGTGGCCGGCCCGACCCGCCTGTACGCCAAGGCCTCCTACAGCGGCGTGGTGCTCAAGGACGTCGGCCTGGCCCGTCCGGCCCCGCAGGACGTGGAGCAGAACATCGTCGAGGTCAGCGCCGAACAGATCAACCAGGCCGACGCGGACCTGGTGTTCGTCACCACCGCCGACGACCCGACCAAGACCAAGGAGAGCGAGGTCCAGCAGACCCCGGTCTGGCAGGGCCTGAACGCCGTCAAGAACAACAAGGTGTTCAACGTCCCGGACGAGACCTGGATGTCCGGCATCGGAGTCCAGGCCGCCGACGCGATGCTCGGCGACATCGCCAAGGCGGCGGGCGTGGACGCGCCGAAGTAACCGTCGACAGCCGAGGCGAACAGATGACGTCCGTCATCCGTCGGACGGCCGATGACAGACGACGGAATTCAACTGACAGATTTCGAAAGTTGTCAGCTGTCATCTGTTTGCCCTCCTTCCTCCGCCACCCTCCGAGGACCCTCCATGCGCCTCTACCTGCTCGCGCTCAACCCCACCGACTCGGTCACCTCCGGCTTCCTGCCCGCCGCCGCCCGGCTCGGGCTCGACGTCACCGTCCTGACCGACGGCGCCGAAGCCCACCGGCGGGCCTACGCCGAGCTGTCCTTCCCCGCACCCGAGGTCCTGGAGTGCGACGTCCGCGACTTCCGCGCCGTCATCAGCCTCATCTCCCGCCGCACCGCGGCCGCCCCCGGCCACGCGCCCGAAGCGGTGTTCAGCAACAGCGACCACCTCCAGACCCAGACCGCGCTGGCCGCCGAGTACTTCGGCCTCCCGGCCAAGGACTGGAAGGCCGCGCTGCGCGCCAAGGACAAGGGCCAACTGCGCCGCCGCCTCGCACTGACCGGCCTGGACACCGTCCGGTCCGCCGAGCTGGACCCCGGCCAGGACCCGGCCGAGCTGGACGTGCCGTTCCCCTGTGTGGTCAAGCCCCGCGAGGGGGTCGCCAGCGAGGACGTCACCCTGGTCGCCGACGCCGACGAACTCGCCCGGCGCTGCCGGGAGATCCAGCACCGCAGGGCCGGCGCCACCCTGGTCGTCGAGGAGTTCCTGACCGGGCAGCTGTGCACCCTGGAGACCCTCGGCGACGCCCGGCGACGACACGTCCTCGGCGGCTTCCGCACCCGGGTCTCCCCGCCGCCCGACTTCATCGAGGAGGTGCTCACCTTCGTCCCGGCCCACCCGCAGCCGGTGGTCGACCAGGTGCTCGCCCAACTCGACGCGCTGGGCGTCGGTTTCGGCTCCTGCCACACCGAGTTCGTCGTCCAGCCGGACGGCCGCGCCCGCATCATCGAGGTCAACTACCGCGCCATCGGCGACCAGTGCGACCTGATGCTGGCCGAGGTCCTCGGCATACCCCTGTTCGAGCTGATCCTCGGTGTCCACCTGGGCCGCGACCTGCCCGCCGACCTCGCCGAGCAGTGCGCCGCCACGCCCCGCCGGGCCCGCAACGAGGTGGTCTGCGCCGACCGCGCCGGCGTCCTCGCCGCCGCCCCCGGTCCGTACGACGAGGAGCGCGACGGCGTCCGGCTCGCCTATCGCCCGCTGCGCCCGGTCGGCGAGCGCCACGAGCACTACCGCACCAACCGCGACTACCTGGGCGTCGTCTGGACGGTCGGCACCGACCAGGCAGCGGTCGACGCCGCCGCCGCCCGCTTCCTCGCCGCCAACCGCTGGGAGATCACCCCGTGACCGCCGGAGACCGACCCGCCACGGCCCGCGGACACCGGACCGCGGCCGGGGCCCACCCCGCGACTCCCGCCGGACAGCCGTCGACCGCGGCCGGCGAGAAGCCGTGGACCGCGGCCGAGCAGCTCACCCTGCGCGTGCTCTCCGCCCTGCTGCGCGAGGACGTCCTCGGCCTGCGCTCCCACGGCACCGTCGAGGACCGCGCCGACGGCCCCTGGCTGACCGTTCCCGGGCTGCAACTCGCCCTGCCCGTACGCCCGGAGGGCTTCCAGTGCGAGTACGCGGCCCGACTGCCGCTGCTGGAGCTGGCCGGCCGGCGGCTCACCGGTCCGGACGCCGTCGTGGCGGGACTCGCCGAGTCCGCCGAGGCCGAGGACCGGCCCGGCTGGGCGGCCTTCGCCGAGGAGTGCCGCCAGACCCTCGCCACCATGGAGCTGCACGAGCGCGTCCGCCCCGAGGTGCACGACCGGCTCGCCGACCTGTACGGCGCGGACCCGGCCGACTGGACCGGCCTCGCCGCCGCCCTCGGCCACGACACCCTGGCCGCCTACCTCGACCACCCGGTCTACCCCACCGCACGCGGCCGCTCCGGCCTCAGCGAATCCCAACTCCAGTCCTACGCACCCGAGTTCCACGCCCCCTTCGAACTGCGCTGGCTGGCCGTCCCGGCCGGCGCGCTGACCGTCCACGGCGACCGGCCGCTGCCGAGCTGGTGGCCCACCCCGGCCTGGCTCGGCCTCGCCGGCCGGTGCCCCGGCGAGGGCTGGGCCACTCTTCCGGTCCACCCCCTCACCGTCGGCGCGCCGCTGGACGAGGCACTGGCCGCCACCGGCCTGGCCGGCCGCGCGGTGCTCGCCGAACGGTCGTACCTGACCGTCGTCCCGACGCTGTCCATGCGCACCGTCGCCGTCGCCGACGACCCCGCCTGCCACCTCAAGCTCCCGCTGGCCACCGCCACTCTGGGCCGCCTCAACCGCCGCACCATCAAGCCCGGCACGCTGCTCGACGGCGCCGCCGGCCAACGGCTGATCGAGGCCGTCCTGGCGCGCGAGCCGCGCTTCGCCGGCCGCGTCCTGCACGCCGACGAGCAGTCCTGGGCACACGGCGGGCACGAGCTGCTGGCCGTACTGCTGCGCCGCTACCCGGCAGGGCTGGAGCAGGCGTCGACCGTCCCGCTGGCCGCCCTGCTGGCCCCCGCGCCCGGCGGGCGGCTCGTCGTCGACCACCTCGCGGACCGCTACTACGGCGGCGACGTCCTCGCCTGCTACGACGCCCTGCTGGAGCTGCTGCTCGACTGGCAGGCCGCACTGTTCGGCCACGGCGTGGCCCTGGAGTCGCACCAGCAGAACACCTCCCTGGTGCTCGACCGGAACGGCCTGCGGCTGCTCTACAAGGACGACGACGGACCGCGCGTGCACACCGCCCGGATGACCGCCTCGCTCGGCGAACTCGCACCCGACCAGGAGGAGTTCGACGACGCGCGGATCTTCGGCGAGGACGACCGGCCGCTCGTCGACCTGTTCGCCACCATCACCGGCCACCTGTGCACCGGCGCCCTCGCCTTCGGCCTCGCCGACCACGGAAGGGCCGAACTCACGGACACCCTGGCCCTGTTGAGGAAGCACACGGCGGAGTCCGTGGCGCGGATCGGGCCGGTCGGCGAACCCCTGCGGGCCGCCCTGCTGGACGCCGAGCGGCTGCCGGTCAAGGCCATGGTCACCGCCGGAACACTGCTCAGCAAGCAGCGCTCGGGGGCCGCCGACATCAACAAGCACTACACCAGCGGGCCCAACTACCTGCGCGAACAGGCCTGCGAACCACCGCAGGACCATCTGAACGAGCACGCGCGGAACCATCCGGACGCTCCTCAGGACACCCGTCCGTACAGTCACCCGGGCAGCCACCTGGACAGTCACCCGGACAACCGACCGTACGGCGGTCCGCACGGCCACCGGCACCCGGACGGGACCCACCGGTGAGCGTGGAGACCCTGCCGCAGCGGTCGCAGCCATCGGCCGACCCCTCCGGCGGGCTCGCCCGGCGCCAGGTGCACACCGTCGCGGCCTGCTACTTCGTCGCCTCCTTCGCCGCTCTCGGCCTGCCGCCCTTTCTGACCGCGATCCTGCCCGCCCTCGGCGACCCCCAGGCCCGCTGGGCCGGTGTGCTGTACATCGTCCCGACGGTGTTCAGCGCGCTCGGCGCACCGCTGTGGGGCCGGCTGGCCGACCGCTTCGGGCGCAAGCGACTGCTGCTGCGCGCCCAACTCGGCCTCGCCGTCTCCTTCCTGCTGGCCGGGGCGGCCGACAGCCTGACCGCGTTCACCCTCGCGCTGGTCCTCCAGGGCTTCCTCGGCGGCACCTTCGCCGCCACCAACGGCTATCTGGCCGCCGCGCTCGACGGCTCCCGGCTCTCCCGCGCCCTCACCCTGATGCAGGGCAGCGCGCGGGCGGCGCTGGTGGCGGCGCCGATCCTGGTCGGGGCGCTCTCCCCGTGGATCGATCCGCACCGCCAGTACCTCGTGATGGCCGTACTCCCGCTCGCGGCAGCGGTGTTCCTCTCCCTGCTGCCCGAACCGGAGCTCGCCGAGGCCGCGGCGGCCACCGCCGGCCGGCCGGCCGAGCGGGTCGCCACGGTGTCGCTGCTGCCGCTCTACGCCTTCGAGTTCGCCTTCGTCTTCGCGACGGTGATCTCCCTCCCCTACCTGATCGCCCTCGCCGAGCAGCGCCTGCCCGGCGTGGACGGCACCACGACCGGCGTGCTGTTCGCCCTGCCGCACCTGTGCTACCTGGTGTTCGCCTCCCGCACCCACACCGTGTTCCACGCCCGCCCGCACACCGGCATCGCGCTCGGCTTCGGCTTCGTCGCGCTCGGCCTGGCCGGACACACGGTGGCATACTCGCTGCCCGTGTTCGTCGCCGTCCGGTTGCTGCTCGGCGCCGGGCTCACACTCGGGCTGGTCTGCCTCGCCGTACTCGCCGCCGGTGCCGCCCGGGGGCGCCCGCCCGGGCGGATGTTCGGCACCCTCGAACTCGTCTCCAAGGGCGGCGCCGTCGCCGCCGGCGCCGTCGCCGCGCTGGCCAACGGGTGGTTCGGCGCCGCCGCCCCCGTGGTGGCCGGAACCGCCGCCGCCCTGCTGGCCGCCGTCGCGGCCGCCACCCTCACCCTCCCGTCCCTCCGCCAGCGCTGGAGTCGCCGATGACCCCCGAGCAGTCCGCCCACTCGCCCAGGACCGACGAACCCCGCGACCCCACCGGCCGGCCCCTCGACACCACCGGCCGGCTCGGCGGCGACGAACTGCCCACCGCCGACGAGGCGGTGGTCCACACCCTGCTGAACTGCCTGCTGCGGGAGGTCTCCGCGCCCGAGCACCAGACCGCCGCCGACGGCGGCCGCCTGCTGCTGCGGCTGCCGCGCCGAGGCGCCCTGCTGCGGGTCGCCCTGCGCCGCACCTCGCTGCTCGGCGCGCACCGCTTCACCGGGCCGGTCGAGGTCGAACGGGGCGGCGACTGGGTCGAGTTGGGCTGGCAGGAGCTGGCCGAGTACGTCCAGCACGAACTGGAGCTGCGCACCGGCACGGTGAACGAGGAGTTCCTCGACCAGGTCGCGTCCAGCCACCAGGGCGTCCGCCAGGGCCTGGACGACCGGCCGGCCCCCGGCGCCGACCGCTACCTGGAGTCCGAGCAGGCACTGCTGTTCGGCCACCGCTTCCACCCGGCCCCCAAGGCCCGATCCGCCGCCCGCGGCGACTGGCGCGGCTACGCCCCCGAGTCCCGCGCCGCCTTCCCCCTGCGCCACCTCGCCGTCCGCGCGGACCTGCTGGCCGAGGAGTCACTGGACGGGAGCGCGACCGCACTGCTGGACGGCCTCGGCGAGGTGCCGGACGGCTACCGGCTGCTGCCAGCGCACCCCTGGCAGTACCAACTCATCGGCGACCACCCCCTGTTGCGCGCCGCCCTGGCCCGGGGCGACGTCCTCGACCTGGGCCCCCGCGGCGAGCGTTTCACCGCCACCGCCTCGGTGCGCACCCTGCACGGCGCCGACGCCTTCCTCAAGTTCAGCCTGAACGTCCGCATCACCAACTGCCTGCGCAAGAACGCCGCGTACGAGCTCACCGGCGCCGTCGCGCTCACCCGGCTGCTCGCCCCGGCCCTGGCCGACCTCGCCCGGCGCTTCCCGGCCTCGGGCGTGCTGCGCGAACCGGCCTTCCGCACCCTCGCGCTGCCCGGCGCCGACGGCCGGCCCGACCGGGCACTGTACGAGGGCTTCGGCCTGATCGTCCGGGAGGGCTTCGGCGGTGTGCTGCGGCCCGGCGCCACCCCGCTGCTCGCGGCCGCCGTCGCCGACGAGCACCCGACCAGTTCCGCGCACATCTCCCGCCTGCTGGGCGCGAGTCCGGACGGCGCGGCGGCGCTCGACTGGTGGCGCGACTACCTGCGACTGCTCCTCCCGCCGGTCCTGTCCGCCTACTTCGACCACGGTGTGGTGCTCGAACCGCACCTGCAGAACGTGCTGATCGGCGTGGACCCCTCCGGGCACCCCGTCCAGGTGCTCTTCCGCGACCTGGAGGGCACCAAGCTCGTCCCCGAGCAGAACGCCGACATCCTCGCCGCGCTCGCGCCCGAGGTGGCCGGCCCGATGACCTACGACGCGGAACGCGGCTGGGACCGGGTGGTGTACTGCCTGCTGGTCAACCACGTCGCCGAACTGCTCGCCGCGCTCGCCGACCGCCACCCCGAGCTGGAGTGCGCGCTCTGGCAGGCCGTCCGGGACACCCTGGAGGAGTATGCCGCCGCGCACGGCTGCCCGCCCCGGCTGCGCGCTCTGCTCGCCGGTGTGCCACTGCCCGCCAAGGCCAACCTGTTGACCCGCTGGGAGCGCAAGGCCGACCGCGAGGCCGGCTACGTCCGGCTGCCCTCCCCGCTGGCCGGCTCCGTCCTCGCCGGGGCCGCCCGCATGCCCGCCCGCACACCGGACCACGCGTCCGCCCGCCCGCCGGCGCACACGCCCGTCCGCCTACCCGCCGGGAGCACCGCCCGATGACGACCGAGACCGCCCGGCCCGCCGAGGCCGTCCGACCCACCGAGGCCGTCCGCAGCTTCACCGCCGGCCTCACCCCCGACGAACTTCCCTCCTACGTCTACGACTTGGCAGCCCTTCGGGAGCACGCCGCCGCCGTCCGGGCCGCGCTGCCCGAGCGGGTCGAGCTGTACTACGCCGCCAAGGCCAACCCGGAGGCGCCACTGCTGACCGCGCTGCGCCCGGTGGTGGACGGCTACGAGGTCTCCAGCGGAGGGGAGTTGGCCCACGTCCGGGCCGTCGTGCCGGACGCTCCTCTGGCCTTCGGCGGGCCGGGCAAGACTCCGGCCGAGATCACCGCGGCGGTGGACGCCGGGGTGCACCGCTGGCACGTCGAGAGCGAGCAGGAGCTGCACCGGCTGGCCGCCGTCCTCGCGGACCGGCCCGGCGCGGTCGTGGACGTGCTGCTGCGGGTCAACCTCGCGGTCGAGACGGCAGCGCTCGACGCGGTGCCGCTCGCGATGGGCGGCCGTCCGACGCCGTTCGGGCTGGACCCGGACCGGGCCGAGGAGTGCGTCCGGCTGCTCACCGGCGGCGGTCCGTCGGCGCGCCGGCTGCGGCTGCGCGGCGTGCACGCCCACCTGGCCAGCGGGCTCCCGGCGGCGGAGCAGCTGTCGGTCGCGGCACGGATCGTCGCCTGGTCGGCCGCACTGGCCGAGCGGCACGGCTTCCCCCTGGCGGAGGTCAACATCGGCGGCGGAATGGCCGTCGACTACGCGGACCCCTCCTCCCGCTTCGACTGGACGGCCTTCGGCGAGGGCCTGGCCGAGCTGCTCGACGCCCACCCCGGGCTGACCCTGCGGATCGAGCCCGGCCGGGCGCTGACCGCCTACTGCGGCTGGTACGCGACCGAGGTGCTGGACGTGAAGGCGAGCCACGGCGAGGACTTCGCGGTGGTCCGCGGCGGCACCCACCACCTGCGCACGCCCGCGACCCGGGGGCACTCCCAGCCCTTCGCGGTGCTCCCGGTGGACGCCTGGCCGCACCCCTGGCCGCGCCCGGCCGTCACCGGCGGCCGCGCCACCCTGGCCGGACAGCTCTGCACCCCGAAGGACGTCCTCGCCCACGCGGCCGAGGGCGCGGACGGCCTGCGGACGGGCGACCGCGTGCTGTTCGCGATGGCGGGCGCGTACGCGTGGAACATCTCGCACCACGAGTTCCTGATGCACCCTCGCCCGGGCTTCCACTACCTGGGCGGCGATGGACCGAGCCCGGCGGAGGGGCGACGGAGGACGAAGGACGGGCGACGGGTGACGGCGGCCGACGGGTGACAGCCGACGGGTGACAGCTGACAGATTTCGAAAGCTGTCAGCTGTCAGTTGTCAGTCGTGAGCTGTCGCCCGTCGCCTCCCGGCCGGCGGCTGTCCCACCGCCCCCGGTCCGCCGCCGCCCCGTTCCTCCACTCGTGGGAGAGTGGTATGCAGCGAAGGGAGCGCGAACGTGCTGATGGACAAGGTGGCGGAGATACTCGCCGAGGCGTCGGCCGAGGCGGTGGAGCCGCGCTTCCGGGCGCTGGCCGCCGGCGAGGTGATGGAGAAGGCCCCCGGCGAGGTCGTGACGGTCGCCGACCGCGAGGCCGAGGCGATCATCGCCCGCCGACTGCACGAGCTGCTGCCCGTCCCCGTGGTCGGCGAGGAGGCGGTCTCCGCCGACCCGTCGCTCGCCCTGGCCCTTCGCGACGAACCCGCCGTCTGGCTGGTCGACCCGGTGGACGGCACCGCCAACTTCGTCGCCGGTAGACCCGAGTACGCCGTGATGTGCTCCCTGGTCCGCTCCGGCCGGACCGTCGCCTCCTGGATCTGGCAGCCCGCCACCGCCACCGCCTACTGCGCCGAACTGGGCTCCGGCGCCTGGCGCGACGGCGAGCGCCTGACCCGTCCACCGGCACCCCGGGACGTCGCGAAGCTGCGCGGCTCGGTGAAGAGCCGCTACCTCGACGCCGAGCACCGCCGCCGGCTCCAGGACAACATCGCGTCCTTCGGCGAGATCTCCCCCGGCCGGCACGCCGCCGGGATCGAGTACCCGGACGTCGTCGAGGGCCGCTTCGACTTCATCCTCTACTGGCGCACCCTTCCCTGGGACCACGCCCCCGGCTCGCTCCTGGTCACCGAGGCCGGCGGCGTCTCCGCCCGCCCGGACGGCACCCCGTACCGCCCGGAGGCCCCCGGCTGCGAGGACGGCCTCCTGGTCGCCGCCGACCCCGACACCTGGGAGCTCACCCGGTCGATCCTCCTGGGCGGCTGATCCCGAGGCCCAGCCCGCCCGGAACCCCGGGGCCTGCCCGCCCGGAAGCCCGGTCCGACCGAAGGGCCGACCCGCCCGGGAGCGCCCGGCCCGCCCAGAGCCGTCCGCCCTGCCCCGCCCGTCCGCCCTACCCCGCCCGCTCGCCCGCCACCTTGCGCCCGGCGCCCACCACCTCCCGCAGCAGCGCGCCGACCTCCCCCACCGTGGCGTGGGGGTTCAGCAGCGTGAGCTTCAGCCGGACCCGGCCCGGGCCGTCGCCCGGGAGTTCGGTGCGGCCGACCACCGCCCGGCCGGTGCGCAGCAGCAGGCGCCGCAGCCGGCCGTTCACCTCGTCCAACGCCGCCTCGTCCGTCACCCCGGGCGGCCGGTAGCGGAAGAGGATGACGGTGAGCACGGGCTCGGCGTGGAGTTCGAGCGCCGGGTCGGCGCGCACGGCGTCGGCGGCGGTGCGGGCGAGGTCGTGGCAGGCGTCGACCAGCCGGCCCAGTCCGTCGCGGCCGAGGGTGCGCAGGGTGACGGCGAGCTTGAAGGCGTCGGCCCGGCGGGTGGTGCGCAGCGAGCGGCCGAGCAGACTGGGGTACCCGGCCTGCTCGTCGTCGACCGGGTTGAGGTACTCGGCGCGGCGGGCGAGCGAGACGTAGGTCTCCGCGCGGCGGACCAGGAAGACCCCGGCCGCGGCCGGCTGCCAGCCGAGCTTGTGCCAGTCGAGCGAGACCGAGTCGGCGCGGGCGATGCCGTCGAGCAGCGGGGCGAGCCGGTCGGAGAGCAGCGCGCCGCCGCCGTACGCGGCGTCCACGTGCAGCCAGGCGCCGTAGCGGCCGGCGAGGTCGGCGGCGGCGGACAACGGGTCGACGGCCCCGGTGTCGGTGGTGCCGGCGGTGGCGACCACGGCGATCGGGGTCCGGCCGGCCCAACTGGCCTCGGCCATCGCCCGTTCCAGTTCGTCCTCCCGCATCCGCAGCCCGCGGTCGACCGGGACGGGGATGACGGCCCGCTCGCCGAGGCCGAGCAGGGCGGCGGCGCGCTGGACGGAGAAGTGCGCGGCCTCGGAGGCGAGGATGCACGGCCGGACTCCGGCCGGGATGCCGTCCAGCTCCACGATGCCGTCGAGCTTCTGGTCGCGCGCCAGCATGAGCCCCATGAGGTTGGACTCGGTGCCGCCGGAGGTGAAGACGCCGGCGGCGCGCGCCGGGTCGTAGCCGACCAGTCCGGCGATCTCGGCGAGCAGTGCGCTCTCCAGGGCGGTGGCGGCGGGGGCCTGGTCCCAGGAGTCCTGGGAGGGGTTGAGGGCGCTGACCGCGAGGTCCGCCGCGGCGGCGACGGCGAGCGGCGGGCAGTGCAGGTGCGCGGCGCAGGCCGGGTCGGCGGGGTCGGCGGCGCCGTAGGCGAGCAGTTCGGTGAGCCGGGCGAGCGCGCCCGGTCCGTCGTCGCTGGCCAGCGCGTCGTCGACGAGTGCGGCGATCTCGGCCGGACTGCCGGCCGGCAGCGGTCCGGAGCGCATGGCGGTGCCCGTCTCCAGGGAGTCGAGGACGGTGGCCAGCAGCGGTCCGAGCGCGCCCGGCCCGGCGGCGCCGCCCGCCAGGGCGTCCGTCGCGACGCCGTCCGCGGGGAGCCCGACGGGGTCGGTGCCGGGGTCGGTTCCTGGGTCGGTTCCGGGGTCCGGTCCGGGGCCGCTCACCGCCGGCCCCGAGCCGCCGGCGCGCCCGCGGACGCACCTGCCACCGCCTGCCCCGGCCCGCCCGCCGACCCGCTCGGTGATCCGCCCGCCGACCCGTTCGCCGATCCACCCGGCCGCCCGGTCGTGGAGGCCGCCGCGATCGCCTCCGCCAGCCGCTCCAGGACCGCCGCCACCTGCTCGTCCGTGATGGTGAGCGGCGGAAGCAGCCGCAGCACCGCGTCGTGGCGTCCGCCGAGCTCGACGATCAGGCCCCGCGCCAGGCAGGCCTCCCGGACCCGCACCGCGAGCGCCGGGTCGGCCGGCCGGGCGCCGCAGGCGTCGGGCTCGGCCGCCGGGTCGACCAGTTCGACGCCGAGCATCAGCCCCCGGCCGCGCACGTCGCCGATCACCGGTAGTTCGACGGCGAGTTCGCGCAGCCGGGCCGTCATCCGCTCGCCGACGGCGGCGGCCCGCTCGGCCAGCCCGTTCGCCGCGACGTGGCGCAGCGTCGCGGCCCCGGCGGCCATGGCGAGGGTGTTGCCGCGGAAGGTGCCGGTGTGGGCGCCGGGCCGCCAGCCGTCGTAGTCCTCGCGGTAGACGACGACGGCGAGCGGCAGGCTGCCGCCGATGGCCTTGGAGAGGACCATGGCGTCCGGGACGATGCCGCTGTGCTCGATCGCCCACATCGCGCCGGTGCGGCCGACTCCGGTCTGCACCTCGTCGACGATCAGCGGGATGCCGCGCTCGGCGGTGATCCGGCGCATCTCGCGCAGCCAGCCGTCGGGCGCGGGGACGACCCCGCCCTCACCCTGGACGGCCTCCAGGATCATCGCGGCCGGCGGGACCACGCCGCCCGAGGGGTCGTCCAGCAGCCGCTCCACGTAGGTCGCGGCGAGGCCGGCGCCCGCGTCGCCGCCGACCCCGAACGGGCAGCGGTAGCCGTAGGGGAAGGGCAGCCGGGCGACTTCGCCACCGCTCGGCAGCGGCTCCTTGACGGCGACGTTGCCGGTGAGCGCGAGGGCGCCGGCGGTCATGCCGTGGTACGCGCCGGTGAAGGCGAGCGCGCCGGAGCGGCCGGTGGCGGTCTGCATCAGCTTGAGGGCGGCCTCGACGGCGTCCGTCCCGGCCGGTCCGCAGAAGTGCACCCGGGCACGGGCGGCGAACTCCGCGGGCAGGCTCTCGAACAGCGCGCTGGTGAAGTCGTCCTTCTCCGCGGTGGCGAGGTCGAGCAGGTGCAGCGGGGCACCGCTGTCGAGGGTGCGGCGGATCGCCTCCAGCACCACCGGGTGGTTGTGCCCGAGGGCGAGCGTGCCGGCGCCGGAGAGGCAGTCGAGGTAGCGCCTCCCGTCGGCGCCCTCGACGGTCATGCCGTGGGCGCGGACCGGGACGATCGGGAAGGAGCGGGCGTACGTTCTGGCGGCGGACTCGCGGACGCGCTGACGGCGCAGGATGGCTTCACCGGCGGCCGGGGCTCCGGAGGCGGCCTGGACGGGTACGGCAGCGAGTGACACGAGAAACCCCCAGGGGAAGTTAGGTTAGCCTAACTTTACTGCCCTTGACCTGGAGGAACACCCCGGGGCCTCCGGAACCACCCGAGTGAGTGAACCTCCCCCGGTTCATCCAACGAGCATCGCGCGGAAGGGTCACGGCCCGGGGCCGGGCCCTCGCCAACCCATTCCGACCCATCCCGACCGCCGACCCATGCCGCCTCACCCCCGGCGGCCGTCAGGCCCGCCCCCTCCAGCGGTAGCAGAGCTCCGGCCGCCCGACACTCCCGTACTGGGGCTCCCGCACCGCGCACCCGGTCTCCACCAGGTGCTCCAGGTAGCGCCGCGCGGTGATCCGCGAGACCCCGGCGGCGGCGCCCGCGGCCGCGGCCGACAGCCCGGCGGCCGCCTCGCGCAACACCGAGGCGACGGTGTCCAGGGTGGGCGCGCTCAGCCCCTTGGGCAGGGTGCTGCGCTCCGGCGTGCGGAGCAGCGCGAACGCCTGGTCGACCTCCTCCTGCCCGGTCGCCTCGCCGGTGCGCCCGAGGCTGTCGCGGTACCGGGCGTAGCGCTCCAGGCGGTCGTGCAGGGCGGCCGCGCTGAACGGTTTCAGCAGGTACTGCACGACGCCCGCGGAGACCGCCTGCCGGACCATGGCGAGGTCGCGGGCCGAGGTCACCGCGATGACGTCGGTGCTGTGACCGGCCGCGCGCAGCGTGCGGCAGAGCTGGAGCCCGTGGCCGTCCGGGAGGTAGAGGTCGAGCAGGGTGAGGTCGACGGGCGTGCCGGCGGCGCGGGCCCGGTCCAGGAAGCGCAGCGCGTCGGCGCAGCTGTGGACGGTCCCCGCGGCGTGGAAGCCGGGCTCGCGCCGGACGTACAGGGTGTGCGCGGCAGCGGCCACCGGGTCGTCCTCGACCACCAGGACCGAGATGCCCGTCGCGGCGGGGGTGTCGGCGGTACCGGTCACACCAGCGCCCCTTCCTGCTCCCGGCCGGGGGACTCCCCCGGCCGCCGGATGGACTCCCCCTGGTCGCCGACGGCCTCTCCCGGCCGTCCGGCCAGCGGCAGTCGCACCGTGAGCACGGCGCCTCGCTCCCGCCCGACCTCGACGGTGCCGCCGTTGCGCCGGGCGGCCTGGGCGACCAGCGCCAGCCCGAGCCCGTGCCCGTGGCCGTCCTGCTTGGTGCTCCAGCCACGCCGGAAGACGTCCTCGACCGCGCCCGGGTCGATGCCCGCACCGGTGTCGGCGACCCGCAGCAGCAGGAAGTCACCGGCCACCGCCGCCGCGCCACCGCCGCTGACGCCGTTGCCGTCCCCGCCCCCGTCCCCGTCCCCGTCCCCGTCCCCGTTCTCGTCGCCGTGGGCGCTGCGGCCCGGCCCTCCGCAGTCCCGGCCGCGGGCGACCCGTGCCGTGACGGTGACCTCCGGCGGGACGGGGCTCTCGGCCGCACCGGCGATGGCGGCGTCCACGGCGTTGTCGATCAGGTTGCCGAGCACGGTGATCAGGTCCCGTGCGGGGAGCCCGGGCGGCAGCACCCCGTCGTCGATCCGGCTGTCCTCGGTGAGGGTCAACTCCACTCCTCGTTCGGCGGCCTGCGCCGCCTTGCCGAGCAGCAGGGCGGCCAGGACCGGCTCGCTCACCGCCGCGACCACCCGGTCGGTGAGCTGTTGGGCGAGTTCGAGCTCAGCGGTGGCGAACTCCACCGCCTGTTCGTGGCGGCCGAGTTCGATCAGCGAGACCACCGCGTGCAGGCGGTTGGCGGCCTCGTGCGCCTGCGCGCCGAGCGCCTCGGTGAAATCGCGAACCGAGTCCAACTCGCCGCTGAGCGCCTGGAGTTCGGTGTGGTCCCGAAGGGTGACCACCCGGCCGAGACCGGTGCCGGTGCCGATGGTGGAGGTGTTCAGCACCACGACCCGCTCGGCGGTCAGGTGCACCTCGTCCCGGACCGGCTCCTCCCCCAGTACGGCCGCCACCAATGCCTCCGGAAGCCCCAGCTCAGCCACCGGACGGCCGTCCAATTCGCCTGCCAGGCCGAGCAGTTCCCGGGCCGCGTCGTTGCACAGCACCACCCGGTGCGAGCGGTCCAGCAGCACCAGTCCCTCGCGCACCGCGTGCAGGGTGGCCTGGTGGTACTCGTAGAGGTGGCTCAGCTCGTCCGGCCCCATCCCGTGGGTGTGCCGCCGCAGTCGGGAGTTGGCGAGGTAGGTGCCGACGCCACCGACCGCGAGCGCGGCCACCGCCACGCCGACCAGGGCAAGCAGCGGGCCGCTCAGCTGTGCGGAGATCGACTCCACCGTGAGACCCGCGCTGACCAGCGCGACCACCCGGTGCCGGTCGTCCCACACCGGGGCGACCACCCGCACGGACGGGCCGAGCGTGCCGGTGTACGTCTCACTGCGGGTCTGCCCGGCGAGCGCCCAGTCGATGTGCCCGAGGTAGGTCCGCCCGATCTGCTCGGGCAGCGGGTGGGTCCAGCGCACACCGTCGGTGTCCATGACGGTGATGAAGGAGACCCCGGTGTCCGCCCGCACCTGCTCCACGTACGGCTGGAGCACCGAGGTCGGGTCCGGACCGGCGACCGCGGCCCGGACGGACGGCGAGTCCGCGACGGCATGCGCGACCGCGGTGACCTGGCGGCGGGCGGCGTCCTCGGCGCGATCGGCGGTGAAGAGGTACGCGAGCACCGCGCCACCGGCGACCACGGCGGCGACGATCACCACCTGGACGACGAAGAGCTGCCCGGCCAGACTGCGGACCAGGCGCCGGGGCAGGCATCGGACCAGGCATCGGACCAGGCTCCGGGACAGCCCGCGGGGCAGCCGGCGGGCCGGATGCCGGGGCGGACCCGGAGGCAGCCGCCGGGCTCCGCGGCCCGTCGGCCGGTGCGAGCGGCGGCGCGGGGCGGTGGGGGCGGTGCGCTCGGACATGCCTGCCAGTGTGCACCACGCCCCCGGACACCCCGGGGGCCCGCCCGGCCCGCACCCTTCGCGGGCCCGCCGTCCGGGCGGCCCCGGCCGTCCGCCGCGTTCGTGAACTCTATGAACGCAAACGTGACCTCCGTCACTTCGGGGCCCATAGTCGGAGCGGCCCATCCCCCGGGGCCACCAGGACTGCACGGCAAGGGAGCCGCAGATGTCGATCGCTGGAGCCGCCCCGGCGGCGGGACCCAGACGCAAGGACCGGACCCACTACCTCTACATCGCGGTGATCGCCGCGGTGGTCGCGGGCGTCGTGGTCGGTCTGGCCGCCCCAGGGTTCGCCGTGGAGCTGAAGCCGGTCGGCACGGGCTTCGTCAACCTGATCAAGATGATGATCAGCCCGGTGATCTTCTGCACCATCGTCCTGGGCATCGGCTCGGTGACCAAGGCCGCGAAGGTCGGCAAGGTCGGCGGCCTCGCCATCGGCTACTTCCTCGCCATGTCGACCGTCGCGCTGGCCATCGGCATGGTCGTCGGCAACCTCCTGGAGCCCGGCGGCGGCCTGCACCTGACCGCCGCGCTCGCCAAGTCCGGCCACGCCCAGGCGGCCGCCGGCGGTGCCCAGTCGACCACCGACTTCCTGCTCGGGATGATCCCCGAGACCCTGTTCTCCGCCCTCACCCAGGGCAAGGTCCTCCAGACCCTGCTGGTCGCCCTGTTCACCGGCTTCGCGCTGCAGGCGATGGGCGCGGCCGGCGCGCCGGTGCTGCGCGGGATCGAGCACGTGCAGCGCCTGGTCTTCCGGGTCATGTCGATGATCATGTGGGTCGCGCCGATCGGCGCCTTCGGGGCGATGGCCGCCGTCGTCGGCGCCACCGGCACCGCCGCGCTGAAGAGCCTGGCCGTCATCATGATCGGCTTCTACGTCACCTGCGTGCTGTTCGTCGTCGTGGTGCTGGGCACGCTGCTGCGCCTGGTCGCCGGGGTCAACGTCTTCGCGCTGCTGAAGTACCTCGGCCGCGAGTTCCTGCTGATCCTCTCCACCTCCTCGTCCGAGAGCGCGCTGCCCCGCCTGATCGCC
The DNA here is from genome assembly GCF_043198905.1 of Kitasatospora sp. NPDC048715. Taxonomy (NCBI): domain Bacteria; kingdom Bacillati; phylum Actinomycetota; class Actinomycetes; order Kitasatosporales; family Streptomycetaceae; genus Kitasatospora; species Kitasatospora sp. NPDC048715. The sequence goes on along the minus strand of NZ_JBICVH010000011.1, from coordinate 24,723 downwards.
AAGATGGAGCACCTGGGCGTCAGCCGCCCCGTCGTCGGCATCACCGTGCCGACCGGCTACAGCTTCAACCTCGACGGCACCGCCATCTACCTGACCATGGCCTCGATCTTCATCTCCGAGGCGATGGACAAGCCGATGTCGCTCGGCGAGCAGCTCTCACTGCTGGTCTTCATGGTGATCGCGAGCAAGGGCGCGGCCGGGGTCACCGGCGCCGGACTGGCCACCCTCGCGGGCGGACTCCAGTCGCACAAGCCCGCACTGGTGGACGGCGTGGGACTGATCGTCGGCATCGACCGCTTCATGTCGGAGGCCCGCGCGCTCACCAACTTCGCGGGCAACGCCGTCGCGACCGTGCTCATCGGGCACTGGACCGGCGAGCTCGACGCCGCACGGGCCCGGCAGGTGCTGGCCGGCGAGCTGCCGTTCGACGAACTGACGCTGGTCGACGCCCACGGTGCGCCCGCCGGGCCCGCCGGCGCGGCGGACGGCTCCACGACCGACGCCCCGGAGGACGTCCCCGCCCAGGGAACCGGCCACGGAACCCCGCAGGGAACCCCTCAGGGGACCTCCCCCGTCGGCGTCTGAGCCCGGCGGCACCCCCTCACTCCCTGGTCCGGCGCCTCCCACCAACCCCCGGAATCGGCGCCGGACCAGGGTTTCGTCTTTCCGCCCGGCTTCCGTCCGGCTTTCGGTCCGGCGGCAGTCCGGCCGGCACGTCACAACTCCTGCGAGCCGCTGACCACCCAGGCCACCCCACTGGCCGGGTCCTCCAGCGCGATGTGCAGATGGTGCAGTCCGGCCGACGGTTCCTGCCAGGTGAAGCAGCGCATCCGGGCCACCAGCGCGTTCACCTCGCCCCGGTCCGTCCCGCTCGCACGATCCGCGCCGTCCGTCCCGCCCGCACCGTCCGTACTGCTCGCACCGCCCTGACCGTCCGCCCCGGCCACCGCCGCCAGCGCCCGCCACAGCCCCAGCCTCCCGTGCGCACAGCCCCGCGACCGTCCCACGGCGGCGGCCCGCACCAGCGCCGGGTAGGCGAGCGCGAACGGCAGATAGCCTCCGACCACCCGCCGGTCGCGGGCCAGCAGGGCGGCCGCCGCCGGGGCCTGGCCGCGGACGCAGGCCGTCTGCGCCCACGGCGCGAGCGCGCCCAGCCCGGCCAGCGCCCGGGCGACCCGCGGTCCGGCCGGCCGGCCACCCGGCTGCGCCGCCGGGGGCAGTTCCACCTCGCCCAGGCCCTCCCGGCTGGCCGGCAGGGTCAGCAGCGCACTGCGCGCGCCCCCGCCGGGCAGGTACTCCCGCACCCGGGCCGTCTCGCCCCAGCCCGCCACCTCCCATGGCTCCAGACGCAGTGGCACGCCCTCCGGATCGGGCTCGGCCGTGTGCGAGAGGTCCTCGCCGAGCAGCGCCCTGGTGTGTGCGACCAGCCGTCGCACCGGGGCCGGACCGAGCAGCGGGGCCAGCCGCAGCCAGGAGTGCCTGGTCGCCAGCACCTCCCAGAGCGGACCGGCGTCATGGTCGGCCACCCCGGCGGCCGTCCCCGCGCCACCCTCCCGGTCGAACAGCCGGACGGCCAGCTCGGGCGGCGCCGCGTAGGCGATCAGGTGGCCGAGCGGAGCCGTCAGCGCCGCCGCGGCCTCCTCCCCCGCCTCCGCCACGGCAGCCGCGCGGCCCTGCCGGTAGGCGGCGAGCAGCTCGGGCCAGCGGCCGTCCTCGGCCAGTGCGCGCAGGCCGCCGTCCTCGTACGTGATCACGATTCGCAGGGTACGGGCCGGGGCAGCGCCCGAGCCGACTTGCCGACGGTTCGGTGCGTCGGGGTGGCGCGGCGGTCGCCCGCCCGCCACCGCGCCCTCAGCTCCGCTCCCGCTCCCGCGCGTGTTCCCGATCGCGCTCCCGACCGCGCTCCCGACCGCACTCCCCGTCACGCTCGCGCTCCCGCTGGACGACGGCGCGCAGCCGACCGTGGGCGCGGCGCCGGGTGACCGCCAGCGTGCTGCGGTGCAGCCCGAGCAGCTCGGCGGCCTCGTCGACGCTGTAGCCGTCGAGGTCGACCAGCACCACCGCACGGGCCTGCTTGACGGTCAGGAAGCCGAGCAGCCGCATCACCTCCCACCGCGCCTGCAACTCGGCCATCCCACCGGCCCGGAGGTCGGGCAGCCCCCGGTCCCGCTCGCCGATGTCGCCCGTCTCCGGTACCTCGGGCATCGACACCCGCCGGCGCTCCCGGCGCCACTGGTCGCGCAGGATGTTCACCATCGTGGTGAACGCGTAGGCGTACGGCTGCGGATGGCCGAGGAAGCGCTCCGGCCGACGGGCGATCCTGAGGTACGCGTCGTGGACGACGTCCCCCGCACCGGCCGGACCGCCGGCGAGCGAGGCCGCCGCCTGCTGGAGTCTGGGCAGCAGATCCGTGAACACCTGGTTGAATTCGGCCGATTGACCGCCGCTCCCGTTGGGACCGAAGTCCCTTTCCCGTCCGCCGCCGCCCTCATTCCGAGCGCTGCAATCCGCCATGCCGCTCTCCCCGGAAATCGGCACTCCGAGAACCCGGTCAGTCCTGGCCGCAGGAACCATGAGCCAACCGGATTACTTGTGACACAGGTCACATCATAGTTCGTCGTCTCACTGTGCGCAGTCATTCGTGTGCAACACGTCACCAGTCGTACGGGGGGCGGGAATTCACCTCCGCTCGGACCGCGCGATCCGCGTTCGGACCGCGCGGACATCCCGACGTCCGGGACACCCGCCCGACGAGAACCCCTCAGCAAGGAGAACCACCGTGCGAGGCTGCATCGCCAGGAAGATCGCCACGTTCGGGCTGGCCGCCACGGCCGCCCTCGGCGCACTCGGGGCCACCGCCCTGCCGGCCGCCGCGGCGACGGCCGGGACCCGCTCCGTCACCCCCGGGGCCGCCGAGGCCTGGAACACCATCACGTCCGAGGCCTACCACTGCGTCATCACCGGCAACTACGGCTGGCGCTGGGAGGGCTACTGCAACGTCTACTCCGGGCGACTGCGCACCATCACCTACTGTGCCGACGGCTCGCACACCACCGGCCTGTGGATCGGCGCGCGACCGGAGGCCTGGGCGGTCTGGGGCAAGTGTCCCGGGTCCACCTGGACGCGGATCGTGTTCCAGTGGCACAGCTGAGGCACTGCTGAACCGCTGACAGAACCGGCGGTCGACGGCCGACAGATGACGGCTGACAGATTTCGAAAGCTGTCATCTGTCATCTGTCAGCCGTCATTTGTCCGCCGCCCGCCCGCTGCACCTCCGCCGCCACCGTCTCAGCCCACCGGCGAGACGTCCGCGAGCAGCCGGGCGGCGTGCACCCGGCCCGCGTGCTCGACCAGGTTGATCAGCACCTCCTTGCCCGAGGCCCGGCGGCGCGCGTCACACAGCAGCACGGGCGTCCCGGCATCCAGGTCCAACGCGCGGGCGACGTCCTCCGGGCCGAACTCCCGCGTCCCGGCGAAACGATTCACCGCGACCACGAACGGGATGCCCCGGTGCTCGAAGAAGTCGACGGCCGGGAAGCAGTCGGTCAGCCGGCGGGTGTCGGCGAGCACCACCGCACCGAGCGCCCCCTGGGCCAACTCGTCCCAGAGGAACCAGAACCGGTCCTGCCCGGGGGTGCCGAACAGGTAGACCGCCAGCCCCTCGCGGATGGTGATCCGCCCGAAGTCCATCGCCACCGTGGTGGTGGTCTTCCGCTCCACACCGTCCAGATCGTCCACCTCGCGCCCGGCCTCGCTCAGCCGCTCCTCGGTGCGCAGCGGCCGGATCTCGCTGACCGCGCCGACCAGCGTCGTCTTGCCGACCCCGAAGCCGCCCGCCACCAGGATCTTGAGCGCGAGCACGGTGCCGTCGGGATCCTCGGCGTCGAACGGATCCGGCCCGCCGTACGGATCCGGCCCGCCGTACGGATCGGACAGGCCGAGGGGGTCGGACGGTACGCGCGGTCCGGACGGTACGAGCGGTGCGGACGGTACGCGCGGGGCGGACGATGCGGACGGGTGGTCAGAGTGCGCGGAGTCCACGGATGACCTCCTGGAGGATGCGCTCGTCGGGGAGCAGGGCGGGCGGGACGGGACGGCGGACCCGGATGAGCCCGGCCGTCAGCAGATCGCCGAGCAGCACCCGCACGACACCCACCGGCAGGTCGAGGTCGGCGGCCAGCTCGGCCACGGACAGCGGGGTGCCCCGGCACAGCGCCAGGATGTGCGCCTGTTCCGGGCCGACCGGCGGCTCGGGCACGCCGGGCAGGAGCGTCGGGTCGGGCGGCTCGGTGACCACCACGGCGATCAGGTCGAACTGCTGCTCCCCGGCCCCGGTGCGCCCCCGGGTCATCGCGTACGGGCGGACCATCGGCCCGGCCTCGTCGTCGTACCAGCGCGCCCGGTGGGCCGCGGCGAGCGGGTTGCGGGGCTGCCCGTCGGGGTCGGCCCCCGGGTGCTCCGGATGTCGCCCCCGGTACGGGCGGGGCACCGGATTCACCGGCCGCCCACCGCCCGCGGCGGGGCGCCCAGATGCTCCCCGACCCGGCGGACCAGCCTGGCCATCTCGTAGGCGATCAGGCCGAGGTCGGCCCGGGAGGTGGCGAACACGGCTAGGCAGGTGCCCTCTCCGGCCGCCGCGACGAGCAGGTAGCCGCCCTCCAACTCGACCATGGTCTGGCGGACTTCGCCCGCACCGAAGTGCCGGCCCGCTCCCTTGGCAAGGCTGTGGAATCCGGAGGCGACGGCCGCCAGGTGCTCTCCGTCCTCCCGCGCCAGTCCGGCCGAGGTGCCCATGGCCAGGCCGTCGGCGGAGAGCATCACGGCGAAGCGCAGCTCGGGGGCGCGCTGGACCAGCTCGTCCAGGAGCCAGTTCAGCGCTCCCGCGCGGTGGGTGGTGGCGATCACGGACGCTCTCCTTCGGATCGGGACGGGGATTGGGGGTGGTGCGCCCGCGGCGGCTGCGGAGGGTCGGCGGGCTGCCCGTCCCGCCGGCCTTCCGGGTGCAGACCGCGCGCCCATCCGTTCTGGAACGCGGACATCGCCGCCCGCGCCTCCTCGGGGCTGCGGCCCGCCGCACCGAAGCCGTCGCCGGAACCGCCCCCGGAACCCGGCCCGGCGGAGGCGAGGACGGAGGAGGAGGCAGCCGTACGGCCCCTGTGCGCAGGCGGACGGGCCGGGGCCTCGCGCAGCTGCGGTGCGAGGCTCGCCTGGCGGGTCCGGCGCGGCAACTCCTCAGGCCCCTGGCCGAGTTGGTGGCCACCCGAGCGGGGACCGTCCGAGCCGGGGCCACACGATCCGACGCCGTCCGAGCCGGAACCGTCCGTGGCCGGTCCGGGTACCGGCTCCGCGAGGGAGCCCTGACCGTACGGCTCCGCGCCGTACGGCTGCGGCGGCCCGGACTGCGGACGGGCGGCCGCACCCGCGCGCCCGTCCGCAGCCGGACCGGCCTCCCGGGCACCGGAGGCCCGGAAGGGGGTGCGGCGCACCGGCCCGGGGGCACTGCCCCGGACACCGAACGGCAGCAGCGCCCCACCTTCCGGCGGCGGCCCACCCGCCGCCGGAAGCCCGTCACTCGTCCCGCCCTGCGGGTGCTCCCGGTGCCCCGGTTCATCCCGGCGCCCGGGGTGCCCCGGGTGTCCCGGGTGTCCCGAGACGCCGGTCGGGAGACCCGGCGAGCCACCGTTCGGGCCACCGCCCGGACCGCCCGCCGGCCGCTCCGCGCGGCCGTGCTCCGGGGTGAACTCCCGCTCCGGGACAGCGCGGTGATCCGCCCGATCGGCGAGCACCGGCTCCACCGGCCCTGCTCCGACCGCCGCGGCACCCGACGCCAGCGTGCCACCCGACGCCGTGCCGCCCGCCGCCGCCGAGGGCAGCGGAGGCGCGACCGGCTCGAAGCCGTACCGCACGTCCTCGGCCCCCACCGCCGCCGCCTCGTCGGCCAGCAGCGCGGTCGACAGCAGGACCACCGCCGTGGTGCCGCCGTACGCGGAGGTGACCAGCGAGACCTTGACGTCCTGCCGCCGGGCGAGCCGGCTGACCACGAACAGGCCGAGCCGGTCGCTGTCGAAGAGGTCGGTCTGCTCGGCGGCGGCGATCCGGCGGTTGGCCGCCGCCAGCACCTCCGGGCCCATGCCGAGGCCGCGGTCCTCGATCTCCAGCGCGAAGCCGTTGCCGACCCGTTCGCCCCGGATGTGCACCCGGGTGTGCGGCGGCGAGAACCCGGTGGCGTTCTCGACCAGTTCGGCCACCAGGTGGGTGAGGTCGGCGACGGCGTGGCCGACCACCGCGGCGCGCGGCAGCGGGTGGACCTCGACCCGGGCGTACTCCTCGACCTCCGAGACGGCCGCGCGCACCACGTCCACCAGGGGGACGGGACGGCGCCAGCCCCGACCGGGGGCCGCCCCGGAGAGGATGATCAGGCCCTCGGCGTGGCGGCGCATCCGGGTGGTGAGGTGGTCCAGCCGGAACAGGTCGGCGAGCTCGGACGGATCCTCCGTACGGCGCTCCATCGCGTCCAGCAGGGTGAGTTGGCGGTGCACCAGGACCTGGCTGCGGCGCGCGAGGTTGACGAACACCCCGGACACTCCGGAGAGCACCTCGGCCCGTTCGACCGCCGCCGTGACCGCCGCCCGCTGGACGGTCCCCAGCGCCCGGTGCACCTGGCCGATCTCGTCGCCCCGCCCCACCGGCCGGGGCGCCTCGGCCTCGATGTCCACCTCCTCGCCCGCACGCAACTTCCGCATGGTCGCGGGCAGTTTGCGCCCGGCCAGCTCAAGTGCCGAGTTGCGCAGGCCGATCAGCTCGGTGACCAGCCCGCGCCCGATCTGCACCGAGATCACCAGCGAGGCCACCACGCCGACCAGACCGAGCAACACGGCCATCCCGACCGGGGTGAACAGGCCCAGTGCGTACGGGTCCTGGCGCTCGGCGGCAAGCCTTCCGGCCCGGTCCTCGACGCCCCGCAGGGCACCGGCCACGTTGCCCGCGACCATCGCCCAGCGGTCGGCCGGCACCGCCGCGACCGCCGCCCGGCCGTCGGCGGCCGTCCGCACCCTGTCCTCGTACCCGGCCAGCTCGCGGTGGTCCTGGCCCCCGGTGACGGCGAGCAGCTCCGCCCGGTCGACGGAGCGCAGGTCGGCGGCGGCGCCCCGCTCGAACTCGCGCCGGGCGAAGGCCGCGCCGGAGAACTCCCGCAGCTGGTCGTCGCCGAGCCCGCCCGACAGCTGGGCAGCGCGCAGCAACGCGTCCTCGCGGGAGAGCAGTTCGCGGGACCGGGCCAGCTCCAGCAGCACCCGCGCGTCGGCGGCCGCCTGGCGCTCCTGGAAGGGAGCGACGGCGCCGGCGGCGGCGAGCGCCCGGTCCACCGCCTCGCCGTACGCCGCGTACGCCTCGGGCCAGCCGACGCTCCTGGCCAGGACCCGGTCGCGCAGTGCGGGCAGGGTCGCGAGCGAACCGCCGAGGGCGTCCAGCCGGGCGGCCGCCTCACCGCCCAGGCCCTGGGCGTCGGCGCGGTTGTAGCCCCGGTCGGGTCGGCGGGGGTCCGGGAAGAGCGGGGCGAGCGCCCGGTCGGTGGCCGCCGCCGCCTCGCGCAGGGCGCTCTCCCGGGCGGCGCTGGGGGCGGTCGCCGGGATCGCCGGGATCGCCGCCGGGGCTGCTGGGGCTGCCGGAGCCGCTGGGGCCGCTGGGGCCGCTGGGGCCGCTGGGGCCGCTGGGGCCGCCAACAGCTGACCGACGGCGGTGCGTTCGGCCTGCAGCCCGGCGACCGTCTCCGCGACCGGCGTGAGCAGCGTGCGCTGGGCGTCGCGCTGGCGCATCAGGCCCCAGACGCCCTGGGCGGTGGTGACGGTGGCGAACCCCCACAGGGCGATGACGGAGACGACCGGGACCATCAGCAGGGCGATGATCCGGGCGCGGACGGTCCGGGGGCGCAGCCCGCGCAACCACGGGCCGGGGCGCGGCGAACGGGCGGGCGGCCCGGCATGGGCACCCCGGCGGGTACCGGGGGCGGTACCGCGGTCTTCTCGCATGGGTGAGGAGCCTTTCGGGCGGGGAGGGCGGAGGCCGGGTGGGCGGAGGCTGCGGGGCCGGACCGGGAGCGGGCGGGCGGGGAGCGAGCGGGCGGGCGGTGCGAGGGCGCGAAGGTGCGGCTCAGGCTGCGCGGTCGTGCCGCTCGGCGTCGCGCCGCCCGCCGGCCGCCGGGGTGGGCTCGTGCCACGCGCGTTCGGGGTGCGGGGGCGCGGCGGGGGACTCCTCCACGGCCAGTTCGCCCGCCTCCCGGTAGCCGGCCCGTTCCTGGGCGGTCGGCGAGAGTGCCACGAAGGCCGAGGCGAGGAAGAGGAACGAGCCGAGGCCGACGGCGAGCGGGAAGACGAACTCCATCGGGCTGACCCCGCCGAGAACGGTCCGGGTCGGCTCCAGCCGGACGTGGACGGCGGCCATGCCGGTGTAGTGCATGCAGCTGACGGCGAGGCCCATGGCCATCGCGGCGGCCGCGGCCGTGTACACGTTGCGGATGGTGACGGCGGCCCAGAGCGCGGCGGTCGCGGCGCCGACCGCGATCAGCACGGACAGCGCGACCGTCCCGGCGTCGTAGTGCAGTCCCCCGTGCATCCGCAGGGCGGCCATGCCCAGGTAGTGCATCGCGGCGACGCCGAGACCGGTGGTGACGCCGCCGGAGAGCAGGGAGAGGCCGCGGTGCCGGCCGTAGCAGACCACGGTCAGGCCGAGGCCGGTGACCAGCACCGCGACCACGAGGCTGAGGACGGTCAGCGGCACGTTGTAGCGCAGCTCGGTGCCGTCGACGGTGAAGCCGAACATGGCGACGAAGTGCATGGTCCAGATGCCGGAGCCGATCGCGGCGGCAGCCGTGATCAGCCAGTTCCGCCGGGCCGGACCGCTCGCGGCCAGTCCCCGCAGCGTGCAGCGCAGGCCGAGGGCGGCGCCGGTGCAGGCCATCAGGTACGAGAGGGCGGGGGTCAGCCAGCCGAGGCTGAGATGGTTGAGAGTGCCCATGGGACCTCCGGTCGACCGGTCGGGCCCGGGGGCGGTACGCGGTGCGCCCGGGCGCCCCGGGCCGGGCGGACTGCACACGAATGGCATATGCCAACCGCATGTGCGCTTCCGGCTTGGGGTGCGTGGGACGCTACCGAGGGGCCGGAATCGGTCAGACAAAGATCTGAAAAGCTGCCCGCAGGAAGCGGGTGATGTGTTCCGATGGCCCTGTCGTCTACCCAGAGGGCGTCCAGCGCGGCGGACGGCGTGCGGGGAGCTGCGCACAAACGACAGCGGACAGATGACAGAGTTTGAAATCTGTCATCTGTCCGCTGAACTCTGTCGGCTGTCGGCTGTCACCCGCTGGCCGTCAGCGGCTCGCCGTCACCCGGATCCGCATCGGGCTCGCCGCCCGCAGCGTGATCCCCTGGGCGAGCGCCACCCGCCGGTCCACCGCCTCCACCTCGAAGTCCCGCAGCAGCACCCCCAACGCCAGCACCGCCTCCAGCATCGAGAAGTGCTGCCCGATGCAGGCCCGCGGTCCGCCACCGAACGGGAACCAGGCGTAGCGGTGCCGGGCCCGTTCCGCCTCCGGGAGGAAGCGGTCCGGGTCGAAGCGCTCCGGGTCCACCCAGTGGTCCGGGTGCCGGTGGGTGACCAGCGGCGCGACCACGACCTGCGCCCCGGCCGGGATCACGTACCCGTCGATGACGGTCTCCGCGACCGCCCGCCGCCCGCCCAGGGCCGCCGACGGGTAGAGCCGCATCGCCTCCTTCAGCACCCGGGTGATGTAGGGCAGCGCCTCCAGGTCCGCCGCCGTCGGTGCCCGCCCCGCCAGGACGGTCCGCGCCTCCTCCCGGGCGAGCCGCCGCTGCTCGGGGTGCATCGCCAGCAGGTGCAGCGCGAAGGCCAGCGCGGTGGCCGTGGTCTCGTGCCCGGCGAGCAGGAACACCAGGACCTGGTCGCGGAGTTCGGCCGGGTCCAGCCGCCCGCCGTCCTCGTCGCGGGCCCGTCCGAGCAGGGTGAGCAGGTCGTCCGCGTCCTCGTCGCCGCCGCCTCGCGCGGCCCGTTCGGCGATGATCCGGTCGCAGACCCCGTACAGCGCCCGCTGTGCCTCGGCACCGCGCCGGTTGGCCGGGGTCGGCCAGGTGCGCGGGAGGCGGACCGGGGCGTAGCCGCGCTCCTTCACGTACTCGCCGAGCACCGGGAAGCTGCGGTGCACCACCGCTATCGCCTCCTCCACGTCGGCACCGAAGAGGATCCGCGCGACCGCCCGCAGGGCGAACCGGGACGTCTCCTCCGCCGCGTCCACCACCCCGCCGGGCACCGCCCGCCAGCGCTCGGCGAGCGACTGCGCCTCCTGCGCGAGCGCGTCCGCGTAGCCGTCCACCCGGCGCCGGGTGAACAGCGGCTGCACCATGCGGCGTTGGCGCTGGTATTCGGCGTCCTGGCTGGTCAGCAGCCCGTTGCCGACACTGGTCCGCAACTCGTCGTAGAAGGGGTCCTCCTTGCGGAAGTTGGCCGCCTCGACGGCCAGCACCTGCCGGACGCCCTCCGGCGAGAACACGCCGTAGAAGTCGGCGCGCAGCCCGGGCGGCCCGGCCTGGAAGCGCACCACGTCGCCGTGGTCGCGGCGGGCCGCGAGGTAGCTGCGCAGCGGGCGGCGGGTGAGGTCGAACAGCGAGCCGACCAGGCGGTTCCCCGCCGGGACGGGTATCGCGGAGGTGGGGGCGGGCGCGAGCCCGGGGGCCCGAACGGGGACGAGTTCGATGGTCATCGGCACTCCTTCTGTACAGGGGTGTGCCCGCCGCCGCTTCCGACGGGCGGTCAGCACCGAAAGGAGCCGCGCCCGGACCGACCGACGGGCCGACCTGCCCGGCCGGATCCGGACCCGTCTCACTCGTATTCGGTGCCCCCCTTGCGGGTCAGGTAAGCGTCGCTGACCACCTTGGCGATCGCCCGCCCGCCGAGCACCGGGCTCCAGCGCTCGGTGACCGGCCGCACCACCACGCCCTCGCGCAGGTGCAGTTCACGCCCGGAGACGCTCTCCTTGCCCCGGGCGAACCCCAGGACGGTCTCCGGGTCGAACGGCCCGCGCCACAGCTCCGGCACCAACGGCAGCTCGCCGTCCAGCAGTTCGGCCGCCGAGAACCAGTTCAGCTGCCCGTCCACCACGGCCGAGACGTCGAAGGCCGCGTAGCCGGGCCGCTCGGTGCGCGCCGAGGAGCCGTAGCCCAGGTCCTGCACGCCCTCGCCGAAGACCTCGCCGAAGACGCCGACCCGCTCCGCCCCGAGGCGCTCCGCCAGCCGGGCGGCGGCGGCCGGGATGCCGTAGGCGCGCACCGCCCGCCAGTAGAGGTTGCGCTCGTCCTCGACCAGCGCCAGCCCCTGCGCGCCGATGCCCTTGGACGACACCTGCACCTCGCCGGTGGCGGCGACGTACGTGACCAGGCAGCAGCTGCCGTGCAGCTTCTCGGTCAGCACCACCGGCTCGCCCGGCTCGAAGGCGTCGGGGTAGCGCTTGAGGTTCTCGATGTCCACCCAGGGCAGCAGGTCGGGCGCGCTGACCACGTCGCCGCTCATCGACGTGGGCACCGGTGGCTGCCACTTGACGACCCCGAGCAGTTCGGCGAAGTCCTCGCCGCGCTCGGCCGCGGCGGCCAGGTCGGTGCCGGCGAGTGCGGCGGGCCGGCAGACGATGCCCTGGGACAGCTCGCCGCGCAGCCGTACCGCCTTCACCCGGTTCGCCCGGGCGCCGGCCAGCTTGCCGGTCAGGCCGAGCTCCTCGATCAACTCATCGGGCAGGACGGACTGTTCGGGGATGTAGACGGCGTGGTCCCCGGTCCGGTACATGCCCTTGGCGACCACCGCCCGGTAGAGGCCGACCTGCGCGAGCTCCAGGGCATCGGCGTTCGGGTGCTCCAGGACGGTCAGCTTCTCCGCGGTGACGCGCAGCGTGGACATGGAAGGACTCCTCCCCTCGGTTCGGCCGCGGCGGTGCTTGCGACCAACCCGGCCGCGTGTACGGACGGCCACCACTCTGTCCGTTCGACCACCGACGGCGCGACGCAATTTCCGCGCGCCCCCTCCGGCCCCGCCGGCATGGCCCGCGCGACCCGCGCGACCCGCCACGCCCTGCCCCGCCCCGCCCCGCCCCGCCCCACCGGCACGACCCGCCTCACACCCGCACGACCCACCCCGCCGAGCGCCCCCGCCATGTGCCCCCGCACCCGTTTGAGCCATCCCACAGCAGTCCGGAGGCCCACGCCGGATCCCGCCTGTGCAAACCGACAGGGGATTTATCGCTCGCATATGCGGCACTATGATCGCCGTAATGGCCGCAGCTGCGGCCAGTCCCTCGCGCCCCTTCCGGCGCGCACCCTGGAGGGGAACCACCGATGAGCACCCGCACGCCCACCACCCGCAGGCTCGCCGTCGCCGCCGCCGCGGCCCTCGCGCTCACCCTCGGAGTCACCGCCTGCGGCAGCGACGGCGGCAAGTCCTCCGGTTCCACGGCCTCCTCGGCCACCTCCCCGGACTCCTCCGCCGCCGGCAGCGGCGTCCCGAAGGCCTCCGGCACCGTCACCGTCTTCGCCGCCGCCTCGCTCAAGGAGACCTTCACCGAGCTCGGCAAGAAGTTCGAGGCCGCCAACCCGGGCGCCAAGGTCACCTTCAACTTCGGCGGCAGCTCCGGCCTCGCCACCAGCATCAACTCCGGCGCCCCGGCCGACGTGTTCGCCGCCGCCAGCCCGGCCACCATGAAGACCGTGACGGACGCGGGCGGCGCGAGCGGACAGCCGACGACCTTCGTCAAGAACACGCTCGCCATCGCCGTCCCCAAGGGCAACCCCAAGCACATCGCGGGCCTCAAGGACCTCACCGCCTCCGGCGTGAAGGTCGCCCTGTGCGCAAAGGAGGTGCCCTGCGGCGCCGCCGCCCAGACCGCGCTCAAGGCCGCCGGCCTCGACCTCACCCCGGTCACCCTGGAGCAGGACGTCAAGGGTGCGCTCACCAAGGTCGAACTGGGCGAGGTCGACGCGTCCCTGGTGTACCGGACCGATGTCCAGGCCGATGCTGCGAAGATCGAGGGCGTGGACTTCCCCGAGGCCGCCAAGGCCGTGAACGACTACCCGATCGCCGCCCTCGCCAAGGCCCCGAACAAGGACGGCGCCGCCGCCTTCGTCGCGTACATCCAGTCGCCCGAGGCCAAGCAGGTGCTGACCGCGGCGGGCTTCCAGGCACCGTGAGCGACCGCACCACCGGCTCCGGGCCGAACCGCCCGGACCAGGACCGCCTGGAGCGGGACCGCCCGGACCAGGGTCACCCGACCCGTACCGCCGACGGCGACCCGGCGGAGCCCGCACAAGCAGGCCCCGCGCAGGCAGGACCCGCGCAGGCCCTGCCGCGGCGGCGCCCGCGAAGCCGCCGCCCGCGCACGCACCGCGTCCCGGTCACCCTGCTGCTCCCGGCGCTGCTCGGACTGGCCTTCCTGATCCTGCCGCTGGTCGGTCTGCTGATCCGGGCCCCCTGGAGCGGCCTGTCCGAGCAGCTCACCAGCCCCGCCGTCTGGGACGCGCTGCGCCTGTCGCTGATCAGCGCGACCGCGGCCACCGCGGTGTCGCTGGTCCTCGGCGTCCCGCTGGCCTGGCTGCTCGCCCGCACCGAGCTGCCGGGCCGCCGGATCATCCGGGCGCTGGTCACCCTGCCACTGGTGCTGCCGCCGGTGGTCGGCGGTGTGGCGCTGCTGCTGGTGCTCGGGCGGCGCGGCATCGTCGGCTCCTGGCTGGACTCGGCCTTCGGCATCACGCTGCCGTTCACCACCACCGGGGTCGTGATCGCCGAGGCGTTCGTGGCGATGCCGTTCCTGGTGATCAGTGTCGAGGGCGCGCTGCGGGCCGCCGACCCCCGCTACGAGGAGGCGGCCGCGACCCTGGGCGCCTTCCGGCTGACCGCGTTCCGGCGGGTCACCCTGCCACTGATCGCCCCGGGGATCGCCGCCGGCGCCGTCCTGGCCTGGGCCCGGGCGCTCGGCGAGTTCGGCGCGACGATCACCTTCGCGGGCAACTTCCCGGGCCGCACCCAGACCATGCCGCTGGCCGTCTACCTGGCCATGGAGTCCGACCCGCAGGCGGCGATCGCGCTGTCGCTGGTGCTGCTGGTGGTCTCCGTCGCCGTCCTGGTCGGCCTGCGCGACCGCTGGCTGTCGACGCCGTGACCCGGCCCGCGCGCACGGCCTCGGACACCGTTGCGGACGCTCCCCCGCACATCTCCCGCGACACTCCCCCGGCCCCAGCGGACCCAGCGGACCCAGCGAACCCAGCGGGCGCATTGGACCCGAGGGACCCGATGGACCCGCTCGACCTCCCGGGCACTCTGGACACCTGGACGCCATCCCGATGAAGACCGACAGCCGCCCCGGCCCCGCTCTGGACGCCCGCCTGCGGGTCGAGCGCGCCGCGTTCTCCCTCGACCTCGCGCTCACCGCCGCCCGCGGCGAGGTGGTCGCGCTGCTCGGCCCCAACGGCGCCGGCAAGTCCACCGCCCTGCGCGCCCTCGCCGGACTGCTCCCGCTCACCGGCGGCCATCTGAGCCTGGACGGCCGCCTCCTGGAGGACCCGGCGCAGCGTGTGCACACCCCGGCCGAGGAGCGTCCGGTGGGGGTGGTGTTCCAGGACTACCTGCTGTTCCCGCACCTCAGCGCGCTCGACAACGTCGCGTTCGGCCCGCGCTGCCAGGGCCGCCCCAAGCGTGAGGCGCGCGCGGAGGCGGCCGGCTGGCTGGAGCGGATGGGCCTGGCCGACCACGCCTCGGCCCGTCCCGGCCGGCTCTCGGGCGGCCAGGCCCAGCGGGTGGCGCTCGCCCGCGCTCTCGCCGTGCGCCCCCGGCTGCTCCTGCTGGACGAGCCGCTGGCCGCCCTGGACGCCCGCACCCGGCTCGACGTACGGTCCCAACTGCGGCGCCATCTGGCCGAGTTCGAGGCGGTGGCGGTGCTGGTGACGCACGACCCGCTGGACGCCATGGTGCTGGCCGACCGGCTGGTGGTGATCGAGGACGGCCGGCAGGTGCAGTCCGGCAGCCCGGCGGAGGTCGCCCGGCACCCGCGCACCGACTACATCGCCCGGCTGGTCGGGCTGAACCTGTACCAGGGCCGGGCCGAGGGCACCCGCGTCACACTCCCGGACGGGGCGGTCCTGGCCACCGCCGAGGAGCTGGACGGCCCGGCCTTCGTCGCCTTCCCGCCCTCCGCCGTGACGCTGTACCGGGAGCGTCCGCAGACCAGCGCGCGCAACCTGTGGAAGGCCGAGGTCACCGGGCTGGAGCTGCACGGCGACCGGGTCCGCGCCGAGCTCGCCGGCGACCTGCCGATGGCCGCCGACCTCACCCCGGCCGCCGTCGCCGAGCTGGAGCTGACGCCCGGCGCCGCGGTCTGGGCCTCGGTCAAGGCCACCCAGACGCACGCCTACCCGGCCTGACGCCCCACGGCGGTCTCACTCCGGCGCCCCCGGCGCGGTCACTACGGCGCGGTCATTTCGGCGCGGTCTCGCCCCCCGACGCGATCACTCCGCCGGCTCGACGAACCCCGACTCGTACGCCGCGATCACCGCCTGGGTGCGGTCCCGCGCGCCCAGCTTCGCCAGCACGCTGCTGACGTGCGTCTTCACGGTCTGCACGCCGAGGAACAGCCGCTCGGCGATCTCCCCGTTGCTGAGGCCGCGCGCGACCAGCCGCAGCACCTCCACCTCGCGCTCGGTCAGCGCCGCCCGCTCCATCGCCGCACGGGCGGTCGGGTTGCCGTGCCCGGCCGCCAGGCGGCGGATCGCGGCCGGGAACAGCAGCGACTCGCCCGCCGCCACCAGCCGTACCGCCTGGGCGATCTCGGCCGGGCGGGTGCGCTTGAGCAGGAAGCCGTCCGCACCCGCGCGCAGCGCCTGGTAGACGTAGTCGTCGTTCTCGAAGGTGGTCACGACCAGGATCCGCGGCGGGCGCTCACCCGGTGCGCCGGGGCGCAGCAGCTCACGGGTGGCGGCCAGGCCGTCCAGCACCGGCATCCGGACGTCCATCAGCACGACGTGCGGACGCAACGCGCGGGCCAGGGCGACGGCTTCCGCTCCGTCGGACGCCTCGCCGACCACCCGCAGGTCCCCCTGCGCCTCCAGGACGGCCCGCAGACCGGCCCGGACCAGTTCCTCGTCGTCGGCGAGCAGGATGTCCGTCATCCCGGCGGCTCCTCCGGCCGGACCTGCCATCGCAAGATCGTTCGTCACGAGCCCAAGCGTAGGGGCAGGCGCACGGCAAGCACCCACTCCCCGCTCCCCTCCTCGAACGGCCCGGCCACCCCCGCCGCGGCCCCTGCCACGGCCCCTGCCGCCGTGCCCGCCGCTACCGTGCCTACCGCCGCCGTGCCCGCCGCCGAAAGCCCCGCCTCCGCCTCCCCGCCGAGCAGCGTGGCGCGTTCGCGGATTCCGCGCAGTCCCTTTCCGCCCTTGCGCGTCGCATACCTGCCCGCCCCGCCCGCTCCGCCCGCCGGAGGCCGCGTCGCTCCGTTCGCTGAACGTCCGGCGCCGGGCAGCCGGTTGGCGCAGCGCAGCTCCAACCGGCCGTCCCGCACGGCGATCCGGATGTCGATCGGCTCGCCCGGTGCGTACTTGAGCGCGTTGGTGACGCCCTCCTGGACGATCCGGTACGACTCGCGGGAGAGCACTCCGGGCAGGGTGCCGGGCTTCACGTCGACCCGCGCCTCCACCGGGCTGCCAGCCGCCCTGGCGGTGTCGAACAGCGTGGGCAACTGGTCGATCCCGGGCTGTTCGGTGGCCACGCCGTTCGCCCCGGCCGGGGTCTCGCGCAGCAGCACGAGGGTGCGTTCGAGGTCCTCCATGGCCTGTCGGCCGGTCTCCTCGATGACTTCGAGCGCCTTGGCGACGAAGTCCCGGTCCCCGACCTCGCGCGCCGCGCCCGCCTGAAGGACGGTCACCGTCAGGGCGTGGCCGATCGAGTCGTGCAGCTCGCGGGCCAGGCGGTTGCGTTCCAGGAGCCGTTCGGCCCGCAGCTCCGCCTCGGCCAGCCGCTCGGCCGGGGAGGGGCCCAGCAGCCGTATCGCCATGGCGAGTTGGAGGCGGCCCGCGCACACCAGGAACCAGCCGAAGCCGAGGACCGCCAACGGTACGAGCGGGAGGTACCAGAGAGCGTCCGGGCCGGTCAGCCGGTCGAAGGCCCCGGTGATCCCGAAGACCAGCGGGAACCCGACCGCCGAACCCAGCGCGACCCGCCCGATCAGCCAGCCGGCCGTCCGCCGCCGGTCGGCCCAGGTGAGGGAGGGCTCGGTGGCGATGTCCTCCTCGCGGTCGGGCACCAGCAGCAGCCGCGCCTGCACCCCCTCGGCCCGGCGGGCGGCCGGTATGAGCGCGGCCAGCGCGAGCAGCACGACGTCCACCGAGACGCCCGCCATCAGGATCTCGCCGAGGCCCTTGTGGTACGTCCCCGGATAGACCATCAGCACGATGCCCGCGAAGAACCACCCCACCAGCAGGTGCAGCATCCGTGCGTAGGTGGTGCCGGCCACCAGCGGCGCGAAGAGCCCGGACACCGCGCTCAGCGGCGCCGCGGTCACGGACACCGCGCTCTTCAGCACTGCGATCTTGGACATCGGGCCATCCTGCCAGTCCGCCCCCGGCTCCCGACTCCCGCTCCGGTCGCCCGCGATCTCCCTCCCGGGAGGGAGGCGGCTCCCCGCCCCGGCGGGATCCGCCGCACCGGCCCGCTCCGGTCGAATGGAACCACCGCCCGGGGCCGACCACAGCGAGCACCGGCGAAGACCGCCAAGACGACGAGACGAGGGGAGCGGGCCGTGATCGAGATCCAGGGCCTGACCAAGGAGTACGACGGCCGGCGCGTCGTCGACGACCTGACCTTCGAGGTGCGACCCGGCGTGGTGACCGGCTTCCTCGGCCCGAACGGCGCCGGCAAGAGCACCACCATGCGCCTGGTCCTCGGCCTCGACCGGCCGACCGCCGGGCACGCCCTGGTCGACGGCCGCCCCTACGTCGAACTGCCCGACCCGCTGCGGACGGTCGGAGCGCTGCTGGACGCCCAGGCACTGCACGGCGGCCGGACCGCGCACGGCCACCTGCGCTGGCTCGCCGCGAGCAACGGGCTGCCGGCCCGCCGGGTGGACGAGGTGCTCGGCCAGGTCGGCCTGGCGGACGCGGCCGGACGGCGGATCCGGGGCTTCTCGCTCGGCATGCGCCAGCGTCTCGGGGTGGCCGCCGCACTGCTCGGCGACCCGCCGGTGCTGTTGCTGGACGAGCCCGTGAACGGCCTGGACCCGGAGGGCATCCGCTGGATCCGCACCCTGCTCCGCGATCTGGCCGCCGAGGGCCGGGCGGTGCTGGTCTCCTCCCACCTGATGACCGAAATGGCGCTCACCGCCGACCACTTGGTGGTGATCGGGCGCGGCCGGCTGCTGGCCGACGCCGCCGCCTCCGAGTTCATCGACCGCCACGGCCGGACCCGGATCAGGGTCCGCGCCGTCGACCCGACCAAGCTCGCCGCCCTGCTCCGCGACCCCGGACACGGCCTCGACGCCACCGAAGTCGCCGGCGGCGCCTGGGAGGTGAGCGGCACCGAACCCGAGCGGATCGCCGCGCTCGCCGCCGCCGACGGCGTGGTGCTGTACGAGATCGCCGTGCAACAGGACTCCCTGGAGGAAGCGTTCATGCGGATGACGGCCGACAGCGTCGAGTACCGTGCGGAGGCCGCCGCGTGAACGCCTCGACCCCTGCCGTGACGTCCGCCGCGACATCCGCGGTGGCATCCGCCGCGACATCCGTCGTGACGTCTTCCGGGTCCCCTGCCGTCAACGCCCTGCGCGCCGAGTGGATCAAGCTCACCACGCTCCGCTCGCTCTGGATCACCCCGCTGCTCGCCCTGGTGCTCACCGCGGGCGTCACCGCCGCCGTCGGCGCGGCCCTGGGCGGCAAGGACCACAACATCACCGACGACCCCGGTGTCGGCGTCTTCTACGGCCTCAACTTCGGCCAGGCGGCGCTGACCTGCTTCGGCATCCTGCTGATCGGGCAGGAGTTCAACACCCGCATGATCGGCACCTCGCTCACCGCCGTCCCGCGACGCGGCCGGCTCTACGGCGCCAAGCTCACGCTCGGCGCACTGGTCGGCCTGGCGGTCGGCGCCGTCGGCACGGCGGGCGCCTTCGCCGGGTACGCGGCCTCCGTCCCCGCCGACTGGGACGGGCCCGCCTTCGTCCGCACCGCCGTCGCCGGGGTGCTGTACCAGACGCTGGTGGTGGTGCTCTGCCTCGGAACGACCGCCGTGCTGGGCAACCTCACCGCCGCCATGGGGCTGCTGGTCCCGACCCTCTTCCTGCTCTCACCACTGCTCGGCGGAGTCCCGGGGGTGCGCCGGGTGGTGCAGTTCCTGCCCGACCGGGCCGGCCAGTACGCCCTGCGGTACGTCGACGACCCGCAGATCGCCTACGGCCACTGGACCGGGCTGCTGATCATGGCGCTCTGGACCGCCCTGGCGGCGTACGGCGGACTGCGGGCGATGCGGCGCGCCAAGTGACCACGGGCGAACAGGACATGGGAGACGGGACATGGGAGCGACGATGAGCACGATGGCCGACGCGGTTCGCGCCGAACGGGTCAAGTTCACCACCCTGCCCTCGCAGTGGGCGGCCCCGCTGGTCGCCCTGGCGCTGACGGTCGGCGTCACGGCGGCCGTCAACGCCGCCTACGGGGCGAAGGACCACACGGCCGGCGAGGACCCGGCCGGGGGGATCTTCTACGGACTGCTCTTCGGGCACGTCGCGGTGGCCTGCCTCGGCATCCTGCTGGTGGGGCAGGAGTTCAACACCCGCATGATCGGCACCTCGCTCACCGCCGTCCCCCGGCGCGGCCGACTGTACGGCGCCAAGCTCGCGCTCGGCACCGGGCTGGGCCTGCTGCTCGGGCTGGCCTCGACGGCGGGTTCGTTCCTGGTCGTCGGCGCCACCGTCGGCCTGGACCTCTCCACCCCTGGCCTGACCCGCAGCTTCCTGGCCGGCGTGCTGTACCACCCGATGATGGTGCTGATCTGCCTCGGACTGACCGCGATGCTGGGCAACTTCAGCGCCGCGCTCGGCCTGCTGACCCCGATGGTGTTCCTGGGCACCACCTGGCTGGCCGCCATCCCCGGTGTCCGCGAACTCGGCCAGTTCCTGCCCGACCGGGCCGGCCTGTACGCGATGCGCACCCAGCCCGAGCCGGGCGTCCACTACGGCCACTGGACCGGGCTGCTGATCATGGCGCTCTGGACCGCCCTGGCGGCGTACGGCGGACTGCGGGCGATGCGGCGGTACGAGCCGAGCTGACGGGCGACGGGGGGAACAGTGGACGGATGACAGATGACGGATGACAGATTTCAAAATCTGTCATCCGTTCGCTGTTATCTGTTGGCCGTCATCTGTTCGCCGCCGTTCGTCGCCGCCACCCGTCGCCCGCCCGACACCCGCCACCCGACACCCGAGAGCCGCCCGACACCCGCCCGGCCCCGCCGTCACCGCAGCGCCGGGTGCTCCGCGATCACCGTGCAGCTGCCCAGCGCGATCTCCCTGCGCCCGGGTCCTACACCCGGATGCAGGACCCGGACCGACACCGAGAACGAGGCATGGTTCCTGGCCCCGCTCGCGGACGCAGTCGTGGACGGTCGAAGTACGCGTCAGCTGCCCCGAAGACCCACCGCCATGGTCAGTTCAAGGACGCGGTCCGGCGAGGCGAGATCCGGAAACAGCTCCCGCAGCTGCGACATCCGGTACCGGACTGTCTGTGGATGGACGAACAACGCCGCCGCCACCTCGTCCCGCCTGCCCTGGTGCAGCAGCCACGCCCGCAACGTCTCCTCCAGTCGCCCCGCGGTCGCGACGGGCAAGGCCCGCAACGGCGCGAGGGCTCGGGCACGCAGGTCTGCGAACGCGTCCACGTCCGCGCTCAGCACCAGCTCGGGCAGGTGGTCCTCGGTGTCGCGAATCTCAGCGGAAAGGGAGCGCGCGCGTACGGCCCGGGCGTACGAGGCGGACGCACGAGTCCATGGCCGTGCCGGGCCGACCACGGCGGTGCGGCCGGTCAGCTGCCGCAGGAGGTGCGGTCGGTCGGCATCGGGGACGAGCAGCACACCGGTGGCGTCCGGCAGGTCGTCGAGGACGAGAGTGCCCGGGTCGAGCACGCGGTAGGCAGGCCGGGCCTGGGCGGCGGGCAGCAGGACCACGGTCAGCGAAACCGGGGGCTGCCACCCGGCCCGTTGAACAGCGGCCAGCAGCACGTCCGGACTCGCGCCGGCGAGGAGGTCGCGGGCCAGGTGTTCCAGGTGGCGCTCGTGGGCCCTGCCCCGGGCGGCCAGTTCGTCGGCATGGCCCGCGGCGCTCGCGGCGGAGAGCTCGTCGATGTAGGCGAAGGTCAGCTCGGCGAACTTGGCGACCTCGGCGGCGGGCAGACCCGCGGGTACGGCACCCGCTGCCAGGCATCGCCAGGCCACGCGGGCGCCGACGCGGTAGGCGCTGAGCAGGGCGTCCATCGAGCGGCCGTCGCGCACCTCGCCGCGGCCGAGCTCGTAGGCCGCGTCGCCGGCGTCGCCACTCGTGGCGTTCCCGCTCGCGAGGTCCAGGTAGTGACCCAGGGTGGTGCGGACGGCCCGGCGGATGGTGCCGCCCATGCGGCCCGAAAGCGCGTTGGCATAGGGCGGGACCTCGTCAATGATCGCCTGGACGACCTCGTCGGCGGTGGCCGTCAGCGCGGCCCGAAGAGCGGTGACCGTCGTCTCATCCAGGACCAGTTCGGCGGCCCTCCTGATTGCATGGCTCACGTTTTTGTTCCCTACGAACAATTCAGCCGACCAGATTCACATCCTACGGTCAGGACTTTACGCCCTGAGGCGCAGCAAGCTGGGGTCATGACGAGTGCAGCCCTCCGCAGCAGGGCATGGAAGCTGCTGGAGATGGTCACGACGCCGCTGCTGCCGTCGGACTACCTCGACCTGGTCAGCCCGCTGCGTGCGGGCGCCGACCTGCGTGGGCGCATCGAGGCCGTGCACCCCGAGACGGCTGACGCAGCGACCATCGTGATCAGGCCGGGACGGGGCTGGCGCGGCCACACAGCCGGTCAGTACGTGCGGATCGGGGTCGACGTCGACGGGAGGCGCCTGTGGCGTGGCTACTCCATCACCTCACCGACAGACCGCCGGGACGGCCGCATCACGATCACCGTGAAGGCGATCCCGGACGGCAAGGTCAGCAACCACCTCGTCCACAGGGCGACACCGGGCACGCTGATCCAGCTCGACCAGCCGACCGGTGACTTCGTGCTGCCGCGTGCCAAGCCCGCCAAGGTGCTCTACCTGACGGCCGGCAGCGGCATCACGCCCGTGATGGGCATGCTGCGCGACACCGAGGTCGACGACGTCGTCCTGGTCCACTGCGCACCACAGCCGCAAGACGTGATCTTCCGCGACGAACTGCACGGCCTGGTCGCGGACAAGAAGCTGCGCCTCACCGAGGTGCACACCGACACAGACGGCAGGCTCGACATCGCCCGTCTCGGCGAACTCGTGCCCGACTGGGCCGAGCGCGAGACCTGGGCCTGCGGGCCTGCGGGCCTGCTCGACGCCGCAGAGGAGCACTGGACCGAGAACGGCGTCCGAGAGCGCCTGCACACCGAACGCTTCCGCCCCCGCATCGCCGGCGACGGCGACGGCGACGGCGGCGGCGGCGGCAGCGACGGCGGCGAGGTCACGTTCAGCGCCAGCGGCAAGACCGTCGACGCGGACGGCGCCACGCCCTTGCTGGACATCGGCGAGGAGGCCGGCGTGCTCATGCCCTCCGGGTGCCGCATGGGCATCTGCTTCGGCTGCGTCACGCCGCTCAAGGCGGGCGCCGTCCGCGACCTGCGCACCGGCGAGATCACCGAGGCCGAGCCGGGTGTCCTCATCCAGACCTGCGTGTCCGCCGCGGCGGGCCCCTGCGACATCGAACGGTAGGCACCTTGACCGCCATCGACCCCACCGCCCACCTGACCGCCGAGCAGATCGAGGAGCTCGGCCGCGAGCTGGACGCGATCCGCGACGAGGTGCTCGCCGACCGGGGCGAGAAGGACGCCGCGTACATCCGCAAGGTCATCTCGGCGCAGCGCAAGCTCGAACTGGCCAGCAGGGGCGTGCTGCTGTTCTCGATCTTCCCGCCCGCATGGCTGATCGGCACCGCCGGCCTGTCCGTGGCGAAGATCATGGAGAACATGGAGATCGGCCACAACGTCCTGCACGGCCAGTGGGACTGGATGCGGGACCCGAAGATCCACTCCACCACCTGGGAGTGGGACCACGTCTCGCCGGCCGAGCAGTGGAAGCACTCGCACAACGAGCTGCACCACACGTACACCAACGTGATCGGCAAGGACAACGACCTCGGCTACGGCATCATGCGCGTCGACGAGGACCAGAAGTGGCACCCGCTCCACCTCGGTCAGCCGCTGTGGAACTTCGTCAACGCCTGCTTCTTCGAGTACGGCATCGCAGCGTACGACCTCGAACTCGGCAAGAACCTGCACAAGCGCCGCCGCAGGAACCCGGAGTTCCGCGCGCGGGCCAAGGCCGTGGGCCGCAAGATCCGCAAGCAGGTGCTCAAGGACTACGTGATCCACCCGCTGCTGTCGGGCCCGTCGTTCCTCACCACGCTCGCCGCCACGTTCACCGCGAACCTGGTCCGCAACATCTGGTCCCACTCGGTGATCATGTGCGGGCACTTCCCCGAGGGCGTACAGGTCTTCGAGCGCCAGTCGGTCGAGGGCGAGACGCGCGGCCAGTGGTACCTGCGCCAGATGATGGGCTCGGCGAACATCAGCGGCAGCAGGGCCATGCACTTCATGACGGGCAACCTGTCTCACCAGATCGAGCACCACCTGTTCCCGGACCTGCCGAGCAACCGGTACGCCGAAGTCGCGGTGAAGGTGCGCGCGCTGTTCGAAAAGTACGAGCTGGAGTACGTCACCGGGCCGCTGCCCAAGCAGGTGTTCTCCGCGTGGCACAAGGTCTTCCGGCTCTCGCTGCCGAACAAGAAGCCCAAGGTCAAGACACCGGCCCGCGAGAAGGAGCTCGTCGCGGCCTGATTCCCGGTATTGGTTCTCCGGGCGGCGATTGCCGAAAGCCGCCCGCCGAGCCCCTGGTGACCACCGCCCACCGGCGCCCGTCCGACGGACAGGTCGGGGCGGGGTCACACCGTTGCGGGGACACCTACCCGCCTTGCCCGGCAGAGGGAGTGCCGCCCCCACCCCCTCCAGGAAGACCCGCCGGAAGCATGCGACTGCCGGGAACGCGCGCCTCGCGGTTGACCGGCAGGTCGCGGAAGCATCCGGGATCCGCATCAACCCGGTCTGCGGCGGCCGGGCAGTCGTCGTGCAGCAGTCGGCGTGCATCTGTGGACGACGAGGGCCCGTTCCCGCGGGTGCTGTTCCTCGGCGACGGCCCCGACACCGTGGAACGACGGCTGCGCGCGGCGACCCGGGCCAGGTGGGCGGTCCGCGCCGGCTCGAACGGCGGCGGCACGGCGAGGGGTCCCACCGACCGGTGGGACCCCTGCGCGCGGGTGGGTCAGCCCGTTGCCCCCGCCGTCGGCCGGACGGCGACCGCGTCGATCTCGAAGAGCATCCCCGGCAGGGCGAGCGAGGCGACCCCGCTGAGCGTCTGCGCGGGCAG
>NZ_JBICVH010000010.1:201933-367156 GCF_043198905.1 Kitasatospora sp. NPDC048715 | reverse complement strand
GCTTCGCTGCCTCGACGGCCTCGGCCGAGACGGTCACGTCCTTCATCAGGTGCTACTTCCTTGATCGGGAGTTACACCGTTCTTTGTACAGACCCGCCAGTGGGGCCCTACGAACTAAAGCCGGCCTCAGGGGCATCTGGCACGTGGGTGGCACGGGACGAGTAGGAGCCCAGAAACGATCAAGGGCCAGTTCGGGAGGACGCTGCCTCCGAACTGGCCCTTCGTGCGGGTGGGCGCGGACGGTTTCGAACCGCCGACATCTGCTTTGTAAGTTTTCCCCTGGCAAGGCGCTGACCTGCAGAAACGTTGACCACTTGGCCACTGACCTGCGAGAACGCCTCACCAGGGCTCTCGCAACCTCTCCGCGCTTCTCGGCCTCATGTGTGCCGATTCCGTGCTGGGAGGTGGTCCGCCGGCCTCCTGGCCGCCGCCGATTGCCTCGCTGCTCGGCCGCTTTGCGGCCCGACAAGTATCGCAGGCCCACGGCTCCCTCGCGGGTACCGAACGGGGCCGAACATCGCTGCGAACCTGTGGGCGGCAGCGCACCCTTGCCCACCCCGTTTATCACGTAACGTGACCAAGGAGCCGACCGTGCACCTCGACACCATCACCCCCCAGCAGTTCGACGAACTGATCTCGGACTCGGCCATCCCCGTCGCTCAACGCACTCTGTGGGTGCTGCTCGCGGCGGTCAAGTTCAACCTCACGGACTTCCTTTCTCTCGACGTCCGGGACGCGACCGACACCACGTTGTCCGCCGCTGGCGCTTCGAAGAACAGGCTGGCGGAGATGCTCATCCCAGAAAGTGCCTCAGTCCTTCTCCGGGAGGCCATCGGCAACCGCACGGAGGGCGCCATCTTCACCGAAGGAGGGAAGGCCATGTCCCGAGAGACGGCGGTCCGGGCGGCACGCCAATACGCCGGGTGCTCGATACACGCCTTCCGGAACTCCGGCTTCGGATGGAAGCCCAGGCCGGCGGACTGAGTCGCGGCTGCTCGGTGGATAGAACCTGTCGGCATCCCGCAAGAACTGTCGGTCTGCCGCGCCAGCCAAGCGGGAAACCAGCGGCGGTACGGGCATCAGGGCAGGCAGAATTGGGGGACCAATGATGCTCAGCTGGGGGAACGCGTGCAGGAACTGCGCTTCGAGAACGACATCAGGTTCACGCTGGAGATGGGCGAGCAGGTGTGGCTCCACCGCTCGATCGGCGGCCAGGAACTGCGAGTCCAGGCCGCGGTCGGCGTATCGCCGTTGAGTGAGGCCGGGAAGCTCCTCTCGCTGGAGGCAACCTTGTTCGGGTTCGCAGCTTCGCCGATCAACCGGGCCCAGCTTGGGCGGGTGACGGCGAACCTGGCATACACGCCGACCGTCACCGTTCATCGGCAAACCTTGGTGTTCCCGCTCACCACCGTGCAGCTTCACGCGGTCGAGGCTGGCCGGTCTGGGGACGCCCGGTTCGAGGTGGAGGTGTCGGCGACGCTTCCGCAGGCGGCGGGTTATCCCGGCACCGCGCTCATCACGGACCAGATATCCATCCCGAGGAGTCGGTGGGAGGAACAGCTGGAGCAAGCGGCCCCATCCGCAGCGTTCGAGATGGCCGTCCCATACCCGCTCCACGACTCTCGGCGTGCCGAGCCTGGACTCGCCCTCCGTGAAGCCCAGCGCTTGATCACCAGAGGCAGCATCCGGGCAGCGATTCTGGAAGTACGCCGTGTCCTGGAGTGGATGCAACACAATGCCGGGTGGGACAACCCTGGTTCCAAGAAGCTCGCCAACCAGTGCACTCAGTCGGAGCGCTGGTGGCGAATCCAAGATTCGCTGTACAGCCAGACCTCCGGGGCCATGCACAACGACGCCATCACGAAGTCGTTCGAGTACAGCAGGGCCGAAGCCGAAACGCTGCTTGCGATGACCGCCGCACTCTTGCGAAACGTCCCCGAGCAACTTCCTGCATCGGCCAACTCCGACGACACGGGAGTTGACGCGTAACGCGCCGGGTCAGCCGCCCTCCGGCCCCAGCTTCGGCCAAAGTTGGGTGAGCACGGACGCTGAACGAGCAGCTCGGTCGTGTGGGAGGGTACGGCCATGGCCGTCACCTTGTTCCACTACACCGACCATGACGCGTGGAGTGTCCCTGCTGATCCCGCGCGACCCGGCCTCCAAGCAGTCGGCGCGATCGTCCCATACAGCACGAACGCCACCAGCTTCTTCGACGAGCTTCCACTGATCTGGTTGAGCGACAGCACCGACCCTAAGACGACAGGGCTTGAGGCAACCAGAACGACGATCCGAATAGCGGTCCGGCTGGACAGGGGGGTAGTGCCCTGGGCTGTGCACAAGCATGAGCTCGGGGTCGGGGACGGGCTTGCCAGGCCCCTTGAGATCTCGGGCGACTCCGACCCTGCCACCTGGTACGTCACCTCTACCGAAATCCCGATCGGGATGTGGATCGAGGCCGTCGAACTCTCGACTGGCTCGGTGCTCTGGCATGCCGAGCCCCGTGATTCAGCCGTTCTCCCATCCTGCGATCCGATCGGCCCCGTGGACTTGCGCGAGCTTGAATCCGACCTCCGTGCTGGCTACATGGCGTACGCGGAAGAGAACCGCGACGCCATGGCTCTCCAGCGCCAGGCTGTCGTGCTGACCAACCAGATCAACGCGGCGCGCGACCTCGCGCTGGACCAGAGCCCCCTCGGTCAGGTCCGGAGCAACTCCGCGCTCCGCGCGCTGTGCGAGCAGGCGGCAGCGCTACCGGCCTGCTCGGAGCGCTGGGCACTGTTCCTCGGAGAATAAACGGCCGAGGTGCCCCGGCTTAGCGATGACGCGGTCCCTGCTGGTCCCGCCCAATCTCCCACGGCCGCGGCTGGACCGGGGACTCAGCCTGGCGGGGGTCACCGGCCTCAACTCGGCGGCTGACGACCTACTCCTCTCCACCCTGATCGACGTCGGGCGGTGTCTCGCCGAACCGCTCCAGCGCCTGCTCCGGCGAGCAGCCGAAGGCGCGGCCGATGTACTCCCAGGTCATCATGCTGCTGCGGGCCTGGCGTCCGGCCAGCAGCGCGGTCGAACCGGCGGCGCGCTCGAACCGCGCCGCCGCACGGGCGGCGGCGTATGGCCTGTTCTCCTTCTCCGCCAGGTCACAGATCCGGTCCACCAGCGCCACGACCAACTCCTCGACCTCGCGCGGCACCACACCCTCGACCAGGTCGACCTGCCACTCCCAGTCCGCGAACGGCACGGTGGCCTCGCCCGCACTGGGCACGGCTTGGACGCGCCCAGGCCACGTCGTTACCCCTCCCAGGGGCGATGAGACGGCGGACCCGCAGGAGTTGGTCCAGGTCGGTGCCTAGTTACTACCCCTCCCCGGGGTGATGAGGCCGTCAGCGTCGACCCCGCCGAGATCCAGGACATCGCGTTGCTACCCCTCCCAGGGGCGATGAGGCAGAGGCCCCCGGCATCGTCGTCACCCACGGCTTCTCGTTGTTACCCCTCCCAGAGGCGACGAGGCCGGGAAGTTGTCGTCACCTCCCCAGGGGCGATGAGGTGCTGGATGCCTGCGGGCAATGAGGCGGGCACCGAGCCCGTCCGGTGGGACGGCTAGATCAGGTTGCTACCCCTCCCAGGGGCGATGAGGCCGGCACGGTCATCACCTGGTGGGTGAAGCTCCCCAGGTTACTACCCCTCGCAGGGGCGATGAGGCCGGCCACACCCTCGCTGCGCACACCCAGGTCATTCTGTTGCTACCCCTCGCAGGGGCGATGAGGCGAGATCCTGGCCGGTCACCTGGTGCTGCTGACCAGGTTGCTACCCCTCGCAGGGGTGATAAGACCGGGCTGATCGGCCACTACATCGGCGGAGACGGGATCGAGTTGCTACCCCTCCCAGGGGTGATGAGACACCGCAAGCCGCCCAACGGGGAAGACCCGCGAGCCCGTTGCTACCCCTCGCAGGGAAGATAGGGATCGCCTGGTCGCCGGCGCCAAGTGCGGCCCGGCGTTGTTGCTACCCCTCCCAGGGGCGATGAGACCGGTGCCGCCAGTCGGTTCGTTGGCGTACACCACCTGTTGCTACCCCTCCCAGGGGCGATAGGGCGGAGTGGACGGCGTACGGGATGGCTGGCCATCACGGGTTGCCACCCCTCCCAGGGGCGATAAGGCCGGAACCCGTACCTGTCTGATCACCTGTTCCACCCCGTTGCTACGCCTCGCAGGGGCAATGAGACGCGCTACAGCTACGGCGGTACGCAGGACCACCTGATATTGCTACCCTCCCAGGGGCGATAAGACCAGAGCCCAACTCGCCTTGCTCGCCGGGGTTTCGCCGTTGCGACCCCTCCCAGGGACGACGAGGCCCGGGACCAGGGCACCGAGGCGGACCGCATCCTGTCGTTGCCACCCTTCCCAGGGGCTATGAGGCCGAGGCTCTCGCGATGCTGTACGGCCTGGACGGGTAGTTGCTACCCCTCGTAGGGGCGATGAGATGAGGCGGCGATCGGCCTCGGAGGCTCCTACCTCGCCGTCCGGTTGTTAACCCTCCCAGGGGCGATGAGGCTGGTGCGTCGCGAATTTCGGAAGCTTCAAGGTCTGGTTGCTACCCCTTCCAGGGGGCGATGAAGCGGCCTCCCCGGCGACGACCTTGCGGACGTAGGTCGGGTTGCTAACCCTCCCAGGGGCGATGAGGCCGCTGACTCGGCGTCCCCACACAGCTCCGACAACGCGTTGCTACCCATCCCAGGGGCGATGAAGGCGGCGCTGGAATCGCCGACCCGGGGCCTGGAACAAGTTGCCACCCCTCCCCGGGTCGATAAGGACATCCGGAGCTCGACGACCCCGAGTCGATCCTCAAGTTGCTGCCCCTCCCAGGGGCGATGAGCCTACCCCGGGTACTCCCGTGCACTACGACGTATGGGAATTGCTACCCCTCCCAAGGGCAATGAGGCGCTCGCTGATGAAGTCTGCTTCCTACTGCCCTACTCGTTGCTAACCCTCCCAGGGGCGATGAGGCGTTCCTGGCGGCAGAGTCGGGAGATCCGGTCATGATGTTGCTACCCCTCCCAGAGGCGATGAGACATCGGGTCCCCAGGTCTGCATCAACATCTACAGCCAGTTGCTACCCCTCCCAGGGACAATGAGACGACGTTTCCCTACGGGCTCGCGTACGGGCCGGCCAAGTTGCTACCCCTCTGAGGGTAATTCCGAGGACTGGCCCGACCCGATCCGGCTGCACTTTAACAAGTTGTTACCCCTCCAACGACGATGATCTCCAAGGCTGGCGCGCACGTCGAGGGGCACGTCACCATGTTGCTACCCCTCCCCGGGGCGATGAGACCGCACCGACGATCTTCCAGATCAGGACGATCCTCGCGTTGCTGCCCCTCCCTGGGGCGATGAGGCGACAGTAAACGGGCTTCGGGAGAAGCTACGGAAGCTGTTGTTACCCCTCCCAAGGGCGATGAGACCCTCGACCGTGGACAGGGACTCGTCGGTGATCGCCAGGTTGCTACCCCTCCCAGGGGCGATGAGACCACGACCACTGAGCCGGACCAAGCGCGGCCTGGGCATGTTGCTACCCCTCCCAGGGGCGATGAGACCCGGCGGCCGCGCAAGCTCGCCGGCCCGGCGTACATGTTGCTACCCCCCAGGGGCGATGAGACCCGATGGTAAAGCTACAGGTCAGACGCCGGATATGACTGGCCAGTGAGTCAGGTTCTGCAGTGGGAGTCTGGCGATGCTGTTGGCCATGTCATGGCGCTGGGGTGCGCAGCTTGGCGTTGGTCTGGGTGGTCTTGTTCAACGGTAGGGCATCGAGTGCTGCCCGGGGTCGTGGGTGACTGTGCGCAATCTTGTGACGGCTGTCAGTGGTGCAGTTTAGGGTCCTGGACTGTGCGGCTGGTGGTTCGTCAGCTTGCTGGTTTGTCATGCCGTTTGAGCGTTGGAGTGCGGGATGAGGGTGCGGTTGGCCGTGGTGACGGCGGCGGCGGAGGTGCCGTGGGGCAGCGTGCTTGCCCCTGGTCGGGGGTTGGTCTACGACGTGCTGGGGCGGGTGGCTCCGGAGCTTGGGCGCCGGTTGCACGAGCATGGTGAGGGGCCGCACGGGATGGCGCCGTTCGGGCATGGTGCGCCGGTGTTCTCGTCCGCACGTCGGCGGCCGGGGCGGTATGCGGCTGGTGGGCGGGGGGTGGTTGAGTTCGGCAGTCCGGTGCCGGCCATCGTGGAGGCGCTGGCGGCGGGGTTCGCGGAGCGTGAGTTGTTGGACTGGGGTGGGGTCGCCCTGCGCCTGACGGGCTTTGGCCTGGTGGAGCCGCCGGAGTTCGCGGATGGCCGGGCGGTGTTGCGGACGTCAACTCCGGTGGTGATGAAGGGCTCCGGATACGGCGCGGATGGGGTGCGCGGGCCGCGTCAGGCGTGGGTGCTGCCGACGGAGCTGGAGTGGGCGGGCTACTTCCAGGGGAACCTGCGCCGCAAGGCCGAGACCTTGGGCCTGGACGCCGGGGTCAGCCTGGAGTCGGTGTCCTGGGTGGGGCCGAAGAGGTCGTTCGCGGTAGGGCAGGGAGCCAAGCCTGGGGCCGCCGTCGAGGTGGAGCTGGCGGGAGCGCCGAAGACGCTGCGGGCCTTGTGGAGCTGGGGCCTGGGCCAGGCGAACTCGGCCGGGTTCGGCTGGGTGGCGGCATGACCGCGCCGACTCGCGGTGACCTCGGCCAGGGCCGACTGGTGCTGACCGCGCACCCCTTGCAGCGGGTGGGGGCGTTCGCGCTCGCGGCCCTGGCCGGCGACGGCTCTCCGGAGGAGACCACCGAGGCCGATTTCGAGGCGGCGCTGTCGCAGATGGCCCGGGACGCGCTGCGTGCGGCGCTCGGACGCGACAGCAAGGCACCGGACGGTTTCTGGTTGAAGGTCAGCTACTCATTCTTCCCCAACACCGCGATGAACCACCCCAGCAACGGCAAGCGCACCGACGCCGAGATCGCGGAGCGCGTGGAGCAGTGGCGGACTCTGCCCGCACCGTCCGGCTGGCCGCCCACGGTGTGCTCGCTGTGCTCGCGAGAGGCGGTCGGGTACTACGGGAAGAGCGACGTGCCGCTCGCCGAGAGCCAGTCGTACCGCAACACCACCCCGCGAGGCCACGACGGGATGGCACTGTGCTGGCCGTGTCTGTGCAGCTTCTACGCGCTGCCCTACGGGGTGCGCCTGACCGGCGGCCCGTCCATCGCCGTGCACAGCTGGGACGACGACTTCCTCCAGCACGCCGTGGCCGAGCAGGTCGATCACAACCGGATGCTCGCCGCCACCGGCGACGGCAGCAAACGGCAGACCGGCGCGCAGGAGGTCGTCGCACTTGTCGCGCTGCGCACCCACCGCCGACCGATGGGCGCTGCCGTCGGCCTCGTGGTGTTCAACAACAACAACCGCGGCCAGGAGCTGGAGACCCACGCGCTGGAGCAGCCGCTGGCCGAGTGGCTGCGCCGCACCCAGCGGCTGGGTGATCGGCGTGCGGGTTTCGCGGAGCTGGTTCGCGCCCATGCCAGTGCGTCGACGCCTGGGCTCGTGGCCTTGGCCCGCAACGTCTTCCGCTCGCCCGGCCGGATCGTGGCCGTCGGCCACGGCCGGCTGCTCGGCTGCCTGACCCACGCCGGGCGTGACCGGTCTAGGGCCGAGGCCCTGGCCGTGCTGCTCAACTCCTTCGCGACCGAGGTAATGCTGATGACCGAGAAAGACCTGGCCGAGATCGCCAGGACAGCCCGCAACGTGGCCGCGCTGCTGAACACCGCCACCACCGGCGGCCAGCTGCGGAGCTTCCGCACGCTGCTTCGCGACCCGTCGAAGCTGCGCGGGTGGCTCACATCCCAGGGCGTGCAGTGGACCGTCAAGCCACCCGCCGGAGCTGCCGGCCCGCTGGTGACCGAGCGGGCCTTCGAGCTGCTGTTCAGCCCGGTCTCGCAGAACCCGGCCTGGTTCCACCGGGACATGCTCCTGGTCGGTGTTCTGCAGGAGCTGAACTCGCTCGGCTGGAAGCCCGAGCAACCGGAGGAGGAGAGCGAGGAGGATCTCGATCCCCGCGACCTCGAAGCCCTGACGTTCGACACGGAGGATGAGCAGCAGTGACGTACCTGGTTGGCAAGATCGTTCTGGATGTGGTGGCGGGAGCCCCGAACAACGGCTTGGCGGAGGACAACAACGGCAAGGTCAAGCAGTTGCGGGTCGGGCGGGACGTCCACCCGTACGTGTCCGCGCAGGCGTTTCGCCGCTGGCTGCGCGACAGCCTGCCCGTGCAGGAGTCGCGATCGCCGGTAATCCGCAGCGGCGCCGGGGCCAAGCAGCAGGCTTACACCGCGGGTCGTCCCGATCTGCACCTGGACGACGACCTGTTCGGCTACATGGTCGCGGTGAAGAAGGAGAGCTACGGCCGGGAGACGGTGCTGGCGACCGGCACGTTCGTGTCGGTCGTCCCGCAGCGGCCCACCAGCGACTTCGGCACGATGAGCCGGGACTTCCCTGCTGGCGAGCACCCGGTGATCCACTCCCACGAGCTCTACAGCGCCGCCCTGGCCGGGGACGTGCTCCTGGACCTTCCCCGTGTCGGCGTCTTCGAGACGGACGGCACGGGCCTGCGCACCGCGCTGAGCCCGGCCTCCGCCGAGGAGGCCGTCAAGGCGGGTGCCGAGAAGACGGTGCTGCGCAGCGTCGGCGCGGTGCGGCTGCCCCTGGCAGAGCGCCGACGGCGGGTCGACACCGTGCTGCGCACGCTCGCCTCGGTGCGCGGCGGCGCGAAGCAGGCCCTCCACTACGGCGACCGCGCCCCGGCGCTGGTGCTGCTCGCCCCAGTCAAGGGCGGGGTGAACCCGTTCACCCGGATCGTCGGCGCCAACGACGGCCGGCCCGTCTTCCAGGCCGATGTGCTGCGCGAGGAGATCGAGGCGTGGAGCGACGAGCTGGACGGCCCGGTGCTGGTCGGATGGGCGCCCGGGTTCCTCGGCGACCAGCGTGAGAGGGCAGTCAAGGACCTCGCCGACCTCGTCGACAGCGGCGCCGTGGTTTTCGGGCACCCCCGGGTGATCCTCAACGGCCTGGCCGACCGGATCGGTGCGGGCGAGCACGACACCTGGTTCGAGGACCCCGCGGCATGACGGCCGCCTCGGTCACGGCGCTGCGGGTGACGCTGACCGCGCCGGTGGCCTCCTTCCGCAACCACCTGTATGCCGGTGTGCAAGTCACTCATCCCTGCCCGCCGCCGTCCACCGTCGCAGGCATGCTCGCGGCGGCGGCCGGCGGCTGGGACGAGGTCGACGTCGGCCTGCGGTTCGCCATGGCCTTCCACGCCGCCGGCACCGGGGTCGACCTGGAGACCTACCACCCGCTGGATGCCACTGGGAAGGCCACCACCCCGGTCCCGCGCACCCGGGAGTTCCTCGCCGACGCCACCGTGCACCTCTGGCTGCTGGACGATGCCGAGGCGTGGCGCGGCCGGTTGCGGCGGCCGGTGTGGCCGCTGCGGCTGGGCCGAAGCCAGGACCTCGTCGGAATCCGCCTCGACCACACCGTCCTCACCCCGGCCGAGGGGGAGCAGCGCGGCGCCATCGTCCCCGCCTTCCCCAAGGCCCAGGGCACGCTGCTACGGCTGCCGACCGCAGTGGCCCCGGGGCGGGAGCGGACCGTCTGGGGCAACTACCGGCACGACGCCACCAGCCGCAGCCGCACCCCGGTGCCCGGCAGCTGGTCGGATACCGACGGCCAGGCCGTCCTGCTGCTGCCGCCCGTCCACCCCGGCGCCCACTTCACCACCACCCTCAGCCCGGCCTGACCCAGAAGAAAGAAGGAGACAACCTTGGGCACGAGCGCCGATCCCCTGCGGACGCTGCTGGCCAAGAGCGCCCGCGGTGCCGTGCCACCCGAAGAGCTGACGGTGCACTTGGCGGCCACCTTGGCGGCCGGGATCGAGCTCGCCCGGCGGGTGGGCCGGATCGAGGCCGCCGAGCGCGTGCTGGACGGCCGGTTCTGGCCGACCGCCCAGCTGAGCGGGCTGTACCACGACGGTGGCAAACTCCCCGACGGCTGCCAGCAGATGCTCCTCGGCCGGGTGCGCTCCTGGGGCGAACGGCACGAGATCGTCTCCCTGGGCTTCCTGCCGGCCCTGGTCCCGGACGAGCAGCTCCTCGGGTGGGTGGCGGCCGGTGTCGCCACCCACCACCGCGCCATGACCGGAAGCAACGGCCGCGATCTGCGCTTCCTCTACGACGGCCTGACACCGGACGAACTCGCGAAGCGGATCGGCCCGATCGACGAGAACACGGTGACGGCGCTGCTCGGCTGGCTGCACACCACCGCGGCCAGCGCCCTGCTCCCCACCACCCCGAAGACCAGCCCGCTGAGCAGCACCAGCCTCACCGACACGGCGCACGGCATCCTCACCGAGCTGCTGAACCGCTGGGACCGGCGGGTGGCCGCCGACATCGGCCTGGCCGCTGTCCTACTCCAAGGAGCGGTGACGGTCGCCGACCACCTCTCCTCCGCCCACGGCTGTCTCCACACCTCCCAGCCCTTCGACCACCGCTTCCGGCCCGCCCTCGAAGAGCAGATGGCCACCAAGGGCCGCGTACTGCGCGAGCACCAGCTCCGCGCGGCCGAGACCAGCGGTCACCTGCTCCTGCGCGCGCCCACCGGGAGCGGCAAGACCGAGGCCGTGCTGCTCTGGGCGGCCCGCCAGGTCACCGAGCTCGCCCGGCACACGGGCGGGGTACCCAGGGTCTTCTTCACCCTGCCCTACCTCGCCTCCATCAACGCGATGGCCGACCGCTTCGCCGACCTGCTCGGCGACCCAGAGCTGGTCGGCGTCGCCCACTCCCGCGCCGCCTCATACCACCTTGCCGCCGCCATCCACTCCACCGACAACCCCGACGAAGACGAACAGGCCGGGCCCTGCCAGCAGAGCGAAGCCGCCAAGGCCCTGGCCCGGGCAGCGGCCACCCGCCTTTTCCGCGAGAGCGTGCGAGTGGGCACCCCCTACCAGCTGCTCCGCGCCGCGCTGGCGGGCCCGGCCCACGCCGGCCTGCTCGTGGATGCCGCGAACTCGGTGTTCATCCTGGACGAGCTGCACGCCTACGACTCCCGCCGCCTCGGCTACATCCTCGCCACGGCCCGGTTGTGGGAGCGCCTGGGCGGACGGATCGCCGTCGTCTCCGCCACCCTGCCCGACGTCCTCGCCGACCTCTTCAAGGACACGCTCGCCCAGACGCCCGCGCTCGTGGACACCCCCGATCTCGGCCTGCCGGCCCGCCACCGCCTGCAGGTCCGTCAGCACCACCTCACCGACCCGGCCACCGCCAACGAGATCCGCGGCCGGCTCGACCAGGGCCAGAGCGTCCTCGTCGTCGCCAACAACGTCGCTCACGCCCTGGCCCTCTTCGCCGAACTCGCTCCGCACTGCCGGGTCCTCCACGGCGACGACAGCGCCTTCCTCCTGCACTCCCGTTTCACCCGACAGGACCGCAACCGGATCGAGCAGAACATTCGCGCCCGGTTCGCCAGCGCAGCAGCTGACCGCCTCCCCGGGCTGCTGGTCGCCACCCAGGTCGTCGAGGTCAGCCTCGACCTCGACCTCGATGTCCTCTTCACCGCCGCCGCACCGCTGGAAGCCCTCCTCCAGCGGTTCGGCCGCGTCAACCGCCTCGGCGCCCGCGAGCCGGCCGACGTCATCGTCCACGCACCGGCCTGGACCCGCCGACACAACCAGCCGGGTGAGTACGCCGACGGCATCTACCCGCGAGAACCGGTCGAGGCCGGTTGGCGTTGCCTACTCGAACACCAGAACCACATCGTGAGCGAGGCCGACGCGACCGGCTGGCTCAACACCATCTACGCCACCGGCTGGGGCCAGCGCTGGCACAACGAAGTCACCACCCACCGCGACATCTTCGACAACGCCTTCCTCACCTTCCGCCGTCCCTTCGCCGACCGCACCGACCTCGCCCAGACCTTCGACGAACTCTTCGACGGCACCGAAGCCATCCTCGAACAGCACCGCGCCGCCTACACCACCGCGCTCACCCAGGGCACTGCCGCCGAGGGACGCCTCGTCGCCGACCAGTACCTCATCCCCATGCCGGCCTGGGCCGGCCCACTCAGCCGCTACGAGAAGGCCCTCAACGTCCGCGTCCTCGACGCCGACTACGATCCCGACCTCGGTCTCCTTGCCGTCCGCGGCCCCCACCGACACGCTTATCAGACCGGCCAGGTCGTGTAACGCTCACCGGTAGCATCGGCTTCGCACTGCAGGTGCCCTCATCGCCCTTCGCAGGGGTGACAACATCTGGTAGTCCATGTCGAGTGGGATCGGAATCTCGTCCTCATCGCCTCTCGAAGGGGTAGCAATTCCTCATGCCACCGGGTGTTGATCAGGATGACGCTGGTCCTCATCGCCCCTGAAAGGGTAGCAACCCCTTGAAACCGAGCGCCAAGGCGAAGGCTCAGCGGGTCTCATCGCCCCCGGCGGAGTAACAACTAGCGCAGACCAGCGGTGGCAGTTCCGCCGTGCCTGCTCTCATCGCCCCTGAAAGGGGCATCAACTACCACTCCCATGTGTCGAAGCCGAAGGTTCTGCCTCCCTGACCTGCCTTGGAAGGGACTGAAACTCCATGGAGCTGGCCGCCACGTGAACGTCGCCGAGGAGAACGACTAGTGCCGCATCAGACAACGTTCGCCCTGTTGTGACAGTCAAGCATCGTCCGGAGGATGCTCTGACGGGCACACCGGGTCGGATCCGGCCACCACGCCGAACGCTCGGTATGCCCACCAATCAAACGTCCAAGGAGAATTCCTCTGACCCGTCAACCCCGCTCAGTCGAACCCGCCTGAAAGGCGGATGCTAAAATCGCTTCACGCCTGCCGTGGTGACAGATTCCAATCCATAAATCCGGCCCGCTGGCCATCCGCTCCCCAGGCTGCAACCTCTTTCGACACCCTTGAACAAAGGTCCATTAGCAGGTATTCTGCCGGGCTGTGACATATTGCTCATTCCACCTCTGCCCACGGACCGATATTAGAGCGCGCGGCCTATGCAAAGCTCATTACCAGCAATGGTACCGAGGGAAAGAATTGACCCCGGTCACCAAAGACATGTCCGCGCTGGCCGGCGATGGTTTCAAGTATTGCTCAGGGTGTAGATCAGCCAAACCGCTGGATGAATTCCACAGAAGCGCAAGCCATCCTGATGGACATCTCTCGCAGTGCAAGGTCTGCAGAGTTGCGAAAGAGACCGACCGGTACCATGCAAGCGACAAAGCGGCCGCCACTCGGGCTCGAATGGAG
The DNA here is from genome assembly GCF_043198905.1 of Kitasatospora sp. NPDC048715. Taxonomy (NCBI): domain Bacteria; kingdom Bacillati; phylum Actinomycetota; class Actinomycetes; order Kitasatosporales; family Streptomycetaceae; genus Kitasatospora; species Kitasatospora sp. NPDC048715. Next base: position 353,855 of record NZ_JBICVH010000010.1, on the reverse strand, counting down.
CGCATCAGAGAGCTCGACGCGGCAAGCATGCGCGCCTGCACTTCTTGCCTTGAGGTAAAATCTCACACGGAATTTTGCCGGAACCCTCGACAGCGCGAAGGAATCTCCACGATATGCACGCCGTGCGTAAATGAATACACCAGAGAATGGGCGAGGCTAAACCCAGGCAAGACAGCGGAGTATCGCAAGAGGTGGGAGTCCAAACCTGGCGCAAAGGAGATGCTAGCCGCCAAGCGGGCCAGATTCCGTGCAAACAATCCCGACTACGGCAGGCTGAAAGCTGCCCAACGCAGGGCGATGGAACGAGGATCTACAGCAGAACCAGTCAGTCAGCGACAAATCCGGCGGCTCGTCTCTGAACTCGGAGTGAAGTGCTTCTACTGCGATGGCCCATTTGAGCACCTCGATCACTTTATACCCATATCCAAGGGCGGCCCTCACTCCATCGACAATCTAGTTCCCTCCTGCGCCGACTGCAATTTGCACAAGAGTGACAAAATGCCCTGGGACTGGATCCCCGACCTGGGGGCTCGCTAGCCCATGTAGGACGTACCTCTGGATTTCACGAACCCGTACACGTTCCGCGACGTGATAATTCTGACCGCTAGATGCCGCTCGGCGACAACCGAGCGGCAGGTCACACGAGGGCGAACATTGTCTGATGCGGCACTAGATTCCGATTGGTGGCGACCAGCGAAGAGACTGTCACCAGAGGCTCAGGGGACGCCCTTCTGCAATCGCTGCCTGAACGCGCGCGGCGATCTCCCAACTCGCAGCCAGGTCGTCCGGAGACCTGCGGCCGTACCATCCTCCGCGCGGAGGCGTGCGAACTCATGGCCGAGGTCTACACCGACGTCGTGCTCACCGAGTCCCGTTGGAACCTCACCGAGGACCTGCAAGGGTCCCAGCGGATCATCGTGGGTCGCCCGCTCTGGGTCCGCACCACCACCGAGGACGCCGTGGTGCGCTACGCCGAGCTGCGCAACGGGCCGCGTTGGGCTCGCTGGTGCTGGCTGTTCGTCCACCGCAGCTCCCGACGCCCGACCCGGAAGAATTCACTCCCCCACCGAGCTGACGACCTACACCTCTCCACCCTGGTCGACGTCGGGCAGCGTCTCGCCGAACCGCTCCAGCGCCTGCTCCGGCGAGCAGCCAAAGGCGCGGCCGATGTACGTCCAGGTCATCATGCTGCTGCGGGCCTGGCGGCCAGCCATCAGCGCGGTCGAACCGGCGGCGCTCTCGAACCGGGCCGCCGCACGGGCGGCGGCGTACGGCCTGTTCTCCGTCAGGTCGCAGATCCGGTCCACCAGCGCCGCGACCAGGTCCTCGACCTCGCGCGGCACCACACCCTCGGCCAGGTCGACGTGCCACTCCCAGTCCGCGAACGGCCCGGTGGCCTCGCCCACCGCCTCGGTCGCCGCGTCGTCACCGAAGTCCAGCAGGTGCACCCGCTCACCCCGCCAGCCGCAACTGCAACCACCGCGCACCGCAGCGGCCCGAGGGCCATCCGCTCCGTTGTAGAGCCACCAGGTGGTGCGCCCGTCCGGCAACGGCGCCGGCTCGCTGCCGTCCGCCAACACCGGCGCCGGGAAACCCTAGGGCTGAGGAGACTGGGCCCTCCTCCTGGCTGCTGTGCGGCCTGTCTGGGCTATGCGGACGGCCGTGTTCGAAAAGGAAATGACGCGGGCCCAGCCGAGTACCCGCTGCGAATCCGTGCGACGGCGGGCGTCGAGCCAACGCTAATTCAATAACTAAAAAGATTTACTTCAAATAAGTCCCTCGTTTGGGCGGTGCGGTGTTCGAAAATAAATGGCTAGCATTCATGGCGCCCAGGGTGCTGCAATTGCAGCGCCCGGAGCGGCCCGAGGTGCGTCGCTGTCAAGTCGCGTACACACCCGCAGCAGGGTCGCCCATCGCGTACGTCGGAAAGGGAGGTCACATGCAGGACTTCACCAACGGAATGCCGGCCGGACTGATCAAGGGCGTTACCTGGGCCAAGGCCCGGGCAAGCTACGGAAACGGCGATTGCATCGAGCTGGCCGGTCTGCCCACAGGCGAGGCGGCCATCCGCAACTCCCGTGACCCCGAAGGAGCTGCGCTCATCGTCACCCGCCGCGAGCTCAAGGCGCTCTTCGACGGCGTCAAGCAGGACGAATTCGACCACTTGGTTGCCTGAGAGGAGAGGCAAGAGCAGGAAATGTCAGATTAGATTCTTAATCTGATCAACGTTTATTCTGCGGCGGCACGCGGGCTCGACGTATGGGAGTATGTAAGGCCATTAGCGTCAAGGCCAGACGAGTCCCGTACGGAGTCCGCGTGCCACTCATTCCAGAAAGCTCCGAACCGCCTGCCGATAAGCCCGTCGACGGCACCGACGAGGCCGGAGGCAGCAATCCACCCCAGTCCGCAGCAGCCGAGGACACCCGCGCCAGGCGCCTCGCCGAGATCCTCCCGCTGAACCGCTGCGCCGGGCCCCCGGTTCACGGAAACCCAACGGCGGACAGGGTGATCCTCGGAGAGCGCCTGCGCAGGGTACGCGAGCGGCGCGGCCTCTCGCTCGACCGCGCAGCGGCGCACGCCGTGACCATCCTCCCCGGGATATCCCTGTCCTACTCGACTCTGTCGCGGATCGAGAGCGCGAAGGCCAACACCCCCGTCGAGGTCGTCACCGCTCTCACCGAGGTCTACGGAGTCGACAGGAAGGAACGGCGGGAGCTGATGGAGCTGGCCGACCGGGCACAGCAGCCCGACTGGTTCGACGCCCCTGAGTACGCTGGCGTGATTCCGCGCTACTTCCGCAACTACCTGGGGCTGGAGACGGTCGCTCTGGAACTGCGGTCCTACCAGGCCATGGTCGTGCCAGGGCTCCTGCAGACGGCGGGCTACGCCCGCGGCATCATCGCCCGCCACCATCTGACCGTCGACAAGGACCTTGTGGAACGAGGCGTGGAGGCGAGGATGGAGCGGCAGCGCAGGCTCTTCGCTTCGCCCCCGGACCTGACGGTCCTGCTGATCAACGAACTGGCCCTCCAACTGCTGATCGGTACCGACGCCGTGATGGCGGACCAGATGCGCCACCTGCTGCGCATAGCGGACATGCCTCAGGTGAAGCTGCGCATCGTGCCCATCGAGAAGACCATCGCGACGCCCGTCAGCGGCCTCACCCACCTGAAGTTCCGTCCCGGCGGCCCGTCGGAGCTCGTCTACATCGAGGGCTACGACTCGGCCAGCTACCACCCTGCGGAGGCCGGCGAGCCGAGCGAGCGCACGAAGGGCGCCCGCAAGGGCCGCAACGCCAGCGCGGACATGGAGAAGTACCTGCAGCTGCTGCTGGAGATCGGCCAGGGCGCGGCCCACCGGCGCCGGAGCATGGACATCATCGCGAAGGCCCTCAACCGGTTCGAAGGCCGGTAGCGAGTCGGCCTGCGGATCACGCGACGCGGGCCAGTCCTCCGTACTGCTGCCACACGTTGGAGCGCAGGGCCTGCTGGAGAGCCGACTGCGGGCGCCAGTCGACGACATCCACCAGGCCCGGCTCCTCGACGGCCAGGCCCTCGACGAAGGCATCGACCTCCCAGCGCTCGCGCACCCGGCCCCAGCGGCCGCCGGTCTGATCGTTCATGATCTTCGTGACGTCGTCTCGCGTCTGCGGGTCTTCGCAGACCAGGTGACTGACGGCCACGAAGCTGCCCGGCGCCAGGCGCTGGGTGACACGTTGCACCACCGCCCTGGGGCGGGCGGCATCCGGCAGGCACTCCAGGGCAGCCACGAGCAGCACGCCGGTCGGCTGGTCCCGGTTGATCAAGTCCTTGACCGCTGCGTGCTCGAAGATCCCTTCAGCGTCCGCGAGGTCCGCGTTCAGCATGGCGGTTCTGTCGTTCTCGTCCAGCGATTCGCGGCCGTAAGTGATCACGATCGGATCGTTGTCGACGTAGACGACCCGTGAGCGCGGGTCGACCCGCTGGACGATCTGATGGACGTTGTCCGTCATCGGCAGCCCCGAGCCGAGGTCGATGAACTGGCGGATGCCGTGTTCCACAGCGAGCGTTCGCGTTACGCGCTGGAGAAACGAGCGGTTGGCCAGCGCGAGGCCGTCGGCGTCCGGCATGCGGCCTCGCAGGTGCTCGGTGGCGACACGGTCGGCGTCGAAGTGGCGGGTGCCGCCCAGCAGGGCGTCATAGATCCGTGCCGAGCTGGGCACGGTGACATCGATCCCACGTTCGGAGTTCCCCACAACGCCCCTCGCTCCTGGCAACCATCGCGGGCCGCACGGCTGTTGCGGGCTCATTGTAAAGATCGCATGCCTAAGAGCGCCACGACTTCTGACTATGCATCACCCCAAGGGGTGGCGCGCGGCGTGGCGCTGCCATGGCATATGCGCCGCCACCTCCACCGCGCACAACAAGGCGCGGAGAAGGCGACGGCGATGTCACTTGGCCCTGGGCACCGCCCCCTCCGTCAGAAGCTCGACGTCGGCCATCAGCCGGTCGGCGCTGCGCAGCCCGGCCTGGACCGCGGCGGCGTCGGTGCCCATGAGGTGGGCGGCGTCGGCCGCCGACAGGCCGAGTCGGTGGTGAAGGAGCGCGGCGTCGGCCAGTGGCTCCGGCAGGTACCGGTGCAGCATGTCGACCTGCTTCTCCGCCGCATGCCGGCCGTCGTCAACGGGCCGGTGGGCGGTGACCGCGTCGCGCAGCAGGTGCCAGGCGTCACCGGCAGTGGACGGGCCTGCGAGGAGGGTCGTCCAGCTGGAGCGAGCGCGCTCCAGCGCGTGGTCGACCGCGGCCGCGCCGCTTACGCCGTCCGTGAGTCTGGCCGTGGCGTAGGCCAGGTAGTGGTGCTGTACGAGCGCCACGAACTCCCAGAAGCCGGCGTCGGGGGTACGGCAGTGGTGAGGTGTCAGGCCCGGTGCGGTGCCGGGCCCAGTATGTGGTGCCTCTGGCATATTCTCGCAGTCCCTGGGTGTGACTGTCCGTGTCCGGCGCACGGGGCCGGACCAAGGGCGCGGTCATGTGCGGGCCCGGCTCTCACCGGGCCCGCACTACAGCGTCAACGCAGCGTCAGCCGCCACCAGGTGAAGCCGGTGCTCCGCGCGCCCGCGCACAGCAGCAGCACCACGACGTCCCGCTCGAAGCCGCCCAGCGCGAAAAGAGCCCAGCACAGGGCCAGCGTGTAGAGCAGCGCGTCCGCCGGAAGGTGCGCCCCGCGCACCTCAATGACCCGCTCGCGCGGGCGCTTCGATCCCACGGACGCGAGAACGGGACTGATAGCGTTCACCACCGCGGGGCGCGCGTTCGCGCGCACCGCCGGGAGTCGGTCGGGCTTGGTCATAGTCAACCTACGGTTTGATCGACGAACGGGCCCTGGCCAGCGGGTCACGTCCGCTGACCAGGGCGGCTCTCAAGGTCATGGGAGCCACAACAAACGCTACTGCCCGCTAGGGACGGTGCACCCCCTGTAGCGGGTGCTGCAAAAACTGCCCCAGGGAACGTTTCACCCTCTCCCCGGACAACCGGGACAACTCCCCACACTATGCACCTCCATGGATAGTCCGGAGGCTCCGCCGCCGCTCAAGTCATTCGAACACGCGCATGGTCACGGGATGGTGCGTTCGAGACGGCGGAGCGCACCGTCCTGGACAACGTCGACGCTCGCGAAGACCTTCTCGCCACAAGTGCACACCTCGCCGAGTCACTCCCGATGCACGCGACCGGGCGGTCGGGCGCTCCGTTGAGGGCCCGCGTCTGAATCAACCGGGCCAGCACCGGCTGCACTGACGAGCTACCACTGCCCGGCACCTGGTCCCACTGGATCATCGGAAACTCGGTTCACCACAGGCACGGGCCCTGCCTGTCTTGGCGGGCTGCGGCGGGAACGACTGGACCACCGGTTGGGGACGGCCGGCCGCGGGGACGGGGCCTGGTTCTGGCGCCGCCCGGTGGGTTCGACCTTGCAGGTCGGTACGGTCTGGGCAGTGGGAGTGGGCGGTTCACCGCGTTGCTGGAGCTGGTCGCGGTGTACCTGGCGACCGGCGCGGCGACGTTCGGCTGAGCCATCGCGGCGTCGCCAAAGTCCAGAGGACCGGCGAGCCGGCTGCTGCCAGTCCATGCGGAAGCGGTGCCTGCGCGCTCGCCCCAGGGGACCTGGCCTCGTTCCCGGGGCACGATTGCGGTTGCTTAACTCTGTGAGTCCAGGTGAGGTTGAGCAGACGGTCATTGGCAACCCCCATGGCCCGAGACACCCGGCCAGAGGCTGAAATGAGGACCGGAGGCCACCCGGACTGACAGGAGAATGGCTACCATGCTTAATGCACGATCGCCTGACACGTGCAGGCTTGCACGGCTACGGTGGTACCTGCTTGCGGAAGTTCAATAACTTCCGCAAAGCCTGTGGGGCGACCCGTGAGGGGCCGCCCCGATCCGCTCTCCTTCAACGGATCAACCGAGGTCTACCAGTGGTAGAGCTGGACCATGATGGTCACGACCGCAGCCGCGAACTGCGTGACGTGGACCAGGTCCGGCAACCGCTGGTGGACTCGGCGGAGCGGTAACTTCCGCATCCTTCGGATCTTCTCGATCACTTCTCACCCCCTCTCGACGTGTCGTGAGGCGGCATCGGAATACGAAGTGACTAGACGTCACCGCAGCGACCACGGTAGGCGATCTCGGGTCCCCTTGATGGCAGTTTGGCGATTCTTGCGGATTACTCGGGGCTTCGGCAGCATCACCCGCCTTGGGGTTGGTCAAAGCGTTGCTCCGTGTCCTGGTCACTGCGCGATCTCCTACCGAAGGCGTGGGCCTTGTTGGTCCTGGCGGGCCTGCTGCGGAAGCCGCTGAACCGGAGGCTGCTGCACAGCCGGATGTTGGACCGGGGCCTGGTTCTGGCGCTGGTCGGTCGGTTCGACCCGACGGGTCGGTGCGGTCCGGGCAATGCGGATGGGCTGTCCGCCGCGCTGCTGGAGCTGTTCGCGGTGGGCCTGGCGTTCGGCCTGGCGGCCGGCGCGGCGGCGTTCGGCGAGGGTCGGCTGGCGCTGTTCCGCTGCCTGCGACTGCTCGGGCCGGGTGGCCTCTGCGGTGAGCTGGCGGCGCTCGGCGAGCACGGTGGTGACCTGCTCGACAACGTTCGGCTGGGCCAAGGCGGCGTCGTCCAGGCGCGGGCGGCTGGCGAGCCAGGTGGCACCGGTACGGGTGGCGACGGTGCGCAGGATCTCGGCCTGGTCGGCCTCAGGAAGGGCGCGGTAGACGTCGGCGGCAAGCTGGTGTCGGGCCTGCTGGTCGGTGGTCCCGGTGGTGGTCTCCGTGCTTGCCGGTGCGGCGGCGATGCGTCGGGCGGCGATGGCGGCCGCGGCGGCCTGCCAGTAGGCGTCGTGGCCGGTGCGCCCTTCCTCGATGTAGGGGCCGGCGGGCTGGAGGGCGTTGTCGTCGGTGACCTTGTACTGGTCGCGGTAGGCGGCGACGACGGCGAGCTGCTGCTGCCACCGGGCGTGCTGGGTGGGGTCCTGCGGGGCTTCGCCGAGGGTCCGGCTCCACTCCGGGCGGTTCTCCACGGTGCGGTCGGCGAGCACCGAGAGCCGGTTGGCGATCAGGGCGGCGCTGTCGGTGAGGTACTCGTGGTGGAGCGGGTTGGCCACGGTGGAGCGCGGGACGGCGCTGATCCAGGCCGGGAGGTCGGTTCGGCCGGAGGCGGCACGGGTGTGGGCGAGCGCCTGCTGCTGGGTGTGCTGGAGAAGTTCGGGCAGCGCGGTGCGGCCGGTCACCTCGGAGAGGGCGGTCTCTGCGGTGGTGCCGGTGTTCTCGATCGCCTTGAGGGTCCAGGCGAGGGTGCGCCACAGCTCCGTTTCGGCGCGGTCGTTCTGCTGCTCGGTGGTGGCCGGTGCGGCGGTGGCGAGGTGGCGGCCGATACGCCAGGCGAGGACCTGGCTGAGGCTGTCGGCGCCGGTGAGCGGGCGGCTCTCGGCGGCCTGGCGCAGCAGGGTGGCGGGTTCGTGGCCGGCGGTCTCGGCGCGGCGAAGGGCGGCGGTGAGGGCGGGCCATGTGCGTTCGTTGCGGGCGCGGGTGGCGAGTTCGGCGCCGAGGATGTCGGCGGCGAGGGCCTGGTGGCGCAGGGCGGCGGGGGTGTTCTGGTGGTTCTCGGGGATGCCGTCGGCGGTCAGGTTGGTGCGGGCGGCGCGGGTCAGGGCGGTGACCGGGTCGCTCGTGCCGGTGGTCTGGTTCGCGGCGGCGGTGAGGAGGGTGGTGGTGTCGCGGTTGGCGCGCTCGGCGGCGGCCAGGGTGCCGGCGAGGTGCGGCCACTGCGGGTGGGCGGTGACCTTGTCGGTGGTGGTGCCGACCGCGGTGGCGGCGGCGTCGGCGTAGCGGTTGAGGGTGTCGGCGGAGACGTGCGGGTGCGCGTCGGGGAGCTGGGCGGCGGCGGGTGCGACGCGAAGGGCGGCCGGTTCGGCGGTCGCGGTCTCGGGGTCGAAGCGGTGGGCGGGCAGGTTGGTGAGCGCCGCGACCAGGGTGGCGTAGCGGGCGGTGTCCGCGGTGCTCGGGGCGTCGAGGTGGGCCGGGGCCGGGCGGTCGTCGGTGATGGTGTTCAGGCGCCAGGCGAGGGCCTGGGCCGGGGAGTCGGCGGTGGTCAGGTCGCCGCGCCAGGTGGCGGCGGCGATCAGTCGCTCGGGCTGCCAGCCGCCGGCTTCGGCGGTGCGCAGCGCGCGGACGACGGCGGTCATCGCGTCGTCGGTGGTGATCTGCTCGGCGAGGGCGGGGCCGAGGAGTCGGTGGATGAGCTGGTGGTAGTAGGGGGTGGTGAGGGTCTCGGTGGCGTGCTGGTGGCGGGGTGCCAGGGTGGCCAGGGAGACGGCGTCCTCCTGGGCGTTGCGGATGGTGTCGGTGGCGGAGAGCTGGGCGCCCTCGCGGCCCAGGACGCGCTCCAGGACCTCGCGGGCGGCGAAGCTGTCGGGGTCGTTCTTGGGCTGGTCGAGCTGCTCGTCGGTGTCGAAGGGCAGCAGGTCGTGGGTGGCCGTGTAGATGGTCGTCTTGTGGCGGGCGCGGGAGAGCTGGACGTACAGGTCCTCGCGGGTCATGTCCTCGGTGACCAGGGGGTGGGCGGTGTCCACGGTGCCGCCCTGGGAGCGCATGACGGTGGAGGCGTAGAGCAGCTGGACGTTGGCGGAGACGTAGTCGGCGGGCAGTGTGAGGTGGCCGCGGTGGCCCATGTGTCGGACCTTGAGCGAGCCGTCCTGGTGGCGCTGGAGGATCTCCCAGGCGTCGCCGTTCTTGACGAAGTCGCGGCCCCGGTTGGTGGTGATCTTGCGGTTGTTGTCGCGGGTGACGATCCAGTCGCCGCGTCCCGCACGGTTGCCGTCGCGCAGCAGGACGCCGTCCGCCTCGACCTGGCCGGCGGCCACGCGCTCGTCGCGGGCGCGGGCGGACAGGGTGGTGACGTCGGCTCCGGAAGCGGCGCTGATCAGCGTGGTCCTGCCCGCGAGCATGTCGGCCTTCCAGCCGTCGTACGCGGCCTCGATCATGGCGGTGCGCGAGCCGCTGACGACCCGCTGGTTGGTGAAGTAGAAGTCCAGGCCGCTGCCGTCGCCCACGCGGATCTTGAGGGTGGCGTCGGCTTCGGCCTTGTCGCTGAACCGGTGGAGTTCGGTGAGTTCGACGGCGCCCGCTACGGCGGCGATCAGGCGCAGCGCGCCGCCGGCTTCGACGGAGCTGAGCTGGCGGTAGTCGCCGAGCAGGCGCACGGTCGCGCCGCGCTGGGCGGCGATCCGGGTGAGGTTGTCCAGGTTGAGGGTGCCCGCCATCCCGGCCTCGTCCACCAGGACTACGTCGCCCGGGTTCAGGGCGAAGCCGGCCCGGCTGGAGGGGATGTTCTCGCCTCGCTGGAGCTGACCGGCGTAGGTGCCGCCGGTGTACTCCCAGAGGAACTTGTGGAGGTTCTCGGCGGGCTGCTTGAGGTCCTTGGCGAGGACGGCGGCGGCTGCGGCGGAGGTGGCGAGCGGGACGACACGCTGTCCGGCCTGGTTGGCGACGTGGACGTACGCCTGCATGGCAGTGGTCTTGCCGGAGCCTCCCGGGCCGAGGCCCACCGCGAGCAGCCTTTTGTCGGTGACGAAGCTGGTGACGAGGGCGCGCTGGCCGTCGTCCAGGGTTCGGTGGCGGGCCTCGAAGCCGTCGATCGCCGCGCCGACGAAGGCGGGGTTCGGGCCGCTGGTGAAGGGGGTGAGGGCGGCGTCGACCAGGCGGCGTTCGGCGTCCAGGATGGTGCTGCTGGTGTACCGGGCGGAGGCGTGCTGGACGAAGACGGAGTCGCCGTTGGAGCGGCGCAGTTCCTCGGGTTCGGTGAGCAGGGCGGGGGCGTCCACGCGGATGCTGTGGACCGGGGAGATCGCCTCGGTGACGATCGCCTCGACCAGCTGCTGGTGCTCGTCGGTGCTGTTGGTGGGGTGCTCGGAGCGGGCCAGACACTCGGCGTGGGCACGCAGGTTCCAGACCGTCCACACCGCGCGTTCCTCGGCGACGGCGAGCAGCACGGTGCCGGCCAGGGTCGGGATGTCGGCCGCTTCGCGCACCTGCTCCTCGGCCTGGGCGGAGGCGGTCTCGGGCGCGGGGACGGCGGCCATCACGCGGTTAATGACGTCCTGGCCGTGGGCCTGGGTGACGGTGTGGGCCCAGTCGGCGCGCATCTCCTCAAGGGAGCGGGCGGCCTTCTTGCCCTCTCGGGTGTCGAGGTTGGCCTGGCGGGCGAGCTGGTGGGTCATGCCGCGGGAGGGGTCGTGGCCATGCTCGCGCCGGTACTCGCGAAGGAGTTGCTCGTAGCGGGCTTCGATCTCGGTCCGGCGGCTGGAGAAGTGGGTGATCGCCTCGATGGGGACACCGACGATCTCGCGCACCGGCTGCCGCTTGGTGACGGAGTCCTCGCGGGCTTCGAACTGCACGCCGAGCCGGGCGGTCAGCTCGGTCTCGAAGCGGGAGTTGTAGAACTCGGAGGCGGCAACCGTCATCGCCAGCAGGCCCCGGGCGTCCAGCGCGCGCCACTTGCCGTCGATCCCCTGGATCTTGTTGGCGACGGCGACGTGGGTGTGGAGGTTGGGGTCGCCGGCCCGGGAGTCGAAGTGGTCGAAGGCGACGGCGACCAGGCCCTTGGTCTCGATCTGGGCCTGGCCGGTGCTGCCGGTGCGGGTGAAGGCGGCGTGCTCTTCCAGCAGCTCCAGCGCGGCGTCGCGGGCGGCCTCGTGGGCGTCGCGGACGGCGGCGCGGACCTCCTCGCGTTCGTCCAGCGCCCACAGCACCGCGGCGGACTTCACCGGGGCGAAGACCAGGTCGAAGCCGGCGACGGCGGCGCGCTGGCGGCGGGACTCCTCGTGCTGGATCTTCTTGATCTCGGCACGGGTGGGCTCGCGGCGCGCCTGCTTCTCGATGACGGCCAGGCGCTTGTCGACGCGCTCGGCGAACGGGTCGAGCGGCTTGTACTCCGGGTACTTGCGGCCGAGGGTGGCGGCCTTGATCGCGGCGGCGCGCACGGCGGTCAGCTGCTCGGCGTCCATGTCGGCGCGCACGTTGGCGGCCAGGTGCTCGGCGATGATCTGCTCGGCGTCCGGGTGCTGGCCCAGGCCGAACAGGTGCTTCATCTGCTGCTCGGTGACGGTGGTGCCGTCGAGCCCGAGCAGGGGTGCGCCGCGTCCGAGCCAGATGCCCGGGGGGTTGCCCTTCTGGGTGTAGTACTCGGCTGCCGACTGTCCCCGCTGACGCTGTACGTCGCCGCCCGCGACCTGGCGCGTCAGGTAGGTGTAGCCGTTGCCGGCGGTGAGCTTGTGGATGGTCATCAACGCGACCACCCCCAGCTTTTCCGGTTACGGATGAGGGTGGGTGCGACGGCTATTCGAGCCGCCGATTCACCTGCCTCATCAAATGCCATGCGAGTACTTTAGCCCCGCGCAGCGGACCATGCTCAGAATATCTGCAAGAGGTGTCTGGATGGCTTGGTAATGCTGGCATATGGGCAGCTCAGGCGGCCCTCTTGAGTGGAAAGTGTGATGTGCGTCGCGGTTTTCCTATCGACTCTTCTCGACATTTATCGACGCTTATCAAGGGGGATTCAAAGGGGTTTGCGGACTAGGCTTTTTCGGCTAAATTCGATGCATGAGTGGAAGAATTTCGGCGACGCGGGCCAGTGCGGTCAGGGCGGCGCAGCAGGCGAAGGCAGCACGGGATGCGGAGCGCCTCCGGCGCGAGCGGCAGGTGGAGTCGGCCTTGATCGACTTCTACGAGCAGACGAGGAGGGCAGAGCAGCTGCGGGTGGCCGCTCGGTCTCGGGCGGAGAAGATCCTGGCGGACGCGGAAGCGGCGGCGCGGGAGCCGGAACGCCTGGCACGGGAGGCGGTTGCGGCGCTCGCCGATCTGGGTGAGGCGCGCGATCAGATCGCGGAGCTGACCGGGCTGTCGCTGGCGGACGTACGGGCGATCCTGGCGGAGGTCGCCGGGGCCGGGAAGCTGCGCGGCGACGGCCGCGGTGCCGAGGCGGTCGCGGCCGTGGAGTCCGGTCCGGGACGCGCGGCGGCCTGCTCCGCCGGCTCTGGGAGCGGTGAGCCGGTGCAGGGGTGACGGGTAGGTGCCGGTGCCGTTCGTCACGGCTTCGGCCGCGAGCAGCGTGAGACGATGCGGTGGTATTCGAACTACTGCTTGGGACGTGCCGCGGATGAGTCAGAACCCTGACCAGTGGGTCCAGTGGATCGGGCTGACGCTCGGCACTGTGATCGCATTCGGCTCGCTGGTCCGGTCCGCCGTGAACGGCTTGATGGCGCGGCACGACGCTTCCCCGGTCCGCGGCCTCCTCGCGGGTTTGGCCGTCGCCGCGTGCCCGGCGCTGGTGTTGAAGGTGCTCCCGGCCATCTGGGAATCGGCAGCCGGCTCGCCGCAGGCTGAGCCGGTGCCGACGGACAGCGGCTTCGAGGTGCCGTGGGGCGTCGTCGGTTTGGTCGCGGTCGCGGTCGCGGCGGTGGCCGGGGCGGCCGTGGCCACCCTGGCGGTGGGGAAGCGCCGGGCGACCGGCCGGGCCGCGCGGCTGCGGCGTCAGCGCATCGAGGATCGGCACGATCTTGTGTTGGAGGAGTACGGCGCGTACTGCTCCGACATCCTGGCGGTGCTGGAACGTCCGCTGCTGACGGATGTCTCCGTGCGGGAGACCGCCGATCTGGTGCACGCGCTCGCTGCGGCGGCCGACGCCCGCGCCGCCGGTTCGGGCGCTGCCGCGGAGTACGGGCGAGCGGTGACGGCACTGGAGATCGCCTGGCAGGTCGCTGATCGCCACGCTCGCAAGGTCGGCACGGGCCGGCTGCCGGAACGGGAGCGCGCGGCAGTCGCGCAGGCTCAGCGCCTGCTGCGTACCGCGCTGGGCGAGGGAGCGTCCGACGCCGAGCGTCAGACCGCCTACCGCCGCGCTGTGGGGCTCTTGGAGGGGATCGTGGCCGTCCCCCGGGAGGCGACTGCGGCGATCGAGGGAGGGGCCCGGCACCACATGCTCCTCAAGTCCTACCCGGAGCCCTCCGGTGCGGGCAGCAGCGACGCCCTGCCGCGCTAGCCGAGGGTGATCCGTGCGCTGGCGGGAACGGGGAAAAGGCGAAGGCGCTGCCGACCGTGAGCTGGTCGGCAGCGCCTTCGTGGTGTTCGGCGGTCGCTACTCGGCGGCCGGGGGGTTCCAGAATGCGTCGAAGACCTTCGGGTCGTAGCGCTTGCCGTCCTCGGTGTCGATCGGGTGCGGCACGGGCTGGCCGGCTTCCTGGGCGCGGGCGATGCGCTTGCTGATCGCGCTGATGCTGACGCCGTAGTACTTGGCCAGCTCGGTCGCGGTGCGGTGGGGCCCTCGAAGCCAGGCGCGGTGTTCGACGCTGCCTTCCTCCTCGTAGCCGAACTCGCGCAGCACAGCGCGCTGCTCGGCGGTCGGCTTTCCCTCCGCGGGCAGGTAGCCGAGCTCGACCAGGACGGCGGTCGGCTCGGCACCGAGCGGGCCGGAGGCCGGCAGGTAGCCGAGCTGCCACAGCAGCGGCAGCAGGGCGTCGGCGGACCACACCCGGAGTCGGCCGACCTTGGTGCTGAGCACGGCGATCTCAGGCCTACGCACCAGGGTCTTCACGGCCTCCTTCCCCTTGCCGGTCAGGCGCTCGATCATGGCGGTGGTGACCTTGTCGAGCACCGGCTGGGTGGTGGGCTCGGCAGCGGGAGCGGGGGGCTGGACCGTTCCGCGGGGGCCGGTGCGGCTGGACCGTCGGCCGAGCCAGGATTTGACCTCGCCCCAGCTGTAGGTGCCGAGCGGATCGGCGGTGGGGAACGGGTCTGCGCTGTTGCGGTAGGTGGAGGGCATGCGGCTGACGGTCTCGCGCAGTCGGCCGGTCCGGCTGGCGACCTCGGTGAGGGTGACGCGGTCGGCGTCGTCCCCCGGCAGCTCGGCCACGTCGATGCGGGCGGCCTGGTTGTCGCGCATCCACGCGGCGACGGCTTCACGCGGGTACCGCTCCTCGCGGTGGTCGCCGGATTCCTCGGAGCCGGGCCACTCCGGGTCCTTGGCGAGGCGGCGGACGGTGGACTCGGACAGCCCAGTCGCGTTGCTGATGTCAGCGACGCTGAGACTGTCCGCGGTGGCGGCGTCCAGCCGTTCCGCGAGCGTCGGGGCGGGGGGCACGGAAGTCTCCTTGGGGTGGTTGTTCAAGGGGGAGGACCCTCCCCGAGTTCGACATGGACTAATCTACCGGCGCGGAGTAACGGTCTTTCGGGATCGGTCTTCGTGGGAGGGGGCCAGCGGCTTGCCCAAGCCGGTCCATCGAGGCCGGTACGGCTTCGGCCGTGCTGCTGGCCCCCGTCATGCATTCCGCTCACGCCGCGAGCGCGACCGGGGGCGTGAGATCGGCCTGGTGGTGCAGTCGTTCCCACCACGCCGCGAACGCGGAACGTTCCTTGTCGGCGACGCCGGCCGGTGCCAGGGCCAGGGTCATCTCGATCGCGGGGAACCCGTCGGTGCGGGGGATGATCTCGGCCCTGCTGATCCCGTACTGGTCGGTGACGGCTCTGCCGGTGGCAATGGCCGCCAGCGCGGCGGTGGCATCGGTCCGGCTGCCGCTGAACACCGTGCGCACGCTTCGCCAAGCGGCGCCCTTGGCGGTGGGGTCGTGCCGCCGGGGGTGGATGATGCGCCGGACCTCGTAGACGCTCCAGCGCTGCCGCCGAAGGTGTTCTTCGAACTCGGCGAGGACGTCGGCCAGACCGTGAGTGCGGGCGAGGTCCTGGGCTGCGGTGTCGCCGTAGAGCTTCGAGCGTGGGTTGAGGGCCATCGCGGTGTACTCCAGCGCGAGGGCCTGGGCGCCGATGTCCGGCTCCGCCCGCCAGCGCTCGACCAGCTCGGCCCTCCCGCGCCGCCCGGCGGAGAACGGGCAGTATCCGCAGGCGCTCCTCGTCCACGGCTCGCCGAAGCGGTCGAGCAGGTACTGCTCGCACCGGTGGCGGTCCCACCCCCAGTCGTTGATCAGCGGGTACTCGGGGAGGCGGCCGAGGGCGGTGAAGCCTTCGTCCCTCTCGGCTCGGCGGAGTTCCTCGCTGGCGAAGCCGAGCGCGTGTCGGAACGGGGTGCCCTGGAACTCGTCGCCCAGCCAACCGTCGAGCACGTCTCCCTTCGCGTGCAAGCTGCACAGCCGGCGTTTAGCGGCGATCTGCGGGACGGTGCCGCTGGCGCGGAGTTCGTCGGACAGCCGCCACGGTCCGCGGGTGATCAGGCGGCGCGGGCTGCGGGAGTCGTCCAGCACGGTGTAGCCGCCCCGCTGGCTGGTCCTGCTGAGCTGGACGAACCGCACGCCGTTGCTGCGCATCATCGGCAGAAGGTGCTTCTCGACCAGGCGCCGGGTGACGTCGGGCTCGTCGCCCGTCATCGCGGTCAGCACGGTCAACCGGTCGAGCGGGAAGTCCCGGCTGGCCGGCTCGGTGAGCCAGCGGGCGGCAACGGCGGCACTGTCGACCCCCATACCGAAACTGAGTACGACCGGGAGGGCCGCCGAGTCGTTATGGCTCATGCGGCGCACACCTCCGTACCGTGCGGAAGCGTACGGAATTCGGCTCCGCACGGGCGCAGGGCCCGTACGGGGCCGGGGTCCTCACGCTCGGCGGCTTCGATGATCTGGGCCATCGACAGGTCGCGGCGGAACGGTACGCGGATCTCGTCTTCGACCAGGGCGTAGTCCAGTGCGGTGTCGGGTGCCATCCGTGCGGCGGTGATGAGGGAGCGCCGTCCGGCGAACGGGCACAGTCGGCAGCTCAGGCGGTCGAGGTTCTGGTAGACGGGGTGGGGCGGGATGCCGCTGGCCCGTACGGTCTTCCACACGGCGTCGGTGCTGAGCTGGTGGATGGGCAGCCAGGTGGTGACCTGGCGGCGGCCGGAGCTGGCCGCGCGGTCCAGGGCGAGGGTGGGGCGGCGGGAACGGACTGTGCTCTCGTCGGCTCGCAGTCCGAGCGCGGTGACGATGCGGGCGGGCCGGCCGGTGACGCCGAGCCGGTTGGTCAGCTCGGTGTAGAACTTCCGGGCTACGTCGCGCTTGAGGTAACTGCGGCAGAAGGGAGTGGAGAGCCCGGGCCAGCGGCCCCGTTCCCGGACCAGGTCGAGCAGCCCGCCGCGCTCGCGGCGGCGGACCTCGAAGGGGAGCCCGTACGCGGCGGCCTGCTGTGCGGCGAGGGCCAGCACGCCGTCCCACTCCGCGTCGCCGAGGTCGAGGTGGAGGACGACGGTACGTTCCAGCATCTCCTCGGTGGCGGTGGTCGCCCACAGGTGGAGCATCGCGGCGGAGTCCTTGCCCGCGCTGTTGTTCAGTACGTAGGCGTCGGCGTCACGCAGCTGCGGCGGTATGTGGAGGGTGGTGCTCATGTGCGGGTTCCTCGTACGGATTCGGTGCGGGTCGGGAGGTGGGCGGGAGGGGCCGGTCGTCGGCGTCCCGGGCTGTACGGATCGGAGCACGGGGCCGCGGGTCTCCCGTGTGGACGGGGGGCTCCTGCGCGGGGCCGGCCTCCGTACGGCCGTGGAGTGTGCGGGCGTCGGCCACCCGCTTCTCGCACCACGACCGGCTGTAGCCGGTGCTGGTGATCAGCTCGTCGTAGTCGGGGCGCCAGTCGGGGTCGGCGCGCATCGCGGCGAGCAGGTCGGTGATGACGCGCAGCTTGCTCGGCCGCTCCGTCGGCAGCACGGTGGCCGGCTGCTCGTCGGTCTCATCGGCTTCGACGTCGTCGGGCGCTTCGGCAGGGTCTTCGGCGCGGGTGTGGTCGTCCGGCTCGGCCGGGGGTGGGCCGGGCGGCGGAGGGCAGGCGGCGACGTCCTGGTGCTCCTGGGTGTCTGCGTCGGCGGACCGTGGCGGTGCTGGGTCGGTCGGCGGGCCGGAGGGGCGGGATTCGATGATTCCGGCGGCGGCGAGGAACGCCAGGCTGGGCCAGGCGGCCATCACGTATCCCCACGGGGTGGGCCGGGCGACGGCGAGGTTGGCGGCGAGGCTCATCGCCACGCCGAGCACCAGGACTCCGCGGGGCCACCGGGCCGGTTGTCGAGCGCGCTTGCGGCGGCGGATCTCGGCGACGGCGCCGAGCGCCATCAGCTCGACGGACACGGCGATGGCGTAGGCCACCCATCCGGTCTGGCCGGCCTCGGTGGAGGTCTGCACGACGTGAGTGAAGGAGACGGCGAACGCGCAGACGCCGAGGATGCCGACGGTGAGGTCCGCGGTGAGAGCGTCCCTGTCGGTGGTGGTCGGGGTCACGATCTTGTTCTCTCGGTTTTCGTGGGCGGGTGCGGCCCGGTTGCCCTCCGGGCCGCACCCGTTGATCGGATGGAGCGCACCGTTAGTGCGCGGTTCTGACGTGCTGGCGGCGCGCGTCGTCCACGTAGCCCTTGCCGGCGTGCTTGACCGACCATTCGCCGCAGCTGCATCCGGCCTGGGAGTAGGCGCGTCCGGAGCACCCCGGGGTCAGGGGCTTGCCGGAGGTGGTGTGCCTGTGCGCGGGCGGACACTCGGTGTCGTCGGCGTGGTGGTCGGTGCGCGATGCACGGAACCGGACCGCGGGGGTGCTCTCCTTCGCCGGCCGGGCGGGGAACGGGACGGTCACCCGTCCGAGGTCCTCGCGGCTGGAGGCTTCCTGCTGGGCGTCCCACTCGGCTTCGGTGTGGGCGTCGCCGACGCACAGCGGCTCGGTGTGGTCGAACCAGGTCTTCCAGTCGGTGGTGACGATGCGTTCGGCTTCGGCCTGGGCTGCGGCGGGAGTGGGGGCGAGGACCGGCACCACGTGGACGGTGATGACGTCGATGGGGACGATGAACTTGGGCATGCTGGTGTCTCCGGTTGGTGATCGGGGGCGGGTTCTGGCCGGGCCTCGGCGCGGTCCGGGGGCCGCGCCGGGACGGGTCAGGTCGCGGGGGTGCCGGCCAGGTGCTCCCAGCTGTTGCCGTTCCAGAACTGGGTCGTGGCACCGGCCGTGAGCGGCAGCCCGAGGGCGGCGTGCGCGCGGCGGCGGTCGTCCGCGGTGGCGGGCATCGGGATGGTGCCGCTGATGGCGACGGTGCGGTTTGGAGCGACTTCCCGCAGCAGGGTGCGGCCCTGGAGCGCCTGTGCGCGCAGCGAGCGGCCGACGTTGAACTCCTCGATCAGGAGGTCCAGCAGCAGGGAGAGGCTGACGGGCCGGCCGTCGAGCCGGCAGGCGTCGGCGAAGCGGGCGAACTCGGCCACTTCGAAGTCGCCGTGGGGCACGAACTCCGTGGCGTCCCCGTCTCCGTAGTTCTGGGCGCTGCCGATCTTGCGGCCTCTGCGGCTGAGGGTGGCCATGAACGGGGTCGCCCGGAGCAGCGCCAGCTCCTGGCAGCTGGTGACCTCGTAGCAGGGCTGGTCCGGGGTCTGGAGCCCGGTGTGGGGCAGGGTGGGCACGCACTTCTCCTGTGGTGGTTGAGGGTGTGGGTGTGCAGCGGGAGGTACCGCGCGGGGTTGGGCCGTGGTGCGGGGTCGATCCCCGCAGCTCGGCGCTCCCGGCCGGGGGCCGCCCGGGTGCGGGCGGCAGGGGCCGGCGGGCGGTGCGGCGGGTGGGTGCTGCGGTGGGTGGGCTGCGGGAGGGGTTGGGCCGTGGTGCGGGGTCGATCCCCGCAGCTCGGCGCTCCCGGCCGGGGGCCGCCCAGCTTCGCGCTGGGCGGCCGGTGGTTCGGTCAGCCGGGCTGGTCCGCCTCGGCGACGGTGTCCGTCAGCTCACGGGCGACGGCTTCGATGCTGATGGTCACCCGGTGGAGTTGGTCGCGGGCCTCGGCCGCGCGGTCGGCGCAGAGCGTGTAGAAGCTCTCCTCCTCGTCGGGGTCGACGGGGAAGTCTGCGCGGTTCGGGTCGTAGGACGGCAGCGCCGTACGGAGCTTGTCCTCCCACTCCTCTTCGAAGGTGGTGACGTCGGCTACGAGGTTGCGAAGGCGTTCAACGGCGGTGTTCAACGGGCGTCCCGGTTCTCGCGGTGCGCTGGTGGCGGCCTGTGGCGGGCCGCCCGGCCCTGGTGGGCCGGGCGGCGGGGCGGTCACAGGGAGGCGGCCAGCTCCATGGCGCGGATGCCGTGGGCTTCGAACTCGTGGGCGTCGTCGGCGTCGGGGAGGGTCTGGGCGACGGAGGTGACGGCGTGCATCACGCCACCGGCGGAGAGGTCTCCGCCCTGGATGAAGTGGGCGAAGATGTCGGCCCGGCGCTCCTCGGTGAACTTGAGTCGCTGGGCGACGGTGGTGATGGTGGCCTCCGGGTTCTTCACCCGGGTCGCGGCGGTCTCCTGGATGGACCGCAGCTGTCGGACGACGTAGTCGTGGTCAAGGAATGTGCTGACGGCGTCGGTGGTCTGGGAGGCGATGACTTCGAGTGTGCGGGCCTGGGTGGTGTCGCTCCACCGGATCACCCCGTCCTGCTGCTTACCGCCGATGTGCACGGAGCGCATGACGTCCTTGGTGATCACCATTCCGTTGTCGCAGACCTGGACGACCAGTCGGGGCACGATGGTGAATGCCCCGCACCCGGTTTCGCTGTTGCTGATCTCGAACCCGGCGAAGACGGTCGGGTTGTCGGCCCCACGCGCGCCGCTAAACGGGCTCCGGTAGTCCTTCAAGAGCTCCGGCGCGTAGGCGCTGACCTGCGGGGCGGTGATCTTGACGTACATCTTCCGGTCGGTGAGGTCGCACTTGTCCAGCCGGACCTCGACACCGGCGTCCCGCACGCCCTGGAGCGCGGCGGTCAGGATGTCCAGATTGTCAATGATCCGGTAGCTGGGGCTGAGGAACGCGCGAGCGGTCCCGGTGTCCTCGCCCTGGGCCGGGGTCAGCGTGCGGACCATGAACGACTTGTCGGCGCGGCTCTGGTGACTGAGCCACCCGTTGACGTTCGCGTCCCACAGGTGCGGGGCCTCGGTCCGGGTCTTCCGCAGGTAGCCGACCGGAATGCCGAGCTTCTCCGCGACGCCGGATTCGCACACGTCGGTAAGCCGGTACTCCGCCCGCTTCCTGGTGACTCCGTCCGGGGTGAGGTCGTAGTCCGCACCCTCGATGATCAGTCGGCCGCCCGCCGCATGGATGTTCTGGACAGGGGCGACGACGTCGGTCTTGCGGGGGTGCTGCTCGCGCAGAATGCCCACGATTTCGGAAAGGCTCGCGTTGCGGGTGGAGGTCCTGGCCAGGGTGATGGTCATGTGTGAAGTCCTTCGCGCCGGGGTCTGTCGTGGGTGCCGGCCGGGATTGCCCTCCCCGCCCAACAAGAACAATATTACCTCATTGAGGGTTTTTGGTCAACCCTCCGGACATGGGTTCACCCGGTCGCGGCGTTCACCTCCTCCGACATCGCACGGAAGTGCGACACGGTGACGGCAACCGCCCAGCGGCGGGCGCGGGCGGGGGCGGCCCCGCTGGCCGCGCCCCATGCGGCAGCGGCGGACAGGCCCGGCCGGACGGACAGGTCGGGGCTGATCACGTAGTGCGCGCCGGGGAGGTAGGCGTCACGCCAGGCCAGGCCGATCGTGTGGAGCGCCAGCACGAACGACCAGCGCAGCTGTCGACGGGGAGTGAACCGGCCTTCGGCAAGAGCGGCGGCCACCTTGGCATGGGCGGCGGCCAGGAAGGTGTCGAGTTCGACCAGTGCGGGGCACGCCCGCTGCCAGTCGGCGACGGCCAGGGTGGGCGCGGGCGGGAGCGCGGCCCACTCGACCGGGGCGACTTCCCGGACCACTGCGGCGGCGGCGTCGAACTTCTCGCCGATGTCGGCGAGGACCGCGAGCACTTCGCAGGAGCGGACGGGGCGGGCCACGTCGGAATCGTGCTGAACGTCGATGATCTTCAAGATGCTTCCTCGGAGTGCAGGGCGGGGCCTGGCCCGGCGGATCGCCGGGCCGGGGGCGGGGATGGGGCTACCGGAGGCCCGCCGCCCAGAGCAGGCCCGCAAAGCTTCGGGCGATGTCGGCGAGGTCGTCCCGGCCCCCGATCCACGTCGGGGCCTGGTCGCTGCGGACCTGCGCGTCGGGGTTCGCCCACATCGCACCCCGAAACAGGGCGTACTCCTCGCCGGGGGCGGGGATGCGCAGCTCCCACGTACCGAGCTCCTCGCACATGACCTGCACCGCGTAGGTGCGGGCACCGGAGACGATCACGACCGTGCGGGGTGCGCGGGGAATACCGAGTTCGGTGAGCCGGTGGTCGAGATCGACGGCGACGGCCAGGCGCTCCGCGTAGGGGAGTTCGGCAATGGCGTCGGGGGTGAGCCAGCACCAGGCGCAGCCCGACCCGCCGCTATGGCCGCACTCGGCCTGCTTGGCCGCGTTGATCTCTTCGAGTCGGTCGCAGTCGAGAGTGATCGTCATGCGTTGACGCCTTTCGTTCGGTCCATCGCGGGTGCCGGTCGGGGTTGCCCTCCCCCCCAACAAGAACAATATTACCGCATTGGGGGTTTCTAGTCAAACTTGAGGGCATAGTTCGGCGCGCCGGTCGGACGGCTGACGGACCGTCAGATCAGCGGGCGCACCTCCCCCGTCCCCCCGACAGCTGCCTGGGGTCCGGGGCAAAGAGGCCGTCCGGGTCAAGGGCCGGCGCAGCCGGTGGCGAAGCCACGCGAAGCGCCCTTGAGGCGGGCGGCCGGCTCCGGATACTGGGCCGCGGAGGGGGGTCGGGGGAACCGCGCAGCGGGGCGCCCGGACCAGAGAAGGGCGCCGCGCCGAAGGCGCGACCGACCCCAGGCCGCGCGGCGGCCACCGTGCGGTGGCCGCCGTGCGGGGACCTCAGAGCGGGTCGAGTCCGGCGAGTCGCTCGCAGGCGGCTTCCTCGCGGTATCGGTAGTAGGCCTGGAGGGCGAGTTCTTCCCGGTCGCCTTCGACCCCGGTGGCGTCGACCAGGTGAAGCAGGGCAGTGATCACGTCGCGGATGATCACAGACACACCTTCGGCGTCGGCGGGCTCGCCTCGGTACGAGCCGGGATCGGTGGAGATGAAGGCGCGGACGGCGACCAGCGCGGAGTCGGCAGAGTCGGCGGAGGGTCGTTCGGGGGCGAGGACGGGCACAGGGCTCCTTCTTGCTGCGCGGCGGGGCGGGTGGGGCGGAGCGTCGGGTTCAGCAGGAAAGGGCCGGGATGTCGGCCGCGCGGGTCGGGGTGAAGTCGAGATCCCGCTCAACCATGATCGGAAGGACCAGGTGCCCCGGCTTCGCGGTCGGCGTGAGGTAGAGCTCCTCCAGCTCCACCAGGTGGATGTAACCCCATTCGCCCTCGGGGTAGTTGACCCTGGCCCAACCGAAGGCCAGGCCGCTGGCCGGGTCCACCTCGGCGATGTACCAGTCCGAGCCGCCGGTGAAGTAGTGGATGTGGAGGACCTTTTCCTCGAAGGACTGCCCGTCGGTCGCGTACAGCTCGGGGATCTTCTCCAGGTCGGCGAAGGGCGGGTAGAACTCGTGTCCTCGCGCGTGCCGGTTCTGCTCGGGCATCGCCCCCCAGGCCCAGCTCGCCGGTTCGACGTTCGCGCTGTGCAGTTCGATCATGTTCGGCCTCTCGGTTTGTGCTTCGCGGGCCGGTCTCCGGGTTGCCCTCCCGTCGACCCGATGACATCAGCTTACCTCATTGAGGGTTTCTGGTCAAGCTGGAGGGCGTAGTTCGGCACGCCGGTCAGACGGCTGACAGACCGTCAGATCGACGGGCGCACCTCCCCCGTCCCCCCGACAGCCGCCTGGGGTCCGGGGCAAAGAGGTCGCCCGGGTCAAGGGCCGGCGCAGCCGGTGGCGCAGCCACGCGACCACGGGAGCGCCCTTGAAGCGGGCGGCCGGCTCCGGATACTGGGCCGCGGAGGGGGGCCGGGGGAACCGCGCAGCGGGGCGCCCGGACCAGAAGAAGGAGCAGCGCCGAAGGCGCTTCCGCTACCGCCGCCGCAGGCGGCCGACGGCGACAGCCGCCCCGACAACACCGCCGCGCCGAAGGCGCGACCGACCCCGGGCCGGGGGCACCGCGACCGGGGCGGCCGGTGGCGGTGCCCCCGGGTCACCGGGGCGGTTCCTCGTCTTCCCGGCGGGGGACCACCGGGGCGAGGGCGGGGTGGACTTCGGCGATGCGGCGGAGGCGGCAGCGGGCGTCGGCGCGGGCGGCCTTGCTCGGCGACTCCAGACTGGCCTCGGTGAGGACGTGGGCGAAGCTGGCGAGGGCGGCGGCGGTGCGCAGCACCACGCGGCGGGGCTGGAAAATCGCCGCGCAGTCGCCGAGTCGGCGGGCAGCGGTCCAGGAGCGGTAGACCTCGCGGTCGGCGGGGGTGAGCGGCTGGCGGCCGGCCAGTCGGGCGTCGATCCAGTCGGCCAGGTGGCCTCCGACCTCCACGGTCGTGGTGGTGCTCGCCTCGGGGTGGCGGAGTCGGGTCCATCGGTCGATTTGGGTCTCCAGCACACCGAGCCGATCGGCGGCTGGGCGGAGGTCGTCAGCTTCGCGGGTGGCCCGTGCCAGCTGGCGGTCGGCCGCCGACCGGAGGTAGCGGGTGTGCTGCGCGTGCCGCTGGCGGTCCAGCCGGTACTCGCTGGCGATCTTCTCTCCGACCTCCTTGACTCGTACGCGGGCCTTCTCGGTGGCCAGCTCGTAGGTGCTTCGGTGGAGCTGTTCCCACGGGTCGCGGTCGGCGGGAGCGCCGGGCTCGGGGAGCGTGATGCCGTCGTAGATCCATGCGTTGTAGACGGCGAGTCGGTCGGTGTAGCTGCTGGGGCCCTCGTCGGGGTCGTAGCGGCCGGAGACGAACCGGAGCCGGGTGTAGGCGTCGGGGTTGTCGGCCTCCCCGGGGGCGGCCTCGGGGTGCAGTGTGATGGTGCCGATGACGTGGGGTGCGCGGACGGTGTAGTAGGTGAGGCCGGTCTCTGCGTGCTCGACCTCGTAGCGGAGCAGCAGGCGGGTGCGGGTGTAGGTGGTGATCAAGAATTCTCCGGAGGGGCCGGCCGGGCCTTCGTGGTCCGACCGGCCGGTTCGGTCAGCTTCGGGGGGCGGTACTGGGCAGGAGCGGCGGGCCGCCGTGCTGCTCGGCGGCCTGGTTGATGGCCTTGGGCAGACGGAGGACCACAACGGACTGGAGCCAGAGCAAGCCGACGACGACAGCGAGCAGGGGGTAGGTGATGAGGAGTTGGTCCCGCAGGGTGGCGACCACGGTGGCGGCGATGACGGCGAGGACGACGGCGAACATGCCGCGTTGGACGGTGTTGATGATGCGGGTCAGCTCGCTCGGGGGCGGGGCGGTGGGCATGGAGGGCCTTTCGGCAACGGTGGTCGACGGGTGGAACGGGTGTCGGCGAAGGGGCGTTCGGTGTGGCCGGCTCACCCTCCCATGGGGACGGTGCCGTAGTAGAAGGTGGGAAGGATGGTCAGCAGCGGCATGGGGCTGTCGGGGTGGACGTCCTCGGGCCGGTAGTCCTCGCGCGGCATGGCCACGCTGATGAGGAGACAGTCCTGGCCAAGGAAGTCGTGCCCGATCCACCGTGAGGCGTAGACGGTCTGGGGTAGCCACGAATGCTCGGCGCTGCGCCGGATCGGCGCCAGCATGGCCTCCGTCAGGTCCTCGACCGTGGGCGGCAGGGCGTCCGGCTCGCGCCAGCGCCAGACCGGCGGTTCGTCGCCTGCCGCTGCCGAGGGGATCGGGTTGTTCCGCATGGCCCAGCGCACGAACGGCAGGGTGGGGCCGTGGCTGTACGTGCTCGGACTCCGTCCGTCGGAGTAGAAGCGTTCGTAACGCGGGACCTTGCTGTTGCCGTGGTAGCGCCAGACCAGCCGGAACTCGCCGCGTCCGCGCGCGGTGTCGGCCGATGTCGTCACCACCCATCCGTCGCCGGTGTTGGTCTCGTCGGCCGGGGACCACTTTGCGTCGGCGGTCCAGCCGTGGCGGCGGGCGTAGGCGACGACGGCGGCCACGGTGGCCGGTGTCTTCGCGGGGGCCGGGCGGACTGGTGCGGCGGGGGTGCCGTTGGCGGGTTCTGCGTCGGGCGTGGTGGTGCTCAAGCTGTCCCTTCGTGGGCGGGGTGGGGTGGGGTGGGCCGGGCGGAGGAGTCCGCCCGGCCGCAGGGTGATCAGCTGGCCATGGCCGGTGTCGGCCAGGAGCCGACGGCGGGCGGGGTGGTCGGGACGGGCGGGGCTTGGACCGGCGGCCAGGTGGCGTCGAACGCGCCGGGTGCGGCCTGGACGGGGGCCGCTGCCTGCTGGGCGGGGCGGCTTCCGACCTTGGTGACCTCGACGGTGGCGAAGCGCATGCACGCGCCGACCTCGTCGATCTGGAGCTCGGTGTAGACCTGGCGGGGTCCGTCGGCCGGCTGGTGGGTGCGCTGCTTGAGGACACCGGTCACGACGACGCGCGCACCCTTGGCCAGACTCGCCGCGATGTTCTCCGCGTACTGCCGCCAAGCGACGCACGGCATCGAGATCGAGTCGCCGTCCCGGTAGCTGCGGGTGGAGCTGTCCCACACCCGCTCGTTGGAGATGACGGTGAAGACGGCCCGCGCGGCTCCGCTGTCGCTGTACTTGAGCATCGGGTTGTCCGCGAGGTTTCCGACAATGGTGATCTTGGTTTCGCCTGCCATGGTTCCTGCTCCTCTTAGCGTTCGATACGGGCGCCGCCGCGCGGGCCCAGGGTGATCCGGAAGGTCCGGACCGCCACCGAACGGCACTCCGATCCCGGCCATCTCCTCCGCCTCCGCGAGCATGTGCTCGTCGGTGATGCGGTAGAGATCGGCGAACGACTGCTCGGTGCAGCCGGTTCGGGGATCGCGGGCCCGGCTCCGCAGCTGGTCCGCCGCCTGGCGGATCGACGCGACGGGCTCGGGGTTGCCGCTTCCGGAGAACGGATTGGTGAAGTAGGCGATGTAGCGCGAGCTCATGTCCGCCCTCCGGTTGTGCCGTGGTCTCTGCCTGCTGGTCGGGGGTGCCATCCCCTCCCAACAAGAACAATATTACCGCGCTAGGGGTTTCTGGTCAAGCTTGAGGACATAGTTCAGCGCGCCGGTCGGACGACTGACGGACCGTCAGATCGACGGGCGCACCTCCCCCGTCCCCCCGACAGCTGCCTGGGGTCCGGGGCAAAGAGGCCGTCCGGGTCAAGGGCCGGCCGCAGGCCGGTGGCGCAGCCACGCGACCGGAGGGAGCGCCCTTGAGGCGGGGGGCCGGCTCCGGATACTGGGCCGCGGAGGGGGGCCGGGGGAACCGCGCAGCGGGGCGCCCGGACCAGAAAAGGGCGCCGCGCCGAAGGCGCGACCGAATCCCGCCGCAGGCGGCCGGCGGCGGCCACCACCACCGGGAGGTCCAGAAACGAGCTCAGTCGGTGGAGGTCGTGAACAGGTCGGCGGTGCCCAGGATGCAGGCCGAGGTGGTCACCTCGCGGCGATCCGGGCCGTGGCCGGTCGCGAACCGCACGGAGGGGTGGGCGTTCGTGCACTGCGGATCGTGTCCACCGTCGTTCGGGACGGCCGGCTCGCCGGGGTCCATGACATCGGTCAGCAGATGCCACCGGTGAAGCGGCTCAGGCTCCGGGACGGCGACGCGCCTGGAGGTACGGACCACTTGATCCAGCAGGCGAGAGGGGTGCTCGGGGTCGGGCATGCGCTCGCTCCTGGTCTTGTGCCGGTTCGTCGCCTGATGATTTCAGAGGCGGGGCTGATGCGGTCAACGGATGCCTACGGGGAGGTCGGCTGGTCTATGCTGGAGGTTCTGCACGCCCCCTCTGTGGGGTGCTGTGGTCTCTGGCCGGTGGATGCGTGCCAACGCCCTTCGGGGTACCCGTTCGCGGGTGTGTCCACCGGCCTTCCGCTTGTCTGCGGTCATGGACGGATGGTCGGCCGGTTGGGCGTCTGGACCGGCGGGGGCTGGATCAGCTGTACCGGGGTCGTGGTCGTGGTGGTCGGCGTGGTCCTGGTGGCCGGCTCCACCGTGAGGTCGGCGAGCATCGCGCGGAGGGGGCCGGTGTTGCCGTTGAACGACGCGATGGACGCCAGCGTGTTGCGGTCGGGGTCGAGCCGGGTCCAGTCGATCGGGTGCCCGGCGTCGGCGGCGAGCTGGCCGAGGAAGGCCCGTTGTGCCCTCCCGTTGCCCTCACGGAACGGGTGCAGGGCGTTGACGTCGCCGTAGAGGTCGGCCAACCCGGTGAGGAAGCTGTCCCGGTCGAGGCCGCGGAGGTAGTCCTGACGGCGTGCGAGTCGGCCGAAGGTGTCGTCGGCGAAGCCCGGGATCATCCGGACGAGGCAGAACTGGGTGTTCCCCTTGGCGATCTCGATGGAGCGGACTTCCCCCGCCCACGGGTAGATGCTGCCGAAGACCTCGCGGTGGAAGCCCTGGAGGTGGGCGAGGTCGTACCGGCCGGGAACGGGCTTTTCGGCGATCCGGGTGAGGCGGGCGGCCGTGATGTCGGCTTCGGCGGCGGCGAGCTGCCCTTGGTCGGTGATGCCGAGCCGGTTGCGCAGGACTCCGCTGTCCGGATCGGCGTAGGGGTCGGCCACTGTCAGGGGGCCGTCTGCTCTGCGCCCGGCGTGCGGTGGCGGGCTTCGGCTCGCTGGACCAGCTCGTCTGCGGTGATCCGACCGGCCGCGTACTCCTCGGCGTCGGTGAGGTAGTCCGTGCTGGGGGTGAGGCCCTCGGCTCGGACCGAGCCCGTGGCGGAGGTGACCGCCCGGCGGCGGTCCTCCGGGGTGGTGACGGGGTGGTGCATCGGGGTTGGCTCCTCGGGTTCGCGCGGGGCGGGCGCGGCTTCTCTCATCAGCGTACGTGCCCTGCGGTGGTGGGCACGCCGGGGCCGGGGTGGTCGGCGGGTCGGTCGCGGCAGGCGGCCGGCTCCGGGGGCGGAGGCGGGCGCGGGGGAGGGGGCTCGATGCCCCCTCCCCCGCGGTGCCGGCCGCCCGGCCGCCCGACCCGTGTCGTCGGATCGGGCGGCCGGTCTCATGCGGCAAGCTGCTGGTGCTCGGCCAGCAGGGCGGGCAGCGGTTGGGTTCCGCGCTCCCTGCTGGCCGCCCCCTCGATCACGGCTGCCTGAACGGCTGCCCGGGTCTTCTCCCGCGTGATCTTCTCCTGGAGCGTGGCCGCTTCCTTCTCCAGCTCGCTGATGGCCCCCTGGTGGTGGCGGTACCGGGCTGGGGCGTGCTCCTCGTCGTGAGCGCGTCGAAGCTCAGCCGCCCACGGGCGGGACAGCATGTGCCGGGTGATCGCGTGGACAATGGCGGCGGTCCTGCGCTGGGTACCCTCCGGCGCGCTGGGGCTGTAGTGCCCCCCGAGCTCGCGCCGGACCACCAGCCACCGGTGACTGGTGGGGCTCATCGTCTCGGGGTGGAAGACCGCTTGGTCGGCAAGCTGGACACCGTAGACGGTCGGCGCGTCCTGGTAGTGCTTGGTGAACGGGCTTCGTTCGGGCTTGCCATAGGTGATCTGGATCGCGTTCCCGTCGCAGCACCGCGTGTAGTAGTGCCCGGACTCCCACCCCACGGTGATGGTGCCTCCCAGCTCCGGGATTCGGTAGAGGGCGGCACCGATCTCCCAGTCAAGGGTGATCGTGGCGTGAATCCGGTAGCCGCCTTCGGTGACCAGGGTGACGTACTGCGGGCCGGTCGGCCTGGTGTCGCTCATGCCGCCGCCTTGGCGAGCGCCGGCGCCGCGATGTCGTCGAAGCGGGGCAGCGCTCCGGCCGCCAGTTCCTCGACGGAGGGAAGGTTGCTCCACCGGCGCGCAGCGTGGCGGTAGGCGGTGGTCCAGAGGTTGAGCTGGCTGGTGAACGCCGCCTTGTCGGTGACCACGGTCAGCAGACCGCCGACGCTGACCCGCAGTTGCGGCGCGCGGGTCGGGCTGAGCTTCGCGGGCAGGGCCTCCACGACTGCCGGAGGGACCGGTCGGTCAAAGCGGAGATGCCCGGACACCTGTCCATCAGGCTCGGGGACCGTGCCGGATTCCGCCCCGGCAAGGACTCGGGCGGCGCGGTCGGCGGCGCTGGTCCACGCCTTGTACGCCTCGTACGCGGGCTGTGGGTGGGCCAGGCGCACGCGGACGGACGGCATGGTCAGCAGGATGGTGCGAGCGATCAGCACGGCGTGGGCCTCGTGGTGCCCGGCGAGATGGACAGCGAGGTCGGTTCGGACAGTGGGCGGTCGGTGGTCGGTGGTGGCGAGATGCAGGTGCACGGGTCCTCCGGCGGGTGGTGGTGTGGTCGGCAGGGCCGGGGGGTGTCCGGTGCCATCGGACACCCCCCGGCTGGTTCAGGCGGGGAATCCCGCCCCCTTGGTCCTAGGCGGCAATGGGCTCGTTGATCTCCGGGTAGAGCGCTTCCCAGTTCTTCTCCGAGTCGTCCGAAAGGATGCTCGCGACGACCTCCAGGTGTCGGCTCAGCTCGTCGCCGGTCTCCTGCTCGCTCTCGGTGTCCGCCTGGTCCTCCTCGGCCAGCTCCGGCTCGCCCGCCTCCTCCTCGGCGTCCTCCTGCTCCTCCTCGGCGGCCAGCTCCGGCCCGCCCGCCTCCTCCTCGGCGTCCTCCTGCTCCTCCTCGTACTCCTCGTACTCCTCGTACTCCTCGTACTCGTCCGCATCAGCCTGTCGGGCTTCCTCCGCCGCCGCCTTCGCGGCGGCTCGCGCTTCGGCCTCGGCGATCTTCGCCCGGAGGGCGGCCACCAACTCGATCTCAGGATCGGTCAGTTCGTAGCCGTAGGCCGCGAGGAAGTCGAACCACTCCAACGCGGCCCACGTGCCGCTGTAGCCGGAGATGGACTGCCGGACTGCACGCTCCGCCCGAACCGCAACGGCGGCCAACAGCACCAGCGGGAGACGCGCCTCAGCCATCCGGCGGGTGAAGCGCTCGAATCGGTCGGTCCGGTCGTCGTCACCGGGCGCGTTGAGGTAGACCAGCACCTCGGGACTGGTCTCGTCCGCCCCCAGCGTGTAGAGCAGCCGCAGGACCTTCTTGGTCATCCCCTTGGGCACCTTCTTGGAGCGGCAAAGCTCCTGGATGTACTCCGCCCGTACCTCCTGGGAGATGGCCAGGGCCTCCCGGCGCTCACGGGCTGCCTGCTCCGCTGCCGCCTTGGCGGCCGTCTCCTCGGCGCTGAGGAAGTTGTAGGAGCCAGAGACGTGGTGCCCGTACTCGTGGGGGTTTCGGCAGATGAAAGTTGCCTTGATGCCCTCGGCCTGGTGCTCATTGAAGAACGCTGCGTGTCCGGCGCAAGCAGCGTGGGTTTCGGGCGTCAGGACCACGCCGTCAGCATCGGCGAGACGGTTGACGTTCACCTCGCGCGACACCCCCCAGTTGAACCCTTGCGGCTCGCCGACCATCCGGACGTTGGCCGCAGCGAGCGCCTGCGCGGTCTCCGCTCGCAGTGCGGCCCGCTCCGCCTTTCGCCGCTCGTCCTTGATCGCCCAGTTCAGACCCTGCCCAGTCTCAACCTTGGCAAGGAGTCGCTTGTACGCCTTCGGGTCGCCTTCGAACTCGGCCAGGGCCTCGGCATCCTCGAAGGTGAGCGCGCCCTTGTCGACGGCAGCGCGGGCCGTCTTCGGCATCCCGGCCAGTGCGATCGACGCGCGGACCTTCTTCGGATCCTGGGCGACCCGGGTGGCGATCTGATCGGCGTCGAGACCGAGCTCGATGGAGAGTTGCGCGTAGGCGTCGCCGATCTCGCTCTGCTTCATGTCCTCCCGGTGCATGTTCTCGATCAGCTGCGCGATAATGCGCGCCTCTTCGGCGGTGAGGTCGTTGCGAACGATGACGTCAACGAGCCGGCCAGCCTCGATCGCACCCTTGGCCCGGCGGTTGCCGAGGATGATCGCAATCCCGTCCTCGTGAGGGGTGGCGATGATCGGCTGATAAAGGCCGTTCTCCGCGATGGAAGCGACGAAGTCGGCGGCCAGCTCCGCCTTTCGGACGTTGCGGGTGAAGGTCAGCTCCTTCGGATCAACGTCTTCGAGAAGCACCTTCGCCGAGCCCTCGGCCTGGCTGTCGGGGCTGTCGGGGCTGTCGGGGCTGTCGCTCGGCGCGGCAGCGAGAGCGGCGGTCAGCTCGTCCAGCTCCGGCGAGGCAACCTCGTCGGTCAGCAGCTCAGCGGGGGCGAATGCGGTGGTCACGAATCCTCCAACAGGTGCATGGTCTCTGTCTGTTGGTCGGGGGTGCCATCCCCTCCCAACAAGAACAATATTACCTCACTAAGGGTTTCTAGTCAAGCCCGAGGGGTGCAGTTCGGCGCACCGGTCGGACAACTGACGAATCGTCAGATCGATGGCCACACCTCCCCCGTCCCCCCGACAGCTGCCTGGGGTCCGGGGCAAAGAGGCCGTCCGGGTCAAGGGCCGGCCGCAGGCCGGTGGCGCAGCCACGCGACCAACGGGAGCGCCCTTGAAGCGGGCGGCCGGCTCCGGATACTGGGCCGCGAAGGGGGGACGGGGCCCCGACCACTTCCTGGTGCAGTCCGGGATTTGGCACTGACGGCCCATCGATGAACGGGTGCGGGCTCCTCGCGGGTCTCGCCGAGGATCTCCTGCACCCCGAGAGCGCCGGTGTGGCCGGCGAACATGTCCCGGATCACCTCGACGATCAGGCCGTAGCGGGCCGTCTCGGCGGCGGTGCGGGGCATCGCCAGATTGAACAGGTTTTACGTGCCGAAACGAAACATCGGTGCCTCCTGTGGTCTGAGGTTTCACGGCGAGACCTGGTGACGCGGGGCACGGGACGCGCCCAGCGTCACCAGGAGAAGAGGGAGCGGCAGAGCCGCCTGCACTTCAGCGGGCCGCTGTTCATCGGAACCGCTGCAGGCCCGGCTGCCGCGTACGGGGCGGTGCCCCGTATCGGTCAGCGGCCGGAGACGGTCCAGATCGGGAGGCTCTCGGCAGTGGGGGTGCACCAGATCGCGGTGCTCTCGGCAGCGGGGGCGGACCAGATCGGGAGGCTCTCGGCGGCGGGAGTGGCCTGAGCGGGTGCGGAGGAGGCGATCGTTGCGAAGGCGAGGATCGCGGCTGCTGCCATGGTGCGGAGGATCATTTCGTCATCCTGAGAGTTTTGTAGGAGCCGGTGCGTTGCCCGGCCGGGTGGTCGGGGTCGCCGGCGGGCGGCGGGCCGCGGGGCCTGTGGGCACAGGTCGTCACCGGCTCAGTAGGGCGAGCAGCCGGTTGTGGAGGCGTTCCACATCGCGGCTGCTGCCCAGGTTCCGGTACTGGTCCTGGCTGGCGGTGTACCAGTCGGCGGCGGCTTCGGTCTGTCCGGCGCGTTCGGCGGCCTGTCCGAGGTACTCGGTGGCGTGTGCCGTCCAGTGACGGTGCCCGAGGCCACCGAACTCCCGGATTGCTTCGGTGATGGTGGCGATCGCGCGGTCGTGCCGGCCGGCGAGGGACTGGGCTTCTCCCAGGAACACCCGCGCGCGGGCCACGTTCAGAGGGTCGGGCGGGGTGAGCGATTCGAGGTCGGTGAGGGCCTGCTGGAGCAGCGGCAGTGCGAGGTCGGTGTCGCCCTGACGGGCGGCGGCGGAGCCGAGGAGGATCTCGGCGAGGCCGGCACCGCGCCGGTCGCCGAGGTCGGCGTAGAGCGTGATCGCACGGGTGAGTTCGGGCTCGGCGGCGACGTACTGCTCGGCCTCGTAGAGCGTGGCGCCGACGCCGGCCGTGCACTGGGCGATGCGGCTGTCGTCCTGGTCCTCGGTGGCGAGGGTGCGGCCCTCCTCGTAGAGCCGCAGCGCCTCCTCGTGGGCTCCGGTGCGCTTGTACGAGATGGCCAGGGTGGTGGTCATCTCGTAGACGGCCAGGCGGTGGCCCCAGAGCCGGGCGAAGCCCAGCCCGAGCTTGTGGCAGGGGACGCTCAGGTCGGTGCGCCGCAGGCGGTGGAAGAGCGGCCACAGATCGTGGACCAGGACGGTGGCCGCCTGGTTCTCGCCGAGTTCGCGGGCGGCTTCGAGGGCGGCCATGACCGCGGGGGCGACGGCCTCCAGCCAGTCCTGCGCGGCGCGGTCGCCGGTGATGGGGACCGGCTCGGCGGGGTGGTGGCGGTGCTGACGCGGCAGGACACGGTGGTGCGGGGTGAGGAGCTGGACGGTGTCCTGGGCGGTGGCGATCAGGTGGTCGAGGTAGCACTGCACGACGCGCCGGCGGGCGTCGGCCGGGTTCCGGATCAGGTCCCGGACCTCGGGGCGGATGCGGTAGACGTCGCCGCGCGCGCTCTGGCGGCCGGTGTGCTCCAGCAGGTGGCGGGCCGCGAGTTCGTGCAGCAGGTGCAGTGTCTGTCCGGCGGGGGTGGCGGTGGCGGCGGCCACGGCGAAATGGTCGAGGTCGGGCGCGGGGATCAGGGCGGCGAGCCGCAGCAGGCGAGCTTCGGGCTCGGGCAGTGAGGCGAGTGCGAGGGCGGTGGTCATCGGGACGCTCTCCAAGTCGGTTGCGGCGAGGGCCGGGTGGTGGACGAGCGGGCGGGCGGGGGCGAGGACGGCCTCGCCGGCGGCCAGACTCAGGGCCAACGGGTTGCCGTCGCAGGCGCGGGCGAGGGCTTCGGTGGCAGCGGGCTCCGCGCGCACCCGGTCCTCGCCGAGGATCCGAGCGAGCAGCCGGACGGCGTGGGCGGGCGTGAGCGGGGCCAGATGGTGGTGGTGCGCGCCGTGGGCTGCGAGCGCGGGCATCGGCGAGCGGCTGGTGACGACGACCAGGCAGCCGGCGTTGGCGGGGACCAGCGGCAGGATCTGGTCGGCGCCGGCGGCGTCCTCCAGCATCACGAGCAGCCGCCGGGTCGCCGCGGTGGAGCGCCACAACGCCTGCAAGTCGTCCTCCTGCCAGGGAAGACGCCTTCCTTGGCCTTCGCCGAGGCCGAGCAGCAGGGACCGGGCGGTCTCGGCGGCCGGGGCGGGGCCGCCGACGCTGCCGGCGCGCAGCCGGACGAGGAGCTGTCCGTCCGGGTACCGCTCGGCGTGCCGGTGGCTCCAGCGGGTGGCGAGAGTGCGCTTGCCGATCCCGCAGACCCCGGTGATCACGATCACCGGGGCGGTGCCCTCCGGCAGGCCGGTGAGCAGCCCGTCCAGGGCGGCCACGTCACGCTCGCGGTCGGTGAACACCGGTGTGACTGCGGCGAGTTGCCGGGGGACCGGTCGCGGCGGCGCGGAGGGGTGGAAGTGGATGTCGCGGACGTGGCCGGCCTGGACGACGGGGCCGCTCCGGCTGCCGGTGATGCGGTTGGACACGGACGGCACGGGGACGGTCATCAGCCGCACCCCTGCCGGACACCCGCGACCGTGAGCGTGCCCTGCTGCCGCTCGGGGAGTGCCCCGGCGGGCTGGGCGCGCTGGGCCGGCAGGTGCACGGCGCCACTGGAGGTCAGCCGCAAGGCGGCGCTGACCAGGGCGAGGTGGCTGAAGGCCTGCGGGTAGTTGCCGACCTGGCGCTTGAGCCGGGGGTCCCATTCCTCGGCGAGCAGGCCGACGTCGTTGCGCAGCGCGAGGAGGCGGTCGAAGAGTTCGCGGGCCTCGTGGAGGCGGCCGATCATGGCGAGGTCGTCGGCGAGCCAGAACGAGCAGGCCAGGAAGGCGCCCTCGTGGCCGGAGAGGCCGTCGACGTTGTTGCCGGACTCGTCGTGGGTC
Organism: Kitasatospora sp. NPDC048715; assembly: GCF_043198905.1. Lineage (NCBI taxonomy): Bacteria > Bacillati > Actinomycetota > Actinomycetes > Kitasatosporales > Streptomycetaceae > Kitasatospora > Kitasatospora sp. NPDC048715. The sequence continues at coordinate 318,809 of NZ_JBICVH010000010.1, read as the reverse complement.
GGGTAGCGCAGCACGAAGCCGTCCCCGGTGGACAGTTCGCGCTGGATCGCCTCGATGGTGCCGATCACCCGCTTGTCGTCGGCGGGCAGGAAGCCGACCTGGGGGATCAGCAGCAGCGAGGCGTCCAGCTCCCGGCCGCCGTAGTACTGGGTGAAGGTGTTGCGCTCCGGGTCGTAGCCGCGTTCGCAGACGTCGGCGTGGATGCGGTCGCGCAGCCGCTCCCAGTGGGCGAGTTCGTCGGCGGTGGTGGAAGCACGTCGGCGCAGCAGCGTGATGGTGCGGTCGATCGCGACCCAGGCCATCACCTTGGAATGGACGAAGTGCCGGCGCGGGCCCCGGACCTCCCAGATGCCCTCGTCCGGCTCCTGCCAGTGGTCCTCGGTCCAGCGGGCGAGGGCGCGCAGCATCGCGTCGGCGTCACGGGAGGCGGGCAGCCCGGCGTCCTCGGCGGCGAGCAGGGCGTCGGCGACCTCGCCAGGGACATCGAGCTGGAGCTGTCCGGCGGCGCCGTTGCCGACCCGCACGGGCCGGGAGTCCTCGTAGCCGGGCAGGTGGTCCAACTCGTGTTCGGGCAGGTCGTATTCGCCGTGGAGGCCGTACAGGATCTGGAAGTTCGAGACGTCGGGGCCCAGGACGGCGAGCAGCCAGTCGCGCCAGGCTTCGGCTTCCTCGGTGTGGCCGAGGCGGGCGAGGGTGGTGACGGTCAGGGCGGAGTCGCGCAGCCACACGTACCGGTAGTCCCAGTTGCGTTCGCCGCCGATCTGCTCGGGCAGGGAGGTGGTGGGGGCGGCAACGATCCCGCCGCCCGGGTGGCACAGGGACTTGAGGACGAGGGCGGAGCGTACGACCGCCTCCCGGTAGGGGCCCTGGTAGGCGCAGCGGGACGCCCACTCGTGCCAGGACACCTCGGTGCGGGTGCGCGCCGAGCGGGGGCTGCGCAGGTCGGGTGCCGGGTGGGAGGAGGGGGACCAGGTGAGGGTGAAGGCGATGCGCTCACCGGCGGTGATGGTGAAGTCGCAGCGCGCACCAGCGTTGGTGATGGCGTGGTGGGGGCCGTCGAGCCAGTAGGAGTCGGGGTGGACGGTGGCGCACAGGCGCGCGGTGGCGCCTCGCGAAGTGCGGGTGTACAGGGGGGCGTGGGCGCCGTAGCCGGGGCGGGCCCGGAACGTCGAGGTCATCGTCACGGTGCCGCTCAGGCCCTCGACGCTGCGGATGATCTGGGGCGTCCTGGTGCCCAACGGCATGAGGTCGGTGACCCTGACGCTGCCGGTGGGGGTGTCCCATTCGTGTTCCAGCGACATGGTGTCGTCGCGGTAGCGGCGCCGGTCGGCCGCCGCGGGCTCGCCGTCGGTGGTGGGGCCGAGGCGCCAGAAGCCGTGCTCCTCGGTGCCGAGCAGGGCGGCGAAGACGGCGGAGGAGTCGAACCGGGGCAGGCACGCCCAGGTGATGGTGCCGTCGTTGCGGATGAGGGCGCCGGTGGCGGTGCTGCCGATCAGGCCGTGGTCCTCGATGAGGGGCCGGGAACGGCGGGGCAGTGCGGCGGTGGGCATGGTGTTCCTGACGGGGGTGGGTCGAAGGGGATTTCAGGTCTGGGGCGCGGCCGGGGCGCTGAGGTGGTCGAGGGCCGCCCGTACGGCGGTGGCGAGGTCGGCGGCGACGGCCAACCGCGGCATCGTGGCCTGTAGTTCGGCGTGGACGAACCGCTGCTCGCGCTCCGTGTGGTCGCAGCCGACGACCAGCGCGGTGCGCGAGAGGCGCAGGAACCGCTGCCGGACGTCGCGTACCTGCTGCGCGCCGGTGGGGCACCACAGGAGGACGGCGCCGAAGCGCCGCAGGTTGTGCTCCTGCCAGCTGGACGGCGCTTGCGTGTGGGAGGCGGGCCGGGGGTTGAGGACGGTGCCGGTGAAGCCGGCCGCCTCCAGGAGGGCGATGGCCTCGCTCTGCCAGCCCGGACGGCCGGCGCTTGAAGGGGCCAGGTACAGCGTCGGGCTGCCGTCAAGGGTGTAGTGCTGCGGGTACTCGATCAGCCTCACCGGGCACCGCCGGAGACGGCGGCCAGGCTGGAGCCGCCGAGGAGGAAGACCATGACGACGGCCTGGGTGCGGGTCTTCGCCCCGATGGCATTGGTGGCCCGGGTGATGACGCTGCCGATCGTGGCCTGGCCGACGCCGGTCAACCTCGCGACGGTGGACAGCTCGTGGGCGGCGAGCAGAGTGAGTACCTCGTGCTCCCGTGCAGTGATTCCCGGGAGCGTGTCGGGCAGTGCCGCGCGCAGTTCGGCGGTGTCGAGGAGGCCGGAGTCGATGAGGTCGACGATGGTGCGGGTGCGGTCGGTGAGACCACGGCGACTCATCAGCCGCGACATGGCGTTGGCAGCGCCGCTGGAGGAGCAGCCGAGCTGCTCGGCCACACCGTCGTAGGTCCGGCCGAGGGCGAGCTGCACAGCGACGTCGTGCTCTTGTTGGTTGAGTCCGTCGGTGGTCTTGGCCGCCACGCGGAGGGTTCCGGAGCTGCTGATCAGTACGCGGCGTGCGCTACTGGCCCGGGCCTCGCGCAGCGAGAGGTCGGTCGCGATGATCAGGCAGCCTTTGACCGGGAGTCTGAGGGCGCGGGCCGCCGCCCGGTAAGGGTTGGTCCCCTGATCGCGGTGTTCTGCCGCGGACACCGCGCCGGACCACACGTTGGTGACGCGCTGGGCGGCGAGCATGGTGCTCACGTGGCGGCCGAGCCGCTCGGCGACCAGGGCACAGGGGACGGCCATGGAGCCCGCGCGCATCAGCAGCCGCAGCAGCGGGGCGGGAGTGGTGGCCGGCACGGGGGCGCCTGTGGCCAGGAGGAACGGGTCCGCGCCGGACAAGCGGTCGGCGGGCAGCTGGACGAGGGCGTTGGCGTCGACGATGACGCCCGCACGGTTGATCAGGTGGCGGTCCAGATCGCGGGCCGCCAGTCCGTCGGCAGGTCGTAAGGTACTCATCTACTGTCTGTCTGGGGTTGTCGGGGTGCGGCCCTGGCCCGAAACGGCCGCCATGGGGTGGTGCGGTGGAACGGGTGCTCAGCCAGTTGGCCGAGGCGGGTCCTGCTGGGAGGAACTGGTCCGGCGCTTCGGCGTGGAACGAGCGGCGATCAGCCGGTCGGTGACGGCCAGGGTGCCGAAGGCGGCGAGGGCGAAGATCGCCAGGTAGAGCGGCTGGGTGAGCCGGGTGCGGTGCTGGACGAGGTAGAGGACGGCGGCGCCGACCTGGAGGCCGAGGAGGAAGCAGACGGCTCCGACCGCGGCCCGGCCGCCGGTGGGGCGGGAGTTCACGCGGCCTGTCCGCGGGGCTCAGCGTGGTGCAGCGGCTCGGCGGGCCACGTGGGGTCGATGTCGCTGAGGCGGACCAGGCCGGCCAGGACGGCGGCGATGCTCGCCTGGATCTGGGTATGCACGCCCAGCCAGGCACGCAGGTCCTTGCCGTAGCCGCGCACGGTGGCGGCGGTGACGTCGAAGTCGGCCGCGAGATCCGGGGCGGTGCGCCCGCCGACCCAGCCGACCAGGACGCCGTGGAGGCGCCGGGGCAGCCGGATGTCGGCGCAGAGGGCGGCGCAGGGCTGCGCGGTGTCGGTGATCAGGCGGTGCGCGGCGCCCCAGGCGACGAGGTGGGGCGCGGTGCGGGTGCCGGTGGCCGTCAGCAGCTCCGTGACGGCGGCGTCGACCGCGCCGGGCCCCCACGGGAGTTCGGGGTCGGCAGCGATCGTGCGGACGGTGGACTCGGCGGCGATGTGCCCGAGCAGGCGCACCTGCTGCCCGGTCAGGGTGTGGGCGGGAAGAACGGTGGTGGTCATGGTGGTGTCTCCGGTGGTCGGCGGCGGGTTCACGGGCGGCCGGCGCCCAGGGCATCGGTCTGGGCGAGGCGGTCCAGCAGGCGGTGGCCGAGCCGCTCGGCGTGGGGGCCGGTCCCGACGACCAGGACGACGTCGCCCTCCGCGGTCATCTCGAAGACCCGGTGCTCGGGGCCCGGTTCGCAGGGGCCGGATCGGACGCGGTAGACCGCGCCCGGGCCGAGGGCCCGGACGGCGGCCCGCTCGACGGCGTCCAGCGGGTCGGGCCCGTCGTGTCCGGCCAGCGGAGTGCTGACCGGCAGGAGCAGCGCGCGATCGGCATCGCCGAGAGCGGCTCCGAGTTCGTCCGCGTGCGCGGTGGTGCGGGCGATGCCGTCCGGCTGCAGGACGACGAGCACGTCCCCCTCGGCGAGCATCCGGGCGGCCGTGACGTCCTGGGAGACCTCGCGCGGGTGCCGGGCGCGGGAGCCCACGACGGTGATCCCGTCCCGCGTGCCGAGCACGGCCAGCGAGCGCTCGACGCCGCGGAAGACGGCGAGGCGCTCCGCCACCGTCTTCGGGTCCTCGCCGGCGACGAGGGCGGTGGCGATGGCGGCGCAGGCCGCCAGGGCGTGGTGGCGGCCGATGACCGGCACGACGAACTGGTGCTTCGTGCCCTGGTAGTGGAGGGTGAGGAGGTGTTCACCGCCGAGCCACCGGGGCGTGAGGACCCACACGTCGCAGTCCTCGGCGAGGCCGACGGTCACCACCGCCACGTTGGGCTCGGGCCGGTCCGTGAGTCTCTCGTGCACGATCTTGGCGCCCTTGTCCCACAGCGGCAGCACCACCGTGCCCGACGAACGGGCGAGGCTGGTGGCGTCGTTCAGCGCCTCGATGGTGTCCTCGAAATGCGGCGCGTTCCGGGTGGCGCTGGTGATCAGCGTGACCGCGGGTCGCGGCCGCCGGTACCGGTGCGCGGTGCCGGGGCGGTAGCTCCAGGACCCGAGGGGAGCGGCCTCGTGAGTGGCGGTGTCCGGGCACAGGTCCACCACCAGCCGCCGGTCGCCGCCGCGCCCCGGCGGGCCGCCCTGGGCGGGGGCGTTGAGGATCCAGCCGGTGCGTCCGTCGTCCAGCGCGGCAGCGAGCACCGCCGCCGCCGTCGCGGTGCCGTGGCTGCCGCCGACGGCCACCAGCCGGCCGCCGAACCCGGCGGTCAGCACCGCGAGCGCGTGCACGCGGGCGAGCACCGGCAGCTTCAGCTCCTGGGCGCGGTCGAGTTCGGGGTGCGCAGCGGCCACCACCCCCGACCACACCACACAGGTCCGGCCCGCCCGGACGTTGCGGGCATCGAAGCCGACCGCGACATTGACCCCGGCCTCGCGCAGCCGGGCGGCAGCGGGGCCGTCCTGGTCGGCGGGGCCGATGCTGCCGTTGACGTCCAGGCCGCGGGAGGCCAGCCACACCGCCAGACCCTCCATGCCGGGCGCGGCGACGTCGACCAGGTGCGCCTTGACCAGCAGGTCGGGGGCGGGCTTCGTCCTACCCTTCGCGCGGGGTCGGACGGAAACGACGTCCATGCTCTCCATGGAGTCCTCCAGCAGGGTGAGGGTGGGGGTGAGGGGTGGAACCGGGCCGGTCGCGGGCCCGGGGGTTTAGCGCCGCGACCGGCCCGGGGCTCATGCCTGGGTGAGACCGCGCTCCAGCTCCGCATCGGTGACCCGGGCGGCGTGGTACTCCAGGTCCAGGTGGGCGACGCGCGCCAGGTGCGCGACCACCGGCTCGCCGAGCAGTTCACCGGCCAGCTCGCTGGTCTCGAAGGCGTCGAGTGCCTCGGCCAGGGACTGCGGAACGCGCGACGCTTCACGGTTCAGGTAGGCGTCGCCGCGGGTGGCGGGCGGGGGCTTGAGGCCGGCCTCGATGCCGTGCCGGACACCGGCCAGGACGGCCGCCAGCGCGAGCACCGGGTTGGCGTCCGCTCCGGGCAGGCGGACCTCCAGCCGCAGGCTGGGGCCGTGCCCGACCACCCGCACCGCGCACGACCTGTTGTCCCGGCCCCAGGCGAAACGGGCCGGCGCGAAGGAGTGGTCGGCGAAGCGCTTGTAGCTGTTCACGTACGGCGCCCACAGCGGCCCGGTCTGCGGCAGCACCTCCAGCAGCCCGGCCACCGCCTGCTCGCCCAGCTCCGACAGCACCGTCCCGTCCTCGGGGCCAGCGGCCAGGACCGGCCGGCCGTCGACATCGTGCAGCGAGACGTGCAGGTGCAGGCCGCTGCCGACCCCGGTGGCCGGAGCCGCCATGAACGACGCCACCATGCCCTGCTCATCCGCGACCGTCTTCGCGGCGTGCTTGAACAGCACGTGCCGCTCGCACGCCTCACGGACCGGGCCGTACGGGAAGGTCACCTCCAGCTGGCCACACGCACCCTCGCCCTTGACCGCCTCCACCGGCAGAGCAGCGGCGGCCAGGACCTGCCGGAGCCTGCGCCCGAACTCCCTCACCTCCGAAGGCTGGTCGAGGGCATAGTCGCGGTTGTCCCACGTGACGGGGCGAAGCCCGCGCCAGTCGGCCGCCGCCGCGTCCCGGGCGGTCCCCTCGTGGAGCACGAACTCCGTCTCGACCCCCACCATCGCCATCAGGCCGACACCGGCCAGGCGCTCCTGCTGCTCGGCCAGCACGGTGACCGGGGCCAGCGGGTGCGGCCACCCCTTGCTGACCGGATCGGCGAGCACCACCGCCGTCGACGGCAGCCACGGCAGCACGCGGGCACCCCTGGTGTCGGGCAGCAGAGCGATGTCGCCGAAGCCGGACTCCCACGAGAACGCCCCGGTGCGCGGGGCGGTCATCCCGAGGTCGGTGCCGATCACGTACCCGCACATCTCCGGATTCAGCCGGCCTGACCGCAGCCGCTCCACCAGCCAGGCAGCGTCGTACTCCTTGCCCTTGAGACGGCCCTGCACATCGACGGCCGCCAGCAGCACCGTCTCGATCCCGAAGTCGGCCACCAGCCGGTGCAGCAGTCCGATGGGCGAAGCCGCGATCGGCGAGCTTCCGGTCCCGCGGTACCGGGCTGCCCGCATCGTTGCCGTACGACCTGCGCGGCGGCGGCCCGTCACACGACCTCCTCGGTCAGCTCCACCAGCTCGGCCGACCGCTGCACCGGCGGCGCGTACGAGCGCCCCGCCTTGAGCCACCACGCCCACGCCAGCACCATCACCGCCAGGAGCGCGACCGGGGCGTAGTTGAACGTGTCCACCGTCACCGGGAACGACTGCGGCAGGCACACCAGCACGCTCACCACCGCCACCCAGCCCACCGCGATCCACCCGATCAGCGGCCCCCGACGGCCCAGGTTCCACGGCCCAGGCCGGAACGTCCGGCGCCTGCGCAGCCGCAGGTAGATCGGCACCGCGTACGCCGGAGTCATACCGATGACATTGACGGCGGTCACCGCCCCGTACGCCGTCGCGCTGTACAGCGACGGCAGCGCCAGCACCGCGGCTGCCCCCACCGACAGCCACACCCCGGCCACCGGCGTCCCGGTGCGCTCCGACACCCGGCTCCACAGGCCCGAGGCGGGCAGCGCGCCGTCCCGGGAGAAGGCGAAGACCATTCGCGCCGACGCGGCGGTCTCCGCGTTCCCGCAGAACAGCTGCGCCACGATCACCACGACCAGGAGCACCTTCCCCCCGGTTGTCCCGAGCGCGTCGATGAAGATCTGGGCGGGCGGCACACCGGTGGTGGTGGTGAGGACGGCGTCGTAGTCTCGGACGGCGAAGAGCATGCCGGCGAGGAGGACGGCGCCGCCGATCCAGCTCACCCAGATCGAACGGACGATCCCGCGCGGCGCCGACACCGACGCCTTGGTGGTCTCCTCGGCCATGTGCGCGGAGGCGTCGTAGCCCGAGAAGGTGTACTGCGCCAACAGCAGCCCGATCGCGCTCACGTAGACCGGGTTGCTCCAGCCGGTGTTGTTGACGAAGTGCCCGACGACCCAGCCGGCGTCCTGGTGGTAGCTGGGCACGATCGCGAGCGCGCCGACGATCAGCACGACACCGCCGATGTGCCACCACACCGAGACGCTGTTGAGGAAGGCGACCCGGCGAACGTTCGGCAGGTTCAGCAGCGCGTGGAGGAGCAGGACGGCCGCGAAGATCCCGAACAGGCCGACGGGCGTGGGCTCGTAGCCGAACTGGAGGTTGAGGAAGGCTCCGATGAAGCTGGCGGCGCCGTAGTCGATGCCGCAGATGCCGCCGATCAGACCGAGCAGGTTGAGCCAGCCGACCAGCCAGCCCCACCGCGGGCCGCCGAGCTGGTGCGCCATGAAGTACAGGCCTCCGCTCGTCGGGTAGGCCGAGGTCACCTCGGCGAGTGCCAAGCCAACGAAGAGGACCATCGCGCCGACGCCGATCCAGCCCCAGAACATCACCGCCGGACCACCGGTGTTCAGGCCGAACGCGAACATCGTCATGCACCCGGACAGGATGCTGATGACGGAGAACGAGCTGGCGAAGTTGCCGAACTCGCCCATCCGTCTGCTCAGTTTGGGCTCGTAGCCGAGCTGGCGCAGCCGATCCTCGTCGGACAGCTCAGCGGCGTGGACGGGGGACATCGAAGTCGACCTCCGTGGGGAGAAGATGGGCAGGGACGGGGGAGTCAGGCCAGGGCGGTCGCCCGGCCGGCGAAGGCCTGCTGGCGCGCGATCAGCAGCAGGCCCTCCGCCTTCTCAGGCGAGTCGGAGACCAGGCTCCACGGGGCCCCGGAAGCGAACTGTCCGAGCGCGGCGAAGACCTCGGCGGCGGCGTCCATCTGGGCCGACGCCCACAGCGCGTGGGCGAGGTAGCTGAGATCGGCGACAGGCCACGACCCGGGAGCCGCCGCGGACCAGCTCTCGTACGCGCGCAGAGCACGGGAGAAGTGCGGCTCCCGTAGCCACTGCCGGAGCACCACCGCGTTCCGCCTGGGCTCGTTTCGGTACTGCTCGACCGACAAGTACAGCGGCAGGACGGCGAGTGCCGAACCGGCCGGCACCCTCGGCACGACGACGTTCACGAAGTCCGCCGCCGCCGGCCGGTATCCCTGCTGCCAGTAACGCAGCATCCGGTGGTGAGCCTCCCGGTTGCCGGGATCGCGTCGCCGCGCTTCGTCGAGCAGGCCCCACGGCCCTTGCGGAAGCATCGGGTCCGACGACCGCTGTCGATGTTCGGGGCGCGCCCTGGAAGGGTCCAACACGGCCAGGGCGAGGAGGCAGACCCACGGCACGGGGTCCGAGGGCACGGCGTCGGCGGCGGCCCAGCACGACTCGCGCGCTGCCTGTTCCAGGCGCCCGGCCTCCGGCGAACCGGCCTTGGCCGCGGTCAGGGCGTGCTCGACCGCGACCCGAGTCCGCAGGATGGCCAACCCTGGGTTGACCGGGTCCTCACGTCCCCAGTCGGCGAGCACTGTCGACCGGGCGGCCACCAGCCCCAGCACCTGCGTCCGGGAGGTGCGACGCCCCCAGTCCTGCCCAGTCGCCGCCAGCAGCCGCTCCGTCGACAGCCAGCGTCCGGCCCGCAACCCGTCCACTGCGGTCCGCAGCGCGGCGTCGAACCCGGCGGGGTGGTACACCGGCCGAGCGGGCGACACGGCATTCATGGGACCGTCCTTCCAAACATGTCGTGAGCGTGGACGTGGCCACCGTGGGCACCGGCGCCGGGCCGCGCTCACCGCGGGCAGAGCGCGGTCGGCCTGGCGGGCCTTGGCCGTAGAACCCCGCTGGCGCGGTTCCTACTTGGTGGCGACGGGCTGCGTCTTCTGTTTCCCCTGCGTCAGATGGTGGCGGCGGTTCGCCGGACGACGCGACCCCACCGGGGGACGCGTGCGGGACGTCCTGGGACGCAGACTCCGCCACGGTCAACTGTTCGCCGCAGTAAGGTGCCTGAGAGTGTTCGACGGTGACCATTCGCGTAGTCATATTCGCGCTGAAATATGATCACGGGGCCGCCTGTGGGAGGCCAAGGCTCCTGCGGACGGGAGGGGCGGTATGGGGGTGCGGCGATGCGAGCGTTGTGGGTGCGCGCTCAGCCGGTACAACGACAGCGCCAGTGCGTGCGGCCCGTGCGCGCGGACGGTCGCCGAGACACCGGCTGAGCCCGTTCCCGCGTGGGTGTGGCGAGACGCCCTGGTGCGCGACAGCCTTGCCGAACTGGACTTCGGCAAGCTGAGCAAGCGCATTCGGGAGATCGTTCCGCTTCGCCAGGACGATCTGGCGGGGATCACCGGACTGACCCAGGGCTACTTGTCCCGGCTGGAGGCCGGACGGGTGCAGTTGACCCACATCGACCGGATCATCGAGTTCCTCGACGCGGTTGGTGCCCCGGCCGATCTGGTGAGGCTCCCGCTGCGCACGGCCGCGGACCCGTCTGCCCCAGAACGAAACGTCAGTTCACTCCCTGCCCATGACGACACCGCCGGGCCGTGGACGGCCCGCCGTATGGTGGCGACACTGTACGACGCGATGCGAGGGGAGCCTGCCGCCATGCCCATGCGTCCGAATCGCCGCCACTTCCTGCTCCTAGCCGGAACTGCCCTCTCCGCCTACATCCACCAGTGGGGAATTGCCGACGCCGAGCCCCTTGAACGCGCGCTCGGTGGAGCGCAGGTGACTTCCGCGCTCGTCGGTAGCCTCCAGGGGACGATCGACGGCCTGCGCACCATGGACGCCAGTTCCGGCAGCGGCCTGGTCGCGGGCCTAGCCCGTGCCCATCTCAGCGTCCTGTACGAGACGTTGAAGTCGGCCAGCTACACCGAGGAGATCGGGCAGCGCCTGGCCGGCATCGCCGCCGACACCGCAACCCAGCTCGGATGGTTCCACTTCGACGCCGGACACCATGTACTGGCCCAGCGAGCCCTCCTCGCAGCACTCCGACCTGCCCATGCCTCCGGGGATCCCCGGTACGGCGCCGGCGCTCTGTCCTACCTGGCCATCCAGAGCTACTCGATCGGCGACCCCCGCGACGCCGTGACCGCGATGCAGGCCGCCAGAGAGAAGGTCCGGACCCTCGGCTCCTCGCACCTTGAGGCCATGCTCCTGACCCGTCAGGCGCGGGGGCATGCCAAGCTCGGGGAGCGACAGGCGTGTTTGCGGGCGCTCGGACTGGCTGCCGAACTGGAGCAGCTCGGCCCGGCCGAGCAGGACCCGGGCTGGCTCTACTGGATGAACTGGGGCGAGATCCTTGGCCAGACCGGCAGCTGCTACCTCCAACTCGGCGAGCACAAGACCGCGGCAGACCACTTCGAGCAGGCCGCCTCCACCCTGAACCCCGCGGATCTGCGGACGCGGGCGTTGTTCGCATCGCGGGCCGCCTCCGCCCACCTTCTCGCCGACGATCGGGACGGAGGCTTCATGGCCGCAGACGCCGCTTTCACCCTCGCGTCGAAGGTCCGGTCGGCCAGGCTGACCGAGCACCTGGAGCAGACCGTGGAGCACCTCCAGGCCATCCCCGGCCCGCGGTCGAACGAGCTGATAGAACGGTCACGACAAGTGATGGCGGCCAAGGAGTCGTGACCGTGACCAGCACCGTGCTCGTTCTGTGGGATATCGACCGCACCCTGGTGTACGTCGGCGAGACCGACCGCGCTGTCTACCGCGAGGCGTTCCGCCAGGTCGTCGGACGCGACGCGGTGAAGCTTCCCGGACGCGGCACCGGCCGCACGATGCCGCTGGCGGTACGGGAACTGCTCACGGCCAACGACGTCGGCCACCGGGACTTGGAGCTGTTCGCAGGGCAGATCGTCGAGCTCTTGCCCAGGCTCCTCGCCGCGAAAGCTGAGCAGCTGCGCGCAGGAGGCCAGCTCATGCCTGGTGCCACCGCCGCACTCGCAGCAGTCGACGCCCACCCGGGCCTCGTGCCCACCGTGGTCACCGGCAACTTGCAGCAGAGCGCGGAGATCAAACTCCGTGCCTTCGGCCTCGATCAGTACGTCGACCTCGCCGTTGGCGGCTTCGCCTCCGACGACTCCCACCGGCCGGCCTTGGTCGGCGTCGCCCAGCGTCGAGCCGCCGCCCGCCATGGGAAGACCTTCGGCCGATCGAACACGGTCATCATCGGGGACTCGCTCGAAGACGTGCGGACCGGAGCGGAAGGTGGAGCAGGCGTGATCGCTGTCGCCTCCGGCACCACCACGGCCGACCAGCTCGCCGATGCCGGGGCGGACCGTGTCCTCGACAGCCTGCGCGACCCGCAGGCGGTACTCCGCGCCATCGCAGAACTCACGGCCCGTCGTCAGTAGTTCGGCAGAGGCGCCACCCGCACGGCCGTCCCTCGTCGGCCTGCTACCGTCACCATCATGACGCTCTCCGTAGCAGGTGGCCGCGTGATGGACCTCCGGAAGGAGCCGGTCGACTACATCCTGGAACTGGTCGAGCAGCGCCTCGGCACAGCACTCGACCGGACCGGCGTCGTCAGGAAGCGCCGGTCGGTCGGAGCGGGAACCGATCGGGACACCTGGGTCCGCATCGAGCGCCGTCCGTGGGCGAGGGCCCGCGAGCAGGGCTGGGCCGGCACGGAAACCGCTGCCGTGCTGACCGGTGTGGCGATGCCCCGCTGGGTGAGTTCAGTGGCGTGGCGCGACGCAGGTGACGGGGCGATCTGGCGAGCGGACGAGACGTCGCGCATTCCGGGCAGTCCGGTCGGCACAGCCGTCCTGGCTACCGATCCCGAGATTTCGGACGGCTGGTGGAAGGCCTTGAACGCCTCCCTGGACGCGCTCGCCGCCCAGCCCACGCCCAGGGTGGCGACGCCGGACACCGAGCCGATCACCCAGCAGCTGGTCGATCAGGTGATCCGCACCGCCTTCCCCCTGGCGGTGAACACCCAAGTGCTCTCGTGGTCTGCGGCGCACGCCGACCTGAACTGGGCGAACGTCACCGGTCCCGAGTTCTGCCTGTTCGACTGGGAGGACTGGGGGATGGCGCCGCACGGCCTGGACTCCGCGTCGCTGCTGGCCGCATCCCTCGCCGTCCCGGCGCTCGCGGACCGCGTACGCCGCGAGCGCCGGGCGGACCTTGAGAGTCGCGACGGCATGGTGATGCGCCTCTTCGTGCTGGCGAAGATCGCCGGCCCTCACGCCCGCCCGGACGACCCCCGGGTAGCCCCGGCCCGGATCGAGGCCGAGCAGCTGATCCACGCGCTTCAACCACTCTGACGAGCGGCCCGCTCAGCCAGCAGACGCCGGTACCCGTCGATGAGTTCGGCGTTGACCGCCAGCCCGGCGGCGTCGACCAGCTCGCGCAGATGATCCGGCCTGTCGGTGCCGACGGCGACCGCGCCCACCAGCGGCAGCTCGAAGGCGACCCGGAAGGCCGCCTGCACCGGAGTCGACTCACCCGCGGCACCGGCCAGGAAGAGACGCGGGTCGCTCCGGCGCCAGGGCGGGCTGGCAGGGTTCCCGCCGAACGGGCTCATGCCCCATCGGCGTTCGGCTGGAATACCCCATCCCCGGGCGAGGACTTCACCAACGGCCAGGACCTCGTGGCCGACGAGCAGCCCGGATCGGACCATCAGGACGTCCGGCGCGACCGGAAGCGGGGCATCGAGCGTGGCGACGGCACGCGGGTTCCACGTCGCGATCCCCCACGCCCCACAAGACCCGGCCGTCACCGCTTCGGCCAGGACAGCGCAGGCGGCGGCAAACTGCTCCTCGCCTCGTTCACCGGCCGTGAGCGAGGCTTCCGGGTTGTGCAGGAGCACCACGTCCGGTGCACGTCCCAGGTCCCGAATCGTCTGCTCCAGCGCGGCGCGAAGCTCCACCGGATCGAGGCTGTGACGCGTCCGGCCGCCGGCGGCCGGGAAGTAGCCGACCTTGGTGGAGACCGTGAAGCCGGACAGCAGGTCCCCGCCCACGTCGGCGAGCGTGGCGTGCGAGGTGAAGTCCAGGTAGTTGAACGCGGTATCGATCGCGGTCACTCCGTGATCCAGCGCCGCCGTCAGGAGGTGGCGTTCGTGACGAGACCGGTGTAGCCCGAGAACAACTCGTCGGTCAGCGGCGCGCACAACCCCTCCTTCGCCAGCAGGCCGGCCACCGCATGTACCTCGGTGCCGACAGCGGCCTCGGCCTCCGCCAGGACCACGGGGTGTCCGCTGAGCAGCAGTCGCAGCGCGGGCTCCGCCTTCGCGGCAAAGCTGAGACGTCGACCAGCCGCGGTCACCTCCACCACGCTGTCACCCGGGCGGATGTCCGGGCGGAAGTTCGTGGTGCAGACCGTCGCCGTGAGTGGGCCGAGTACGTCCAGGTGCGGCACCTGCCGAGCCGGCGCGGCGGTCCGCTGGTAGTCGCTGAGGAACGCGGCCGGAGGCCGCGAGTCCACCAGCTCCCGCGCGGCGGTGATCAACTGGCTGGCGTCGGCACCCGGAGCGCGGTCGAGATCGTGCCGGAAGACCTCGTGCTCGCGGCACCAGTCGCCGAGCCAGGCCATCCAACTGGCCCCGGTCCGCCTGGTGATGCCGAAGGTGACGTGCAGCGAGTGACCGGCGTCCCCGTGGCCGACACGAGTGGCCCGGTGCCAGTGGCCCCGCGGGATGTGCATCACCTCGCCGGCGCGAAGCAGTCCCGACCAGATCACCTCCTCGCTCGGCGTGGAGTTCGGGTCGGCGTCCCGGTACATCGGCGCGGTTCGCGAAGTACCACGGACCTCCCAGCCCTTCTCGCCCGCCAGTTGGACGACGATCACGTCGTGGTCATCCCAGTGCAGCGGGAACCCCTCCGCCTCGCCGGTAGTCCAGTAGACGTTCACCTGGACCCGCTCCTGGCTCCACCACTGCAGCGCGCGGCAGGCTACCTCCAGCGTCGGATCGGCGACGTTCGCCTGGTCGAGGATCAGCGTCGCGCCCTCGCTGATCAGCCGCCCCAGGGCGTTCATGTTGACCAAGGAGATGCTCTGGCCCCTGGGGCTGACGCTGTCCGTGAAGTAGACCGCCGGGTGGACCTCCACACCTTCCTGGAACACCCGGAACTGCGGGCGGGCGAGACTGCGCCGCATCACCAGGTCGAGCAGCCGTTGCGGGGTGAGCAACCGCCTCGACAGGTCTTCGACCCCCGTGTGTCCCCTCGCGAACCGATCACCGACCCGTTCCGGTCCCGCCCAGCCCAGAGCCGACTCCACGGCCCTGATCAACTTGTGTTCCACGCGAATCTCCCCTGAACTCGATCACCAGGCCGTACCGACTGGTGGGCGTCCGGATACCGGTACGCCCACCAGCCGGCTCACTCACTCGCTGTCGTGCAGATTGCCGTCGCCTCCGGGCCACGGGTCGTCGCCGCCGGAGCCGGCGTTGTCCGAGCGGAGGCTGTCGTATCGGTCGTGCACCGCCCCCAGCTCATTGACCGCGAGCAACAGTTCCTCATCCGGTTGACCTGCCATTTTTCGCTCCTCTCATGCCCCCGGGCTAGCGGAGGCGGACGGCGTACAAGGCGTCGCCTACCGGCGGCCTCGCGCTGGTTGCTCATCATCAAGCGGTCGTTACCTGGGGTCATATTTCCCTGCGAATGCGGAAGTTCGACCTCCAGGCGTAGCGTCATCGAGCCCTGCTGACGCAAACCGCTAGTCAGGCTGGGCAGCACGCATCTCCGCGCCAGGATCCTTGATCCAGTCTCCCCGCTGCTCGCAGCAGTGGGGCCCGGCCCTGCGCTGCCACCTCCGAAGGATAGGACAGGTGGGTACGCCAGGGGCGGCCCCCAGCGGATACGTCTCGGGACGTCCCTGGAACGTCCCGGAACGTGGTTGGAAGGCACCCATTAGGCCCGCCAGAATTGGGGGGATTCTCGGTTTTGGCGGCGCGAGGAAATCGAAACCTGAGATGCGGCACCAGCTTCTGGAGCTGATTTCAATCTGCGCAGCGCTCCTCCTGGACTTCACTTTCTCTTGAAAGGCAGATGCCCGTGGAAAACGAGATCAGGAAGAATTCCCTGAAGGTCATGGGAAGCCGGTACTCGCCCGGTATGCGCAAATGGAACCTCCGGTTCGGCATTACGTCCCGCTGCAACATCCGCTGCCAGTACTGCCTGCCGGAGGGGAAGCAAGGGGTCATCGTCCAGCCTTCGCTGGAGGAGGCGATCGAGGTCCTCCAGGCCGGCTACGACATCGGCCTCCGGAGGGTCCACTACACCGGCGGGGAGCCGACGGTGCGCAGGGACTTCGTGGATCTGCTGCGTGCCGGCAAGGCGATCGGCTACGAGCAGCAGATCGTCACGACCAACGGCTACCGCCTGCACCACTTCATCGAGGAAGCGGTCGACGCCGGCCTGACCCGGGCGATCGTCAGCATCGACACCCTGGACGAGCAGCGCAACCTGCTGATCACCCGGAGGGGCTTCCACAGCGACACGCTGCGCAGCATCGAGCGTTCGGTCGAGTTGCTGCCGACCCTGACGAAGATCTCGTGCGTGACGATGCGCGACACCCTTCATGAGCTGCCCGCCTTCATTGACTACGCCCGTGAGCTGAACAACAGCGGAGGGGCGGGCCAGCTGGCGATCAAGCTGAACCAGTTCTTCCCCTCCAACCCCGCCCAGCTCGGCGCCGAGGGCGAGGCGTTCTGGAAGAACCAGTTCGTGGAGGAGTCGGCGATCCTCGAAGCGCTCGCCAGGGCGGGTGAACTGCGGCCGGTGCGGCGCGAGTCGATCGAGGGCGACAACCCGAGCTACAACTACTACGAGATCGGCGACACCGGCGTGAAGGTCGCGGTGCTCGCGATGTTCTCCTGGGACTACCCGTGCGGCGGCTGCTGGAAGCTGCGGATCAGCCCGAACGGGATGACGACGGTCTGCATCAGCCAGAAGAACCCGCCGGTCCTGTGGGGAATGCCGCTGGACGAGAAGCGGGAGACGTTCAAGCGGCTGACGGGCTACCGCGACAGCGAGCAGTTCGACATCGACAACCCGAACCGCAAGCACTACCGCGACCAGCTCGGCGAGCTGCGGTTCGACAAGGTCGTCGGTGAGCAGAAGTCGATCGCGCACTTCCGCACCATCTTGACCCGCGAGGCGTTGGAAGCCCGGGGTGAGATGTGACAGGCCTGGAACGCCTGTGCTTCGGCACCTCGACGTTCGTGGCCGGACGTCTGCGGCCTGGCAAGGACTCGCAGCCCGGCCTGGACGCTCTGCGCACCGCGCTGGCCGCCGGGGTACGCACGATCCACTCCAACCCGCACCTCGGCACGCAGTGGGCGGTGCGGGAGGTGCTGGACGAGGTCGGCCCGGTCGTCGGGCTCCGTCACCTGGTCAAGGCGGAGTGCCCGCTGCGGGGTGATCTGGAGGCTCGCGTCAACACGGCCATCGAGATGTCCACCGCGCAGCTGGGTATCGGCCGGATCGATGCCGTGGTGCTCCAAGTAGATCTCAAACGCACCGGGCAACCTGAATTGCTGAACGATCAGCGGGCGTTGAGGGAGTTCTACCGGTACGGCGCTCAGGTGGCGTTCGCCTCCGGTCGGGTCGGCGCGGTCTACGCCTACTGCCACGGCCCCACCTCCGTCCGCGCCGCCCTGCGGGAGGAACCGATCACGGCCGTCGCGGCCCAGTACCACCTCGCGTCCTCCTGGCCGATTTCCCATCTGGCCCAGATCTCGCAGACCGGCCGAGGCTTCGTCGGGATGTCGCCTCTCAACCGCGGGGCTCTGATCGACCCGCGCGCCGGCAGCGCCGGCAGCAGGCTCCGCCCGCTTGCCTGGGTGCTCCGTGAGCCGCGGGTGGAGACCATCGCCATCACCATGTCCTCACCGGACCATGTCCATGAGGTGGTCGACACCTTCCGGAACTCGCCACGATCAAGGTTGCCCGGTCCCCGTACCACCGGCACCGGGCTCAAGGAGACCGCGCCGTGATCGACCTCGCCCTGCCACGAACGGTCCCCGAGAGCCTGCGCCCGTGCGCGGGAGGCCGTGAGCGGATCGGCGTGCGCTGTTGACTCTGACCCTGGGGCTGAACTTCGGGACCCACGACGCGGCGGCGGCCATCGTTCACGACGGGACGGTGGTCGCCGCTGTCGAAGAGGAACGCCTGAACCGGATCAAGAACACGAAGGTGTTCCCCGAGCAGGCGATCCGGGCCTGCCTGAGCCTGACCGGCACCCACCCGCGGGACCTCGACCAGGCAGCGTTGTTCGTCGACCCGAAGCTCCACCTTCTCCTGGCGCCGTCGAACCTGCGCTACGGCACACCGGCGTCGATCGGTTCGTTGCTGTCGGACCTGGACAAGTACCGCACGCGCCGCCGCCTGCACGACACGGTTCGCCGCAGCGGCCTGCTACCGGACCGTCTGCCACTCATGCCCGTGCCGCACCACCGTGCGCACGCCGCCAGCGCCTACCTGACCTCGCCCTTCGATGACGCCCTGGTCGTCACCCTCGACGGCCGCGGCGAGTACGAGACCGCTGCGATCTACGACGGCAGCAACGGCCGGATGACACGGCGCCATCACATCCTGTACCCGCACTCGTTCGGATACCTGTACAGCGCCCTGACCCGGTACCTCGGCTTCCGGCCGCAGAGTGACGAGTACAAGGTGATGGGCCTGGCAGCCTACGGAGGCCCGCGGTACCTCGACCAGATCCAGCGCCTTGCCCGGTTCGACCAGCGCACCGGCCGACTGCACCTGGACCTGCGCTACTTCGACCACCACCGTCGGCCCAGCGCCCGCCGCAGCCTGTTCAGCCCGGCCCTGGTCGAACTCCTCGGCCCGCCCCGGCGCGCCGAGGACGAGATCACCGATCGGCACCGCGACATCGCCCGCGCCCTCCAGCACCTCCTGGAGCAGCTGGTCGGCTCCTACCTCGCCTTCGCCCAGCGCCTCGTGCCGAAACGATCGCTCTGCCTGGCCGGCGGCGTCGCACTCAACTGCGTCGCCAATGCCACCGTGATCGCCTCGGGCCGGTTCGACCGGATCTTCATCCAGCCTGCAGCAGGCGACGCCGGCACCTCCATCGGCGCGGCGCTGGCCGCAGCGGCCAGCCCGGTCCGGCACCCGCTTCGGCATGCCTTCCTCGGCCCGTCCTACGACGAGGGGACCATCCGTTCGGCGCTGAGCAGCATTCCCGCCGGCCGGTACCGGGTGCGGCGCACGGCCGAGCCGCACCGGGACGCCGCGCGGCTGCTGAGAGCGGAGAAGGTGATCGGCTGGTTCCAGGGCCGCATGGAGTTCGGACCGCGGGCACTGGGAGCCCGCAGCATCCTGGCCTCTCCCCAACACGCCACGACCGCCGCCCGGATCAACGCCATGATCAAACAGCGGGAGGCGTTCCGCCCGTTCGCGCCAGCCGTACTGGCAGAGCGCGCCGACGCCTTCTTCGCCCTGCCGTCGGCCGGCGCACTCGTCTACCCGTACATGCTGGCGACCGCCGCCGTGCACCGGCACCAGCGAGATCACCTCCCAGCCGTGGTCCATGTGGACGGCTCTGCCCGCGTTCAGACGGTGCACCGGGACACAAACCCTCTGCTGTGGAACATCATCGATGCCTACCGCCAGCTCTCGGGCCTGCCCGTCGTGCTGAACACCTCGTTCAACGGCGCGGACGAGCCGATCGTCTGCACCCCGAGCGATGCTGTCGCGACCTTCCTGAGGTGCGGCCTGGACGCACTCGTGGTCGGCCCGTTCGTCGTCGAGGAGAGCACCCGTTGAACCACTCCGACCTCCCTTGTGCAGAGCGGTGAAACAAGAGCCCCGCCCAGGAAGGCCATGCACCCGGCATCAGCGCCGCCCTCGCCCTGACCCGTCAACGCGGCTGCGGAGCCGGCGCGGCACCGGCCCGCGCCGATCACCTGGCCGCCACTCAGAGTGATCGGCCGAATCTGGACAGCGATTCGGCGTTGCTCGCGGCGCCCGGGCGTTCTATCCTCTGGGCAACGCGCTGACGGAGACAAGTAGCCGCAGGGCACGCGAGCCGAGAGAGCTGCCGGCAGCTGGGAAGGCAGCCTCGCGTCCTGTGGCGAATCCCCTCCCGAGTGTGGGGAGGAACGGCCGGCTTCGGCCCAATGCCCCGCCGGTTCGCTCCCGTTATCGAGCTGTCGAGGCCGTCCCCTGGGGCGGCGAAGGCGTGGTGGCACCGCGAGTTCCCTTCTCGCCCACGCTCCCAAGGGATCACGTCGGACTCCGACTGATCGATGGGACCCGAAATGCTGGACATCACCGTCATCCGCGAGCACCCCCGGCGCGTCGAACGCGCGCTGGCGAAGCGAGCCGTTCACATCGACCTCGGCGACTTCCTCGCCCTGGACGAGAAGTACCGGCACGGCATGACAGAGGTCGAGACGCTGCGCGCCGAGCGCAAGCAGCTCTCTCGCGAGATCGCGCGGCTCAACCAGGCGGACCCGGCCGCCGTCGCCAAGCGCACCGAGGCAACCGAGCTCGGTACCCGTCTTGCCGCCCTGGAGGAGCAGCTCACCGCCCTGGCCGGCGAGCGCCAGGCATTCCTCGACCAACTGCCCAACCTGCCCGACGAGGACGTGCCGGCAGGAGGCAAGGAGCAGAACCAGGTCGTCCGCGAGCACGGCGCCCGGCCCGCCTTCGACTTCGAGCCGCACAACCACGTCGACCTGGCTCGCCGACTCGGCCTGATCGACTACGAGCGCGGCGTCAAGCTCGGCGGCACCGGCAACTGGGTCTACCGCGGAAACGGCGCCCTGCTCGAATGGGCACTGCTCAACTTCTTCATCGAGACCCACGTGCAGGACGGCTACGAGCTGATCCTCCCGCCCCACCTGCTGACCTACCAGGCCGGCTACACCGCGGGCCAGTTCCCCAAGTTCGCCGAGGACGTCTTCGCACTCGAACAGGGGCCGGCCGGACCACAGCGGTTCCTGCTGCCGACCTCGGAGACCGCCCTGGTCAACCTGCACCGCGACGAGGTTCTGGCAGAGTCCGAACTGCCGCGCAAGTACGTTGCCTACTCGCCGTGCTACCGGCGCGAGGCCGGCAGCTACCGCGCCGCCGACCGCGGGACCCTTCGCGGCCACCAGTTCAACAAGGTCGAGATGTTCCAGTTCGCACACCCCGACCACTCCGACACCGCCCACCAGGAACTCCTGGCCAAGGCAGCCGACTTGGTCGAGGCGCTCGGCCTGCACCACCGCATCACCCGCCTCGCCGCCGAGGACACCAGCGCCTCGATGGCCAAGACCTTCGACGTCGAGGTCTGGCTGCCCAGCATCGACGGCTACGTCGAAGTGAGCTCGGTGTCCAACGCCCGGGACTACCAGGCCCGGCGCGGCAACATCCGCTACCGCCCCGCAGCAGGCAAGGCCGCCTACGTGCACACCCTCAACGGCTCCGGGCTGGCCACCAGCCGCCTGGTACCGGCCCTGCTGGAACAGCACCAGCAGCCGGACGGAACCGTCACGGTACCGGAGGTGCTGCGGCGCTGGCTCGGCCGCGAGTCCTTGGCCCCGGCAGCAGCCGGATAGCCGAACCGAACGCCGACGCGCCACGTCCTGTTCGGCGACACCGGAGAGGATCCTGTCCGGGCCACCGCAGCCGTGGCCCGGACAGCTCCTGGACACAGCGTATGGAGCGCCCGCCGGGCGGGAAGGCCGACAGCATGACGGAGACTTTGCCCCAGTGGGCGTGGCGGATTGCCGAAGAAGAGCTGTCGGCCACCCTGCCGAGGCGATGGGCGCACTCCCAGGGGGTGGCACGGCGGGCCGCGCAGCTGGCCTCGGTCGCCGGGCCGGACGGCGGCCTGCTGGTAGCCGCCGCCGTGCTCCATGACGTCGGCTACGCACCTCGGCTTGCCACGACCGGCTTCCACCCCCTGGACGGCGGACGGTTCCTGGAGGGCCAGCAGGGCGCGGACACGCGGCTCGTGCGGCTGGTGGCCAACCACTCGCTCGCCCTGCTGGAGGCTGAGGAACGCGGGCTGCGCGAGACCCTGGAACGGGAGTTCCCACTGCTCGACGACCAGGTGCTGGTGGACGCCCTGATCTTCTGCGACATGACCACCACTCCCGACGGCATGCCCACCAGCGCCAGCGAGCGGGTCGCGGAGATCTTCGCCCGCTACGGAGCCGACACGCTGGTGGGACGGTTCATCCACCGCGCGCAGCCGGAGATCGAGGCAGCGGTGGCCCGCACCGAACACCGGCTCGCCGCCGCGGCTCAGCCGAGGTAGGGGTACCTGCCGCTGAGGAAGTGGCCGATCTGCTGGCGCATGCTCGGGTGGATGTCGTACTCGTCCAGGTCGCTCGGCTTCACCCAGCGCACACCGTCGGCCTCGTCGTTGACCGTCGGGGTGCCGCCGATCGGGCGGCCGATGTACGCCACCTCGAACTGCTGGCGGGCTTCGCCGTTGCTGCTGTACACGACGATGTGCTCCGGGTTGGAGTAGACGCCGAGGAGTCCGGTGATCTCCGCCTTGATCCCGGTCTCCTCCTCGCACTCGCGCACCGCGCAGTCGGCGGCGGACTCGCCGATGTCCTGCTTCCCGCCGGGCAGGGCCCACTGCCCGGTGTCGCGTCGGCGCTGCAACAGGATCTCGCCGGCCTCGTTCTGCACGAGCAGGTTGCTCGCGGGCACCAGCGAGTTCGCGGCCGGTGCGTCCGGATCGCCGTAGTACTCAGTCCTGCCGGCCACGAGGCTGACCTTCCTGCGCGTCGTCGGTCCACGGCCGGGCCAAGTTCCAGACCGCGTCGAAGCTCGAAGCGTAGCCGCCGAACCAACCGAGGTCGCCACCCTTCTGGAGGTGCAACAGCGGGTTGGCGGACGCCGGCTGGCCCCACACGTGCGGGTTGACCAGCAGGTCGTCGTCGTAACGGAACACCGAGTTGTAGAGGGTGGTGTCGTGCAGACGGATCTCGCATCCGGGCGTGCCCAGCAGCGGCCGGTAGTAGGTCAGCGAGGCGCCGATCTTCGCTGCGAGCGCGTCGCCGATGCCCTCCTCGCGTCCGCGGATCGCCACCGCGCGGCCCTGCGGGTCGCCGAAGCACAGCCGGACCTTCACCCCGGCCGCCGCGCGCTGCGCCAGCATGGCGGCGATGCGGGGGTTCGACTGGGCGAAGAACGTCCCCGAGAACACCAGCACGTCGATGCCCTGCTCTGCTTCCAGCAGGAGAGAGAGCCACATCTCCCGCGGGACGCTGGCACGGTCGGGGTACGTAGCCACGAGGCCAGTGCCGGGACCGGACGCCTGTCCGGTCTGGGGCCGGGCCTGGGGCCAGAGGAAGTCCTCGTCCACCGTCAGGTGGCGTGCAACATTCCACCGGTGGCGTGCATGCGGCAGTCGACCGCCTAACCAGCGGGTCACCGTCTTGGGGTCCACCTCGCAGGCCGCCGCGAGCTCCACTGGGGAGACGCCACGCTGGGCGAGTGCGGAGCGCAATCGCTCGTTCACAGCAGATATCCAACCGGACGGCGGTAGGACTCGCAAGGACGTCCTGGGACGCGCAGCGGCCGACGCGCACCAGACGGGTTGCCTACGCTGGCCCGATGGCGCTCATCGTCCTGTGGGACATCGACCACACGCTCATCGACAACGCGGGAGTGAGCAAGGAGATCTATGCGGCGGCTTTCGAGGCCGTGGCGCAGCGTCGGCCTTCTGGCCCTGCGGTGACAGAAGGGCGCACCGATCGACTGATCATGCGAGAGATGTTCGACCGTGACGGTCTGGTCCAGCCGGGGTGGGATGTCGTCCAGGCCGCTCTCGAAGCGGCCGGCCGGGCGCGGTCGGAGGAGCTGCGGCTGCGCGGCCGCGCGCTGCCCGGTGCTCGGGAGGCCCTTACCGCTCTCGCGCAGGAGCCCGGGGTCGTCTCGTCGGTGCTGACCGGGAATATCGCGGCGAACGCCCGGTTGAAGCTGGCAGCCTTCGGGCTCGACGGCCTGGTGAACCTGGAGGTCGGTGCCTATGGTGCCGACCACCGGGATCGGGCGGCACTCGTCGCGGTGGCCCGAGACCGCGTCCACGTCGCCCATGCTCTCCCGGCAGGTGCTCCTGTGGTGCTGGTCGGTGACACTCCCCGGGACGTCGAGGCCGCGCTGACCAGCGGGGTTCATATCGTGGCCGTCGCCACGGGGGTCCATTCCGCTTCTGACCTTCGTGTGGCCGGCGCCGAGGTGGTGCTGCCGGACCTGACCGACACAGCTGCCTTGCTGGCGCACCTTGCGCGAGTTGCCGCCGAACGGGACTGAACTGGGGAGTTGGCCGCGCCCGCGTGGGTCACCCACGACCCGGCACCCGGCCCCCGAGTTCGTGGCGCACGGGTTGCTCGGACCGGTGCGGGCGTACCTGGACAGCAGGCTGCACAACGGAACGTCGTGACACGAATTCAGGCTCGCCGCTACAGCTACTGCCGCCTCACCGACGGAACAGCCCGGCTCTGATGCCTGCGAAGAAGTCGGTGATCTCGGGCTGCGCGAAGATGAGGAGGCGCCTGTCCTGGCCGAGGGGGCTGCAGAAGGCTGTGACGTCACGGGGCAGGAAGGCTACGCCGATGCTCTCGCTGTCCCCGAACCGCCATGTGGCCGAGTCGAGGTGAGTGGCCAGCCACTCGGCGGCGAGGTCGTTCTTGCCGGTCGCGGTGACGGGGTTCGAGTCGAGGCCGGGCGGCCTGCGGAACAGGTCGGCGATGACCGCGTCGGCGAACTGCTCGAAGGCCGCGTCGGAGAGAACCAGGGGCTGCTGGTCAGGGTTGAGGGAGTCGCGTACGGCGGTGATCCCGCGTGGCAGGAGGGCGACCTCGGCGCAGTTCGTACCGCCGGTGCTGGCGGACCGCCACTGGGCCTGGGCAAGCTGCTGGGCCAGCCAGACGGGGTCGGCGTCGGTGCGCGGGACGGTGGGGACGGGCGCGCCGCGGTGCAGGGTCATGCGTATTCCTCAGCGAGTTGTTCCAGGAAGGTGAGGGAGTCTTCGGCGGAGAGGGCGTCGTCCATCATGTGCTCGCTGACGGACCTGTACTCGGCGACGACGTCGGCCTCGTGGATGTGGAGAGCTGAACGCCTGCCTTCGATGGTGACGCTCGTGCGGCCCGTGGGGAACTTCATCAACATGAAGGGCCCGTCTATCCCCGCGTGTGCGCCGGCGGCGAAGGGGAGCACGAGGATTTTGATGCCGGGGACGGTCCTCGCCAGTTCTGCGAGGTGCCTGGCCTGCTGGCGTGCTCCGGTCCGTCCGCCGATCTCCTGCCGGAGCTGGCCCTCGGTGAGGACGGAGGTGATCGTCGGCGGTGGCTGCCGGGAGAGGACGCGTTCGCGGAGTTCGGCGCGCATGGTGACGAACCGGTCGATGTCGGCAGGGGTGCTCCAGCCGCGCCCGGCCTCGATGATCTCTCGTTCGACGAGGGGGTGCTGGAGGAGGCCGTGCGGCGCGGTCGGGGACCAGAGGAAGGCTGATCTGGCGAGTTCGATGTCGGTGTAGTAGCTGCCGAAGGGGTCGTCCGCGTCGCCGGGGAAGCGTTCGGTCCAGTCGTCGCTGTTCGCACTGACCACCAGTTCCCGCCAGAACTCCTGAGCGGCCGGCTCGGTGACTCCGAGGACGCCGAGGAAGTGGGGGAGCTGCTGGAGGGTGATCTTCTGGTGGCCGGACTCGATCTTGTGGGCGGTGCTTGCCGACCCGTACCCGAGTTGCTTGGCCGATGCCTCCAGCGACCACCCGAGTTCAACGCGACGGTGGCGCACCTCGGCGCCCAGCCTCCGGCGTCGGGGGTTGGGTTCTCCAGGCATCGGCACCTCCCAAGTCAGATCGATCGTAGTGGGTCGGCCGAGTAGAGCCCATACAGCTTGGCGTACAGGAAAACTTTTCCTATCGCGAACCCTTGCCAGCACCCTGACGGCGCGTCATCATTTTGCGTGCAGTCAGTGTCCGCTACGGCACGGACTGCAATGGCCGGTAGTGCGCCTCCTCTTCGGCATGCTCTCGCCCTGGCCACTGAGTCTCGGCAACTCGCTTGAACCGCAGGCTGGTTGACCGCGATGGCTTCAACGCCAGGTATCGCTCTTTCCTTCACGCCGAGGCGCACCTCCGGATCGAGATTCTCGTGATCTTGCTGCATTCCCCCGCCTGAGTGGCTACGGCGCGTTCCTGCCGCGATGCGGGGACTTGATCACGGAACCGGCTGGGCGCCCTCGCGGCGCGGACATCTACAGCAGGGAGAGCACCATGCACTTCCCGTACGAGGCAGCGGAACTCTCGCCGACCCTGGCGAAGCGGTGGGAGCGGTACGTCAGTCGGCGCGACCGGCCCCGTGACATGGAAGAGGGCCTGTGGCGGCGAACCCAGGACCCCCGCAACGCCGCGGAATCCGGCTGGACCGGCCCCGACGACGGCCGGCGGCGCATCCTGCACTACCGCTACCGCTACGACACCAAGCAGGTCGGTGGGACGGTGCTCACCGTCCCCGAGCTGTACGTCTTCCACAGCGCCTCCTACCCGGAGGCCGAGCTGGCCCACCACGTCGACCGGGTCCGCAAGGCGCTCGCGGACGGCGGCTGGCAGCCGGGACAGCGGGGCCTGTGGCGGCGCGGGGACCTGGAGTGCACGGTGGTGCCGCACCGCGTGCACCCGCAGGACGAGCTCGCCGGGCGCGCGCTCCCGGCCGGGTACGAGAGCCTGGACGTGACGATCAACTCCGCGGGGCACATGCCCGCGCTGCGCGACCAGAACATGCCGTGGAAGGTGATGGCGGCCGGCATGCGGATCAAGGAACAGCGGGGCAACCCGACGCTGGTCCCGGACCTGTCCATGATCGCGGACTTCCTGCCGTTCCAGGTCGAGGTCGGGTGCGGCATGTCGGTGGAGGCGGGCATACCGCCGCTGCACCGGCTGCACGAGGTCTACCGGGTGACGGACATGACCGACCACCGGTTCGTGCTGTCGCCCGGGGAGGACACCTTCCTGCCGGAGATCCTCGGCGCACCGGAGGCGAAGATGCCGGAGCTGACCGAGATGACCCGGGCCTGCCTCCAGGCGGAGCCGACCATCGGCCACCGGACCCTGCGTGGCCTGGCGGATGCCGGGCACCTGGTGGGGCCGGTGATCACCAACAACTTCGACGGTCTGATGGCGCGGGCGGGTCTGGACGAGCACTACGTCCGCCGCTACCACGAGCAGATCCCGGACGTCCCCTTCCTTCCGGGGGCGAAGTCGCTGCTGGTGGTCGGCAGCCACGCCGACCGCCGCCGGGTGCAGGCGCGGGCCCGCGAGCGCGGCCTGAAGGTGTTCTTCCTGGACCGCGAGGGCTTCGAGGAGGGCTCGGTGTTCCGCCCGTACCTGGTCGAGGGCGCGCGGGACGAGGACTTCATGTGCCGCCGCGAGGCGACCCCCGCGCTGCTCGAACTCGCCGCCCACCTCGACGTCAAGGTGCCGGCCGCGGCCTGACCGCGCTCCCCGCGCGGTGCCGGGTGTCCGACCAGGCCGGTCGGCCACCCGGCACCGCCCCCGACCCGGAAGAGAGAAGGACGATGAACGCCAACATCCCCGAACTGATCTGGCACAACGGGAAGGTGCGGCCGTGGGCGGAAGCCACGGTCCACGTCACCAGTGAGACCGCGATGCGGGCGGTGAACGTCTTCGAGGGCCTGCGCGCCTACCGGCAGCCGGACGGTCGCCTGGCCGTCGTGCGGCTGGACGCCCACCTGGAGCGCCTGGAGGCCTCCGCCGCCCTGATGCACATCCCCCACCCCGGCCTCGCCGTCGAACTGCGCGACGGCATCAAGCAGTTGCTCACCGCGCTCGACCCGCAGACCGACGTGTACGTGCGCCCGTCGGTGTACGTGGACACCGGCCGGTACACCGCGGAGCGCACGGAGATGACCACCGACACGATTGTGACCTGCTTCCCGGCGCCGGTGCGGCCCGTCGAGCCGATGCGCTGCATCGTCAGCAGCCGGCGGCGGATCGCGGACGACGCGCTGCCGACCGCCGCGAAGACCGGCGCCGCGTACTCCGGGTTCCGCTTGGCACGCCTTGAGGCGCTGGACAACGGCGCGGACGAGGCGATCCTGCTGAACCAGCACGGGAACGTCGCCGAGACCGGCGGCGCCGCGGTGTTCACCGTGCGGCACGGCCGGATCACCACGCCGCCGCTCACGGACGGCATCCTGCCCAGCATCACCCGCGCCACCGTGCTGGCCCTGGCGCAGCGCCTCAGCATCCCGGCCGCCGAGCAGTCGCTGACCCCCGGCGACCTGCACGGCGCCGACGAGGTCTTCGTCACCGGCACGCTGGACGAAGTCCGCATCGTCGGCCGCATTGACGGCCACCGCCCCCGCCACGGTGACCACCCGATCGGCAGCGTGCTACGCGAGGAGTACCTGGCGATGTGCGCCGGCACCAGGCCCGCGCTCGACAGCTCCTTCCTGGCGGTGATCGCGTGAGGCCCCGGAAGGCGGTGCTGTTCGACATCGGGATGACCTTCATCCACCCCAGCGGGGAGGTGATGAGCGAGGAACTCGCCGCCGTCGGCGCAACCGGCGTCGCCCCGAAGACCGCCGAAGCCGCGCTCGCCACCGCCGCCGAGGCCCACCACCTCGACTTCCCCCAGGGTCTGACCCGGCCCGAGAAGGTCGGCGCCGTGTGGGGTCAACTGCTGGGCGTCGGAGCGGAGACCGGCCGCCGCGCCTGGCAGCGCTGCACCGACCGCACCGACCTGTACCGCGACCTCGACCCGGACGCGGCGGCTGTCCTCGGCGCGGTCCGCGAGCGGGGCCTGGCGGTGGCGGCCGTCTCCAACAGCGACGGCACGCTCGTTGAGGAGCTGGAGCGCTTCGGGCTGCTCGCCTTCTTCGACGTGGTTGTGGACTCGACCCTCACCGGAGTCGAGAAGCCCGAGCCGCCGATCTTCGCCTCCGCGCTTGGCCAGCTCGGCTGCGCGCCCACCGACGCGCTGTTCGTGGGCGACGGCTTGATCAACGACATCTTCGGCGCCTGGCGGGCCGGCATCACCGACACCGTCCTCTACGACCGCCACCGGGTCTACCGGGAATTGCCGGTGCCCGTGATCACCGCCCTGCCCCAGCTCCTGAACCACCTGCCCGCCACCGCCTGACCGACTCCGAGACCGGAGGAACAACATGCACGTCGGATTGGTCAGCACCACCTACCGCCCGCGCCGTGGCGGCCTGGAGACCCACGTCACCACCCTCGCCGAACACCTCGCCGGAGCCGGCCACCAGGTGACCGTCCTCACCAACCGCGACTCCCCGGACCAGCCCGCCGACACCTGGGAGAACGGGGTGCGGGTGCTGCGCGGCGGCGCGCTGCTCCAGCCGCCCGACCCCAACGCGGTGCCGTGGGAGCGCGGCCTGTTCGCCGTTCTGGACGACTTCGCCCCGCTCGCCGACGCGCAGGTGGATGTCGTCCACACCCACACCCAGGCCGCGCTGCTGCTGACGCACATGTCGGGGCTCGCCGAGACGGTGCCCGTCGTCGCCTCGTTCCACGAGACCCGGCCGGAGACGGAGCCCGGCGGCTGGCCGCGTTCCCGCTTCGTCGCCAGGACCTGCCCGCCCACGCTGGTGCTGGCCGGCAGCCTGGCGTTCGCCCGGCAGGCCGCGAGTTTCGGGTACCCGGCCGAGCGCATCCGCACCGTCCACCTCGGCGTGCCTCACCGGCCGCGCGTCCACGACCGCCGGGCCGCCCGGCACTTCCTCGCCCAGGCCACGGGCGTACCCAGCGACGGCCTCCTGATCGCCCTCACCGGCCGCTACACCCCCCGCAAGGCCCAGCACCGGCTGCTGGACGCCTACGAGCTGATGGCCACCCGCGCCGACTGCCGCCTGGTGCTACTCGGTTCCACCAACGGCTCCGACACCGCTTACCTCCACCACGTGGCTGAGCGGGCGGCTCGCCATGGTGACCGGGTCACGCTCCTGACCGACCAGGAGGACACAGTGCGTGACCTGCTCGCCGAGGCCGCCGACCTGGTCACCCAACCCAGCACCGCCGAGGGCCTCGGGTTGGCCTGCATAGAATTCATGCAGCACGGCGCCCCGGCCGTCGTCAGCGACATCGACGGCCTCACCGAGGTGGTCACCCGCGACGCCGGGCGCATGGTCGACACCGCCGACCCCGCCGCCTACGCCGCCGCGCTGGACGAGCTCGCCGCCTCCGCCACCCTGCGGGCCCACGCGGGCCGGGCCGCCGCCGACCGCGCCACCCGATACTTCGGCATGGCCCGCAGCGTCGCCAACACCACCTCCGTCTACAGCGAGGCGATCAACGCCGCCCGCCCCGTGGGAGCGGCCCGTGTCTGAGCAGCTGCCCACCCTCGGCATCTGGGGCCCTGGCGAGCGCGACAAGAGCGGCGTCGCCGGGTACATCACCCAGTCCCTGCCCCACCTCGCCCGGCACTTCACCACCCGCCGGATCGCCGGGCCCGGCATCGACCCGGCCACCTTCGACCACGTCCTCTACCATCTGGGCAACAACGCCCTCCACCACGGCGCGTTCCGCGCGCTGGCAGCCCGGCCCGGTACGGTCCTGCTCCACGAGTACAACAACCTGGACTACTACTACGAGGCGTGGGACCAGCTGCCCGCCGCCGAGCAACAAGCCGTCCTGACCCGCGTCTCCGCCGCGGTCGGCACCCACCTGGACACCCGGGCCGCCATGGAGCGGTACTTCGCAGAGCACCCGCACGTCGACCGCTACAGCCTCAACGCCCGCATCGAGGACCTGGCGATCAAAGCGGCCACCCGCGTCCTCGTCCACTCCCCACTGCTGGCCGAGCACCTCGCCGACCGCCACAGGTCGGTCGACATCCGGCACCTGCCCTTCCCCGTCGAACCGCTCACCCCCGTGGCCGGCACCCGCGCCCGCCACGGCCTTCCCGAGCGGTCGTTCATCTTCGCCACCTTCGGGTTCCTCGGCGCCTACAAGCGCATCCCCATCCTGCTCGACGCCTGGCGGAACTGGACCGACCGCCCCGCCGCCGCCCTGCTCCTGCTCGCCGGAGAGGCCCGCGACGGCCTCACCGTCCCGGACGACCCCACCATCCGCCACACCGGCTACCTCCCCGACGCCGAGTTCAACGCCCTGCTGCTCGCCGCGGACTGCGGCATCCAACTGCGCGGCCCCTGGCTGGGCGAGACCTCCGGACCGGCCAGCGCCCTGATCGCCCACCGGCGCCCGACCATCCTCAGCGACATCCCCGGCATGCACCCCCGCCACCCCGAGGAGACCCACCTCCTCGTCGGCCAGGGCGAGCACGAGACCACCGACCTGATCGACGCGATGCGCACCCAGTACCACCGGCCACGCACCCCGGCCGCCTACGACCCCGCGTTCTCCTGGCAGGCGTGGGGCGAGCACATCGCCGCCGCGCTGACGGGGGGCCCGCGGTGACGACCCTGACCCAGCCCGCGTACTGGTCGCGCAGCCTGGTCGCCGCCGTGGACCAGGCCGCCGCCCGCCTGCTGAGTACCTGGCCGGGCGCCGGCATGACCGGTCCCGAGGACGTACGCCGCAAGGCGGACGGCACGCTCGTCTCCGCCGCCGACACCGACGCCGAACAGATCCTCGTCAAGGCGATCACCAGCTTCGACCCCACCGGCCTGATCGTCACCGAGGAAAACCCCGACACCCACCACCCCCGCTCCACCAGCCGCGCGCTGACCTGGTACATCGACCCGCTCGACGGAACCCGCCAGTACCTCGACGGCTCCACGGACTTCGCCGTTCTCGTCAGCGCCTGGCGCGGCAGCACCCCCGAGTTCTCCGTCGCCTCCTTCCCCGCCGCGGGCGTGCTCGCCGTCGCCGACCGCGACCAGGCGACGTTTCGCCCCGTCCCCCAACCGCCCGACCAGCGCCCCGTCCACGCCTGCTACTTCGAGCCGGCCGGACTGCGGGAGCGGCTGCCCGCCGGAACACCTCTGCGGGTCGACGCCTTCGAGTCCACCCGGGCGCTCACCGAAGTGGCCCGGGGCACCGCCGCCGGAGCCGTCGCGGAAATGTGCGGCCACCGGGCCTGGGACATCGCCGCCTGCTGCCACCTCCTCACCGCCACCGGCCGCCACATCACCGACGAGCACGGCCACCCGGTCCGCTTCGACGGCCCCGACGTCACCGCCCGCTACCTCGTCGCCGCCGACACCCGCGACCTGCACTCCCTCCTGCTGACCACCCTGGAGCCCACGCCGTGAACGACACCGCCCTCGTGACCGCCCCCGACGACTGGGCCGACCGCTTCTTCGATCCCGGCTTCGAGGAGACCTTCCGTGCCCTCGGCAAGTACGACAGCACCCAGTCCGACCTCGACGCCCTCTGTGCCAAGGACTTCATGACCCCTGGCACCCGGGTCCTCGACGTCCCCTGCGGCTTCGGCCGGCACACCGGCCCCCTCACCGCCCGCGGACTCCACGTCACCGGCATCGACGCCTCGCCCCACCAGATCGCCCGCGCCCGCACCCTCCACCCCGGCGCCGACTTCCACCAGGCCGACATGTGCAACCCCCCGCCCGGCGCGTTCGACGTCGTCCTCAACCTGTGGACCAGCTTCGGCTACCTCAACACCCCTGCCGACGACCTCGCCGCCCTCACCGCCTGGGCAGGCGCCCTCAAACCCGGCGGCCACCTCGTCATGGAACTGACCACCCGCGAGCGCGCCGAACACGAGAACCGGCACGGCACGGAACCCATCAGCACCAAAACCGTCACGAACAACGGGGTCACCGAGAGCGCCTGGTACGACTGGGAGGCCAAGCACGCCCACGTCACCTACACCCGGCCCGGCTGGTCCGCGACCTGCCGCACCCGCATGTACTCCCGACCCGAACTCGAAGACGCCCTGCACCAGGCCGGATTCGCCGTCGTCTCCTTCGCCGGGGACTTCACCGGCGGCCCCGTCCGCCCCGAGAACCGCACCGTCGTCACCGCCATCACCCGGAGCACGCCGTGATCACCCGCCGAGACGCCAGCAGCATCACCGCCGAAGCCGAGAACCAGCTCCTCGCCGCCCGCGGACTCACCCCCGCCGACCTGATCGCCGCCGGCACCGAAGCCCGCGTCTACGCCCTCGGCCACGACCAGGTCCTCAAGGTCTACGCCGACCCCGACCAGCGCCAGGCACTGGAGACCATCGCCGACCTCTACCGGCGCTTCGACCGCAGCACCGTCCCCTTCGCCCTGCCCGAGATCCAGAACATCGAGCAGCACGGCCCCCTGCTGGCCGTCACCGAGACCCGCCTGCCCGGCACCCCGATGGGCGACGCCCTCGACCTCACCAACCCGGCCACCGAACACGCCTACCTGACCGCCGTCCGCGACTTCACCGACCTGCGCCTGACCACCCCGCTCGACCGGCGCATGCTCCTCGACCCCGACCCGGCCCACCAGGGCGAGGACTGGCACGCCTTCCTCCTCCGCCTCCTCGGACAGAAACTCCCGAAGGTGCTCGCTGATCTGCGCCTCGACGTTCCCGCCGTCGACAGCATCACCGACCGGCTCACCGCGCGGCTCGCCCGCCCCTACACCGGGCCCGAAGGCGTCATCCACGGCGACCTCTACCCGGACAACATCCTCGTCGCCGACGGCAAGGTCAGCGCCGTCATCGACCTCGGCACCTTCACGCTGCTCGGAGACCCGCTCTACGACCTCGCCGGGGCCTGTGCCTACTACCGGATGTACGACGAAGACCGCGTCGACGTCCGCAACCGCCTTCTTGCCGCCGCCGCCGAGGACCTCCCCGCCGACCGGCGCGACGACCTCGCCGCCCACCTGCACACGATCGCGCTGCTCAGCTGCGACCTCTACCCCGAGCAGGACAAGCACATCCGCGACACCGGCCACTACCAGTGGGCCGCCGACGTCCTCAACACCTCGACCGACTGGAAGGGCCGATGACCAGCTTCCTGCCCGAGCCCGACCCGGAGCGCGGCAACTGGCTCCCGCCCGCGGAGTTCATCGCCACCCTTCCCCGGGCGACCGCGTACGCCTCGCTGTACATCACCGACCGGCAGGGGCTTCCGGTGCTGCTCAACTCCTCGGTGTACAAGCCCGACAAGGGCCAGATCTGGCAGTTCCCGGGCGGCCAGATGGATCCCGGCGAGACCCCGCGCGAAGCTGCGGTCCGCGAGACCCGGCAGGAGACCGGCCTCACGTTGACGTGCGGCCGGCTGCTGGCCATCCACTTCCTCCCGCCCGAACCGACCTGGCCCGCGAACAAGTTCGGCCTGATCTTCGAAGGCGACACGCTCAGCCCCGAGCAACTCGCGGCGATCCACCTCGACCCCGCCGAACACAGCGAATGGGCTGCCCGCCCAGTCGAGGACTGGACCGACGTTCTCAACCCGCGGAGCATGGACCGCCTTCGCCAGGTCGATGGCGCTGCCCGCTCCGGGACGACGGCCTACATCGAACACACCCGGAGCAGCTTCATCGACTACATCTGACAGTGCGCGAGCAACTTGATGCCTTCGCCCCACGCTGATCCTTCAGGAATGGGTGCGTCTCGGGGACCAGCACGTCCTTGGTGGGGTGTGAGGGCACCTGCCTGCGGCACACGCCCTCACACCCCGCTGCTACTACGCCGAACGGCTTGGTCAGCAAGTCGCATGTTCGCCTGCATGAGATCCAGTCCAGCGGCGACGTCCGCTCTGGTGACTTCCCACCAGCCTGTCCGGTCGAAGATCCACCAGGATTCCCGATAACGGGCGAAGTCGCGGATTGTCTCGCTGAGGAAGTGAGCGGTGCCGTCCGCGAGGGCGGCGTCCATGAGGGCGTGGCTGAGGTCGGCCAGCGTGCCCGCTTCGGAGTTGGTCATCTTGGTCCCCCTCACGGCCGGATGTTCGGCTGGATGCTGGGGGCCTGCTGCACCGGCGGCGGTTGCAGGAGCGGCGCCGGCTCCACCTGGGGAGTCGACGTGGCGGCCCTGACGCTCAGGTCCGCCTTGGGCTCCACCCCGGGAGTCCGGGAGGTGACGTCGACGGCGGCGAAGTCCGTGGCGAGCTTCGTCCGGATGTCCTCGGCCATCATCTCCCCCGACAGTTCGACAGCGGCACCGACGACGACGGCGGTGGCAGCGAGCCGAGCGAGGTAGTCGGGGCGTCGTTCCTCGACGTTCACCTCCACCGTCACCTCGTACGCCTGGGGGTCCTGCTGGTAGACCTCCCACTCGACTGTCAGTTGGTCGACCGGCTCGCCCCGTTCGGCCACGACCACGATGGCCTCGTAGACCTCTCGGCGCGGGCCTTCCTCGAACACCTCGGGGTACAACCAGCTGCCAACCTCCCGGACCTGCTCCGGGTGTTGGAGAAGCTCTGCGAGCACGGCGTCCTGACGCTCAAGACGGACGTCGACCCGGACCTCTTGCTCTCCGGACGTCCTCGCCCGGGGCTCGTACGGCGCGGGGGCCGGCTCGTTGATCCTGGCCACCGGAACCGTCTGCTCGGTGCGCCGCATCGCCTGGGCGAGGCGGTCGAGCACCGGGTCCGGCCCGCGCAGGCCCGGGGAGGTCGTCCGGAGCCGGTCGACGTGAAGGGCGAGGTCTCGGCGTACGGCGGCCTCTTGGACCATGCGGGCGTAGCTGGCGATGTTGCGAGGCTGCGGCGCGGAGTCGGCGAGGCGACGCAGGTAGTCCGCGTTGACCCCGCTGATGGCCGTGCGCTGGGCGATCAGCTCCGGCAACCGGTCGGCCGTCGCCGTCGGGGCGCTGGTGCGCGACTCGATCAGTGCGGCCAGCAGGGCACGGTGGGTCGGGTGGGCCATGCGGTCGGGAGTGAGGTAGGAGATGTCGTCCAGGCGCTGGCGGTCGCGTAGTGCGGCACCGACGACGGCCTGCTCGGCACGGAGCACGAGTTCGGGGTGGGTCATCGGTTCGTCCTCGACTTCGTTCCGGTGGTGGCTTCGCGGTAGCGGCGGGCGGCATCGTCCGCGGCGGCCATCCGGGCGGCGGCGTCTTCGAGGCGCTCCAGGAGCTCCTCGTTGACGACGCGCAGCCAGGCGCCGTCGATGTCGATCGCCCACCAGGCGTCGGCGAACCTCACGTACTCGGGGATGCCGGGGCTGATCGGCGTGGCGAGGCCGCGGGCCCGGGCGTCGTCCATCTGGGCGGCGGTGAGCCGGTCCGGGCTTCCGGCTTCGGCGGTGTCGGCGTGGGCGGCGAGCAGGCGGCTGGGGATGCCGGCCCAGGCGTCGGCGCCGGTCCACCGTTCTTGGAGCTTCGGGGAGTCGGCGGCCCGGAACTCGGGGCTTCGGTGCCCGGTTCGGCAGGCCGTGGCGTAGACGGCGGTCGCGTTGGCCACCACGGTGCGCAGCTCGGTGTGCCAGTAGCGGGCTGCCTGGCCGACCTGTTGCTCCGGGGCAGCGCCGTAGATCTCTTCCCGCCAGACCTTGAGCGCCCACAGCTCTTCGATCAGACCGGGGTGCTCCGCCCAGCACTGCGGCAACCTCGACTCCACGGCCAGTTCGTAGCGGTCGTGGAGCCAGGTCACCCAGTCGCAGAGGCCGCCCCAGGACGCAATGCGTTCGGGGCCGGTCATGGTGTGCCACTCGACCAGCCGGGTGCGGGGGCTCGCCTCGGTCGCGGTCTGCTGGGTACCGGTGGCCGTCCCGGGGGTGGCGCGGCCCCCACGGGACCGGCGAATTCGGGCGCGCGGGCGGTGCTTGACCCTGCCGATCGGCGTGATCGCGGGCTCGGTCATGGCTGATCCTGGAGCTGGGCTGGCAGGTGCGGGATGACCACGGCGGAACCGTCCAGGTGCTCGGTGTGCTGGTGCCTCGTGTCCGTACGGCGGGAGGCCGATGCGGCTTTCCAGTCGGCCATCACGAGGTGCACGGCGGCGTCGAGTGCTTCGATCGACGTGCTCGGGGTGAGCATGAGCCGCCGCAGGTAGGCGGGGATGTTCATGGTGTCGGCGACCAGTTGCGCGAGGCGGGGAGAGAGCTCTTCGGTGCTCCGGCGCACGCGCTCCTCGACGGCGGCAGGGGTGACCGGTTTCGCGTCTGCGTGCAGCGCGAGCATCGCCTCGTAGAGGCCGTAGCGGACGTGGGTGGTGAAGGTGTCCACCGGCACCCACTTGCCGAAGTCGTTCAGCTCACGCGGGCGCTGGGTGAGGTAGGCGAGCACCAGGTCCTCGTGGTCCGCGCGCGCCGGGCGCCAGTCGCTGAGGGCCACGAACGGGCCGTCGGTGAGCGCGCGGTGCTCGGCCCATTCGTCCGTGGCCCAGGAGGCGGGGACGACCTCCTGGTAGCCGGGGCTGAACACGGAGATCACCGGAGCTCCGGTGCGGTCCGCTCCGGCGTGGTAGAGCGCGCCGTCGATTCCGCGCACCGGCCCGCTCCACCGCAGGGTGTAGTCGGTCGAGGGCTCGGGGCGGCGGAGCAGGCCCTGGTGGTGCCGCTGGTCGAAGCGCGACTCCCAGCGCCGGTCGGCGTCGGTGTGCGCCTCGACGTGGTGTCCGCTCCATGCGGGTCGGGGGGTCACGCGGCGGCCTCGATGGGGTCGAGTTCGCCCGCGCGGTACCGCTTCGACCACTCGTTGCTCTCCTCGTACAGCTTGCGGTCGGGGCTCTCGTAGTGGCGCTGCATGCGGACCTTGGTGATGGGGGTGGTGGCGTGGATGACCAGGGCTTCGCGCTTCTCCTCGTCGAGGGTGCGGATCTCGTCGGGGGTGACGGTCTTGCGGTCCTGGAGGGTGGTCTGCATCGTGGTGCCCTGGGCGCCGCTCTGGTAGGTCGTCAGGGACTCGCGGTAGATGCCGGCCAGCTTGGAGAACTCTTCGAGTTCGTCGCCGCCGAGGCCGCCGAGGGCGATCTTGACGGTGGAGCTGCCCCAGAGCATTTCGGCCCCTTCGCGGCCCCAGACCTTGCGGGCCTGAGCCATGTTCTGGAGCACCGCGACGGTGAAGATGCCCGAGCCGCCGGCGAAGGACATCAGGTCGGGGAGGTTGGGCAGCGGGGTGACGTTGGCGACCTCGTCCAGCAGCGCTCCCATCGGCGGGTCGAGTCGGCCGCCGGGCGACCGGTCGGCAAGGCGCTTGGCCGTGCCGAAGACCTCGGAGACGAAGGCGGAGATCAGGGGGGCGAGCGCGGTGGCCTCTTCCTTGTCCACGAGCAGGTAGATGGTGCCGTTGCTCCGCAGCCACTCCTCGATGTCGATACCGTTGCCGGCCTTGGGGACGAAGGTGGCGCGGGCCAACGGCGAGAACAGAGGCGTCAGCGCGGTCTGCACGGTGGCGAAGAGGTTCGCCCTGGTGTCGCCGGGATTGCGGTAGAGGCCGTCAAGCATTTCGGCGACGCCGGGTTCCGCGCGGCGGGACTCGGCGAGCAGCTTGATCGGTTCTTCGATGTGGGCGTTGAAGCCCCACCGGAGGACGTCCTCCATGCTGCGGCCGGTGATCGCCGCGGCGTGCAGCCAGCCGGCCAGCAGGCTCGTTGCGGTGGCACCGAAGAAGCCGGCACCGGAGGAATCGGTGGTCTCGCTCTTGCCGATCTTGACCATGAGGTCGGCCCGCTGCATCGCCTTGCCGAAGTCCTCGCAGCCGCTGGCGGGCGACCACTGCACCTGGTCCGGCCAGTCGACCATGCCGGTCGGCACCATCGCCAGGGCCGGACCGCGGCGGCGCCGGATCAGCGCGGTCGCGTCGAGCACGTCGCCTCGGACGCTGGTGATCAGCATCGGGCCGTGCCACGCCTTGATCCACGGAATGATCACCTGGCTCGTCTTGCCCTGACGCGGGGCGGCCAGCATCAGCACCGAGTTCTCGACGACCACCCACAGCAGCATCCCCGCCAGGGTGCGGCCGAGCTGAACCGCGACGTCGTCGGTGGTGATCCGGCGGCCCTTGAGGGAGGGCCGGACGATGGGCCCGCGCTTGACCGCCGCCGCGGCGGACAGGGTCTTCGACAGCTGGGCGGCGGAGGCGAAGCCGCGCACCGACCGCGTGCGGCGCAGGCGTCGTACGGCGAAGGCCCCGGCCGTGAGCATCGCGCAGGCGACGATGGCGGCGGCAACGGCGAAGCCGGCCGGGCCGGGCAGGCCGCGGCGGACGGACTCGGGCCAGGCCGCTCTCGGGTCGTCCAGGTGATGGGGGATCTGCTTGGCGACGGCGAAGGCGTCGCCGAACGGGACGGCCGGCCAGGTGGCGTGGGTGATCAGCCCGGCGACCTGGCCGGTGGCCCAGGTCCCCACGGTGACGGTGACCACCACGATGATCAGCAGTACGATCAGGTAGTCCGCCGGGCCGTCCAGCACCGGCCGCCGCGCGACCGTGGCGTTCGAGGCAGAGGCCATCACACGGCCATTCGCTCGTTGGTGTAGTACAGCTGCCTCTCGACCGGACTCAGAATGGTCTGGACCACGTGGCTGGAGTTCCGGCCGATCTTCCAGATCGCGCGGCCGATCTGCTCACCCGACCAGCTGGCGATGTGCGCGCACTCGGTGTCGGTCAAGCCGATCACGTCGCGCGTCATGGCCAGGGGCGCGGTGTCCTGGCGCAGGCAGATCCGCACGTCACAGCTGGAGATCAGGTTGCGGGCGATGCTGACCTCTTCGCTGCCCTGGGCGCCGACCGCCTCGAAGTCGGACAGACGGTGCGTGCTCAAGACCTGGATCGTTCCCTGGGCTCGCGAGAGCCGCAGGTCCGAGTCGAGCTTGCGGATCATGGCCGGCACGCGCATCGCGCGCCACAGCTCGTCACGCACGACCAGGCGCACGGGCCCGCCCGGCTCGT
Source organism: Kitasatospora sp. NPDC048715 (assembly GCF_043198905.1). Classification (NCBI taxonomy): domain Bacteria; kingdom Bacillati; phylum Actinomycetota; class Actinomycetes; order Kitasatosporales; family Streptomycetaceae; genus Kitasatospora; species Kitasatospora sp. NPDC048715. The sequence goes on along the minus strand of NZ_JBICVH010000010.1, from coordinate 279,390 downwards.
CGATTGCGGCCTGCCCCCAACTCGACACACAGGCGAGAGTCATGGCCACGGTCTCGTCGCCGCGGCCGTCGATCCGGGACAGGTCCACGGTCTGGATCGGCGCGCCGAAGTCGGGTCGGACGGTGGTGGTTCCGTCGAACAGGCCGCTGAGGGAACCTCGGACCATGTTGCCGAGGGCGTCGGCGGCCGGGCGGATCATCTCCCGCAGTTCGGTCACGTCGGTACCGCGGACGCGCAAGTCCTGGGCCATCTCGGGCAGCGGGTCGCGCAACAGGGCCCAGACCTGCGGGATCGTCGGGTCGGCGAGGTAGCTGGCGCCGGCGGCCTGGCCGGAGGCGTGCTGGATGGCGAGGGAGAGGGCGGCTTCCTCGGTAGGTGTGAGGTTGCGGCCGAGCCGCATGACCAGCAGGGAGGAGAGCAGGGTGATCCGTCGGCGGTGGACTTCGTCCAGGCGCTCGCGCAGTTCCTCCGGGTCGGTGGGCAGGTTGCTGCCGAGCGGGCCGGCGTCCAGCGGGTTGAGCCTGTTCCGCAGCCCCGGGCCGAGCTCGACCGGCTCGACGCCGAACGCCCTCGCGAGCCCGGCGTACTCGTTCTTGATGTCGCCCAAGATGAACGATCGGACGCCGTAGGCGGCCAGGCGGGTCACCAGGGCCTTGATCGTCGCGCTCTTGCCGGTGCCGGGGACGCCGGTGATCAGCAAATTAGGATTTGTGATCAACCCGCGGTGGAGCCACTCGATCGGATGGCAGGCGAAGGCGCCGCCGGACAGGCAGTCGACACCGATGTAGGCACCGGCCGCGGGCATGGAGGCGCCGTAGAGCCAGGGGTACAGCCCCTGGACCTGGCCGGTGCTGCCTCGGAAGACCGGGACCTGGGGCATCCTCGGTGCGCGCCCGGCGAACGGGCGGGCGTGGCCGCGCCGTGGCGCGACGGGTTCCCGGCGCTGCTTCGGCGCCTTCCGCGCCGCAGGCTTCGGCGCCACCGGGGCCGGGCGGCCGAGCACGTCGGTGAGGTCGAGGACGGGGAGCTCGGTGGTGGGTCGGCGACGGAACATCACGCCGCCCGCTTCTTGGGCAGGCCCATGCCGACCGGCAGCGCGCCGACGGCGAACCCGATGTCCTGGGTGAGCCACATCCGCTGGAGCTCGATGCTGCCGCTGTTGGCGTCGGCCAGGAGCTCGCTGCACGCGTCTTCGAGGTCTGCGGGGTCCGTGACGGTGACGGTGCAGTACGCGGTGTAGCGGACCGTGCCGTGGCCGGCGGCGCGCTCCTGGTCCTGGGCCTCGGCGCGGCGCAGCGCCTGCTTCTCGTGCTCCGGGATGATCTGGCCGGTCTTGTGCCGCATGCTGACGGCGACCTCGCGGGCGGTGCGCTCCTGCATGATCTCGCGCTCGGCGGCGCGCGGGCTGCGGGGCTCGATGTGCATGTTCAGCGTCCGGCGGTACTTGCCTTCGCCCAGCAGAGGAGCAAGTGCGGTCGAGAACACCTTGTTCTTCGGCCAGCTGTTGACGGAGAAGGTCACCGACACCGCTCCGTCGTGCTCGTACCGGCCGCGCCAGCTGTGGGCGGCGGACGGACCGGCCGCTGCCGGGTCCACTCCTGCCTCGAAGGGGACCTCGTCGCCACGGAGCACGGCGGCGGTGGCCGCTGCCCGTCGCTCTGCGAGCATCCGGCTGGAGTCCGGGTCGAACGCGGTCCTCATGACCTCGGCCAGTTCGCGGGGGTTGAGCCAGCTCTCGACCTGGAGGTCCGCGGAAGCGATCGAGGATGTCATGGCCCGAAGGTTGCGGACCAGGACGGCGGCGGCTCCGGCGTCACCGCCGCCCGCCGCCTTGATGGGGCCGGCGGCACGGGCGGCGGCCATCGTGATCGCCAGGTACGCCTCCCGCTGGCTGGTGGCCAGGGTGGCGGTGGACAGCAGCGACTTGGTGACATCGACCGCGACGGCGGGCGCCTCGGTGGCAACGTGGTCGCTGTGCCAGCGCTGGAGAGCGGCACCGGATTCCGGGACGATGCGCTGGAGCGCCTGAATTCGGATGATCGGATTGCCCTCGGTGCACTGGGCTTTGAGCAGCGCACCCCAGCTGGCAACCCGCTGGTCGCGCCTGCTGGAGTCGGCCAGGCCGATGCCGGGGAAGCGCACCCGGGCGACCGCCGTGTACGTGCGGTCGAGCTGGTGGTGGATCACGGCGATCGGGGCGCCGCTGCCCCCGTCCGCTTCGAGGATCGCCAGCGGGGCGAGGATGCCGGGCAGGTCCATCTTCGGCTCGTCCGTCTCAGACGTACGGGGCGCGAAGGCACCGGAGAGGAAACGATTCTGCCCGCGGAAGCGGAGGATTTCGAAGGACACTGCGGCGACCGACCATTCATCGACTGTGCGGCCGGCGATCCGGACGAACGCGAGTAGGAAGAGGACAAACGACAGGGGCCAGGTCACGAGACCGGCCTGGACGTGCGAGATGGCGAACGGCCAGATCACGGCGAGGATGCCGACGCCGAGCATGGCGGCTCGTTGGGCCGAGAGGCCGAACAGGAAGGCGACCTTCTCCTGCTGCCACCCGAAGTACGTGCGGGTGGGAGCGGTCTCGATGCTCATGACTTGTCCCCTCCTTCGGAGTGGTCAGGGCGGGTGGTCTTGGCAGGCGGCGCGGTGGGGCGCTCGACCGGGGCGTTCTGAGCGCGGGGCGCACCCGGGCGGTCCGCCGGGGCAGGTGCGGGAGCGGGACGATCGGGGGTCGGCTCGGGACGTGGGCCAACAGGTGGTTGGCTGGCCTGGAGCGGGGCCGCCCCGGAGGCGGGCCGGCTCGTGGCGGCCGGGGTCTGGACGGGCGCCGCGGTGCTGGGTGCGGACGGCGCGCTGCCGGGCTCGCCGGGCTGGGGCGCCCGCAGCGGAGGGCCCTGTACAGGACGGCCCTGCGGTGCCGGCTCGGACGGAGAGGCCGCGGTCGGCGTGGCACCGGCGGGCGGTCCCGCTGGTACCGGGGGCATCTCGATGGTGGGCGGGTCACTGCGCGGAGTACCGGCGACCGGCAGGTCCGGGGTGGTCTCCTGGAGTACCTGCTGGTGATCGGCCTGCGGGCTGGCCGGTCCCGCCGGCTCGGCCTGCGGCTCCTGCTGGTCCGACCAGTCCGGCGTCGGCTGGTCCGGAAGCAGTCCGCTGGCGGTGGGCAGCGGAGCGCCCGCGTGACGGTTGACGTACCCAGCCGGCTGCGCCGCGTACGGGTTCGCGCCTTGCACTCCCGCATGGCCGGCCATCTTCTCCATACCTCCGGCCAAGCTGTTGACGGCCATCTGCGCGGCCCGCACTCCTGCGGCGGCGATCATCCCGACCGGGCCCGCTGCGGCGGCGGCCCCTCCGGCACCGGCGCCTCCGGCAGCCGCCCCCGCTCCGCCGGAGGCTGCTCCCCCGGCAGCGCCTCCGCCCTTGCTGGCGAAGCTGCTCATCGTGCGGCTGGCGCTCTCCTGCCCGAAGGAGTCCGGGGAGGCACCGGTCGGCGCTCCGCCTGGGGCGCTGAGCCGACCTCCGGCGAAGCCGAGCAGAGCGGCAAGACCAGCGCCGCCGCCGACCTGGACGCTGGCGAACGTGAAGAACCGTGCGATGGCCGGCCACGCCAGGGCCGCGAGCAGCAGGATGAGCATTCCCGACAGGGTCGTCTGGAGGTCCTTCGAGTCGCCCGCGACGTTGAAGCCGAGGGCGAAGACCAGCGCGATGACCGGCTTGAGGATGATCAGCTGGACGGTGGAGGAGACCAGCTTGGACCACCAGCTCTTGGTGGAGTCGGACACCTGCCCCACCGCGCTGATCGGCGAGGTGGCGATCAGCACGGCGATCGCGGCGTTGCGCAGCAGCATCTCGAACCAGAGCACCAGCGTCAGCAGGATGCCGATGATGGCGATGATCAGCAGGAGCGAGGCCGCGGTCCCCGGCGTGTAGGAGACCAGTTTGGCGATCTTGTCGCTGAGCGCCTGCTGCCCGCCGAGGGAGTTGTCGACGATGTACTTGGTCAGTTCGTCGCTCGCCACCAACGCCGTGGAGGAGACGATCAGCGTGAGCATGAACGCGAGCGCGGCCTTCCCGACACCCACGGCGGCGGTGGCCAGCGGGCGGCCGTCGTGGGTGATCACCGTCCGGATGACCTGGACGATGACCAGTAGGCAGGCGACGAGGCCCGCGATGCCGAGGGATATCGCGTAGACGCTGCGTATGCCGTTGCTGGCGAGGTCGACGGGCGGGATCTTGACGAAGGCCGTGGCGAACGTCTTGAGCAGCTCGGTCGCGGCGTCCGCGAAGCTCTTGCAGATCGACTCCCATGCGCTGCTCGCCACGCTGGTGGTGGCGTCGCCAACGAGGCCGCCGAGGATGGTGTCGCTGGGTCCGGGGATGCAGTCGAGGGGACTGGTCAGGCCGCAGGGCATGCGGGCCCCCTGGTAGTGCTGGTGACCATGGTTATCGCTTCAGTTCCTGCCAGCCCTTGGCCGAGGCTTGGGGGCTGCCCGGCTCGGCGACGAGGCTGGTGTAGTCGGTGGTGGAGTTGCCCGAGGGGGCGGGAATGCGCCAGTCGGTCGCGGACCAGGTCAGGTCGAGCGGGTAGACGCCCATGCGGGTCTGAATCCCGGCGCCGGGAACACTGGCGGTGTAGGTGGCCAGCAGCAGGACCTGGACGTTGTCGGGGCCGACCGAGCGCACCTGGTACTCGACGGGCGACAGGACGACGGAGGTCCCAGGCTGCAACTGGCCGCTCTTCGGCAGGCCGAGTCCCTTGCGCGTGGCGGCCGGGCCCTGGGCGAGGACGTCTGCGGCGTTGGACCAGGAGTCGACGGCGACGAGCCGGGCGACGGCCGCTGCGCGGTCGGGTTCAAGGGTGGAGCCGAGCTGGCGCCAGTACTCGACCGCCGCCGAAACAGCGCCTACCGTGGAATGCGGGTAGCCCACCTGAACCCCGTTGACGAGGCGCTCTCCGCGGACGAGCTGGAGCGGGCCGGTCAGCCCGAGGGCGGGCGACCCGGTGGAGTCCACACCGGTGACCGAGCCCGGCGGCGGGATGGCGGCCGGCGGCGTGAACACCTTGGGCCCGCGGGGCTCGCTGCCGGACTCGATGGCGACCCCTACGGCGACGAAGGCAAGCAGGCCAACGACACCGAGGAGGAGCAGCGGCAGAATCCGGCGGCGGGGGCGGTGGTCGAGGAACTGGTTCATGGCGTGGCCTAGGCCGCCGCGCCGAAAACGGTGTTCACGACGGGGATCGCGCATGCGGTCACGATCACGCCGCCCAGCGACCAGACCAGGCTCCTCTTCCCCTTCTCCGCGGAGTCGGGCCTGTTGGAGAGGTGGCCTATGCCCATCAGGCCGCCCGAGACCACCGCGGCGACGGCGCACGCGATCAGGGCGCCCCACTTCGCGTAGCTCAAGAGGAGGTTCGCGCCCTTGCTGCCGTTCGTCGGGTCGGCCGGTGCCGGATTCTGGATATCGGCGAGGTAGTGAACGTCAGCAAGGTAGTGAACGGCTTGCAGGGTGAGGGACATACCGGGCTCCCGGAAGGCAGACATGCCAGCGATCCCGCAGGATCCGTCCTGGTCAGAAGGAGCCGCCCCTGCTGTCGGGCACGGGGAGGCGGATGAAGCGGCCTTCACCTGGGTTCAGCACGGGGGGTCAGTGCTATTCACTCTGGCTAATTGGCCGTGAGCAAACGATAAACGCCCACGAGCCCGACGCGTCAACCAAAGTGAATGTGACTAGCCTCACCCGAACACTCTCTGTTTACGGTGGCTAATCGGCGTCACTGTGCGCAACGATGAGACCCAGTCAGATCTGAGGGGTGCTACGCGCGTCATGCCAGTCGAAGAATCCGCCGAGGCCGGGTCGATCGCGAGCCGGTTGAACCACCTGTTCGAGACGGTGCACCCTGCCGACCGAGGCCCGTACACCAACCCCGAAGTCGCCCAGGCGATCAACACGAAGGCCGGCCACCAGGTCCTCGGGCCCACCTATCTGTGGCAGCTGCGCAAGGGCAAGCGGACCGACCCAACGCACAGTCGCCTCAAGGCAATTGCCGACTTCTTTGGCGTCTCTCCGCTCTACTTCTACGAGGAGGAGATGGCGAAGCGGACCGACGAGCAGCTCCGCCTCGCGGGCGCGCTGCGCAATGCGTCGATCCGGCAGATGGTGCTCGACGCGGACGGGCTCTCGGAGCGCAGCATGGCGGCCATCACCACCATGATCCAATCCGCGCGGGCGATGGAGGGCCTACCCGACCCCGGGGTCGCGCCCGAGTGACGAGCGCCACACGCCAGGTCACTCGCCAGATCATCACAAACTCACACAGTCGGCACACTCCGGGTGGCCACTCGCATACAGTTCTGCGAGCCGGGAGGAGTAACCGGCCGACTACCGTCGCCTGCTCCATAGGACTGCCTCCCGATCAGGGAGGCATCTTTCATGAGCGCGTCGCAGCTCTGCGGCAACCGACAGCCGGTCCAGAGCACCCCTTCACAGGCACTGCGGCGAGCACTTGCGGCAGCCGCCCCACCAGCACTGGATGAAGCGCCGCCGAACCGCCCGCTTGAGGCGGTGGAAGTCCGGCCCCACATGGGCATCGCCGACGCCGTCCTCCACCTGGCATTCCCGGACCTGAGGCCCGCCGCCCTCCAGCACATCTTCGGACGCATCGGCGGCTAAGCCGCTCGCAGCAGACGCCACGGCCGCGTGACGGTCGAACTCCGCCACCCCGCAAGAACCTCCCGGCGGTGAGGCACGCCTAACGAGATTCACTTTGGCTAACTAGTGGCACTGATCACCCTCACTCTGGTTGACCAGAGCGGGTCACATCAGCCTATGGTTCGATCAATTCCAATTAGCTGATGTGAATCGGCCGCGCGCCTCCGACGCGCCGGCCTCAGAGGTGGCACGTGAAGAAGGCAGCCCATCTGGCGCTGACAGGCGTTCTGGCGCCCTTCGGGGTGGTTCTTGGCATCGCACTCTCCGGCGGAGGAACTGCCTCCGCTACCCCGGCCGTCTCCCCCGGCGGGTTGGGTTGCTTCAAGCCGGCGGCACCCGGGCAGGCCACCGCAGACGGACAGCAGCTGACCACCGAGCAGATCAACAACGGCCAGATCATCTATCAGGTCTCGGTCCAGCTCAAGCTGCCGCCACAGGCGGCGGTGGTCGCGATCGCGACCGCCTTGCAGGAGTCGACGCTTAGGAACCTCAGTTCCGGAGACCTGGACTCGGTCGGCCTGTTCCAGCAGCGCCCGTCGCAGGGCTGGGGCTCGGTTGCACAGATCATGGACCCCGTCTACGCCGCGACCAAGTTCTACGCGGCGTTGGTGAAGGTTCCGGGCTGGGAGGCCTTGCCGGTCACCGTGGCCGCTCAGCGAGTTCAGGCAAGCGCGTTCCCGTCCGCCTACGCGAAGTGGGAGAGCACCGCCCAGCAGCTGGTGGCCACCTACAGCGGGAACGCCACGAACTGCTCGCTCGGCAACGGCGACGGCCAGACGACGACCGACGCCATCAGCCTCCCCGCCGGCTTCTCCCTCCCGGCCGGAACCCCCGTCCAGGTCGTGACCGCGATCAAGTTCGGCATCTCGAAGTTGGGAATGCCCTACCAGTGGGGCGGCACCGGCGATCCGAGCTACGACTGCTCCGGCCTGATGCTGCGCGCCTACGAGGCCGCCGGCATCAAGATCAGCAGGACGACTTTCGAGCAGGTCTTCAACGGGACGCCGGTCTACGCTGCATCGCAGCTCAAACCGGGCGACCTCATCTTCCTGGCCGGGAGCGACGGCACGCCGACCTCGCCCGGCCACGTCGGGATGTACCTCGGGTCGAACCTCGTCCTGGACGCGCCGCGGACAGGCAAGAACATCCAGATCACGACCTTCACCGGCGGATACTGGGACAAGCAGGCGGTCGCCTTCCGACGGATCGTTCCCTCGTAGTTTCCGATTGATCTTGTCCTGGCCCGGCAGCACCTCCGGCGCCCCTCGACGTAAGCAGGGAACATGATCCAACATTCGTGGAGCCGGACGGCCCGCGAACTCTCCGAACGGACGGAGCTTGCGCGCAGCGCCGCGACCACGGTGGAAGCCGTTCACGACCAGTTCCCCGGTGGCCGCGGGCAGGACGAGCGCGACAGCCGAGAGCGACTGTTCTCCGCCGTCGCGCTCAGCCGGGCGCGGGACGCCGCTCTGCTCAAGGCCGCCCGGTTCGCCCTCCGCCGCCGTGCCGCCGGCCGACCCGCACCGCTGTGGCTTCCGCACGGTCGGCTTCTGCCCGGAGCCGCTGCCCCTCGCTGGTGGCGCAGCGCCGCCGTCTTCCGCGACGACGCCGGGATCTGGCGGTTGATCCCGCTGGCCGGTCCCGAGAGCCTCGTCGGACTTCCGGAGGACGACCCGCTGGTCCTGGACGTGGCCGAGCAGGCCCGACTCCTGCGGGCCAGCCTGCTCGGTCACCGGAACCGCGACGCCTACTACGAGGCGTTCGAGCCCGACGGCCAGCGCGGGCAGGGCACTTCGGTCCCGCCCAGCACCGTGCTCGGCAGGAAGACGGGCTGGAAGGTTCAGACCTGGCTGCACCCCAACCTCGGAATGCGGGTGCGGGCCGACCTGGAGGAGGAGTTCAAGCGGGCCAACCGTGACCGCCACGCGGTCTGGGAGCGGTCCAGGGCATACGGCGCTGCGGTTGCGGAGCTGCTGGGCCGCGTGAGCTGACCTGGCTGACGACGATGCCGGCCGACGGTTCGGCTTGCGTACGCAGGCAGAAGGCCGGGGGCCTCACCGTTCGCGGTGAGGCCCCCGGCCTTCTGCCTGTCTTCACTCTCTGGCCAGCGTTCCCCTGTCGGTGGTGGTCCACTCGGCGCGGCCGGCCTGGCCGTCTGAGGGCGGCCACTGGACGTGCACGCCTCCGGGTCGCACGTCGAGGATCAGTCCGCGCAGGTACCGGCCGGAGCCGTCCTTGGTGGTCGCCATCCAGTGTCGACCTACCCAAGTGGTGGGAGGCTGCTCGGCGTAGCGGTCGTGGGTGAAGCTGTGCATGGTGAACTCCTGCGGTGGTGAGGGTGGCTTCGGCGCCGTTCTGTCGGGATGAGCGGCTCCGGCTACGGCGGGCGGGGCGGGGGCGGACCTCCGCCCGGGCCGGCTGGCCAGCCAACAGGGGCGCCGGGCCACCGCCGCGTCACCGTGCTTCCCCGTTCCATCCGCGGCTGTCGCGCACCAAGCCCGCCGAGCCCCAGAGCCTGACGTCGGACGGCCGGTAGCGCCGGAGGCCGTCAGGGGTCTCGGTGTACTTGGGGCCGGTGCCCGCACCACCCAGTTCCCGCAGGTCCGCGCTCGTGATGCCGAGGTAGACCGCCGCGTCGTCCGCGGACCACCATGGGCGGCGAGTCGTGCCGAGCTGTCGCTTCATCGCCCGCTCCCCGTGTCGGAAGAGCGGGTTTCCAACCACTGCCGCACGTCCCGCGGGTCGTACCGCCTGTGGCGCCCCACCTTGTAGCTCCGCGGTCCGGTGCCCTTCCAGTTCATCTGGTAGATCGACTGCGTCGGCACACCCAGGAACTCCGCGAGCTCCTGCAAGGTCCACAACCTGTCCGTACTCATGAGCACTCACATCTCGTCCACTTGTCATTTCGACAATTTTGCTTGTCGTTTGGACAACCGAGATGAGCATCGAACAACACGGGCACGATTGTCAATGCGACACATGAACTTGTCATTTCGACACTCTTGGCGCCATCCACCCGGGCCCAGTCGCCCCGCGAGAGGACTGCTTGTCGAATCGACGCACTCCGACGGGCCTACGGGTTGTCGATTGCACAATCGAGAGGCGATGAGTAGAGTTGCCGATACGACAAGCAAGGAGGCCAGATGTCGAGCGACTCGGCCCCGCCGACCCTGTCGGTGAGCGACGCGGTAGCGCTTCGGGTGAAGGAGGCCCGAAATCGACGTGGGTGGACGGTGAAGCAACTAGCAGCCGCCTGCCACGATGCCGGCGCAACCAAGCTGACGGCCCCCGTCCTGGCCAACATCGAGACGGGTCGGCGCGACACGAACGGCGTTCGACGGCGCGAGCTTTCGATCGACGAAGTCGTGGCCCTCGCAGTGGCGTTGGACATCTCGCCGATCCACCTGCTTGGCCTGCCGGACGAGGCCGTACCGGGTACGAAGCTCCTACTGACTCCCGAACTGGCAGTCAGTGACGGCGAGTTGCTGATGGAGTGGTTCAGCGGGCAGAAGGCTCTACCTCAGAGCGACTCCCGGCAGTTCTACTCGACGGCCATCCAGCGGAGGCCGGCTGGAGACAGTCAGCGGACCCTCGCCGACCTCACCAGCTCGGTGCTCCAGGACCGGGCCGCCGCGATGACCGCGGCCTTCAACTCGGAGATGGCAGCGACCCTGGAGAAGATCAACGCTGCGGTTCAGTCGGGCTCAAGCCCGGAAGAACTCGCCGCCCTGCTCAAGCCCGGCGACTCCGACTCGAAGTAGGGCAGCCACAGCACCCGGCGTTCGGCACCGCCGCGACGCCAGTACAGCGAACCCGATTGCGCGACCGACCGGTCCCGCACCCGTACGGGCAGAAAAAGAGGCGATCTTATGACATGCATATATCAACGATTGGCAGAAGACCATGCTCCACGCTCGGATCGAGGACCGCGGTAAGCACGCGGACTACCTGCTGGCCGTCGGACGCGCTCGCGCGGCCGGCCGCACCCCTCCGGCCCGCTACCGCGTCCGCTGGCGCGACGAGTCGGGCACTTCCCACAGCCTGAGCGTGCCGACCCTGCACCTCGCGGCGGCCGCGCGGGCCGATATCGCCCACGGCCGGGCGCCGGTGACGCTCAACCGCCTGGTCGATCACTGGTCGTCCCTGCCGGTGCAATCCACCCGGCCAGGGGCGCCGAGGTTCCCGAACCGCAGGCCTCTCGACCTGCACGTGCTGCCGCGCCTGGGGCGCAGGCTCGCCATCACGATCACCCGAGCGGACATCGAGCGCCTGGTGTCGGTCCTGCGCGCCGAGGGTCAGCTGAGCGCCGCCACGATCAACGGCCTCCTCGCAGCACTCAAGCGCGTCCTGGAATACGCCGTCCGCCACGGGCACTTGCCCAGCAACCCGGCGCTCGGCATCCGGCCGATCCCACGGCCGGCCTGACCTCCGGCACAGCACCCCGGCCTCCGGACCTCACTCTTCCGCACCGCGCCGCCGTCACTATTGGCGCGGCACGCGGATCACCGATAAACCATGCAACCCGAAATGCGGCAGAAGCCGCGCATTCGAACGGGCAGAAAGAAGGAATGGATATGACCATGAACATTGCAAGGCAGATCCAGGTGATTTATGTCCCGCGTTTGGATAGAAGACCGAATTAACCATGCCGACTTCAAGGCGGCAGTAGCGAAAGCAAAGTCCAGCGGACGCACTGCTCCCGGCAGGTTCCGCGTGCGATGGTACGACCCGGACGGCCAGGCTCGCATGAAGACCGTCCGGCGAAAGGTCGATGCCGAAGCCACTCGGACCGAGCTGGAGGAAAAGCTCGGCAACGGAACCTACCGAGACCCATCTGCGGGCCGCACGAAGTTCGCAGAGATTGCGGAAGAGTGGTTCACGGCCAAGCTCAATGTGAAGCGTTCGACGCGCGCCAGGTACCGCATCGCGCTCGACACATACGTGATCCCCAAATGGGGATCAACTCCGGTCGCTCGCATCCAGTTCGACGGCATCGCCAAGTGGCTCAGCGACATCCTCGCGGACTCCGTATCCAACGGAAAACCCCTCTCCGCGAGCACCATTCGGAAGATCCACGTCGTCCTTAAGGGAGTACTGGACTATGCAGTGCGTGCGCGCCGGATTGCCTATAACCCGGCAATCGGAATCCCGCTCCCTCGCTACGTCCCGCCGGAGCACGTTTACCTGGACAACGTGCAGGTGGAAAACCTCGCTGACGCTTGCGGCGAGTATCGGACGCTGATCCTATTTCTTGCCTATACCGGAGTCCGCTGGGGCGAAGCCACGGCAATCAAGATCAGTCGCGTAAACCTTGCCACCCGACGCGTTCGGATCGCCGAGACGTGGAGTCGAGACAAAGGCGGCCTATACCTCGACACTCCGAAGAACCATGAGCGCCGCTCGGTTCCAGTGCCCGCGTTCCTTCTCAAGGAACTCGAATTGCTGATGGCCGGCCGCGATCCAGACGACCTTCTCTTCACAGCCCCCGAGGGCGGAAAGCTGATCGTCGGCAACTTCACGCGTCGGCGGTTCAAGAAGGCTCTGGAGAGCGCTGGCCTGGCAGACCTCGGCATCACGCTTCACAAACTGCGGCACACTGCAGCTTCCCTGGCAATCGCCAGTGGCGCCGACGTCAAGGTGGTCCAGACCATGCTGGGCCACAAGACCGCGACCCTGACGCTGGACACGTACGGTCACCTCTGGCCGGACCGTCTGGATGAGGTGTCAGACCGGCTCGACAGCCAGCGGTCGAAGGTGCTCAAGCTGGCGAAGAAGAAGGCCGAGAAGGCACAGAAGAAGGCGGCCAAGCTCGCCGCCGAAGTCGCTGCCTTGGAGGCAGCTGCCGACGCCGCTGCGGCGTGATGTGTTCTAAATGTGTTTCGGGCCGTGGTGTCGGCTCTTTCGAGCTGCCACCACGGCCCTCTGACCTGCATGTTCGCTGTGGGCGCGGACGGTTTCGAACCGCCGACATCTGCTTTGTAAGAGCAGCGCTCTACCACTGAGCTACGCGCCCCCTGCCGTATGCCCGGTGGGCGTACGACGAGTGCCTAGGGTACCTGGTCCCGGGAGGTGGTGTGGGCCGGGTGTCCGGTGGGGTGGCGGGTGGGCGGGGGTGCGGCGGGGTGCGGGGCCGTGAGGTGGATGGGGTGGGAGGGGGTGCCGGGCCGGTGGGGGGATCGGGGAGAATGGAGGCCGGATCAGCGGGTCGGAGCAGGGAGCGCGCAGTGACGGTGGCCGGCGGGAGCGGGCGGGGGCGGCGTCGGGCGGGGAGTGCGCTGGCCGACGCGTTGGTGTTGCCGGTGGTGCTGGCGGGTGCACTGGGGGCGGTCGGGCTGGCCTCGGCCGGGACCGGCGGCTGGTGGGGCCGGCGCGGCGGCGGTGAGGGCGGACGGGCACAGGCCCGGGAGGCCCGGGCGGCGGCCCAGGAGGCGTTCTACGAGCTGGAGGAGACCCAGCGCGAGGTGCAGCTCGCGGTGGAGACGGTCCGCGCGGCGGAGGAGGGACAGGCGGCGCAGCGCGCGCTGGCCGACCTGGCGGCGATCTCCGGCCGGGTCGACCAGGTCACCGTGAACTACCTCGCCGCGCTCGACGCCCACAACCTGGACAGCGAGACCCTGGACGCGGGCACGGCCGCGCAGGCCAAGCGCCAGTTGGAGGACGTGAAGGGCCAGCTGGGCTCGGCCCGGGCGGAGCTGAACGACTTCCTGCGCCGGCTGCAGCCGACCGTCCAGCACGCCGAGCAGCAGCTGATGCGGGTCACCCCGGCGGTCGAGCAGGCCAAGCGCGCGCTGCTCGCGGCCACCACCGCGCTGGACGAGGCGCGCGGCGCCGGCCTGCGGGCGGACGACCTGGCGGCCCGGCTGGCCGAGCTGGCGCCCGAGCTCGGCCGGCTGAACGAGGGCCCGGCACGGCACGGGGTCGCGGACACCCTGCGGCGCGCGGACGACGTGAAGCACCGCGCCGAGGCGATCGCCGCCGACGCCGGGCAGTTGCCGGAGCGGGCGCGGGAGATCGACCGGCGGGTGGCGAGCCTGCGGACCCGCATCCAGGCACTGGAGACCAAGGCCGCTACGGTCGAGCCCGCTCTGAGCGAGCTGCGCCGCCGGTTCAGCACCGCCTGCTGGCAGGACCTCCAGCGGGTGTCGGACCAGGTCGCGGAGACCGGCCGCGCCGCCGAGCGCAAGCTCGCCGAGGCCGCCCGGGCGCGGGACGAGCAGCGCTGGGCGGACGCCACCGCCGCGATCGGGACGGTCCGCGCGCTGCTGGAGACCGCCGACGGCTCGGTGTCCGCGGTGAACGACCGGCTGCGGCAGCTGAACGAGGTGCAGCACGACCCCAACCGGGAGATCGAGCGCGCCCGTTTCGCGATCCGGGACGCGCAGCGGCTGGCGATGGCCGGGCGCAGCGCGCCGGACCCGCGGCACGCCGCCCCGCTGGACGAGGCGGTGGCCCGGCTGGACCGCGCGGTGGCCGCGCTGGAGGAGGCGGGCCGGCACCCCGACTACTGGCACTTCCTGACCGAGCTCGCGGGCGTGCGGGACACGGCGGCGCGGGTGATCGAGCTGATCCGCGGGGACCTCGGCGGTCACCGGTAGGACCGGTAGGACCGGTAGGACCGGGAACGCCGGTGGCACCGGTAGGACCAGGAGGACCAGGAGGACCAGTGGCGCCGGAACAGGGCTCCCGGCAGCCACCCCCGCTGGGTACGCTGCCGGTATGCCACGCTACGACTTCCGCTGCCGCTCCTGCGGCGCCACCTTCGAGCTCCGCCGCCCGATGGCCCAGGCCAACGACCCCGCCGTCTGCCCGCAGGGCCACGAGGACACCGTGAAGCTGCTGTCCACCGTCGCCGTCACGGGTGGCGCGGCCGCCGCCCAGCAGGCCCCCGCCGCCGGGGGCGGGGGCGGTTGCTGCGGGGGCGGTTGCTGCGGCTGACCGGGGCCGGTCCCGGTCAGACCCCGACCGGCAGGGCGGACGCTCCGGCGAGGAACCGCCGGACGATCTCCTCCCCCGCCGTCACCCCCACCTCCGTCAGGGCGGTGACGCCGGGGGCCGTCCAGCCGCTGTCGGCGAGTTCGCCGTGCCCCGGGCGCCAGCCCGCGTCCGCCGCGAGCAGCAGGTCCGCGTCGAGCAGTGAGTCCCCGGCCGCCAGCACCGTGTCGGCGCCGGCGCGCCGGACGACCTCGGCCAGCGCGGCGCTCTTGGTGAGCGGCGCGGGCACCGCGTACACCTTGCGCCCCTGCAGGGAGACCGTCCAGCCGCGTTCGGCGCACCAGCCGGTCAGCTCGTCGAGCCAGCCCTCCGGCAGCGCGGCGCGCTCGACCACCAGGTAGGCGAACAGCTCGTCGGCGACCCGCCGCTTGTGCGTCCACTCCGGCTCGGCGCAGAGGGCGAGCCGCCGGGTCACCTCCTCCAGCGGGGCCGAGCCGGCCGCTATCCGCGTGGTGATCTCGGCCCGCCAGTCGCGGTCCGGCACGCCGTCCACCAGCAGTTGCCCGCCGTTGGCGCAGATCGCGTACGCGGGGACCCAGTCCGGTGTCGGGCCGGGCAGGTTGACCCGCCCGTACTGCTCCGGTGTCCGGGTGGTGGCCGGGACGAAGCAGACCTCCCGGGCGAGGTCGGCGAGCAGCCCGGCGGCCCGCTCGGTCATGAAGGACAGCGGCCGCCCCTGGTACACCTCGACGCAGAGCAGCCGCGGCGCGAGCCGGTCGGGCTCGGCCAGGGCCATGGCCCGTTCGGAGTAGATCAGCGTCCGGTCGAGGTCGCTGGCCACCAGAACACCCATCAGGAATCCCTCCCCGTAGTCTCGGTCGCGACGCGCCCATCGGTGAAGGCACGCCGGTCGGTCGCGGCACGCCGGTCGGTCACGGCGCTCCCGTCGGCGCCGGGGCGCACGTCGGTGCCGGGGTGCCCGTCGGTACCGCGGTGCCCGTCGGTCACGGCACGCCCGTCGTCCCCGGTCGCCCCGCGGCTGTAGCGGGGGTGGATCAGGCCGACGCAGGTGTACGGCAAGCCGTCCACCTCCTCGACCTCGACTCCGCGCTGGGCGGCGAGCAGCCGGACGTGGTCGAGGTCCGCGCCGGCGCCGCGCCGGGCGAGGATCCGCCAGGGAACGCGCCGCAGCAGCACCCGCGTCGTCTCGCCGACGCCGGGCTTGACCAGGTTGACGTTGTCGATGCCGTACTCGGCGCTGATCCGCTCGACTGCGGCCCAGCCGGCCCAGTCGGGCGCCCGCTGCGGGTCGTCGGCGAGCCGGCCGGCGCCCTCGGCCACCGCGGCACGGACCTCGCCGAAGCGGGCGGCCACCGCGTCCAGGAAGGCCGCCGAGACGTCGCTCCCGGCCAGTTCGGCGTAGTGCTTGGCGCCGTGGAAGTCGTCCGGCCCGATCAGCCCGGCCCGCAGCACGGTGCGCGAGACCAGCCCGGAGACGGTGGAGTTGAGGCAGGCGGACGGGATCAGGAAGTCGTCCCGGGTGCCGTACGTCCGCACGCAGCGGCCCGGGTCGGCCAGCACCGCGAGGTCCGGGTCGAAGTCGGTGCCGGCCAGCGCGCCGGCCAGTTCGCGGGTGATCGCGCCCTTGCCGGTCCAGCCGTCGACGAACACCACGTCCTGCGCGCGGTGGTGGGCCGCCAGGTACCGCAGCGCGACCGGGTCGATGCCGCGGCCGCGCACGATCGAGACCGCGTAGTGCGGGACGGACAGGCCGTGCGCGAAGGCCAGCCAGCGCCGGACCAGGATGCCGACGGGCGTGCCGGCGCGGGCCAGCGAGGCGAGCACCAGCCCGGGGCCGCGCTCGCGCAGCAGCGTCTCGGCGACGGTGCCGACGGCGAGCGCGATCCGGGCGGCGGAGCCGCGCAGTGCCTGCTGGAACAGCTCCTGGTACTCGGGGCTGGGCTGGTACTCGACCGGCAGCGACTCGGCGTAGTGCGCGCCGCCGTTCTGGACGGCCTCCTCGCGCTCCTCGGTGGGGGCTTCGAGCGCGACCCCGGAGAGGTCCTTGAGCAGCCAGGCCACCTCCTCGGCCGGGTACGAGGAGAACGCCGGCCCGTACAGCGGCACGGGCAGCGTCGACGACGGCAACGGCGACGTCAAAGGCAACAGCGACGGCGGAACGGACCGCGGAACGGGCCCAGCCGGCGCGGACGTCGCGGACGTCGCGGACGGCCCAGCCAGCGCGGCACCCCCGGCCACCGGCCGGTGCGAGGGCAGCACGGCGAGCACCACCCGGTCGGTCACCTGCCGCAGCTGGCCGAGCAGCGCCCGCTCGCCCTCGTGCAGCGCCGGGGTGTCGGCCATGTCGTCCACCACCAGCACCACCGCGTCGAAGCGCCGCGCCGGGTCGCTGCCGGGGGCGACGTTGTACGCGTAGCGCTCGGGCGAGCCGCCGTCCTGCGGGTCGTCGTGGGCGGGGAAGGCGAGCCGGGTGCGGATGGCGTAGCCGGGGTCGTCCACCGCCAGGACGGGCGAGCGGGTGGTGGTGGAGAACCGGACGCGGTTGCCGCCGAGCCGTTCGTCGAGGGCGTCGGCCAGGCGCAGCGGCGCGTACATCAGCTCCTCGAAGCCGAGCACCAGCACCCGCCGTGCCCCTGCGGGCAGGGCCTCGGCCAGCTGTCCGGCGAGTCGGGGCAGTGCGGCGTCCAGCCGGGCGCGGTCGCGGGCGGTGAAGCCGTGCCGGCCGCCGTCCGGGAGTCCGGCGGGCCAGTCCAGCTCGATCCGGGCCAGCGGCGCCGCGGGGGCCGCCGGTGGCGCTTCCTCCGGTGCCGCCGCGGCGATCAGCCGCTCGGCCCGGGCCACGACGTCCTCGGGCAGCTCGACGGTCCCGCTCGCGGTGGCCACCAGGTCCAGCCGGACGCCGAGTTCGGCGGCGGCCTCGTCGAGCCGGCGCCGGTCGGCCGCGGAGCGCAGGTCCACCAGGGCGACCACCACGTAGTGGCCGCGGGGGTGCCGGGCGTGCAGGTCGCGGATGGTGTTGAGCACCGTGCGGCCGGTGGAGAACTCGTCGTCCACCAGCACCAGCGGCCCGTCCCCGGCGAGGAGTGCGGGGTCGGCGGGGAGCAGCAGGTGCGAGGTGGCGTGCGAGTGTTCCTCCTCGAAGCCGCCGACCGGGGCCAGGCCGGGCACCGGTCGGCGGGTGGAGTGCAGGTAGGGGGCGTCCAGGCCGTCGGCGACGCTGTGGCCGAGGCCGGTGGCCGTCTCCGCGTAGCCGAGCACGACGGCGCGCGCGGTGGCCGCGGCGCCGAGCAGTTCGCGGACCCGGCGGCCGAGTTCGAGCCCGGTGCCGTGGACCACCGAGGGCCGCTGCGGCACGTGCTTGCCGAGCACGTTGGAGACCAGCAGGTGGGCGCGCTTGGGGTTTCCCGAGCGCAGCGCCAGGCCGACGAGTTCGGGGAGGCGCTCGGATCCGGTCAGCGCGATCCCGGCCCGGTCGGCGACCCAACGGCCGGTCCACGTCTGCGGTGTTGCTGTCACTGCTGGTCCTGCCTTCGATGGTGCGCTGGTGCGTTCGTGCGTTCGTGCGTTGGTACGTCGGTGCGTTGGTGCGTCGGTGCGTCGGTGCGTCGGTGCGTCGGTGCCCGCCGCTCACGGATCCGTCATATCCCCGCCGGGGGAACCGGAGGGAACGGCTCGGGTTCGGTCGCGGAAACAGTCAGCCGCACAGGCAGGCCGACAGCAGTTCCGCGAAGCTCACGTCCTCCCGGGCCACCCCGAACACCTCCGCCCGCAGCAGCACCCGCTCCGCCCAGGCCCGGTGCGGCCGGGCCTCGTTCATCTTGTTGGTGTACGCCGAGCGCAGTACCCCGCCGCCGTCCTGCTCCTGCCGGAGGATGTCCCGGGCGTCGCAGTACTCCTCGTGCGTGACCACGGAGAGGGCGTGCACGGCCGGCACATGGCTGGGGTGGATGCAGGTCTTGCCGAGCAGGCCGTTGGCCCGGTCGAGTTCGACCTCCCGGATCAGTCCGTCCAGGTCGTGTTCGATGATCCGTCGGCGGACCTCCTCCCCGGAGGCCCGCAGTGCCCCGGCGATCCCGGCAGTCCCGACAGCTCCGGCAGTCCCGACAGCTCCGGCGGTCCCGGCGGTCCCGGCCGCAGCCCCGGCCGCGACGGAGACGGACGCCCCCGCGAACGGGGTCCGGCGCAGCTGCGGCTTGAACATCCGCTCCTGCACCGGGAAGTACTCCCAGACCGGTCCGGTGACGGTGTACCCGGTGCCGTCCGCCCGGCCGAGCACGTTGACCACGTCCCCGATCACCGACGCGACCAGCGCCACGTCGTACGCGGTGAGGTCGGGCGAGCGCCGCAGGCCGTACGCGGAGCAGAGGTCGGTGACGCCGAGCCGGACGGCGAGCACCCGCTCGCGGTGGCCGGCGAGCAGGTCGGCGATGCCGAAGAGCTGGTCCCGCCTGGTCTCCAGGTGGGCGAGTTCGGGCGACTCCAGGACGGGCATGGCGAACAGCCGCCGCCCGGTCGCGGCCTCGGCGGCGGCCAGCGCGGCCAGGTACTCGCCACCGTTCTCGGGGGTGAACTTCGGCAGCACGAAGCCGCTCAGCAGTTCGACGGCCGGTCCGAGGCGCCGGGCCAGGTCGAGGATCTGGGCGGCGGTGCGGACCCTGATGAAGAGCAGGGGGTGGCTCTGTGCACAGGAGGTGAAATCCTTGACCAGGTCATTCAGTTGCTCGACCAGGTTCCGCTCGCCCGCGTCCACCTCGTGGTCGGCGATCGCGTCCTCCAGGCAGAGCACCATCGACACCACGCCCCGACCAGCGAGTTTGCGGATGTCGGCGGCCAGGGCGGGTCGGGTGGCCGGGCTGTAGAGGGTGCCGCCGAGGGCGGTGGCGAGCACCGTCGGCTCGCTCCGCACGTCGAACGGGCGCGGCTGTTCCAGGAAGAGCCGGCCGCGTACGTCCTCGGCGAGGTGGCCGAAATGGCGCAAGGTGCTCTCCTCCAGGAAGTGGACCGGCCCCTGACCGGTTGCCGACGACACCCTGGTCAACCGGCCGACCGGGCGCCTTGGTTCCCGGGGCGCCTCCGCCGGGCGCCCCTGCGTCGAAACCCCGGGGACCTTTCGACCGCCCATCGTACGGACGGGATCCGGCCGGTCCCGGTTCCCCGGCACTGAACTCCCGGAACATCCCGGTCCACTTGGACGATCATGGGCGGAACGGCGGCGAACCCCGGAAACGACGGCGGCAAACCTCGGAAAGCGCAAGTCTTGGCAAAGTCCGACCCGGCACGGACCGGTCCGGTCACGTTGTCCGAAGGGGTGGCGAACAGGCAGGATGGTCGGCTATGACGCACGTGATGGCCAAGGGCGCCAACATCGCACTGCCGGCGGCGGCGGTCCGCGCCGTGCTGCGCTGGAGCGCCACGCCCGGTGCGCCGGACGTGGACGCGTCGGCGCTGCTGCTCGGCGCCTCCGGCAAGGTCCGCTCGGACGCCGACTTCGTCTTCTACAACCAGCCCCGCCACCCCTCCGGCCTGGTCCGCCACCTGCCCAAGCAGCAGACCTCCGGCGGCGCCGAGATCATCGACACGATCGAGGTCGAGCTGGGCAAGCTGCCCGCCGAGGTGGACCGGGTGGTGCTGGCCGGCTCCTCCGAGGGCGGACCGTTCCGCGCGGTGCCGGGGCTGCGCCTGCTGCTCTTCGACGCCACGGCCGGCGAGGGCGTGCCCGCGCTCGCCGAGTTCGGGATCGACGACGCCGAGAACGTCACCGCCCTGGTCGCCGGCGAGCTGTACCGCCGGTCCGGGTCCTGGAAGTTCCGGGCGATCGGCCAGGGCTACACCTCCGGGCTGATCGGTCTCGCCACCGACTTCGGCATCATGGTGGACGACGAGGCGGAGGCCGACCAGGTGCCCGCCCAGGTGCCCGTGTCCACCACCCCGTCCGGCACTCTCGACCCGCGCAGCACCGCGATGCCGGACCCGCGCTCGACCACCCCCGAGCCGGGCACCTTCACGCTGGCCCCGGCCGTCCCGCTGTCGCCGCCGGCCCAGCCGCCCGCCCCGGCCCAGCCGCCCACCCAGCCACCGGCCACCGCCCCGGCCCCGGCCACCGCCGCCACGAGCGCCTCGCCCGCACCGGCGACCCCGCCGCCGCCCGCGGCCCCGCCGACCATGCCCCCGCCGCCCACCGCACCCCCGGGCCACCAGCCCGGCACCGGCTACGGCTACCCCCAGCAGACCGGCCCGGCGTACGGCCACCCCCAGCAGCAGCCCGCCGGCGGCTACGGCTACCCGCAGCCGGGCACCGGCCAGCAGCCGTACCAGCAGCAGCCGGGCGGTTACGGCTATCCCCAGCCGAACCAGCCCGTCCCGCCGCAGCAGCAGCGCCCCGCCGGCTACGGCTACCCGCAGCCCGGCACCGGCCAGCAGCCGCCCGTCCCGCCGCAGCCGCCGACGGCCCAGCCCCCGGCCTCCACCGGCGAGGAGTTCGCCCTGCCCCCGCAGGGCCCGCAGTTCCAGCCCCGCTGACGCCCCCGGCGGGGCCGCCCGACAGCCCCGGCCCCGCCGAGACCCGGACCCGGCCCCGCGCGACCCCGGCCCCGCCGGAACCGCCGAGCCGCGGCCCCGGCCCGGCACCACCACCGAACCGCCGACCGCCGACCGCCGACCGCCGTCAGTCGCTCTTGTACCCGCGCTGCCACTGCATCCCGAAGCCGTACAGCCGGTCGATGTCCGCCTGGAACCCGTTGACGTACCGCACCTCGCGGCGCACCGTCAGCTGGTTGTCCCCCGAGTTCTCGATCAGCACCACCGCGCAGGAGCGCGCCGCCCGGGCCCGCTCCTCCAGCTTGATCTCGATCCGCGGCCCGGTCTGCGGCACGATCGTGACCACCGCGTGCGACTGCTCGAAGGCCGGCGTGCCGTCGTAGATGTAGACGAAGATCAGCAGCCGCTTGAACTTGTCCTTCTTCTCCAGGTTGACGTACATCGTCTCGCCGGACGGCGCCCCGTACTGGTCGTCGCCGCTGAGCTTGATGTACGGCGCGTTCTGGAGGTCTCCGAAGAGCCCGCCGAGCGGCTGCACCACGCCGGTGCTCCCGTCGGAGAGCTCGTACATGCAGGCCAGGTCGAGGTCGACGTTCGTCGGCTCGGTGCCCTGCGGCGAGTCCGGGTCCTGCGGCCGCAGGATCCGTGGGCTGAAGAACCGCTTCACGGACTCCCGGGTGCTCGGCCGGGCGGCGCCTCCGGCGCTCATCGTCCAGTGCAGGTTGACGTAGAGGTAGCCGGTGGTGGCGGCCGACCCGGTGATCGCGTGCTGCGGGGCCGACTTGGTGAGTATGACCTTGTGCTGACCGCCGGGGTTGTCGAAGGTGTAGCTCTTGTCCCCGCGCAGGTACTCCCAGATCGAGACCATGCAGTCCTCTCCCCCTGCTCCCGCCAGGCGTTCTGACGGTCCGCCGACCAATGATCGGGCATCGGCCCGGCCGTCGGATACCCAGTCCGCCCCCTCCTCTACCCAACCGGGCCCGACCGGCGGGTCGATTGGCGGGAGGAAGCCGCCCTCCCGTAACATGCCGCCCCTTCGGACGCGATATCGTCTAGCCGCACAGGTGTCCCGTCCGCCCCTGCGCGGGCGCGGCGGGCCCGTCGTGCGGCGACGAACGAACCGTCAGGCAGCTCCCGCTCGGCGGGCCCTGACCGCCTGTGTCGCGCTGTGATCCTGTCCCCTGCGGAAACCCGAGGCCCGACCCGCAATGAACCTGACCTCCATACAGCTGGTCTGGACCGTCGTCGGCGGCGCAGCCCTGCTGTTCGTCGCCGTCCTGATGGCGACGCTGCGATTCAAGAGCTCGAAGAAGGACGAGTCCGGCGACTCCTGGGAGCGCAGCGAGGAGCGCCGTCGGCGCAAGGAGATGATCTACGGCATCTCCTCGTACACGCTGCTGTTCTGCTGCGCCGGTGTCGCGGCCGCCCTCTCCTTCCACGGCCTGGTCGGCTTCGGCAAGGAGAACCTGGGTCTGTCCGGCGGCTGGGAGTACCTCGTCCCGTTCGGTCTGGACGGCGCCGCGATGTTCTGCTCGGTGCTCGCCGTCCGCGAGGCCAGCCACGGCGACGCCGCGCTCGGTTCGCGCCTGCTGGTCTGGGTGTTC
Source organism: Kitasatospora sp. NPDC048715 (assembly GCF_043198905.1). NCBI lineage: Bacteria > Bacillati > Actinomycetota > Actinomycetes > Kitasatosporales > Streptomycetaceae > Kitasatospora > Kitasatospora sp. NPDC048715. Next base: position 256,582 of record NZ_JBICVH010000010.1, on the reverse strand, counting down.
GCGATCGCCTCGGCCTGGTTCAACTGGGTGCACGCCCCGCGCGGCGTGTCGCACGACGGCGCCCCGCAGTTCTTCTCCGGCATGTCGATCTCGGCGGCGATCCTGTTCGACCGGGCGCTGAAGCAGACCCGCAAGGCCGCGCTGCGGGAGCAGGGCCTGGTGCCGCGCCCGCTGCCGCAGATCCGCATCGTCCGCTGGCTGCGCGCCCCGCGCGAGACCTACGCGGCCTGGTCGCTGATGCTGCTGGAGAACGTCCGCAGCCTGGACGAGGCGGTCGACGAGGTGCGCGAGGAGCGCCAGGCGAAGCTGGACGCCAAGGCCCGCGCCCGTACGGCCGACCGCCGCGAGCGGGCCGAGCTGAAGGCCATCTCCCGGCAGGGCGGCATGCTCGCCCGGACCCGCGGCGGCCGCCAGGTTCCCGCCCTCACGGCTGCCGGAGACGGCCCGAGCGCTACGGAGCCTGCCCTAGCCGCGGGATCCGACGCCACCACCTCGACCTCGGCCTCGCTCCTGTCCGGCGACTCGCCGGAGCCGGCCGCGCTGGACGCCGGCCGCCGCCCCCGCGCCGCCGTCGGCTCCTCGTACTCGTCCTCCTCGTACTCGTCCTCCTACTCCTCGTCCTCGTACTCCTCGTCCTCCTCCGGCACCGGGTCGTCCCGCAGCGGCTCGGCCATCGACCTGACGGCCGACGACGACACCCTGTCGATGCCGAAGCTGGACTCGCTGGAGCGCAAGCTGCGCGCGATCGAGCAGCAGCTCGGCTGACCCCGGCACCCCGCGGCCACGGTCGCGGACCACGAGGAACGGCCGCCCCCGGGAAATCCCGGAGGCGGCCGTTTCGCTTGCCCTGCGGACTACTTTCCGGTGCCGACCAGCTCCGGTTCCTCGTCCGCGCCCTCGCGCCGGTTGCGCAGGATCGACGAGCCGAGCGCCAGCCCGATGAAGGCGACGCCGATCAGCCCGGTGACGATCTCCGGGATGTGGTACTTGATCCCGATCAGCAGGATCGCCGCCAGCGCGCCGATGGCGTAGTGCGCGCCGTGCTCCAGGTAGACGTAGTCGTCCAGGGTGCCCTTGCGGACCAGGAAGACGGTCAGCGAGCGGATGTACATCGCGCCGATGCCGAGGCCCAGGGTGATCTGGAAGATGTCGCTGGAGATGGCGAACGCGCCGACCACGCCGTCGAAGGAGAACGAGGCGTCCAGGACCTCCAGGTAGAGGAAGAGGAAGAACGCGGCCTTGCCGCCGACCTGGACGATCGACTTGCCGGCCTTCTCCGCCTCCTCCTCGCGCTCCTCCTCGGCCTCCAGCCCCGACTCGAAGATCGAGGAGAGGCCGTTGACGGCGAGGTAGGTGACCAGGCCGAGGACACCGGCGAGCAGAACGGTTTCCGCGTGCTCCCCGGCGAAGAAGTTGGAGGCGAGCAGCAGGGCGACCAGGGCGACGACGGTGGAGAAGGCCTCCAGCTTGCCGACCTTCTCCAGCGGGCGCTCGATCCAGGCCAGCCAGTTGTAGTCCTTCTCCTCGAAGATGAAGTCGAGGAAGATCATCAGCAGGAAGACGCCGCCGAAGGCCGCGATGGCCGGGTTGGCCGCTTCCAGGTACTGGCCGTAGGTGAGGCCCTCGTAGGTCTTCTCGGAGTGCAGCGCGAGGTCGATGACCGTCGTGGGGCTGAGCTTCGCGGTGAGGCCGACGACCAGCAGCGGGAAGACCAGGCGCATGCCGAAGACCGCGATGAGGACACCGACGGTCAGGAAGATCTTCTGCCAGTACGGGTTCATCCGCTTCAACACCGTGGCGTTGACCACCGCGTTGTCGAACGACAGGGAGATCTCCAGGATGGAGAGCATCAGCACGATGCCGAAGCCTTGGGCTCCCCAGAGCAGGCCGGCCGCGATCAGGCCGATGACGGTGATCGCGAACGACCAGCCGAATGTGCGGAGGAACACGGGAGTTGGCTACCTTTCGGGTTCTGGCCGTGCCGGGGGCGGCCTCGTCCCCGAGACGTCCTGACCGGGCCCGGCCCGGTCAGGTCACCCCCGCACTGCCCTCTGTTCTCATGATCGGGTCGGGTACGACAAGTCCGATTTCCGCCTTTACTGTACGTTCACGCCGAAGTCGAGCGCGATGCCACGCAGGCCGGAGGCGTACCCCTGGCCCACCGCGCGGAACTTCCACTCGCCCGCGTAGCGGTACAGCTCACCGAAGATCATCGCGGTCTCGCTGGACGCGTCCTCGGACAGGTCGTAGCGGGCGATCTCCTGGCCGTCGACCGAGTTGACGACCCGGATGTAGGCGTTGCGGACCTGACCGAAGTTCTGGAGCCGCGCCTCGGCCTCGTAGATCGAGACCGCGAAGATCACCTTGTCGGCCTGCGCCGGGACGAGGTCCAGGCTGACCAGGACCACCTCGTCGTCACCCGTTTCGTCGCCGCCGGTGAGGTTGTCGCCCTGGTGCTCCACCGAGCCCTCGGGGCTCTTGAGGTTGTTGTAGAAGACGAAGTACTCGTCACCGAGCACTCGCCCGCCACCGCAGATCAGGGCGCTAGCGTCGAGGTCGAACGGGGCGCCCGTGGTCGAACGGGCGGACCAGCCGAGGCCGATCTGGACCTGCGTCAGGTTCGGCGCGGCCTTGGTGAGCGAGACGTTGCCACCCTTGGCGAGCGTGACCACCATGACGTTCTTCCTCCCTTGCTTCTCCCGGGGCGCCATCCAGGTGTAGTCCCCCGCGGCCCCGGCCGACCGGTTCTGGTCGGCTGAACTTCCTGAACTCACATCCTCGCAGTGCGAGGAACCGCCTCGGCACCGGGCCGGACGAAGCCGGGGCGGCCCCGGACCTCGGAGGTCCGGGGCCGCCCCGGGAGAACGGCGCGCAGCCCGCGCCGCAGGGCGCCGGCGCGGGCTCAGACGTTGACGCCGAAGTCCTGCGCGATGCCGCGCAGACCGGAGGCGTAGCCCTGGCCGATGGCGCGGAACTTCCACTCCACGCCGTTGCGGTACAGCTCGCCGAAGACCATCGCGGTCTCGGTGGAGGCGTCCTCGGAGAGGTCGTAGCGGGCCAGCTCCGTGTTGTCGGCCTGGTTCACCACGCGGATGAACGCGTTGCGCACCTGGCCGAAGTTCTGGCCGCGGGTCTCGGCGTCGTAGATCGACACCGGGAAGACGATCTTCTCGACGTCCACCGGCACGCCGGCCAGGTTGACCTTGATCGCCTCGTCGTCGCCCTCGCCCTCGCCGGTCAGGTTGTCACCGGTGTGCTCGACCGAGCCGTCCGGGCTCTTCAGGTTGTTGAAGAACACGAAGTTGCCGTCCGAGGTGACCTTGCCCTGGGCGTTGCACAGCAGGGCGCTGGCGTCCAGGTCGAAGTCCGCGCCGGTGGTGGTCCGGACGTCCCAGCCCAGGCCGACGACCACGGCGGTGAGGCCGGGTGCCTCCTTGGTGAGCGAGACGTTGCCGCCCTTGCTGAGGCTGACTCCCACTAGTCCTCCAAGAATCGGGAGGCACGTCCAGTGGTGCCCCCGGTGGTGCGGTCCGGGGCGGCGGGAGTCCCATCGGCTCCCGCATCCCACCCCGCCAACGGCCCGAGCGTAGTACGGGGTTCCCGTCCGCACCCCTGATCAGGCCGGACACGGCCCCGGGGCACTCGGCCGGCGGGTGCCCCGGGGCGCTCACGACCCGGCCGAGGCGCGTGCGGGGCCCGTACGGGGGTCTCAGAGCGCCGCGAGGACCTTCAGGTACTCCTGCTCGTCCCGGGCGTCCGGGAGGCCGTTGACGACGCTCCAGCGCACCGTGCCCGTGGTGTCGATCACGAAGGTGCCGCGCAGCGGGCAGCCCCGCTCCTCGTCGAGGACGCCGTAGGCCCGGGTGACCTCGCCGTGCGGCCAGAAGTCGGCCAGCAGCGGGAACTCCAGGCCCTCCCGGTCGGCGAAGACCCGCTGGGAGAACTGCGAGTCGCAGGAGAGGCCGAGCACCTGCACGGTGTCGTTCTGCAGGCCCGCCAGCTCCCGCTGGATCGCGCCCAGCTCGCCCGTGCACACGCCGGTGAAGGCGAACGGGTAGAAGACCAGGACGACGTTCCGCCGGCCGCGGAAGTCGGAGAGCCGGACGGCCTCGCCGTGCTGGTTGTTGAGCTCGAAGTCCGGAGCCGGGGTGCCGACCTCGATGGCCATGAGCGGGACCTTTCTGACGCGACCGCGCCGCGCGGCGGGCGCGGCGGGCCACATCCTCGCATTCGTTTACGGCCGTTGCGCCGAACGGATGAGGCGGGTGGCCGCGGCCCGCCGCGTTCGCCGTCCGCGAACGCCCCGGCGGGCGGGCCCGGGGGTGCCGGCGCGGGGCCCGGAACCGGCCTGCGCGGCGGCGCACGTGCGGCGGGCCCCGCCGGAGGGATTCCTCCGGCGGGGCCCGCCGCACGTGCTTCGGAGACCGCTCAGCGCTTGGCGCCCTTCGCCGTGGACTTGGTCGCGAGCCTGGTGGCCGCCCAGTCCTTGACGATGTTGATCGAGCTGGTCTGGGAGAGGCCCGCGGTCTTGGCCGCGTCGCTGATGTCGGAGGCCTCGATGTGGCCGTCCCGCCCGGTCTTGGGCGTCATCAGCCAGATCAGGCCGCCTTCAGCGAGGTACTCCAGCGCGTCGACGAGGGCGTCGGTGAGGTCCCCGTCGTCGTCGCGGTGCCACAGCAGAACGGCGTCGGCGACGTCGTCGTAGTCCTCGTCGACGAGATCCGTCCCGATGAGCTCCTCGATTCCCTCGCGGAGCTCCTGGTCAGTGTCGTCGTCGTACCCCAGCTCCTGGATGATCTGGCCCTCTTCGAAGCCGAGACGGGTCGCCGGGTTGGACTTGTCCGCGGGGTCCGCGGTCGCGCTCACGGGAATAACCTCCAGTATTCGGCCCGGCATCCATGCCGGGGCTGTGGCCGTAGTCCACACGGGCGCGGCGGTTCGCGCAAGTACCCGACCCCCGATCCCCTCCAAAGGTTGACGTGTCGCAGGGGGACACGCCGCGCGAGGTGGCGGGAATCACACCGATTTGCCCTTTTCTGCATGGTCCAAGGATGCTTCGGGTGGTCCCGGCCCACAGGCCGTACGCACGCCCGAGATGCGAACGGCATTCGGGTCCGCGCGTGCGCGGGCGTAGAGTCTCCTGTTGGCCCTCACCCCGGCCGCCCGCCATCGGGCGGACGGGACACCAGGTCGGACCACCTCTTTTCGTAACACCCGGGGGTGTGCGGAGCGGACGAAGACGCCCGCACCGCACGCCGCCAGACCGGGCCGCCCGCCGGGCGGACCGGTTACCGATCGGTAGAGATGACGGATCTCCGAGCGCGGTAGCACGATGGAGGCGGCGCGACACACCTCAGTTTCGACCGACAGTGAAGGAACAGCGTGGCTTCCGGATCCGATCGCAACCCGATCATCATTGGCGGCCTTCCGAGTCAGGTCCCGGACTTCGATCCCGAGGAGACCGCGGAATGGCTGGAGTCGCTCGATGCGGCCATCGACGAGCGGGGGCGTGAGCGTGCCCGTTACCTGATGCTGCGGCTGATCGAGCGCGCCCGCGAGAAGCGTGTCGCCGTGCCCGAGATGCGCAGCACGGACTACGTCAACACCATCGCGACCAAGGACGAACCGTTCTTCCCCGGCAACGAGGAGATCGAGCGGAAGATCCTCAACGCGACCCGGTGGAACGCGGCCGTCATGGTCTCCCGGGCGCAGCGCCCGGGCATCGGCGTCGGTGGCCACATCGCCACCTTCGCCTCCTCCGCGTCTCTGTACGACGTCGGCTTCAACTACTTCTTCCGCGGCAAGGACGGCGAGGGCGAGTCCGGGGACCAGGTCTTCTTCCAGGGCCACGCCTCCCCCGGCATCTACGCCCGCGCCTTCCTGCTGGACCGGCTCACCGAGCAGCAGCTCGACGCGTTCCGCCAGGAGAAGTCGAAGGCCCCGTACGGCCTCTCCAGCTACCCGCACCCGCGGCTGATGCCGGACTTCTGGGAGTTCCCGACCGTCTCGATGGGCCTCGGCCCGCTCGGCGCGATCTACCAGGCCCGGATGAACCGCTACCTGGAGCACCGCGGGATCAAGGACACCTCCGACTCGCAGGTCTACGCCTTCCTCGGCGACGGCGAGATGGACGAGCCCGAGTCGCTCGGCCAGCTGTCGCTGGCCGCCCGCGAGGGCCTGGACAACCTGACCTTCGTGGTCAACTGCAACCTGCAGCGCCTGGACGGCCCGGTCCGCGGCAACGGCAAGATCATCCAGGAGCTGGAGTCCCAGTTCCGGGGCGCCGGCTGGAACGTGATCAAGCTGGTCTGGGACCGCAGCTGGGACCCGCTGCTCGCGCAGGACCGCGACGGCGTCCTGGTCAACAAGCTGAACACCACGGTGGACGGCCAGTTCCAGACCTACGCCACCGAGACCGGCCAGTACATCCGCGAGCACTTCTTCGGCGGCGACCTGCGCCTGCGCGCCATGGTCGAGAACATGACCGACCAGCAGATCCAGCACCTGGGTCGCGGCGGCCACGACCACAAGAAGATCTACGCGGCGTTCAAGGCGGCCCGCGAGCACAAGGGCCAGCCGACGGTCATCCTCGCCCAGACCGTCAAGGGCTGGACGCTGGGCCCCAACTTCGAGGGCCGCAACGCCACCCACCAGATGAAGAAGCTGACGGTCGAGGACCTGAAGCGCTTCCGCGACCGGCTGCACCTGCCGATCACCGACAAGCAGCTGGAGGAGGGCTACCCGCCCTACTACCACCCGGGCCGCGACTCGGAGGAGATCCAGTACATGCACGACCGCCGGGAGGAGCTGGGCGGCTACGTGCCGACCCGCAAGGTCCGCCCGCGGAAGCTGGAGCTGCCCGGCGACGACGCGTACAAGGCGGTCAAGAAGGGTTCCGGCAACCAGACCATCGCCACCACCATGGCGTTCGTCCGGGTGCTCAAGGACCTCATGCGGGACAAGGGCATCGGCAACCGCTTCGTGCCGATCGCGCCGGACGAGTACCGCACCTTCGGCATGGACTCGCTCTTCCCGTCGGCGAAGATCTACAACCCGCTCGGCCAGACCTACGAGTCGGTCGACCGGGACCTCCTCCTCGCCTACAAGGAGTCGCCGACCGGCCAGATGCTGCACGACGGCATCTCCGAGGCGGGCTGCACCGCCTCGCTGATCGCCGCCGGCTCCTCCTACGCCACCCACGGCGAGCCGCTGATCCCGGTGTACGTCTTCTACTCGATGTTCGGGTTCCAGCGCACCGGCGACCAGTTCTGGCAGATGGCCGACCAGCTGGCCCGCGGCTTCGTGATCGGCGCCACCGCCGGCCGCACCACGCTGACCGGTGAGGGCCTGCAGCACGCCGACGGCCACTCGCACCTGCTGGCCTCGACCAACCCGGGTGTCGTCGCGTACGACCCGGCGTACGGCTTCGAGATCGCGCACATCGTCCAGGACGGTCTGCGGCGGATGTACGGCTCCAGCGCCGAGCACCCGCACGGCGAGGACGTGTTCTACTACATGACCGTCTACAACGAGCCGATCAAGATGCCGGCCGAGCCCGAGAACGTGGACGTCGAGGGCATCCTCAAGGGTCTGCACAAGTACGCGCCGGGCACCGCCGGCCAGATCCCGGCCCAGATCCTCGCCTCCGGCGTGGCCGTGCCGTGGGCCCTGGAGGCCCAGCGCATCCTCGCCGAGGAGTGGAACGTCAAGGCCGACGTCTGGTCCGCGACCTCCTGGAACGAGCTGCGCCGCGACGCGGTGGAGGCCGAGGAGTTCAACCTGCTGCACCCCGAGGAGCAGCAGCGCGTGCCGTACGTCACCCAGAAGCTCCAGGGTGCCGAGGGCCCGGTCGTCGCGGTGTCCGACTGGATGCGCGCGGTGCCGGACCAGATCGCCCGCTGGGTGCCGGGTCAGTACCAGTCGCTGGGCGCCGACGGCTTCGGCTTCGCCGACACCCGTGGCGCGGCCCGTCGCTTCTTCCACATCGACGCGCAGTCGGTCGTCCTGGGGGTGCTCACCGAGCTCGCCAAGCAGGGCAAGATCGACCGCTCGGCGCTGAAGGACGCGATCGACCGCTACCAGCTGCTGGACGTGGCCGCGGCCGACCCGGGTGCCGCCGGCGGCGAGGCCTGATCAGCCCGTAGGCACTGAGGGGCCGGACTCCCGTCGGGGGTCCGGCCCTTCGGCGTTCGCCGCGGCGCGGCCCTCCGTCCGGTCCCCGGAGCAGCACGACGGCCCCGGACTCCGACGAGTCCGGGGCCGTGGCGCGGCGGGGCCGGTCAGATGTGCACGGCCGGGCCCGCGTCGGTGGCGCCGCGGCGGGTGAGCAGGCCGAGCACGGCGGCGCCGAAGGCCACCACGGCGGCCACCGCGAAGGCCAGCGACATGCCGCTCACGAAGGACTCGTGGACGGCGCCGGCCATCGCGTCCACCGCCTGCTGCGGGGTGCCGGCCGGGGCCGGCGGGGCGATGCCCAGCTGGGCGGCCTGCTTGAGGCCCTCGCCCGCCTCGCCCTCCACCGGCGGCAGACCGGCCTTGGCCCAGTTGCCCGGCAGGACGTCGCCGACCTTGGCGGCCATCAGCGCGCCCAGCACCGCGGTGCCGAGGCTGCCGCCGACCTGCATCGCGGCCTGCTGGAGGCCGCCGGCCACGCCGGACAGCTCCAGCGGGGCGTTGCCGACGATCACCTCGGTGGCGCCGACCATGACCGGGCTGATGCCCAGGCCCATCAGGACGAACCAGAGCGACATCACGCCGTTGCCGGAGCCGGTGTCCAGGGTGGACATGCCGAACATCGCGGTGGTGGTGATCAGCATGCCGGCCACGATCGGGATGCGCGGGCCCAGCTTGCCGATCGCCAGGCCGGCCAGCGGCGAGCCGATGATCATCATGCCGGTCATCGGCAGCAGGTGGACGCCGGCCTCGACCGGCTTCATCCCGTGGACGTTCTGGAGGTAGAAGGTCACGAAGAAGATCGCGCCGAAGAACGCGAAGGCCATCAGCACCATCAGCAGGACGCCCGCCGACAGCGGCACCGAGCGGAACAGGCCGAGCGGGATCAGCGGCTCGCGGGCCTTGCCCTGCCAGAGCGCGAACAGCACCATCAGGACCACCGCGCCGATCAGGAACAGCAGCGTCCGACCGTCGCCCCAGCCCCACTCGGGGGCCTTGATGATGCCGAAGACCAGCGCGAACATCCCCACCGAGAGCAGCGCGATGCCGGGCAGGTCGAAGGACTTGGCGGCGTTCTCGGCCCGGACGTCCTTGAGGATCCACACGCCCAGCGCCAGCGCGACCAGGCCGACCGGGATGTTGATGAAGAACACCGACTCCCAGTTGACGTGCTCGACCAGCAGGCCGCCGACGATCGGTCCGGCCGCGGTGGAGGCGCCGATCACGCCGCCCCAGATGCCGATCGCCATGTTGAGCTTCTCGGCCGGGAAGGCCCCGCGCAGCAGGCCCAGCGCGGCCGGCTGGAGCAGCGCGCCGAACAGGCCCTGGAGCACCCGGAAGGCGATCACGGTCTGGATGTTGCCGGCGAAGCCGATCGCGGCCGAGGTGACGGCGAAGCCCGCCGCGCCGACCAGGAAGGTGGTCTTGTGGCCGAAGCGGTCACCGATCTTGCCGGCGGTGATCAGGAAGACCGCCAGGGCCAGCAGGTAGCCGCTGGTGACCCACTGGATCTCGGAGGGCGCCGCGTGCAGCTTCTCCTGGATCACCGGGTTGGCGATGGCGACGATCGTGCCGTCCAGCGCGACCATCATGACGCCGACCGCGACGGTCAGCAGGGTCAGCCAGGGGTGTCCCTTGAGACCGCCCCCCGACGGTGGGTTCGGCGGCGCGTCCGCCTCGGAGTTCTTCACGACGGACTGACTCATCTGGGCCCTCCGGGGGCGTGGCTCGGTGCGGGACATGGGCGTGGCGCCCCGGCCCACCCGTCCCCACAGGTGCCCCGGCCCGACGGGCGCCACCCCGGCAGATTATGTCAGCCTCTGACATTCGGCAAACAGTGACTTCTGACCATCACTGCCATTTGTCAGAGCGCTAAAGTTGTGGTCCCACCCGCCACACCCAGCGCTCCGGAAGGCCCCCGCCATGGCCGCTCACACCCCCCGCACCACCGGCACCCCGGCGGGCCCCGAACGCGCGCCGGGCCTGCGCGAGCGCAAGAAGCAGCAGACCCGCTACGCCCTGATCCAGGCCGCCCACCTGCTCTTCCTCAGGCAGGGCTTCGCCCACACGACCGTCGACGAGATCGCCTCCGCCGTCGACGTCTCCCAGCGCACCTTCTTCCGCTACTTCGCCAACAAGGACGAGGTCGCGCTCGCCGTGATGGCCGTGGCCGAGGACTACTTCATCGAGTGCCTGCGCCACCGCCCGGCCGAGGAGACCCCGCTCCAGGCCCTGCGCGCCGCGATCGTCAAGGCCTGGCGCGACCTCGGCAGCGAGGAGTCCGCCGGCCCCGGTTCGATCCACAGCGCCCTGGAGCTCATGCGGATGATCGAGGAGACGCCCCCGCTGCTCGCCGCCCAACTGCGCCGGGTCACCGAACAGGAGCGCCTGGTGGTCCAGGTGCTCGCCGAACGCGAGGGCCTGGACCCGGCCGAGGACCTGCGCCCCGCCGTGCTCGCCGCCGTCTTCGGCAGCCTGCTGCGCTCGGCCCACCTGTCCTGGAGCGCCGAGCACGCACCGGCCGGCCCCGAGGGCATGGTCGCGGTGATCGAGCGCTACTTCGACCAGCTCGGCCCGGCCCTGGCCGGCCACTGGCGCAGCCCCGCGTAGCACCCGGCGCCGCACCCGGGTCATACCGGGGTATCACCCGGTACCCCGGTAGCCCCGCGGAAGTTCGCGCTCCAGTGCGACGACCCGCACGGCCCGCCCTCCTAGGCTGGCCCACGATGAAAACGCCCACCGAAGCCGACGCCCGCGCGTTCGCACTGCGCCAACTGCGCGCCCTGCGGCACCACCTGACCACCCCGAGCGAGGACGCGACCCCGCTGCTCGGCGACTCCCGGCGGCGCTGGGTGCGCCGACTGCCGTACATCGTCGTGATCGCCCTGCAGGGCTCGCTGATCCCCACCGGCATCGCCAACCTGGTCGGTTTCTACGACCTGGTGCTGCCGGTGGCCGCCGCGCTCACCATCGCCCAGACCACGCCGCTGTTCCTCGCCGTCACCCGGCCGCTGACCGCCTGGTGGATCAGCGCCGCCGCCATGGTCGCCACCGCCAGCATCACCGCCCGCCACCACCAGCTGATGGGCAGTTGGCCGTGGACGGCCCCGATGATCATCGCCTACGTCTTCCTGCTGCTCGCCCTCGCGCTGCGGGAGAGCCGGGCCACCGTGGTCTCGGTCTGGGTGGCCACCGTGCTGCTCACCGCGCTCACCACCACCCTCGGCCTGCCCCGCTCCGGCGACGGCACCACCGTGCTGCTGATCGCACTCAGCGGCGCCGCGCTGCTGCTCGGCTGGGCCGTCCGGGACCGCGCCGTGGCCCGCCGGCTGCTCACCGAGCAGGAGCACATCAGCGAGGCCGAACGCGAACGCCGCACCCTGCTGGAGGAACGCGCCCGGATCGCACGGGAGTTGCACGACGTGGTGGCGCACCACATGTCGGTCATCGCGGTGCAGGCGGCCAGCGCGCCGTACCGGATCACCGGGGTGCCGGACGAGGCCGCCGAGGAGTTCACCGCGATAGCCGGCACCGCCCGCGAGTCACTGGCCGAGATGCGCCGGCTGCTCGGCGTGCTGCGCAGCGAGGAGTCCGGCGGGGAGAAGGCACCGCAGCCCGGGGTCGGCCAACTCGCCCAGCTGGTCGAGACGGTGGGCCGGGCCGGGGTGCCGGCCGAGCTGACGGTGGAGCCGGACCTGGTGGACCTGGTGCCGCAGGCCGTCGGCCTGTCCACGTACCGGATCGTGCAGGAGGCGCTGGCCAACGTGGTGCGGCACGCCCCCGGCGCGCGGACCTGGGTGTCGCTGACCGCGGACGGCCCGGCACTGCTGGTGACGGTGGTCAACGCGCCCCCGCCGGAGCGCACCGAGTCGCTGGAGGCCTCGGTCGAGGGCACCGGGCAGGGGCTGGTCGGAATGCGTGAACGCGTCCGGCTGGTCGATGGCAGGCTGGACACCGGCCCGCTGCCGGACGGCGGCTTCAAGGTGGCCGCCGTCCTGCCCCTCGACCCTCCAGACACCCCCCGGGAGACCACCGCATGACCATCCGCGTGATCATCGTCGACGACCAGGCCATGGTGCGCGCGGGCTTCGCGGCCCTGCTCAACGCCCAGAGCGACATCGACGTGGTGGGGGACGCGGCGGACGGCGCCCAGGCCCTGGAGGTCAACGGCCGCACCCACCCGGACCTGGTGCTGATGGACGTCCGGATGCCCGTCATGGACGGCCTGGAGGCGGCCCGGCGGCTGCTCGACCCGGCCGTGCCGGGCGCCCACCGGCCCAAGGTGCTGATGCTGACCACCTTCGACGTGGACGACTACGTGTACGAGGCGCTGCGCGCCGGGGCCAGCGGCTTCCTGCTCAAGGACGCCCCGCCGGCCGACCTGATCGCCGCGGTCCGGGTGGTCGCGGCCGGCGAGGCGCTCCTCGCCCCCTCGGTGACCCGCCGGCTGATCGAGGACTTCGCCCGCACCCGCCCGGCCAAGCGCCACGACCCCAAGGTACGGCTCAACGGCCTGACCCCGCGCGAGACCGAAGTGCTGGAGCTGATCGCCCGCGGCCTGTCCAACCAGGAGATAGCCGCCAAGCTGGTGCTCGCCGAGCAGACCGTCAAGACCCACATCGGGCGCATCCTCGCCAAGCTCGGCCTGCGCGACCGCGCCCAGGCGGTCGTCCTGGCCTACGAGTCCGGCCTGGTGACCCCAGGTCAGTAGGAGCAGCCGTTCGCCCCCTCTGATACCCGGGTAGCACCCGGGAGTTGGCCCCGCGGTGTGACGTCCGCGGGGCCGTCGCGTTCCTACCTTCCTCCCCATCGGACGCCGAACGGATTCGGCGGCCGAACGGACGAGGGAGGGCAAGGACATGCGCAGGTTTCGGGCCGGACGGGCGATCGCCGCCACCGCGGTGGCGCTGGCGGTCGTACTCGGCGCGGGCGGCTGGGCCGCCGACACCCAGACCGCGGTCACCGGCCCGCCGCCCGGCAGCGCCGCCTGGACGGCCGACTCCTCGCTCGGCCGGCGGCTGCCCGACCCGGCCACCACCACCCCGGCCGGCGTCGCCGCGTTCTTCGCCGAACTCGCCCCGGCCGCGCAGGACGCCCTGGCCGTCCGGCACCCGCTGGTGGTCGGCAACCTGGACGGCGCCCCGGTCGCCCTCCGCTACCGGGCCAACGCCCTGGCCCTGACCGCCGAGCGCACCCGCGAACTCGCCCGGGCCACCGACCCCGCCCTCACCCCGCAGGACCACGAGGCCGCCAGCACCCGCGCCGAGCGCTACCGCGCCCTGCTGGACGGCGGCCGGCGGATCCTCGCCTTCGACCCGCGCGGCCGCGGCCAGGTCGCCGAGGTGTACGGCGACCTCGCCACCGCCCGCCGCACCGCCGTGATCGTCCCCGGCTCGGACATCGACCTGCTCCGCTTCGACCGCGCGTCCGGCCCGTACGGCACCCCCGCCGGCATGGCCCGCGCGCTGCTGGACGCCACCGACGGGCGGACCGCCGTGATCGCCTGGGCCGGCTACACCACCCCGCTCGGCCTCGGCCCGGACGCCGCCACCGAGGACCTGGCCCGGGCCGGCGCCCCCCGCCTCACCCGGCTGCTCGACGGACTCGCCGTCACCACCCGCCCGCAGGCCCCGCCCACCGTGTTCTGCCACAGCTACGGCTCGGTCGTCTGCGGCCTGGCCCGCCCCACCCCCGCGCAGGCCTCCGGCGTGGTGGTGCTCGGCTCGCCCGGCATGGGCATCGGCTCGGCCGCCGACCTCGACCCGGGCGTCCCGCTCTGGGCCACCGCCCGCAACGACTCCGACTGGATCGGCGACGTGCCCAACGTCCGGCTGTTCGGCCTCGGCCACGGCGCCGACCCGACCGCCCCCGGCTTCGGCGCCCGCCCGCTGCCCGCCACCGGATCCCACGGCCACGACGGCTACTTCGCCCCCGGCACCGCCTCCCTCGCCGCCTACGCCGCCGTCGCGCTCGGCCGCGCCTGACCGCCCGCACCGGAAGGAGCACCACCATGGCCAGCACCCTCGCCCCCCGGCCCCGCACCGCGGAGCCCCGCACGCCCCGGCCCCGCACCCCCCGGCCGCTCACCGCGCTGCGCCGCGCCGCCGCGCGGGTCGACGCGAAGACCCCGGCCCACCGCGACCGCGCCCTGGACGGGCTGCGCGCCCTCGCCCTGCTCGCCGTACCGGTCGGCCACTGGATGCTCGGCGGCCTCACCCGCTCCCCCGACGGCGCCCTGCACAACACCAGCCCGCTCTCCACCCTCGGCTTCTTCGCCCCGCTCAGCTGGGTGCTCCAGATGCTCGGGGTGTTCTTCCTGGTCGGCGGCCACTCCTCGGTCCGCTCGCTGGAGCGGGCCCGGGCCAGGGGCGTGACGTACGGCGGCTGGCTGCGGGCCCGTACCGTCCGGCTGCTGCGCCCGGTGCTCGGGGTGACGGCCGTCTGGGCGGCGCTGGTCCCGCTGCTGCCCGCGCTCGGCGTCCCCGCGGACACCCTGCGCACCGGTGCCACCCTGGTGGTGCAGCCGCTCTGGTACATCGGGGTCTACCTGGGGCTGACCGCGCTCACCCCGCTCTGCGTGGCCGCCGGGCGCCGGCTGGGCGGCTGGTCCGCGGGCCTGCTGGTGGCCTCGGTCGCCGCCGTCGACCTGCTGCGGTACGGGCCGTGGGCCGGGGCGGTGCCGTCCTGGGTCGCGCTGCTGAACATCCTTCCGGGCTGGCTGTTCGGCTACCAGCTGGGCGTGCTCTGGGCGCAGGGCCGGCTCGGCCGCCCGGCGGCCCGGTTGCTGCTGCTCGGCGGCGGGGCGCTGTTCGCCGCGCTGCTGCTGGTCTTCCACTACCCGGCCAGCATGGTCGGCGTGCCCGGGGCCGCGCGCACCAACTCGCACCCGCCGTCCCTGCTGGTGCTCGCCCTGGCGGCGTTCCAGTGCGGCGCCGCGGTGCTGCTGCGGGAGCGGCTGGGCCGGCTGCTGACCCGCCGTCCGCTGCTCTGGCTGCCGGTCGTGGTGGTCAACCTGTCGGCGATGACGATCTTCTGCTGGCACCAGAGCGCGATGCTCGCGGTCGCCGTGCCGGGCGCGGCCGGGCTGGGTGCCGTCCCGGGGCTGACCACCGCGCCGGACTCGCTCGGCTGGGTGGCCGCCAGGCTGGCGCTGCTGCCGCTGTTCGCCGCCGTGCTGGTGGCGCTCGGCTGGTTCACCCGCCGGTTCGACGGCCCGTGGACGGCCTTCTCGCGGGGCGGCAAGGCGGTGGCCGGCGCCGCGGCGGCGCTCTTCGCGGCGTACGCGCTGGGCGTGGTGTGACGGCCCACCGGGTGCGGGCCGCTCCGGGCGGCGGAGCACGGCGTGCCGCAGGGGCGCGGGCCGATCGGTCCGCGCCCCTGCGGCACGCTGTCGGTGTCCTGCCCTACCCTGCCGCCATGGTGACGTTCGACGAGTTCCGCACGATGGCGCTGGCCCTGCCGGAAGCCGCCCAGGAGCCGACCTGGGACATCGAGACGCTGCGGGTCCGCGGCCGGATCTTCGCGATGGGCGCGCCCGACGGGGACCGGGTCACCGTCAAGGCCTCCCTCGAGGACCAGGCCGAACTGCTCGCCGCCGAACCCGAGGTGTTCTCCTCCGCCCCGTACGTCGGACGGCACGGCTGGGTGAGCGTCCGGCTGGACCTGGTGGACCGGGACGAGCTGCACGACCTCGTCACCGAGGCCTGGCGGCGGACGGCGCCGAAGCGCCTGGTACGCGAGTTCGACGCCTGAGCGCGGCCCTGTCGAACGGCCGCACGGGGCACCGTCCGAACCACTGGGAGACGTCGCGCGGACACCCCGGGTTCATGTGATCCATCCCACAGTTTAGGCGTTCCCGTCCTCCCTCCGGGCCCCCTAGGCTTGCGCAGGGAAGTCAGCAGAGCTATCGCACCCTCCGGGCACCGCCCGCGAAACGGTGACGGGCCCCAAGGGAGTTGGTGCGGTGCGCAACCGTCGGCGCTGGAAGCGGGTACTGATCGGGGCGTTCGCCGGCTGCGCGGTGCTCGCCGACGCCGGAGGCGCCGCCGCCGCGGCCGCGGTCTCCTCCGAACAGCTGGCGATCTCCACCCCTCCGGCCGGCAGCGCCGCCTGGGTCCAGGACCACTCCTTCGGCCACTCCCTGCCCGACCCGGCCACCACCGCCCCGGCCGCCGCCGCGGCGTTCTTCGCCTCGCTCGCGCCCACCGAACTGGACCGGCTGATCCAGCAGTACCCGCTGGTCGTCGGCAACTACGACGGCGCCCCGCTGGACCTGCGCTACCGCGCCAACAGGATCGCCCTGGCCGCCGAGCGCGACCGGGCCCTGGCCCGCGCCGCCGACCGCGAACTGGACTCCGACACCCGCGCGCTGGCCGTCTCCCGCGCCAACGACGTCGAGCACCTGCTCGCCCCCGGCCGGCAGGTCCTGGCCTTCGACCCGCGCGGCCGCGGCCTGGTCAGCGAGGTGTGGGGCGACCTCGCCGACGCCGAGCGGATCTCCGTGCTCGTCCCCGGCTCGGACGCCGACCTCGGCCACCACGACCAGGCCGCCGAGCCGCTGCGCTCCCCGGCCGGCATGGCCCGCGCCCTCCACGCCGAGGAGCGGCGCCAGGCGCCGAACACCCGGACCGCCGTGATCTCCTGGACCGGCTACGTCACCCCCTCCGGCCTCGGCCCGGACGCCGCCACCTCCCGGCTCGCCGACGTCGCCGCCCCCCGGCTGGAGCGGCTGCTCTCCGGGCTGAAGGAGACCACCCGGCCGGACGCGCCGCCGTCGCTGCTCTGCCACTCGTACGGCTCGGTGGTCTGCGGCACCGCCGCCCCGGAGATCCCGCGCGCGGCGGCCTCGCCGTCCGACACCTCCGGCATCACCGACCTGGTGGTCTTCGGCAGCCCCGGCATGGGCGTGCAGAGCACCACCGAACTGGGCGCCGGCGTGCACGTCTGGGCCACCCGCAACCCCAGCGACTGGATCGGCAACGTGCCGTTCCTGGAGGTCGGCGGACTCGGCCACGGCGCCGACCCGACGGCGAGCGGCTTCGGCTCCGAGCAGATCTCCTCGGCCCGCGCGGCCGGCCACAACGGCTACTTCACCGAGGGCACCGACAGCCTGCGCAACTTCGCGGCGATCTCCCTCGGCCGCTACCAGGACGTGGTCCGGGCCAACCCCGGCTCCTGAGGCCGGCCCCCGGGGCTCAGGACGGCTGGTCCTGGTACAGCCGCAGGGCCTCCGCCGCCGCCCTGGCCAGCTCGCGCCGGGCGGCCGGCGGGACCAGCACCTCGACGTCCGCGCCGAAGGCCAGCAGCGACCGGACGGCCGCCGGTGCCGGGAAGGCCATCGCCACCTCGGCCCACTCCTCGGGCGGCCCGGCGCCCGCCTCCGGCGGCGGCGCGGTGACCCGGCCGCCGTGGATGCGCAGGAACATGTCCAGCCGTCCGCGCCGGACCCGCACCCGCACCGGCAGGTCCTTCGGCAGCCGCTCCACCTGCTCGCGCAGCACCGCCCAGGCGTCACCGAGCCCGACCCCGGCCCGGCGCCGCACCGTCTCCTCGGTGGTGTCGGCGGCCAGCACCCGGTCGACCCGGAACAGCCGCGGCTCGCCGTGCAGATCGGCCACCAGGTACCAGACCGCCGCCTTGCTCACCAGCCCGTACGGGTCGACGGTGTACTCCACCGGCGCGGGCGTGCCGCCGTGCCGGTAGCGCAGCCGCAGCCGCCGGTCGGCGAAGACGGCGTACTGCAGCTCGCCCAGGTCCGGCCCGGCGGCGGGGCCGACCGCGCCGGGGGTCTGCATCCAGCGGGCCGGGTCGACCAGGATCCGCTCGCTGATCCGCTCGGCGGCCGGCCGGTGCGGGGCCGGCAGCGCCGCCATCACCTTGCGCAGCGCCGAACCGAGCGCCCCGTCCAGCCCGAGGTCGCTGTGCGCGCCCTGGGCGGAGAGCACGAACAGCGCCCTGGCCTCGTCCGCGGTCAGGCCCGTGACGTCGGTGCGGTAGCCGGGCAGCAGGCCGATGCCGCCGTGCCGCCCGCGCTCGGTGAACACCGGCACCCCGGCGGCGGAGAGCGACTCGACGTCGCGGTAGATGGTGCGGACGGACACCTCCAGCCGCTCGGCGAGTTCGGTGGCGGACACCCGGCCGCGGGTCTGGAGCAGCAGCAGGATCGAGAGCAGGCGGTCGGCCTTCATGCCCCAAGAATCCCAGTAATCCTGACGGCAGTTGTCAGGTTTTACTGGGAAATTGCGTTCCGAGCCCGAAAGACCACCCGACACCAGGGAGTTGAGCGCCGATGACCGCTGTCCAGGATGCCCGCCCGCAGTACCTGACCGCCCTCGACCAGCTGGAGAAGCTGTTCGCCACGATCGCCCCGGCCGACCTCGACCGGCCCACCCCCTGCACCGAGTTCACCCTGCGTCAGCTGCTGAACCACGTGGTCGGCGGCATCCACCGGTTCGCGTACATGGGCGAGGGCGGCCGCGCCGAGGACGTCGTGGCCGCCGTCGAGGACCCCTCGGACGAGGGCTGGCCGGCCGCGCTGGGCCGGGCCCGAGCCCGGGTCACCGCCGCCTGGGCGGACGACGCCAAGCTCGGCCGCCCGACCGTCGCCCCCTGGGGCGAGGTGCCCGGCGCGGCGGCGGTGGCCGGCTACCTGATGGAGCTGGTGACCCACTCCGGGGACATCGCCGGGAGCCTCGGCAACGGCTTCGCCCTGGACGACGACCTGGCGCGGACCGCGCTGGCCGTCGCCGAGTTCGTGCTGCCGGCCGAACAGCGGGTGCCGGGCGTCCCGTTCGCCGCCGTCCGGCCGGTCGCCGAGGACGCCGACGTGCACACCCGGCTGGCCGCCTGGATGGGCCGGACGGTCTGAGCCCGGCACCGGCCCGGCGGCCCGGGGGAGCCCGCGCCGGCTCCCCCGGGCCGCCGGTCCCGCTACTCGCGCGCCGCCGAGGTGGAGCTCATGTCCGCGTAGCGGTTCCCCGCCACCCGGCCGGCCACCGGCTCCAGCAGCGCCAGCTCCTCGGCGGTCAGCCGCAGCGTCGCCGCCGCGGTGTTCTCGGCGAGCCGGCCGCGCCTGCGGGTGCCCGGGATCGGCACGACGGCCAGCCCGTGCACCTCGGCCTGCTGGTGCACCCAGGCCAGTGCGACCTGGGCGAGCGTCACGCCGCGGGCCGCCGCGATCTTCCGCAGCGGGTCGAGCAGTTCGCCGTTGGCGGCCGCGTTGTCGCCGGTGTAGCGCGGGTGGGAACGGCGGTAGTCGTCCGCCGAGAGCTCCTTGGCGTCCTGGAAGGCGCCGGTCAGGAAGCCCCGCCCGAGCGGCGAGTACGGCACGAAGGCGACGCCCAGCTCCGCCGCGGCCGGGACCGCCGTGCGCTCGACGTCACGGGCGAACACCGACCACTCGGACTGGAGCGCGGCGATCGGGTGGATCGCGTGCGCCTCGCGCAGCTCCGCCCCGGTCACCTCGGACAGGCCGAGGTGGCGCACCTTGCCGGCCCGCACCAGCTCGGCCATGGCACCGACCGAGTCGGCCAGCGGCACGGCCGGGTCGCGGCGGTGCATGTAGTACAGGTCGATCACGTCCGTGCCGAGGCGGCGCAGCGAGGCGTCCACCGCGGTCCGGATGTACGCCGGGTCGTTGCTGATGCCGCGGACCGCGCCGTCCTCCTCGGAGCGCAGGATGGAGAACTTGGTGGCGAGCACCACCTGGTTCCGGTTGGCCCGGACGAAGGGGCCGATCAGCTCCTCGTTGCGGCCGGAGCCGTACATGTCGGCGGTGTCGAAGAGGGTGACACCGGTCGCCAGCGCGGCGTCCAGGGTGGCGAGCGCCTCGCCGGTGTCGGTGGGGCCGTAGAACTCGCTCATGCCCATGCAGCCGAGGCCCTGGACGCCCACCAGCGGGCCGCCGGTGCCGAGTTCGACGGTGGGAAGGACGGTCTGAGTCATGCGCTCTGCTCTTCCTCTACATGGATGTTCTGGCACTTGGCCGGGATTCCGGCGCCACCGGCGACCTTCCCGGCATAGAGATCGATCTTGTAGTCGAGGACGGCGAGGGTGGCCTGGAGGTCCACGATCCGCTGTCGGACCTCCTCGCGCTGGGCCTCCAGGAGCAGCCGCCGCTCCCCGTAGGTCTGCTCGCCCTGGCGGGCCATGTCCACGTACTTGAGCATGTCCGCCACCGACATGCCGGTCAGCCGCAGCCGGCCCAGGAAGGCCAGCCGGTGCAGATCGGCGTCGGAGTAGCGGCGCTGGCCGCCCGCCGCCCGGTCGACCGGGTCCAGCAGGCCGATCCGCTCGTACCAGCGCAGGGTGTGGGTGGTCAGCCCGCTCGCCGCGGCGACCTCGCTGATGGTGTGCCTCGGCATCGGGTCCGGATCCCCGACGGGGCGGCTGAACACCTCGGAGCAGCTGCGCAGGTCGATCTCGATGCGTGCGGGTGCGGCCATCGCTCGTTTCCCCCTGTCCTGGACGACGTGAACGACGCTACCGAGTTGGAGTGCACTCCAAGCAAGCCCGACACCCGGGTGGCTCCACCACCACCTTCTCCGCGGAATTTCCCGGCGACTACAGTCGGATCCCATGGAGAGCTTGCGGATGATCGAGAACTGGCCGGTGCCCCATGCCGCGGCGGCGGTGGTCCGGGGGGCGGACGGCGCGGTCCTGGGCGCGCACGGGCCGCAGCAGCACCTGTTCCCGCTCGCCTCGGTGACCAAGCTGCTCACCTCGTACGCGGCGCTGGTCGCCGTCGAGGAGGGCGTGTTCGAGCTGGACGACCCGGCCGGTCCGGCCGGCTCGACCGTCCGCCACCTGCTCGCGCACACCTCCGGCCTGGGCTTCGACGAGCACCGGGTGTTCGGCGAGCCCGGCAACCGCCGGCTCTACTCCAACGCGGGCTTCGACGTGCTGGCCCGGACGCTGTCCGAGGCCGCCGGGATCGAGTTCTCCCGCTACGCCGCCGAGGCGGTGTTCGAGCCGCTGGGCATGACGGACACCCTGATCAACACCGCGCACAAGTCCCCGGCCGGCGCCGGCGGCCTGTCCACCGTCGCCGACCTCGCCCGGTTCGCCGCCGAACTGCAGGCACCCAAGCTGCTGGACCCGTCCACGCTCCGGCAGGCCACCCGCGAGGTCGCCTTCCCCGGCACCAGCGGTGTGCTGCCCGGCTACGGCCACCAGCGCCCGAACGACTGGGGCCTCGGCTTCGAGATCCGCGACGGCAAGAGCCCGCACTGGACCGGCGCCGCCAACTCCCCCGGAACCTTCGGGCACTTCGGCCAGTCCGGCACCTTCCTGTGGGTCGACCCGCAGGCCGGCGCCGCCTGCGTCGCGCTCACCGACCGGGACTTCGGGCCGTGGGCGGTCGAGGCCTGGCCGGCCTTCTCCGACGCGGTGCTCGAAGAACTCCCGAAGCGCTGAGCCGCTGGGGCGTGTCCGACCATTCGCGTCGGCGCACCCGGCGGGAATTGTTCAGACACGCCCTAACCGTAGGAGACCGGCGAGTGCATCTCCCAGAGCAGGAGTTCGGCGCCGGTCTCCCCCGCCGCCGGGTCGGCGAAGGCCTCGCCGGTGATCCGCACGCTGTCGCCCGGAACCATCGAGCGGCCGCCGCCCTTGGGCCCCGGGACGGTCCGGTAGCCCAGCGAGCCGGCGGTCAGGTGGGCGTACCGCCAGGGCGCCTCGGGCAGTAGCGGCAGCGGCTGCCACGGCCCGGCGGTGGCCAGCCAGAGCGCGGCGTCGCCGCGGCGCAGCCGCAGGGCGTCCGTCCCGGCATCGCGCTCCAGCCCGGAGGCGAGCAGCGTCAACCCGCCGTCCGCCGGTTCCACCTTGCGCAGGCCGTAGGCGGGGGGCGCGTCGAACTCGTCCGGCTGGAGCCACATCTGGACGAAGCGGACCGGCCCGGTGGCGCCGCCGACGTTGCGCTCGGTGTGGGTGACCCCGGAACCGGCGCTGAGGTGCTGGACCATCCCGGGTCGGACCACCCCGCTGTGGCCGTGCGAATCGCGGTGGGCGAGCGCGCCCTCCAGCACCCAGGTGAGGATCTCGGTGTCCCGGTGCTTGTGCTCCTCGAATCCGGCGCCGGGGGCGAGGAGTTCCTCGTTGCACGCGAGCAGTGCCCCGAAGTGGGTGTTCTTCGGGTCGTAGTGGCCGGAGAAGGAGAACGCGTGCCTGGTCTCGACGCCCTCGGCCGGGACGGAGCGGTAGCGCTCGGCGGTGCGGCGCAGGTCGGCACGGGGGCGGTCGAGGGCTTCGGTCACGCCCCCACCGTAGTGGCTGGGCCCGCGGTGCGACTCCTGCCACCGCGCCACCGTGCCGGGGGGGTGTGCACGAGCAGTCACTCGCGTGAGGCAGTCTTGTCCTTGTGCCAGCCGCCTCCGCGAACTCCAAGAGCGAACCCAGTCCCAGCCCCGCACCCGACCCCGCCGGAAAGGGCCCGGCCCCCCGGTCGGCCCGTGACCGACCCGGCCGTGCGGCGCCCCGCCTGACCGCCCAGGAGCGCAGAAACGCCGCCGAGCGCGCCGAACGCCGGGCGGCGACGCTCAAGCGGCTGGAGAAGTCCTCCGGCAAGCTGGCCACCGCCGCGATCTCGCGGATGGACGACCAGCTCGGCTGGTACCGGCGGATGCCGCCGGAGCACCGCTCCTGGATCGGCCTGGTGGCCCAGGCCGGCATCGCCGCCTTCACCGAGTGGTACCGCCACCCCGACACCGCCCAGGCGATCTCCACCGACGTCTTCGGCACCGCTCCGCGCGAGCTGACCAGGGCGATCACCCTGCGCCAGACCGTCGAGCTGATCCGCACCACGATCGAGGTGATGGAGGAGGCCATCGAGGAGGTGGCCGCCCCCGGCGACGAGGCGGACATGCGCGAGTCGGTGCTGGTCTACGCCCGGGAGATCGCCTTCGCGACCGCCCAGGTGTACGCCCAGGCCGCCGAGGCGCGCGGCGCCTGGGACGCCCGGCTGGAGGCGCTGGTGGTCAACTCGCTGCTGTCCGGCGACGCCGACGAGGGCGTGCTCTCCCGCGCCGCCGCACTCGGCTGGGGCCAGCCCAGCCAGGTCCGGGTGGTGATGGGCAGCGCGCCGGACGGCGACAGCGAGCTGGTGGTCGAGGCGATCCGCCGGGCCGCCCGGTACGCCAAGCTGAACGTGCTGACCGGGGTGCTGGGCAAGCGCCTGGTGGTCGTGGTCGGCGGCGAGAAGGAGCCGGTGCACGCGGCCCGGGCACTGATCGGCCAGTTCGCGCCGGGCCCGGTGGTGGTCGGCCCGACCGTGCCCGACCTGCTCTCCGCGACCCGCTCGGCCCACGCCGCCGCGGCCGGCCTGCGGGCCTGCGCCGCCTGGCCGGACGCCCCCCGCCCGGTGCTGGCCGACGACCTGCTGCCCGAGCGGGCACTGGCCGGCGACCAGGCCGCGCGCCGTCAGCTGGTGGAGGAGATCTACACACCGCTGGACGAGGCCGGGTCCGCCCTGCTGGAGACCCTGAGCGTCTACCTGGAGCAGGCCTCCTCCCTGGAGGGCGCGGCCCGGATGCTCTTTGTCCACCCCAACACGGTGCGCTATCGGCTGCGACGTGTGACTGACGTCACGGGGTACGCCCCCTCCGACGTACGTTCGGCGTTCACCCTGCGGATCGCACTGGCCCTCGGCCGGTTGGGCGCCGTCGGGGAGCCCGGCTGAGCCGGAGTGTAGGAACCGCACAATCAGGGATGGTTTTCTTCGTTACCGTCGCCTACCCGCCCCTGGGCGCCTGGCGAGAGAGGGTTGAACCGTGCTCGTAATCGTCGCCCCTGGACAGGGTGCTCAGTCCCCCGGTTTCCTCAGCCCCTGGCTGGAGCTCGACGGCGTCGCCGACCGCCTGCGCGGCTGGTCGGAGGTCGCCGGGCTCGACTTGGTGCACGCCGGTACCGAGGCGTCCGCCGAGGAGATCAAGGACACCGCCGTCGCCCAGCCGCTGCTGGTCGCGGCGGGTCTGGTGACCGCCCGGGAGCTGTTCCCGGACGAGGACGCCGCCCGCAAGCTGGTCGGCGCCGTGGCCGGTCACAGCGTCGGTGAGATCACCGCCGCCGCCGGCGCCGGGGTGCTCGGCGCCCACGACGCGCTGACCTTCGTGCGTGAGCGCGGCCGGGCCATGGCCGAGGCCGCCGCCGTCACCGAGACCGGCATGCTCGCCGTGCTCGGCGGCGAGCCGGAGGAGGTCGCGGCGAAGCTGGCCGAGCACGGTCTGACCGCGGCCAACAACAACGGCGGCGGCCAGATCGTCGCCGCCGGCACGCTGGACCAGCTGGAGGCGCTGAAGGCGGACCCGCCGACCCGCGCCAAGCTGATCGCCCTCAAGGTGGCCGGCGCCTTCCACACCGAGCACATGGCCCCGGGCGTCGAGCGGCTGGCCCAGCTGGCCCCGACGCTGACCGCGGCCGACCCGCTGGTCCGCTACGTCTCCAACAGGGACGGCGCGGTCGTGGACACCGGTGCCGAGGTGCTCGCGCGCCTGGTCTCGCAGGTCTCCAACCCCGTCCGCTGGGACCTCTGCATGGAGACCCTCGGGCAGCTGGGTGCGACGGCCGTGATCGAGCTGTCCCCCGCCGGCACCCTCACCGGGCTGCTCAAGCGCAACCTCAAGGGTGTGGCCACGCTCGCCCTCAAGACCCCCGCCGATCTGGACAAGGCCCGCGAGCTCGTTGCGGAGCACGGCGGTCAGGAGCAGGAGACCCAGGCATGACCAAGCCCCAGATCCGTCCGGTGAGCGGCGCGCAGTACTCGCGCATCCTCGGCGTCGGCGGCTACCGCCCGGTCCGGGTGATCCCCAACTCCGAGGTCCTGGAGTGGATCGACTCCTCGGACGAGTGGATCCGCACCCGCAGCGGGATCGCCGAGCGCCGCTGGGCCGGCCCGGAGGAGTCCGTCGCCGAGATGTCGGTCCAGGCGGCCGGCAAGGCCATCGCCCAGGCCGGGATCTCCGCCGAGCAGATCGGCGGCGTGATCGTCTCGACCGTCTCGCACCTCAAGCAGACCCCCGCGATCGCCACCGAGATCTCCGAGCGGCTCGGCTGCGGCAACGCCCCGGCCTTCGACATCTCGGCCGCCTGTGCCGGCTTCGGCTACGGCCTCGGCCTGGCCGACGGCATGATCCGCGGCGGCAACGCCGACTACGTGCTGGTCATCGGCGTCGAGCGGCTCAGCGACCTGACCGACCAGTCGGACCGCTCCACCGCCTTCATCTTCGGTGACGGCGCCGGCGCCGCGATCGTCGGCCCGTCGGACACCCCCGGCATCGGCAAGCTGATCTGGGGCTCGGACGGCTCGCAGGCCGACCTCATCACCCAGACCCAGGCCTGGGACACCGCCTTCGCCAAGTCCGACGCGATCAACGGCGCGGGCGAGGAGACCAAGTGGCCGGCCCTGCGGATGGACGGCCAGCCGGTCTTCCGCTGGGCGGTCTGGGAGATGGCCAAGGTGGCCCAGCAGGCGCTGGACGCCGCCGGGATCACCGCCGACCAGCTCGGCGCGTTCATCCCCCACCAGGCCAACATGCGGATCACGGATGCCATGATCAAGGCGCTCAAGCTGCCGGAGTCGGTACCCGTCGCCCGCGACATCGCCGAGACCGGCAACACTTCCGCGGCCTCCATCCCGCTGGCGATGGAACGCATGCTGGAGAGCGGTGAGGCCCACAGCGGGGACCTGGCCCTGATCATCGGGTTCGGGGCGGGTCTCGTGTACGCCGCAGCAGTCGTTACTCTCCCCTAGGCGCATTCGCCCAATTCACAAGCCTGTGCCCGGCCGCCGGCCGGACACGCTCAACACCGTAGAGGAGCAGCCAGTATGGCTACCCAGGAAGAGGTCCTGGAAGGTCTCGCCGAGATCGTCAACGAGATCGCCGGCATCCCGACCGAGGACGTCCAGCTCGACAAGTCCTTCACCGACGACCTGGACGTCGACTCGCTGTCCATGGTCGAGGTCGTCGTGGCCGCCGAGGAGCGCTTCGACGTCAAGATCCCGGACGACGAGGTCAAGAACCTGAAGACCGTCGGCGACGCGGTGAACTACATCCTCAACGCCTGATCGACCGACCAGTTCGACTCGGCCAGCCCGTCCGGCGTCCCGTACGCCGGCGAAGGCTGACCGGTCGGCCGGGCTCGTCGAGCCTGGCCGACCCCGCCGGCCGGGACGCCCCCACTCGGGGCGCCCGGCCGGGCCCTTCCTCGGCACGCCGCCGACCCCCCGCACACGTGAGAGAAGAAGAAACCAGTGACCGCTGAAAACCGCACCGTGGTCGTCACGGGTATCGGCGCCTTCACGCCGCTGGGCGCCGACGCCGCCAGCACCTGGGAGAACCTGGTCGCCGGTCGGTCCGGCGTGGCGGCCCTGACCGAGGAGTGGGCCGAGGACCTGCCGGTGAAGATCGCGGCGAGGACCGCCGTCGAGCCGGGCGAGATCCTGCCCCGCCCGCTGGCCCGCAAGCTGGACCGCTCGGCGCAGTTCGCGCTGATCGCCGCCCGCGAGGCCTGGGCCGACGCCGGCTACGAGACCCCCGCCACCGACGAGTCCTCCAAGCTCGCCCCCGAGCGCCTGGGCGCCGTGATCGCCTCCGGCATCGGCGGCGTGACCACGCTCCTCGACCAGTACGACGTGCTGAAGGAGAAGGGCGCCCGCAAGGTCTCCCCGCACACCGTCCCGATGCTGATGCCGAACTCCCCGGCGGCCAACGTCGGTCTGGAGGTCGGCGCCCGCGCGGGCGTGCACACCCCCGTCTCCGCCTGTGCCTCCGGCGCCGAGGCGATCGGCTACGCGATCGAGATGATCCGTACCGGCCGCGCCGACGTCGTGGTGGCCGGCGGCACCGAGGCGGCGATCCACCCGCTGCCGATCGCCGCGTTCGCCAACATGATGGCGATGTCCAAGAAGAACGACGACCCCCAGCGCGCGTCCCGCCCCTACGACAAGGCCCGCGACGGCTTCGTGCTGGGCGAGGGTGCCGGCGTGGTCGTGCTGGAGTCGGTCGAGCACGCCGAGGCGCGCGGCGCCCGGATCTACTGCGAGGCCGTGGGCCAGGGCCTGTCCTCGGACGCCCACCACATCGCGCAGCCCGAGCCGACCGGCGCCGGCGTGGCCCGCGCGCTGGCCGACCTGTTCGAGCGCAACGAGCTGGACAAGGCCGAGATCGTGCACGTCAACGCGCACGCCACCTCGACCCCCCAGGGCGACACCGCCGAGCTGAAGGCGCTGCGCAAGGAGCTGGGCGACGACCTCGACCACATCGCGGTCTCGGCCACCAAGTCGATGACGGGCCACCTGCTGGGCGGCGCCGGCGGCATCGAGACCGTCGCCACCGTGCTGGCCCTGTACCACCGGATCGCCCCGCCGACCATCAACGTGGACGAGCTGGACGACGACGTGGACGCCGACATCGTCCGCGACGAGGCCCGCAAGCTGCCCGAGGGCCGGATCGCCGCGCTGAACAACTCGTTCGGCTTCGGCGGCCACAACGTGGTGCTGGCCTTCCGCACCCGCTGACGCCCGTGACGAAGGGGCCGGCGCTCAAGGAGAGCGCCGGCCCCTTCGTCGTGCCCGTCCGGTCCGTGCGGGGCGGCCTCAGACCACCTGGTGCAGCCAGCGCACCGGCGCGCCCTCGCCCGCGTACCGGAACGGCTCAAGCTCGTCGTCCCAGGGCTTGCCGAGCAGCCGGGCGATCTCGGCCTCCAGGTCGGCCCCCTCGCTGCGGGCGCGCAGCAGGACGGCGCGCAACCGGTCCTCGGGGATCAGGATGTCGCCGTGGATGCCCGTGACGGCGTGGAAGATGCCGAGCGAGGGCGTGCTGCTGTACCGCTCCCCCTCCGCCGTGGCGCAGGGCTCGCTGGTCACCTCGTACCGCATCAGCTGCCAGCCGCGCAGCGCGGAGGCGAGCTTCGAAGCCGTACCGGGCTCCCCCTGCCAGGAGAGCTCGGCACGCCAATGCCCGGGTGCGGCCGGCTGGCGGATCCAGTCCAGGCTCACCCGCACACCGAGCACCCCCGCGACGGCCCACTCGACGTGCGGGCACAGCGCGCGGGGCGCGGTGTGGATGTACAGAACTCCACGTGTCGTCACCGGGACCTCCAGGCTGTGGACGAGGGTCGCCTTCCCCAGCTGCCTCGTGCCTGCAGTTGATCCGCAGTTACTCACGTTAGCCGACATTAAGCTACTAAATTGAGCAAAACGGACAGGCTTTCGCTCAATGCTAGTCGAATCCTCAACGAGGTCTACCCCTCGGCCGGATCTCTCCCCCGAACGGCCCCATCGCCGGCGGGACCACCGTACCGCGCGGCGCCACAGGATGGATGACGCACTTTCGGATCCGGCCGGAATGCGGTAGTGCGGCCGCGACGCCCGCGCCCGAGCGCGCACCGCCGATGCCCGACCGCCCCGCCGCCCGGTGCGGGCGGCGGGGCGGTCGACGACCTGACGGAGCGTCAGCTGTCCAGGCGGACGACCATCTTGCCGGTGTTGACGCCGCGCAGCAGATCGAGGAAGGCCTCGGCGGCGTTCTCGAAACCGTCCACCACGGTCTCCTCGGTGCGCAGTTCACCGGACTTCAGCCAGCCGGCCACCTCCGCGACGAACTGCGGCTGGAGCCCGGCGTGGTCGCCCACCAGCATGCCCTCCAGGCGCAGCCGCTTGCCGATGGCGAGCGCGAGGTTGCGCGGGGCGGCGGGTGCGGCGGTGTCGTTGTACTGGGCGATGGCACCGCAGAGCACCGCGCGGCCGTGCACGTTCAGCGCGCCGATCGCGGCCTCCAGGTGGTCGCCGCCGACGTTGTCGAAGTAGAGGTCGATGCCGTCCGGGGCGGCCTCGGCGAGCTGCTCGGCGACCGGGGCGTCCTTGTAGTTGAAGGCCGCGTCGAAGCCGTACTCGTCCACCAGCCCGGCCACCTTCTGCGCCGAGCCGGCCGAACCGACCACCAGCGAGGCGCCCTTGAGCCTGGCGATCTGCCCGACCAGCGAGCCGACCGCGCCGGCCGCGCCGGAGACGAAGACCTTGTCGCCCTCCTTCAGGGCGCCGACGGCGAGCAGGCCGGCGTAGGCGGTCAGGCCGGGCATGCCGAGCACGCCGAGGTAGGCGGAGAGCGGGGCGGCGGCCGGGTCGACCTTGACCGCGCGCCCGGCGTCCAGGGTCGCGTACTCGCGCCAGCCGAGCCCGTGCAGCACCGCGTCGCCCGGGGCGAAGCCCTCGGCCCCGGAGGCGACGACGTAGCCGACCGCACCGCCGTCCATGGCCCGGCCCAGCTGGAACGGCGGGACGTACGACTTCACGTCGTTCATCCGGCCCCTCATGTACGGGTCCACCGAGAGGTAGGCGTTGCGGACCAGGATCTCGCCCGGGCCGGGGGCCCGGACCGGGGCCTCGACCAGGGCGAAGTCGGTCGGCACCGGCCAGCCCTGCGGGCGGGCGGCGAGGTGCCATTCACGGGCGGTCGCGGGGGCGGCGGCCTGCTCTGCCATCGGGGGCGCTCCTTGCGGTTCGGCTGCGGGTTCAGATGTGGTTCAGGTGCGGTTTCGGCACCTGAAAGGTTGAGCAACTGAAGTAACGATGGGCATGAAAGGTTCACGTTGTCAACTTTTCAGGTAGACTGTCGACCATGGACACCCAGTCGATCCAGGACGCCGCGCCGCAGCCCGACGAGATCACCCGCGAGGTCGTCGACCTGATGGCCAACCTGGTCGCACTGTTCCACCGCGAGTACGAGGAGGCCGCCGCCGCCCGCTCGCTCACCGGCGCCCAGGCCAAGGTGCTCGCGCTGCTGCGGCGCGGCCCGATGCCGATGCGCCAGATCGCCCAGACGCTCAGCTGCGAGCCCTCCAACATCACCGGGATCGTCGACCGGCTCGAATCCCGCGGCTTCGTGACCCGTGAGGCCGACCGGCACGACCGCCGGGTCAAGCTGGTCGCCGCCACCGGCACCGGCTCGGCCGCCTCCGAGGAACTGCGCGAATCGCTGAACTTCGCCCGCGAGCCACTGGCCGCGCTCGGCCCGGACGAGCGGACGGCGCTGCGCGACCTGCTCCGGCGGATGCTCGCGGGCGCCTCCGGCCCCGGCGCGTGATCAGCATCACAGCACCCGGGGGCCTTCCGCAGGCCCCAGGGGGGTAACCGAAAAGCCTCCCGGAACGTCTAACGTTCGAACATCGAACGCGAGAGACCTGAAGACGGGGGGCACGGAGGATGAGCAGCAGCACGCGTCGGCGCCGCTACCTGCGGACCGCCATCGGCCTGGCCGCCGTACTGGTGCTGTCGGTCGTGGGCGCCGGAGCCTGGTTCTACCACCGGCTGGACAACAACATCACCACCTTCGACTCCGGCGGCGTCGCCACCGAGCGCCCGCCGGCCCCCGTCCCGGCCAGCCCGGGCGCCTCCGTCCCGGTCAACGTGCTGCTGCTCGGCTCGGACACCCGCGACGAGGGCAACGACTCGCTGGGCGGCGGCGACGAGGGCGTCGGCCACTCGGACACCGCGATCCTGGTGCACGTCTACGCCGACCACAAGCACGCCGTCGGCGTCTCGATCCCCCGCGACACCCTGGTCACCATCCCGTCCTGCAAGCTGCCGAACGGCACCTGGACGACGCCGAAGACCGACCAGATGTTCAACTCCGCCTTCACCGTGGGCCTCGCCGAGAAGGGCAACCCGGCCTGCACCCAGAACACCGTGGAGAAGCTCACCGGGCTGCGGATCGACCACACCGTCGTGGTCGACTTCAAGGGCGCGGCCGCGATGTCCGACGCCGTGGGCGGGGTGGAGGCCTGCGTGCCCAACGACGTCAACCAGTACGGCATACACCTCAAGAAGGGCCTCCAGAAGCTCTCCGGACAGTCCGCGGTGGACTACCTGCGGACGCGCCACGGGATCGGCGACAACTCCGACATCGGTCGGATGAAGCGTCAGCAGGCCTTCCTCTCCTCGATGATCAAGAAGGTCCAGGGCCAGGGCTTCTCACTGCCCACCCTGCTGCCGCTGGCCGACGCGGCCACCAAGTCGCTCACCGTGGACGAGGGGCTGGGCACCGCGATGAAGCTGGTGGACTTCGCCCGTTCGATCCAGGACATCAAGCTCTCCGACGTCTCCTTCGTCACCGCGCCCTGGCGCTTCGCCGGCGACCGAATACGGCTGGTGCAGCCGGACGCCGACGCCCTCTGGAAGCTGCTGCGCGAGGACCGCACCCTGGACGGGCAGAGCACCTCCGGGACGGGCCAGGTGACCTCCTCCCCCAGCACCGACCCGGGCACCGCCCCCGGCACCCCGCTCACTCCGCTCACCCCGGAGCAGAGCGCGGCGCCGATCACCGTGGTCAACGGGGTCGGCACGCCCGGCCTGGCCGGCTCCGGCGCCGAGACGCTCAGGGCGCGCGGCTTCCGGAACGTCGCGCTCGGCCAGAACACCCCCGGCCAGCAGGCCACCCAGATCTCCTACGACCCCGCGCTGAAGGCCACCGCCGACCAGGTCGTGGCGCTCTTCCCCGGCGCCAGGGCGGTCGAGGAGCCCGGCTCGGAGGCGATCACCGTCACCCTCGGCGCCGACTTCCGCGCGGCCGGCCCCCGGATCGACCCGGTGACCGCCCCGAGCCCGGAGCCCGGTGCCCCGGCCGGTGCCGCGGCGGGAGCCACCCCCGGCACCGTCCCGGGCACCACCCCGAGCGGAGTCCCGGGCACCGCCCCGAGCGGAGTCCCGAGCGGCGTCCCGGGTGGCATCCCCACCGGCATAGCGGAGAACACCCGCAACGCCGACACCGACCCGTGCGCCAACCTGACCTTCGGCTGACCGACCGACTGCCGACCGTGGGCCGTGGACCGTGGACCGCGAGCCGACCGGCCGCTACTGCGGGTCCGGCAACCCGGTGACGACGGCGGTGAGACGGGTGCCGCGGGGGAAGGCGCCCGCCCCCGCCAGGTCCGCCAGCGCGGCGAGCAGCTTGGCGACGTAACGGCGCTCCAGCGCGATCCCGTGGCGGCGCTCGAAGCGCTCGGCGAAGTCGGCCAGCTCGGCCGGGACCCTGCCGTAGCCGCCGCCGTGGTGCCCGTGGTCGATCCGCCAGTTGCCGAACCCGCGCCCGTAGGCGGCCCGGTGCAGCCGGGCGACCTCCGCCTCCAGGTAGCCCTCGCCGCCACGCAGCACGGCCACCCCGAGCGCCCGCGCGCCCGCCGGCAGACCGGCCGCGATACCGGCCAGGGTGCCGCCGGTGCCGACCGGGCAGCAGACCACGTCGCGCTCGCCGAGACCGGGCAGTTCGGCCGGGATCGCGGCCGCGCCGACGGCGGCCAGGGCGTTGGAGCCGCCCTCCGGGAGCACCAGGCAGCGGCCCCAGCGACGGAGCGGCGCGTCCGTGCTGTGCTCCCCCTCGGCCCGACCGGTGGCCTCCCGGTACTCGGCCCGGGTCAGGAACTCCAGCCGCATCCCGGCCGCCTCGGCGGCCCGCAGGGACCAGTTGCGCGGCCGGTCGGCCAGTTCCTCGCCGCGCACCAGCCCGACGCTCTCCAGCCCGAGCGCCCCGGCGGCGGCCGCGACGGCCCGCAGGTGGGTCGAGTAGGCGCCGCCGAAGGTCAGCAGCCGGGTGTGGCCCTGCTCCACGGCGGCGGCCAGGTTGGGCGCCAGCTTGCGCCACTTGTTGCCGGGGACGGTCGGGTGCAGCAGGTCGTCCCGCTTCAGCCGCAGCTCCACCCCGGCCCGGGCGAAGGCCTCGTCGGCGCAGTCCACCAGCGGGGTCGGCAGCAGGGCGGGTTCGAGCATCCGGCCAGCTTACGGGCCCGGACGGCCGGGAGCCCGGCCGCCGGACGGGCGGCCGGGCTCCGTGGCCCCGCGGACGGACCGTCACCCCCGTGGACGGTCCGTCAGCCCAGGGCCGCGCTCTCCGCCGCGTGGCCCGCCGTCCGCCAGGCCAGGGCGGTACCGAGCGCGCGCGGGACCGGGCCGGCCGCCGGGGCCAGCTTCGCGATCCGGCCGCGGTGCTCCCGGCGCTCCCTGGAGCCGAGCACCGTACGGAGCTTCCCCACCGCCACCAGGGCGGTCAGCGCCGCGTCGGCCGGGTCGACCCGGCTGAACGGGCCCGTCAGAGCCCCGGTGACGCGGGCCTCCAGCGCCTTGCGGACCCCGGGGTCGTGCACGGTGACCAGGGTCACCGGGAACAGGCCGGCCACCCGGTGCGGCCGGAGGGTGATCCGGCCGGATTCCGCCAGGCCGTCCCGGACCCGGCGGATCGGCTGGTCGCGCCCGGTGCTCCTGGCACGGCCGACCCACGAGCTCCAGCTGTGCGGCCGGGAGGCCCTGATCCGGCCCAACAGGTCGGCACTGTACGGGTCGAGGCCGTCCTCGGCGGCGCCGCCGCGGACCCGGGCGACGGCCTTGCGGCCCTCCTCGTACAGCAGGCCCCGGCGCAACAGCTCGGTCAGCGCCGCCGCCTGCAGCAGCAGGTTGAGCGAGGAGTGCTGGGTGGTCCGCCCGCGCCGCGGGTCGTGGGCGAGCAGGTACAGCTTCTCGGGCAGGTTGGCAGGCAGGTCCATCTCGTTCTCCCGGGATCTGGAGGATCTGTGGGTGGCCCGGGCCGCCGCGGTCAGTCCCCTCCGGGACCGCCGCTCTCCGGGTCCTCCTTGGGCGGGCGTCCGCGCCGGGGAAGCCGGGCCGCGCCGCCGGGCATCCGCCCCGCGTCGGTGAGGGCGCGGCGGAGCAGGAACTCGATCTGCGCGTTGGTGCTGCGCAGGTCGTCCGCGGCCCATCGGGCGAGCGCGTCGTGAACTGAAGGGTCCAGTCGCAACAGGAGCTTCTTCCGTTCCGTCGCCAAGGCCTCGCCTTACTGGTAGAGGGAGCCCGTGTTCACGACGGGCTGGGTGCCGCGGTCGCCGCAGAGCACCACCAGGAGGTTGCTCACCATGGCGGCCTTGCGCTCCTCGTCCAGCTCCACGACATCGCGTTCGGCGAGCCGTTCCAGCGCCTCCTCGACCATACCGACGGCGCCCTCGACGATCAGCCTGCGCGCCGCCACCACGGCCCCGGCCTGCTGACGCTGGAGCATCACCTGGGCGACCTCCGGAGCGTACGCGAGCCTGGTGATCCGGGACTCGACGACCCGCACCCCGGCCGCGGCGACCCGGGCGGAGATCTCGGCGGAGAGCTTGCGGGCGATCTCGTCCGCACCGTCGCGCAGCGACAACTGGCCCTCGTGGTGGGCGTCGTACGGGTAGCTGGTGGCGATGTGCCGCACGGCCGTCTCGGTCTGGATGGCGACGAAGTCGGCGTAGTCGTCCACCTCGAAGAGCGCCATCGCGGTGTCCTCGACCTGCCAGACCACCACGGCGGCGATCTCGATCGGGTTGCCGTCCGCGTCGTTGACCTTGGTGGTCTCGGTCTCGTGGTTGCGGATCCGCAGCGATATGTGCCGGCGGTTGGTGAACGGGTTCAGCCAGGTCAGGCCCTCGGCGCGGATGGTGCCCCGGTAGCGCCCGAGCAGCTGGACCACCCGGGCCTGACCGGGCGAGACCACCGTCAGCCCGAACGTCGTCAGCAGCGAGCCGAGCAGCAGCAGCGGCCCGACGATCACCAGGGCGATGCCCAACCCGCTGGTCTTCGAGGACAGTTGGGCCGCGCCGGCGATGACCGAGCCGACCCCGGCGAGCAGGCCGAACAGTGCGCCGCCGAGCACCGGCAGGCCGGCCGCCCCGGTGATGACCCGTTCGGTGATCCTGGGGACCGGGAGGTCCAGCGCGGGGCCGTCCTCGACGGCGAAAGGCGGTGTGGTCATGGGAGCGACTCCTTCTGCGAGCATCCGCATCCGATGTCAAAGTGATATCACTTTTTTGCCGCACCGCGCCAGGGGCCGGCGACCGGAACAGGGGAACGGACGGCCGCCCAGCGGCGACGGGAACGGGGAAGGAACGGCCGCCGAGCGGCGGCGCACGACCGTCGGGGACGGCCCGGGCCGATGCCCACGGGTGGGTGAATTCCGGCGCGCCACACGGGGAAGGGGGTGGCCGCGGCCTAGACTCTGCGACGTCGCAGGCGGTGGGAAGGCGGCGGGCGCCGGCTCGGCGGCCCGCCCGCGAAGGGTCGTACGACACTCGTCGCACATCGAGAAGGTGGGGCGGGTGGGACTCGAACCCACGACCAAGGGATTATGAGTCCCCTGCTCTAACCGGCTGAGCTACCGCCCCGGTTCGCCGCACGCGCCGGTCGTCGGCACGGCAGCAGCAGACGGCCCCAGCGAGGCCGTCCCGGGCAGCATAGCCGGTCGATCACCCGTGGTGCGCGCCGGGGGCGCAGCTGGGTGCGCGACGGTACGCGCCTCCCGGGCGGCGCAGCCCGGGTGGCGGCGGGGCACCCGTTCGGTGCAGCCTGGGCGGATGACGACTCGTGGGACGGGGGCGGCGGCCGCGACGCTCGCGCTGGTGCTGGCCGCGGCCGGCTGCACCACCGCGGCGGGCCCGGGCGGGGGCACCCCCACCGTCACCTCGGCACCTCCCACCGCCTCCTCCACCTCCGCCTCCGTCGACAGCCACGGCTGGAACCGGCAGCGGCTCAGGGGAGCGGCCGGCCGGCACACCGGGGTCACCCGCACCGCCAAGCCCACCGTGCTCAACGGCCTGGTCGGCGCGGTGTTCACCCGCAACGCCGACGGCGACCACTTCTGCACCGCCAGTGTGGTCGACAGTGCCGGGCTCAACCTCGTCGTCACCGCCGCCCACTGCGTCTGGGACCCGCGGCTCGGGCGGCGCGGCGATCTGGTCTTCGTCCCCGGCTACCGCGACGGCGACACCCCCAGCGGCGTCTGGCCGCTGCTGGCCGTCACCGTGGACGACGACTGGAACGACCACGCCGACCCGGACATGGACGTCGCCTTCGCGGTCGTCCAGGCGCAGGACGGCCGGCAGGTCCAGCAGGTGCTCGGCGCCAACCGACTGGGCGTCAACCGCGGCTACCGGCTCCCGGTGAAGATCACCGGCTACCCGAGCAGCAGCGGCGTCCCGATCACCTGCTCCAACACCACCGACCGGCAGAGCCCCACCCAGCTGCGGATCGACTGCCCCGACTACACCGGCGGCACCAGCGGCAGCCCGTGGGTCACCGACTTCGACCCGGCCACCAGGACCGGCACCGTGGTCGGCGTGATCGGCGGCTACCAGGAGGGCGGCAACAGCCCGGACACCTCGTACAGCAGTTACTTCGGCGACCGCGTCCAGGCCCTGTACGACCGCGCCACCGGCTGACCCGCGGCGGACCCGACACGCGGCGGTGGCGCCGCCGGGCACGGCCTGGTAGATCTTCCTCACGAACGGCGGAACGCACGGCCCCGGTGCCCGCCCCGAGGAACGAGACGGAGCCCCGATGGCCTCCCGCCCGCCGCGGCCCCCGCGCACGGCACGAACGGCCGCGCTGGCCGCCCTGCTGCTGGCCGCCGGCACCGCGTGCGGCGGGCAGGACGGGGCGCCGACCGCCGAGGTCGCGCAGCAGAGCCCCGCCCGGGACCGGATCGGCACCCTCTCCATCCGCACCGCCCAGGGCCCGCGCGCCTGCACCGCGAGCGTGGTGCAGAGCCCCCGGCGCAATCTGCTGGTCACCGCGGCGCACTGCGTGCAGACCCGCCGGATCGGCCTGCTGGACGGTCTGGTGTTCACCCCCGGCTACCGCAACGGGTCCACGCCGTACGGGACTTGGCCGGTACAGGCGATCACCGTCGACCCGCGCTGGGCGGCCGGCGACGACCCCGAGTACGACGTGGCCTTCGTCACGGTGGGCACGGTCGACGGCCGGCAGGTCGAGGACGCGGTCGGCGGCAATCCGATCGGCACCGGCCAGGGCTTCGGACTGTCCGTCGCCGTCACCGGCTACCCGAACGAGAGCGACGAGCCGATCACCTGTGCCGTCCGGACCAGCTCGCAGAGCGCCACCCAGGAGCGCTTCGACTGCGGCGGCTACACCGACGGCACCAGCGGCAGCCCGTGGGTCGCCGCGAACGGCACGGTGATCGGCGTGATCGGCGGCTACCAGGAGGGCGGGGAAACCCCCGGCACCTCGTACAGCGTCACCTTCGACCAGCGGGTCGCCGACCTCTACCGGAAGGCGACCGCCTGACCCGGAAGGCGACCGCGGGACCCGGGAGCCGGCCGCGGGACCGGAACCGGGCACACGGGCGGATCCGGGGGAAGCCGGGCGGTGTCGCGTACGTCACGCCGCGGGACCGGACGACGACAACACGAAGGCCCCCCGGTCGACCGAGGGGCCTTCGCTCTGAGCAGTCACCGGGCGGACCCGGTGCAGCTCCCGCAATTGGACTCGAACCAATAACCTGCCGATTAACAGTCGGCTGCTCTGCCAATTGAGCTATGCGGGATCGCGGTACTCGACTTCCGTACCACGGACGGGAAGCAGGACCCGAAGGACCTTCTCCCGAGCTCCCCCAATTGGACTCGAACCAATAACCTGCCGATTAACAGTCGGCTGCTCTGCCAATTGAGCTATGGGGGATCGGCTCCCGCCTCGGCCCCCGGTCTCCCGGGCTCCTCGGCGCTCGCTGCGGGACATACATTAGCGCACTCGGGGGGGTGGTCCGCCAATCGCTT
Source organism: Kitasatospora sp. NPDC048715 (assembly GCF_043198905.1). Classification (NCBI taxonomy): domain Bacteria; kingdom Bacillati; phylum Actinomycetota; class Actinomycetes; order Kitasatosporales; family Streptomycetaceae; genus Kitasatospora; species Kitasatospora sp. NPDC048715. The sequence goes on along the minus strand of NZ_JBICVH010000010.1, from coordinate 218,836 downwards.
TCCCGGCTTGCCCCCGGGTTGCCGCCCGGCGTGCCCCGCGCGCGCCCGGCGACGGGGCCGGGGATGCTGGGGCGCGGACGGTTCGCCGTCCCGACGGACGGGTAGGGCAATGCGGCAGAAGCCGCCAGGAGAGGGTGGATCCGACCATGTGGAAGCTGTCGTTGGCCGCGGGTTTCGCGGCCGGCTACGTCCTCGGCTCGCGAGCCGGGCGCCGGCGCTACGAACAGATCGCCAGGGTCACCCGGCAGGTCGCCCGGAACCCCACGGTCCAGGGCGCGACCGACCGGGCCCGGCAGCAGGCCGGGGCGGTGGCCGGGAGGGCGGCCGGCGCGGTCGCGGACCGGGTCGGCGACCGGCTGCCGAACGCCGTCACCGACCGGGTGCCGTACTTCAACCGCTCCCGGGCGGAGGACGACGGCTGGGGCACCGTCCGCCCGTGACGGGCGGCGGCCGCCCCGCCGGTGGCCCCCGTGCGCCACTGGCCCGGGCCGTGTGTCGCGCGACACACGGCCCGGCGGCTACCCCCCGTCGGTGACGGGACGGTGACGCCGGACCCAAGCGAACCCCAACGCGCGGTCGCGAACCCGCAACGTCCCACCCGGCCCGGACGCGTCCCGGGCCGGGCTGAGGCATGATCTCGGCATGGCCATCGTCGCGGGGATAGACAGCTCGACCAACCGCACCCGGATCGTCGCGTGCGACGCCGACACCGGCGCCGTCCTGCGCTCCGGCAAGGCGCCCCACCCCGTCCCCGAGGACCAGGACCTGCGCCCGGGCGAGGCCGACCCCCAGGTCTGGCTGCACTCGCTCGGCGACGCCGCGACCGGCGGCCTGCTGGAGGGCGTCCGGGCGATCGGCGTCAGCGCCCAGCAGCACGGGATGATCGGCCTGGACGCGGGCGGGGTACAGGTACGCCCGGCGCTCCTGTGGAACGACCCGCGCTCCAGCGGGGCCGCCGCCAAGCTGCTGGACGCCTTCGGCGGCCCGGCCGCCTGGACCGCCGCGATCGGCGCCGTGCCCGCCCCCACGTACACCATCGCCAAGCTGCGCTGGCTGGCCGAGTTCGAGCCGGCCAACGCCCGTCGGATCGCCGAGGTGCTGCTGCCGCACGACTGGCTGGTCTGGCAGCTGCTCGGCCACCCCAAGCGCCGCACCACCGACCGCGGCGACGCCTCCGGCACCGGCTACTGGTCGCCGATCACCGGCGAGTACCGGCAGGACCTGGTCGAGCTGGCGCTCGGCCACGAGCTCAGGCTGCCCGACGTCCTGCCCCCGGCCGAGCCCGCCGGGCACACCCCCGAGGGCCTGCTGATCTCGGCCGGAACCGGGGACAACATGGCCGCCGCGCTGGGCCTGGGCCTCGGCCCGGGCGACGCGGTGGTCTCCCTCGGCAGCGCCGGAACGATCTTCGCGGTGCACGAGGAGGCCGTGGTGGACGCCTCCGGCCTGGTCTCCTCCTTCGCCGACGCCAGCGGCCGGCACCTGCCGATGGTCGCCACCCTCAACGCCGCCGAGGTGCTGCGCTCCACCGCCGCCCTGCTCGGCCGGGACCTGGAGGGCCTGAGCGACCTCGCCCTGCACTCCTCCCCCGGCGCCTACGGCCTGGTGCTGCTGCCCTACCTGGACGGCGAACGCACCCCCGCGCTGCCGCACGCGGCCGGCACCCTGACCGGGCTGCGGGCCGAGGCGATGACCCCTCAGCACCTGGCCCGGGCCGCCGTCGAGGGCATGCTGTGCAACATCGCCGACGCCCTCGACGTGCTGCGCGCCCGGGGCGTCGCGGTGAAGCGGGTGTTCCTGCTCGGCACGGCCGGGCGGCTGCCCGCCGTCCGGCACGTCGCCCCGATGCTGTTCGGCGTCCCGGTCGTGGTGCCGCCACCGGGCGCCCACGCCGCCCGCGGGGCCGCCCGGCAGGCCGCGTGGGCGCTGGCGGGCACCCCGGAGCCGCCGGAGTGGGAGCTGCCGGACGCCGAGACCGTCGAGCCCGACGGGGAGCAGGACCTGGCGATCGGCTCGGCGGTGCGTCAGCAGTACCGGGCCGCCCGCGACCAGATGCACCCGGAGGCGGCGGCCTGACCCCGGCCCGGGGGCGGTGACGGCCGTGCGGATGCGGCACCCGGCGCGCGGTGGCAGCGTGGAACGGGACACGGCCACCGACGCGGAAGGCGGCAGGACGCCATGGCGCTGCACAAGGGAGCCGGCGGCGACCGCCGGCTGAGCATCGGCCCGTACCCGACCGTCGCCGACCCGTTGGGCGCGATGAAACTGGCCCCGCCGCTGCACCGGCTCGGCGAGGGCCCGGTCGCGGCCGAGACCACCTACCAGCTGATCCACGACGAGCTGATGCTGGACGGCAACGCGAAGCTCAACCTGGCGACCTTCGTCACCACCTCGATGGACGCCCAGGCCACCCGGCTGATGACCGAGTGCCTCGACAAGAACATGATCGACAAGGACGAGTACCCGCAGACCGCCGAACTGGAGCGGCGCTGCGTGGCGATCCTCGCCGACCTCTGGCACGCCCCCGACCCGGACACCGCCGTCGGCTGCTCCACCACCGGCTCCAGCGAGGCCTGCATGCTGGCCGGCATGGCGCTCAAGCGCCGCTGGATGCGGCGCAACCCCGACCGCTACGCCGCCGGGGCCCGGCCCAACCTGGTGATGGGCGTCAACGTGCAGGTCTGCTGGGAGAAGTTCTGCAACTTCTGGGAGGTCGAGACCCGCACCGCGCCGATGGAGGGCGACCGCTTCCACCTGGACGCCGAGCGGGCGGTCGCGCTGTGCGACGAGAACACCATCGGTGTGGTCGCCGTGCTCGGCTCCACCTTCGACGGCTCGTACGAGCCGGTCGCGGAGATCTGCGCGGCCCTGGACGCCCTCCAGGAGCGCACCGGCGTCGACGTCCCGGTGCACGTGGACGGCGCCTCCGGCGGCATGGTGGCGCCCTTCCTCGACCCGGACCTGTCCTGGGACTTCCGGCTGCCCCGGGTCGCCTCGATCAACACCTCCGGCCACAAGTACGGCCTGGTGTACCCCGGGGTGGGCTGGGCGCTCTGGCGCGACAAGGAGGCACTGCCGGAGGAACTGGTCTTCCGGGTCAACTACCTGGGCGGCGAGATGCCGACCTTCGCCCTCAACTTCTCCCGGCCCGGCGCCGAGGTGGTCGCCCAGTACTACATCTTCCTGCGGCTCGGCCGGGAGGGCTTCCGGGCCGTCCAGGGCGCCTGCCGCGAGGTCGCCACCTACCTCTCCGGGCGGATCGGGAAGCTGGACGGCTTCCGGCTGCTGACCCGGGGCGACCAGCTGCCGGTGTTCGCCTTCACCACCGAAGGGGACGTCCCGTTCGACGTGTTCGACGTCTCGCGGCGGCTGCGCGAACGCGGCTGGCAGGTGCCCGCGTACGCCTTCCCGGCCAACCGGGAGGACCTGTCGGTGCTCCGGGTGGTCTGCCGCAACGGCTTCTCGCGGGACCTCGCCGACCTGCTGCTGGCCGACCTCGACCGGCTGCTGCCGGAACTGCGGCGCCAGCCCGTCCCGCTCCAGCAGCTCGGGGTGCCGCCCCGCTCGGGCTTCCACCACTGACCCTCCGCACACCCGGGAGAACGTCACGGCGGGGAGGGCGCAGCGAAGCGCCCTCCCCGCCGGAGCATCCCGGCGGGCCGGGGCAGCCTCCCCCCGCGAGGCTGCCCCGGTCCGGTGGGGGCCGGGAACGGGTGCGGACCGACGGGTGATCGATCGGCGTCCGAACGGTTCCACCGACGGGTGAACCGCACCGGCCAGAGAACTCTGCACGATGACCACGTGAATGTTCGAGCGTCTCCGGGGGTTGTGAGACACTTCCGTCCGTCTCAGCGCCATGACCTGGGGTTTGGGACGCCAGGCCGATCAGGTTGGAGAAGCGGAGACGCCGAACGGCCCGGGCCGGGACCTGCCGCTCACCCGTTCCCCGTCCCCGTTTCTCGAGTTTGGAGCGCCCGCGTTGGGTTCCGCCTGGAAGCAGCTGCCCGAGGAGCTGTCCGAGCCCGCCAGACGCCTGGCGGAGGAGCTCCGGGCCATCAAGGACACCGCCGGACTGTCACTGTCCGAACTGGCCGCCCGGACCCACTACAGCCGGGCCTCCTGGGAGCGCTGGCTCAACGGCAAACGGGTCGTCACCGAGCAGGCGCTGGACGCGCTGGTCGGGACGGTCGACTGCGACGCGGCCGCGCTGCGGGCGCTGTGGCGGCGGGCGGTGGCGGGGCCGGAGGCCGCGGCGCCGGTCACGGGCCCGGACACGGGCTCCGGCGCGGGCGTGGGCGCGAACGCGGGCGCGGGCGCGGCGGTCGCCGAGGAGCGCGACGGCCGGGGCCCGCAGCGGCCGGCCGTCGCTGACGAACCCCCGGGCCCCGAGGAGCCCGCGGCCGAAAGCCCCGCCCCCGAGGAGACCACCGCCCCTGAACCGGCCGCCGGCGAGGCGCCGGTGACCGGGCAGGAGTCCGGGCCCGCCCCCCTCGTCTGGTGGCGGCGTCCGGCGGCGCTGCTCTCCGGCGCGGCCGTGCTGGCGCTGCTGCTGGTGCTGGTGGGCCTGCGGATCAGCCGGCACGACGGGCAGGCCTCGGCGGCCGACCGGCCCGCCGCGACGGCCGACGCCGGCACCTCCCCCAGCGCCAAGCCCGCCCCGGGCGCCCCGGCCTGTCAGGCCGTCGGCTGCGCGCACAAGGACCCGAAGACCACCGGCTGCGGCAAGGACGCCCGGACCCTGCAGACCCAGGTGATCGGCAAGGTGGTCGTCTACCTCCGGTACAGCCAGACCTGCCGGGCGGCCTGGGCGGCCATCACCGAGGGCGAGCCGAAGGACTACGCGACGATCAGCGACAGCGCCGGCGACGCCGAGACGGCGCTCATCCACTGGGGCTACGACAACTACTCGGCGATGCTGAACGCGGCGGACCCGACCGTCACCTTCCAGGTCTGCGGCTACCAGCCGGCCGGCCACGACTGCACCGGGGTGGTCTCCGACCTGGCCATGGTGGTGGCCTCCACCCCGATCCCGATCGGTCCCGCCTCTCCCCCGCCGGGCACCGGCGCGGGAGCGCCCACGACTCCGGCCCCGGCCACACCGGCCGACCCGGCACCGGCCGACCCGGCGGCACCCGTCGACCCGCCGGCACCGACCGGGCCGGCAGCACCGGCCGCCGCTCCGACCGAGTCGGCCGGTCCGTCCTGACCACGACCGGCCGCTAGTCGAGGTAGCCGCGCAGCTGCTCCGCGCCGGCGTGGTCGCGGAGCTTGACCAGGGTCTTCGACTCGATCTGGCGGATCCGCTCCCGGGTCACACCGAACACCGCGCCGATCTCCTCCAGCGTGCGCGGGCGGCCGTCGTCCAGCCCGTAGCGGAGCTGGACCACCTGGCGCTCCCGCTCCCCCAGGGTGGCCAGGACCGCCTCCAGGTGCTGGCGCAGCAGCAGGAAGGTCGCGGACTCGGCGGGCGAGGCGGCGTCGGCGTCCTCGATCAGGTCCCCGAGCGCGACGTCCTCCTCCTCGCCGACCGGCGTGTGCAGCGAGATCGGCTCCTGGGCCAGCCGCAGCAGCTCGCGCACCCGCTCCTCGGTCAGCTCCAGGGCGGCGGCGATCTCGGCCGCCGTCGGTTCCAGGCCGCGCTCCTGGAGCAGGCCGCGCTTGGCCCGGACCACCCGGTTGATCAGCTCGACCACGTGCACCGGCACCCGGATCGTCCGGGCCTGGTCGGCCAGCGCCCGGCTCATCGCCTGCCGGATCCACCAGGTCGCGTACGTGGAGAACTTGAAGCCGCGGGTGTAGTCGAACTTCTCCACCGCCCGGATCAGTCCCAGGTTGCCCTCCTGGACCAGGTCCAGCAGGGTCAGTCCGCGGCCGACGTAGCGCTTGGCGACGGAGACCACCAGCCGCAGGTTGGCCTCGATCAGCCGCCGCTTGGCGATCCGGCCCCGCACCACCAGGGAGTCCAGCTCGCCGGCCAGCGGGTCGGGCGGCGGCGGATCGCCGTTCAGCCGCTCCTCGGCGAAGATGCCGGCCTCCACCCGGCGGGCCAGCTCGACCTCCTCCGCGGCGGTGAGCAGGCGGATCCGGCCGATCTCGCGCAGGTACTGGCGCAGCAGGTCGGCGGCCGGGCCGGTGTCCTCGACGGGCCCCCGGCGCTCCCGCCGGTCCTCGGCCCCGGCCCGCGCCAGGGGCGAGGGCTCGGACCCGGACCCGGCCCCGAACTCGGCCTCGGGGACGGCCTCGGGGACGGCCTCGGGGACCGGGCTGTCCGGGTGGCCCTCCGGCAGGCCCTGGGCGGGGATCCGGGCACCGTCCGGGGGCGCGGCCCGGGCCCGGCCGTGATGGGTCTCCTGCTCCCCGGTCTCCTGCGGACCGGCCGGTCCGGCCGGTCCGGCGGGCTTCGTTCCCGTACTGGTGGTGGTCGCTGCGACGAGGCCTTGCTCCACGGGCATCCCCTCGGGGCGGGCGCGACTCTGGCGGACCCGCGCTGTACGGAGGTGGGACGTCCTCCAGTGTGCGGTACGCCACGCTCCGTGGCCGAGACTCGTGCGCCGACTTTCTGTGGAGCGAACGCTAGAGAGCGGCCGCACCCCGGCTGCGCAGCTCCTGCCCGTACTGCTGGAGCTGCCACAGCTCGGTCTGCACCGCGTGCAGCTGTTCGGCCTCGGCCCGGGGGCCGAGCCGCTGGAGGTAGCCGCGGACCTCGGTGATCCGCCGGTCCACCGCCAGCATGCGCAGCTTGACCAGGAACTCCCCCGCGTAGATCGCGTCCACCTTGCGGCGCGAGCGCACCGGCTCGACGGTCAGCTCGGTGACCAGCGAGCGCACCCGGTCGTCCGGGGACGCCTCGCGCACCGCGCTGGTGAAGTCGGGCAGGCCCGCCCCGTGCGCGGCGCCGCCGGCCTTGGCGATGGCCTGCCGGACGGCGGTGTACGGCGGGGTCGGGAACTCGTCCTCGCCGTAGTGGTCGAAGGCCGGACTGACCAGGTCCGGGTGCTGGAGCGCCAGCTTGAGCAGCTCGCGCTCGACGAACTGGGCCGGGTCGCGCGGGTTGAGCCGGAAGGCGGGCTGCGCCGGGCGCTGCGGCTGGGCCTGCTCCGGGCGGCGCTGGGCGGCCGCGCCGCGCGGGTTCTGCTGGCGCTCGCGGTCCCAGCGGGCCAGCTGGGAGATCCGGCGGACGACGAACTGCTCGTCCAGGATGCCGAGCATGCCGGCCAGGCGGACGGCGTACTCGTGCTGGATCGAGCGGTCCTTGATCTTGGCGACGATCGGGGCCGACTCCTCCAGTGCCGCCGAACGCCCCTCCGGGGTGTCCACCCGGTGCCGGGCCACCACCGAGTTCAGCGCGAACTCGAAGAGCGGGACCGGGTTGTCGATCAGGTGCTTGACCGCCTCGTCGCCCTGGGCCAGGCGCAGCTCGCACGGGTCCATGCCGCCCGGGCTGACCGCGATGGAGGTCTTGGCGGCGAACTTCTGGTCGTCCTCGAAGGCGCGCAGGGCGGCCTTCTGGCCGGCCGCGTCGCCGTCGAAGGTGAAGACGGTCTCGCCCCGGTACTGCGAGGTGTCCATCAGCAGCCGGCGGATGATCTTGATGTGGTCCTCGGCGAAGGCGGTGCCGCAGGTGGCCACCGCCGAGGTGACCCCGGCCAGGTGGCAGGCCATCACGTCGGTGTAGCCCTCGACCACCACCGCGCGGCCCGACTTGGCGATCTCCTTCTTCGCCAGGTCGATGCCGTACAGCACGTGGGACTTCTTGTAGATCGGGGTCTCGGGCGTGTTGAGGTACTTCGGACCGTTGTCGTCCTCGCGCAGGCGGCGGGCGCCGAAGCCGACCACCTCGCCGGCGATGTCCCGGATCGGCCAGACCAGCCGGCCCCGGAAGCGGTCGATCAGGCCGCCGCGCTGGCCCTGCGAGGCGAGGCCGCCCAGCAGGATCTCCTTGTCCGTGAAGCCCTTGCCGCGCAGGTAGCGGACCAGGTGCTCCCACCCCACGGGGGCGTAGCCGACGCCGAAGACCGTGGCGGCCTCCTCGTCGAAGCCGCGCTCGGCCAGGAAGCGGCGGCCGATCTCCGCCTCCGGCGAGGCCAGCTGCTCCCGGTAGTAGGCGGCGGCCACCTTGTGCGCCTCGACCAGCCGGGTGCGCTCGCCCTGCTGGTGGCGGGGGCTGTAGCCGCCCTCCTCGTAGCGCAGGGTGATGCCGGCCTGGGCGGCCATCCGCTCGACGGCCTCGGCGAAGGTGAAGTGCTCGATCTTCATCAGGAAGGCGATGGTGTCGCCGTTCTCCTGGCAGCCGAAGCAGTGGAAGACGCCCTTGGCGGGGTTCACGTAGAAGGAGGCGGACTTCTCGTCGTGGAAGGGGCAGACGCCCTTGTACTCGCCACCGCCACCGTTGGTCAGCTGTACGTAGTCGCCGACCACCGCGTCGATCGGCAGTGCGCTGCGCACCGCCTGCACGTCTTCGTCCCTGATCCGCCCGGCCACCCCGGAAGTCTACTGGGACGGCCGGGCATTCGATCCGTGGCGGCCGCCTCCGGGCGGCTACGCCCAGGCGGCGCCGACCAGCTTGGCGTGCAGGGCCAGGGCCGAGGCGTCCGTGAGGGTGGCGATCTGGTCGATGACCGTGCGCAGGGCGGCGCGGTCGTCCTCGGCCTCGCGGTACATGGCGGCGAACACCGGGTCCAGCCCCTCGGGGGCGCGCTGGGTGAGGACGTACGCCAGCTCGGCGATCACGATCCGCTGGCGGGCCCGCAGCTGGGCCTGCTCGTCGCGCTGCATGACGTAGCGGACGGCGACCGCCTTGAGCACCGCGCACTCCAGCCGGACGTCCCTCGGCACCACCAGCTCGGCGGTGTAGCGGGTGAGCCGGCCGGGGCCGTAGCGGGCGCGGGTGGCCTGCTCGGCGGCCAGGCAGAAGCGGCCGATCAGCTGGCTGGTGAGGTCCTTGAGCCCGCCCCGGGCGCGGGCGGTGCCGTCGTAGGAGCGGGGCCACCACTCCTGGGCGAGCAGCCGGTCCAGGGCGTCGGACAGCTCCTGGGGCTCGGCGTCCCGGGCGTAGCGCTCGGCGACCTTGAAGAGCTCGGCGCGCTCACCGGGGGCGCGCAGGGCGGCCGGGTCGATGTGGCCGGCCTGGAGGCCGTCCTCGACGTCGTGGGTGGAGTAGGCCACGTCGTCGGACCAGTCCATCACGGTGGCCTCGAAGCACTTGCGCCCGGTCGGGGAGCCGGCCCGCAGCCAGCGGAAGACCGGCAGGTCGTCGGCGTAGACGCCGTACTTGGGCGAGGCCGGGTCGGTGGGGTGGGCGCCCTTGGTCCACGGGTACTTGGTGGCGGCGTCGAGGGCGGCCCGGCTCAGGTTGAGGCCGACGCTGCGGCCCGGCCAGGGGGCGAGCCGGGTGGCGGGCTGCTCCTCCTGGGGCGCGAAGCGCTTGGGTTCGAGCCGGGTCAGGATGCGCAGCGACTGGGCGTTGCCCTCGAAGCCGCCGCAGGCCTCGGCGGCCTGGTCGAGGGCCTCCTCGCCGGTGTGGCCGAACGGCGGGTGGCCGATGTCGTGGGCCAGGCAACCGGTCTCCACGAGGTCCGGGTCGCAGCCCAGGGCGGCCCCCAACTCCCGCCCGACCTGGGCGCATTCGAGGGAGTGGGTGAGCCGGGTGCGCGGGAAGTCGCTGCGCATCGGGGCGACCACCTGGGTGGTGCCGGCCAGCCGGCGCAGCGCGGCCGAGTGCAGCACCCGGGCACGGTCGCGCTGGAAGGCCGTACGGCCCGGGCGCTTGTCGGGTTCGGGGACCCAGCGGGCCTCGGCAGCGTGGTCGTACGGGATCGGGGCGGCGAGGCGGTGCGTGGTGTCGTCCATATGCCCTTCACCGTACGCCGGGCCCCCGACACGCGGGGTGTGCCGCGCGCGAAGGAGCGCGGGCCGGGGCGTGAACGGTGCGCGGCGCGCGGGTGCCCGCCCCGGCGAGTCGACCCCACCCGGACGGCGCAGCCCCGCGCGCCCCCTGCGCCCCCGCGTCTGCGTCCCTGCGTCTACGCCCCTACGCCCTGCGTCCCTGCGTCCCGAACCTCCCCCGGCCCGGGCGGCCTCAGCCCCTGATCGCCTTCAGGACCACGCCGGACACCGCCTCCTGCCCCTTGGCGTTGGGGTGGATCGGCACCAGCCCCTGGGCCGGCAGGGGCGGCTCCACCCAGCGCTTGTCCTCCCCCGCGCACATGTCGTGCCCGGCCGAGGGCCCGGCGAGGTCCACGAACACCGCTCCGGCGGCCTCCGCGCGCTTCTTGAGCATGCCGTTCAGCTGCTGCTGCTTCTCCACCAGGAAGCCCAGGTCGGAGGCGGCCACGGCGTTGCCGAGCACCGGCAGGCAGCTCGCCGGGTCGGCCGGGAGCAGCCCCGGGTACCCGATCACGTACACCCTGGCCTTCGGGGAGCGCTTCTTGACGTCCTGGAGCACCTGGCCGATCCGGTCGCCGGCCGCCTCCACCTTGCGCTGGACGTCGTCGGTGCCGCTGCCGGCCGCGTAGTGGTCCCGGCAGGGCGACTCGCTGATCCGGTCGGCACTGTCGGTGATCACGCCCTTGACGATGTCCACCAGGTTGGCCTTGGCGCACTCGGTCACGACCTCCATGAAGCCGGCGTCGTTGCCGCCGATCCCCAGGGTGACCAGCCGGGTGTCCGCGGTCAGCGCGTCCAGCTGGGCCGGGTTGGTGCCGTCCGCGACCTTCTGCGGACCGGTCAGGTCCCCGGTGCGGGCGCCGCTGCAGCTGACGTCCTTGAACTGCCCGGCGGCGAGCGAGAGCTCCTTCGCCACCAGGGACGGGTAGTTGGCCCCGGAGCGGTAGCAGGCGCCCGGCTCGCCGACCTGCGGCGGGAGCTTCATCCCGGCCGTGTACGAGTCGCCGAGCGCGACGTACGGGCCGGTCGGCGGCGGGGCGGCGGTCGGCGACGGGTTCCCGCCGGCCTGCGCGCGGGCGGGCGTCGCGCCCGCGGCGGCGCTCCCCTGCTGGTCGGTACCGGCGTTGTCGGTGCAGCCGGCCAGCAGTACTGCGGCCAGTCCGACGGTCAGGGCGATGGTCGGGCGTGCGGTCCTCGGCATGGTCTCCCCCCGGGGATACGGGTCACGGTCGGCTCCTTACGGCGGCCCGTCCCCCGGGCACACCAGGGGCCAACGAACGATCGCGGCCGATCACTCCCACCCGCGCCCGATCGCCGCGCGACGAGCCGGATCCGGCCGGAATCCGCCCCTGGGACCCCGTCCGGCCGCCCGGTTCCGCCCGCCCGCTCCGGCTGCCCCGGCTACTCCGCGCCGCGCTCGTGCTCGGCCAGGAACTGCTCGAAGCGCCGCCCCAGTTCGTCCGCCGAGGGCAGGTCCGCCGGCTCGGCCAGCAGGCTCTCCCGGCCCTCCGCGCCCGCCACGGCGTCGTACTGGCCCTCCATGCCGCGGATCGCCGAGCGCAACTCGCCGTCCCCCTGGGCCAGCTGCTCCTCGATGTCGGCGTAGACCTCGGGGACCCGCTCGCGCAGCCCGGTGCCGGGCAGCACCAGCCCGGTGGCGGACTGCACCGCCTCCAGGACCTGCACGGCCGCCGCCGGGTAGGCGGAGCGGGCCACGTAGTGCGGGACGTGCACGGCGAAGCCCAGGACGTCGTGCCCGGCCTCGCCCAGGCGGTACTCCACCAGCGCCTGGGCACTGCCCGGGACCTGCGCCTGCTCGAACCACTGCGGGTAGCCCGGGGCGAGGTCCAGCCGGTTGCCGTGCGGCGTCAGGCCGACCGGGCGGGTGTGCGGCACGCCCATCGGGATGCCGTGGAAGTCGATGGAGAGCCGCACCTCGAAGCGGTCCACCAGCTCGCGGACGGCACGCGCGAAGCGCTCCCACTCGACGTCCGGCTCGGGGCCGGTGAGCAGCAGGAACGGCGCGCCGGCGGCGTCGTGGACGAGCTGGAGCAGGATCTCCGGCGGGTCGTAGGACGTCCAGTGGTCGTGGTCGAAGACCATCGCCGGGCGACGGGCCCGGTAGTCCACCAGACGGTCGTGGTCGAAGCGGGCCACCACCTGCGGCGCGCCCGTCTCCAGCAGGTGGGCCACCACCTGGCCGCCGGCCTCCCCGGCGTCCATGAAGCCCTCGAAGTGCTGGAGCAGCACGAGGCCGGCACCGGTGTCGCGCAACTGCTCGTTGGCCGCGGCAACGGCGGCCACGCCCTGCTGATCCAGCTCGTACAACGCCTGGAAGTCACGCACCGCGCACCCAACCCCGTTCCCTGCTCGTCCCGGTCGACCGGCTTCTCGTCCTGTCCAGCGCGCCGGGCGCCGCCGGAATTCCCGCGCCCGGCCCCCGTCCTGCGGACCTCCCGTCCGCGCGCCCCGCGGGGCGCGTCCTACGGCTCCCCGGGGGGCTCGCCCGACGGCCTCGGACGAGCGCTCCGGACCATGATCGCACCCGGCCGAAGACTCCCTGGTCAGGGCCCTGCGAGGGGTCGGTCCGCAGGGCACGCGAACGGCCCGCGCGGCCATTCGCGTGCCGCGAAGTGACGCACCGCCTTCTGGCGGGTATCGTCCTCTCGCTGCCTCGCATCGTCGCGTCGTCGCCACGTCGTCCGTAACGCCGTCGGCCACGTCCCGGTCCGGTGCTCGGCCAGCCACCCACGACGCATCTTGCCTTCACCTGGCCGCCTGCTTCCCTTCGCGCTCTCGTACCCTCCTCGGCCATCTCGCGGACGCACACTGTCCCGTCGCTCTTCCCGCCGGACCGGTCCGAGGATCCGTGTCCGTTCCGGCACCCCGCGCCGCCCGTTCCGGGCCGCCGCCCCCACCCCGTCCGACCGGACCTCCGGCGTGCGCGGGTACCCGGCCGGCGGACCCGGGCCCAGGCGTACCCAGCCCAGAGCACCCCGAGCCGTACCCCGGCGCGGGAGGCACCCTCCGACCGATGAAGGACCAAGGTTCCGTGCCCGTACCTGTCATCCTCACCGGCCGCACCGTGCGGCTGGAGCCACTCGCCGCGCACCATGCCGAGGCCATCGCCGAGGCCGGCGCCGAGGACCGTACGACCTACGCCTTCACCCCCGTCCCGCACGGCCGGGAGGCCGCCCGCGACTACGTCGCGCGGGCGCTCGCCGACCAGGCCGCGGGCCGGTCACTGCCGTTCGCGACGGTGAACCTCGCCGACGGCCGGGTGGTCGGCTCCACCCGGTTCCTGGAACTCGACTACTGGCAGGGCCCGATGGTGTGGCCGCCCGCGCCCGGGGTCCCGTTCGGCGATCCGGCCACGGCCGTCCCGGACGCGGCCGAGATCGGCAACACCTGGCTCTCACCGCGTGCCCAGGGCACCGGCATCAACACCGAGGCCAAGCTGCTGATGCTGCGCCACGCCTTCGAGACCTGGGGCGTGCAGCGGATCTCGCTGCGCGCGGACGCCCGCAACCTGCGCTCGCGCGCCGCCATCGAACGGCTCGGCGCGACCTCCGAGGGCGTCCGCCGGGCGCACTCGCGCGGGCTGGACGGCGTGGTGCGCTCCACCGCGTTCTACTCGATCCTCGACGACGAGTGGCCGGCCGTCCGGGACATCATCGAGCTGCGGATCGCCGCCGCCACCTCGCCGAGCGCCCCGGATCCGGCGATCAACCAGGAGTGCCTTAGACAGGGCGGCAGCGGCGCCGGGCAGCTGATGATCACCGCCTGAGGCCGTCCCGGAACGGCTCGTGGCCGAGGCTCGCGGGTCCTGGCCCGACGCGAATGGTCAGACACGCCCCAGGACGGCCGGCAGGGTGGTGCGGTCGTCCCAGGCCCGGTGGCGTCCCGGGTGCGCCTCGACCAGGGCCTCCACCGGCCGCCAGCCGCCCCGCACCCGGGCCACCCGGACCCGGTAGACCTCCGCGCCACCCACGCCGCGGTGCAGGTGCAGCACGCCCTCGGAGACCACGGAGGCCCAGCGCTCGTCCGCCTCCCGGGCCCGCAGGCCGCGCCTGATCCGCTCCCAGTCGGCGTCCGACCAGAGCAGGTCGGGCACGGGGTGCGGGCGGGGCAGGCCGATCGGCGTCAGGTGCGGCTCGCCGGCCGCGCGGACGCCGCCCGGCTCCGGGAACGCCCAGTCGGGCAGCGGCTCGCAGGCGGCCAGCCAGGTCCGCGGGATGCCGCCGGTGCCGGTGTGCGCGGCCACCACCCCGCCGGTGATCGCCGCGACGGTGTCCATGTCGCCGCCGGCCGCGATCGCGTCCCACACGGCGGCGCGGTAGTCGGCCAGGTTCCGGGCGGCGCACCACAGCGCGTACGGGACGGTGTCCGCCGCGGACGTCCGGCTGCCGTTGCCGAGCACCTGCGCGGCGAGCCGGAAGTCCGGCCGGGCGAGCAGTCCGCGGGCCTCCACCAGGCCGTCCCTGACCGCACCGTTCGGGGTGAGGCCGGCCACCGACTCCAGGAAGCGCTCCGGTGTCATCGGCCGGGTGCGGGCCCGCACCGCGTACGCGGCCGCCACCGCGACCGCGATCGCGCCGTCCACGGCCTGCGGATGGGTGTGGGTGATCAGGGCGGTGTCGGCGGCGGGCCGGACGACGGCGGCCGGGTCCTCGGCGTACGCCGCCCCCAGCGGGGCGACCCGCATCGCGGCGCCGTTGCCGTAGGAGCCCTGGCCGTCGAAGAGTTCGGCGGCCAGCTGCCGGGCGTCGCCGCCCTCGCGGATCAGCCGGAGCAGCCGGTTGGCGGCCGGGCCGTAGCCGCGGTCGAAGTCGTGGCGCAGGGCGAAGGCGTAGGTGAGGTCGAAGGTGTCGATCGCGCCGCGCTCGGTGTGCGCGGCGTGGACCGAGCAGGCCATCTCGGTGTCGTCGGTCCAGGGCCAGGAACCGGGCGGTTCGGTGCGGGCGGCGAGGTGGGTCCGGGCGGTCTCCGGGACGAAGAACTGGGCTCCGAGGGCGTCGCCCGTGCGGAGGCCGAGGAGCGCGTCCAGCGCGGGGCCGGCGTGCGTGAATGGAATGGTCATATGGCATCCAGCTCAGCGGCTCGGCCGCCGTCGCGTCAACACCCGTGACCGCCGGCCCCACCGACGGGGGATGTTTCGCATACCTCCGATTCCGGCGGGCAGGCACCGGGGCATGACCCGCGCGAATCCCCTCGATCCGGTCGCCCTGCTCGGCGCCGACCAGCAGCACATCGCCACCCGCGCGCAGCTGCGCCGGCTCGGGGTGCCCTCCGGCACCATCGCCCACCGGCTGCGGCCGGGCGGGCCGTGGCAGCAGGTGCTGCCCCGGGTGATCTGCCTGCAGAGCGGAAGACTGACGTTCCATCAGCGGCTGCGGGCCGCCCTGGCGTACGCGACGCCGAAGGGGCGCGAACCACGGACCGGGGAGGTGCTGCTGACCGGCCTGGCGGTCCTGGCCGAGGCCGGACTGCCGAGCGCCGGCCACCCGTCCGACCTGAACGCGGTCGACATCCTGATCCCCGGCCAACGACGGGTCGGGGACCGGGAGTTCGTCCGGATCCACCGGGCGTCCGGGGCGATGCCGGGCGGCTTCGAGCGCGCCGACGGACTGTGGAGCACCACGGTCGCCCGGGCCCTGGCGGACCTCGCGCCGAGGGAGACCGGGCAGCGCCGGTTCCGGGCGCTGTGCGCGGAGGCCGTCCAGCGGCGGCACTGCGAACTCGGCGAACTGCTCGACCAGTTGCTGTCCCGCCCGGGTGCGCTCGGGCTGCCCCAGGTGGCCGGGGTGGTGGAGGAGCTGACGGTCGGGGTGCGGTCGGTGGTGGAGGGCGAGGCCCGCGAACTGCTGGCGCACGCCGGGCTGCCGGACCCGCTGTGGAACCCGGTGCTCTTCCTGGACGGCCGCTTCCTCGCCGTCCCGGACGCCTACTGGCCGCACGCCTGCGTGGCCCTGGAGATCGACTCCCGCGCCTGGCACCTGCGCCCGGCCGAGCACGAACGGGGCCTGGCCCGCGCCAACCGCCTCACCGCCGCCGGCCTCCCGGTGGTGCGCACCACCCCGGCCCAGCTCCGCCGCGACCCGGCCCCGGTGCTCCACGAGCTGACGGCCCTGGTCACCACCGGCCCGCACGCACCGCACCCCCGGATCACCTGGCGGCGGGCGAGGTGAGGCGGGCCCGCGCGGTGAGGCGGGCCGACGGCGCGGTGCGGGCGGCCCGGCCGGGCCCACTCAGCAGCGGGAGTCGATCTCCTGGAAGGTGGCGTAGTGGTCGGCGGACCAGTACTGCTCGCCGGAGTCGCCGGTCACCACCCGGCGGGTGCCGCGGTCGTTGGAGCCCGGGGTGACCACGGTGTACTCGTGGTAGTAGCCGCCGGTCTTCTTGGGGAGGCGGCTCTCCCGGTTCTCGAAGACGATGCCGTCGCGGTTGTACGGGTAGGGCCCGCCCTTGGCGATCAGACCGAGGGTGTCCTGGGCCTGGCCGGGGAGCTTGGTGCGGCAGACGTCGGCCATGGCCGGGTCGGTCGGGACCCAGGAGCCGGCCGGGGCCGGGGTGCTGCCGGCGCCCCCGGCGGGCGGGGTCGGCTTGGGGGCCGAGGGCTTGGGCGCCGCGGACCCGGACGTCGTGGCACCGGTGCCGGCGGCCGCGCCGGCACTCCCGGTGGCGCTCGCGGCGGCCTTGGGGTGGCTGCTCCCCCGGTTGGCGAGGAGGTACCCGGCCCCGGCCAGGAGCGCCAGGATCAGCACGGCCACGACGACGAGCGGGTTTCTGCGGTTGGTCATGCGGTCCAGCTTGGCAGGCGGCCGGGCCGCCCCGGGGGAACCGCACACGTGGCCGCCGCCACACCGGCCCGCGCGGCGGGCCGGCGCACGACGTACGGCCGGGGGGGGGGGGGGGCGCGGGGGGGGGCCCCCCCCCCCCCGGGCCCGCCCCCCCCGCCCCCCCCAGCACCAACAACCTTAACCCCACCCACACGAACATCGGACGGCCCTAGCAAAAC
>NZ_JBICVH010000010.1:119999-201925 GCF_043198905.1 Kitasatospora sp. NPDC048715 | reverse complement strand
GTCGGGGGGGGGGGGGGGGGGGGCCGCGGGGGGGCCCCCGCCCCGGGCCCCCCCCCCCCCCGGGGGGGGGGGGGGGGCCGCCGCCCGGGGGGGGGGGGGGGGGGCCGGGCGGCGGTGGCCCCCCCCCCCCCGGCCGTGTCACGTACGCCGGTTCTCCTGCGCCGAGCTCCGGTGTACGCCCTCCCGACGGGAGGGAGAGCGGTCAGTCGTACCCGCGCGTGCGGAGGGGATGCCTACCCTCCTCAGCGCGAGTCGCTGCCCGCCGTCTCGATGGCGGCGCGGCCGGCCTCCAGGCGCGCCACCGGGATCCGGAAGGGGGAGCAGGAGACGTAGTCCAGCCCCACCTCGTGGAAGAAGTGGACCGAGTCCGGGTCGCCGCCGTGCTCGCCGCAGACGCCGAGCTTGAGGTCGGGGCGGGTGGCCCGGCCGGCCTCGACGGCGTGCTTGACCAGCGAGCCGACGCCGTCGCGGTCGATGGTCTCGAACGGGGAGACCCCGAAGATGCCCTTCTCCAGGTAGGCGGTGAAGAACGAGGCCTCCACGTCGTCCCGGGAGAAGCCCCAGACCGTCTGGGTCAGGTCGTTGGTGCCGAAGGAGAAGAACTCGGCGGCCTCGGCGATCTGCCCGGCGGTCACCGCGGCGCGCGGCAGCTCGATCATGGTGCCGAGCTTGATGTCCAGCTGGACTCCGGTGGACCGGGCGACCTCGGCGAGCACCCGCTCGCACTCGTCGCGGACCAGCTCCAGCTCCTGGACGGTGCCGACCAGCGGGATCATCACCTCGGGACGCGGGTCCGCCCCGGCCAGCTTGCGCTCGGCGGCGGCCTCGGCGATGGCCCGGACCTGCATGCCGAACAGGCCGGGGATGACCAGGCCGAGGCGCACACCGCGCAGGCCGAGCATCGGGTTCTGCTCGTGCAGCTTGTGCACCGCCTGGAGCAGGCGCAGGTCGTTCTCGTTCGGGTCCTTGCGGGCCTCGGCGAGGGCGACGCGCACCGACAGCTCGGTGATGTCCGGCAGGAACTCGTGCAGCGGCGGGTCGAGCAGGCGGACGGTGACGGGCAGGCCGTCCATCGCCTGGAAGAGCTCCAGGAAGTCGCCCTTCTGCAGCGGCAGCAGGGTGGAGAGCGCGGCCTCGCGGTCCTTGTCGTTGTCCGCCAGGATCAGGTGCTCGACCTCCTTGCGGCGCTCCTCGCCGAGGAACATGTGCTCGGTGCGGCACAGGCCGATGCCCTGGGCGCCGTAGCGGCGGGCGCGCGAGCCGTCCTCGGCGTTGTCGGCGTTGGCGCGCACCGCGAGGCGGCGGCGGCCGTCGGCGTGGGACATCAGCCGGTGCACGGCCTGGACCAGACCGCCCTGGACGTCGGCGCCGGCGTGCAGGGTGCCCTCGAAGTACTCCACCACCGCGGAGGGGAGCACGGGTACCTCGCCGAGGTAGACCTTGCCGGTCGCGCCGTCGATCGAGACGACGTCGCCCTCCTCCAGCACCAGGCCGTCGGCGGTGGTCATCCGGCGGCGCTTGGTGTCGACCTCCAGCTCCTCGGCGCCGCAGACACAGGTCTTGCCCATGCCGCGGGCGACGACGGCGGCGTGCGAGGTCTTGCCGCCGCGCGAGGTGAGGATGCCCTCTGCGGCGATCATGCCGTCCAGGTCGTCCGGGTTGGTCTCGCGGCGGACCAGGATGACCTTCTCGCCGGAGCGGGACCACTTGACGGCGGTGTACGAGTCGAAGACGACCTTGCCGATCGCGGCGCCGGGCGAGGCGGCCAGGCCCCTGGCGATCTGCTGCGACTCGGAGTCGGGGGCGAAGCGGGGGAACATCAGCTGCGAGAGCTGGCCGCCGGTGACCCGCATCAGGGCCTCGTCCAGGTCGATCAGGCCCTGGTCGACGAGCTGGACGGCGATCCGGAAGGCGGCCGCGGCGGTGCGCTTGCCCACGCGGGTCTGCAGCATCCAGAGCTTGCCGCGCTCGATGGTGAACTCGATGTCGCAGAGGTCGCGGTAGTGGTTCTCGAGCTTCTGCATGATCGCCATCAGCTCGTCGTACGACTTCTTGTCGAGCTTCTCCAGCTCGGAGAGCGGCAGGGTGTTGCGGATGCCGGCGACGACGTCCTCGCCCTGGGCGTTGGACAGGTAGTCGCCGTAGACGCCCTGGGTGCCGGTGGAGGGGTCGCGGGTGAAGGCGACGCCGGTGCCGGAGTCCTCGCCGAGGTTGCCGAAGACCATGCTGCAGACGTTGACCGCGGTGCCCAGGTCGTTCGGGATGCGCTCCTGGCGGCGGTACAGCCGGGCGCGGTCGCCGTTCCAGGAGTGGAAGACGGCGTGGATCGCGAGGTCCATCTGCTCGCGCGGGTCCTGCGGGAAGGCCCGGCCGGTCTCGCGCTCGACGATGCCCTTGAACACCTCGACCAGGCCCCGGAGGTCGGCGGCGTCCAGGTCCAGGTCGTTGACGGTGCCCTTGGCGTGCTTGGCCTCGTCCAGGGCCTCCTCGAACAGCTCGCCGTCGACGCCCAGCACGGTCTTGCCGAACATCTGGACCAGGCGGCGGTAGGAGTCCCAGGCGAAGCGCTCGTTGCCGGACTGGGCGACGAGGCCGGCCACCGAGACGTCGGAGAGGCCGATGTTGAGGACGGTGTCCATCATGCCGGGCATGGAGAACTTCGCGCCGGAGCGCACCGAGACCAGGAGGGGGTTGTCGGCCTGGCCGAGCTTCTTGCCCATCCGCTCTTCGAGGGCGTCCAGGTGGGCGCTGATCTCCTCGTGCAGGGAGGACGGCTCGCTGCCGGTCTCCAGGAAGACCTTGCAGGCCTCGGTGGTGATGGTGAACCCCGGAGGGACGGGGAGGCCCAGGTTGGTCATCTCGGCCAGGTTCGCGCCCTTGCCGCCGAGAAGGTCCTTGAGGTCCTTGTTTCCTTCGGTGAAGGAGTAAACAAACTTCTGCTGGGACGGCACGGGTCGGTCTCCTCGTACGCGGTTGCCCTGACGCCGGAGAACATACCCATTTCGAAGGCACTTCTCTGCCCTGAATAGGCCACCCGAGGCTGGTACCCAGCGGTAACCCGCTAGATCGAAAGCACATAAAGGCGTTCACCTCTGTTGGTGAAATCGTCCGCCTGACGCGAGCAAGCGTTCAATTCTTGAACACAAGCAAACCCGAAGATCGCACGATCCGGACGCACGGTAGCGACCGCGGGTCGATGGCGTTGCCCCGGCTTGATTTCCTGCACCCGGATCGCCCGATCACCGGTCGACCGACTTCGGGAAGCGATCCACAGCCGACCTGTCCATTTCGTCCACTGACCGGCCGTCAGCCCCCACCGCATGTGGCAAGCGTCACCAGCGCATCTCACGGGTCGAACGTAGAGCGACTCCGCCGATCGTCGCACACCGTCCAGAAATGTGCTCCCTCCGTGACATTCGGACGACGAAAAGGAGCCCTCTTGTCCAGGATGGACAAGAGGGCTGGGACCTAGTGGCAGTCGGCCCCATCGGGCCGTTTTTGCCGGTCCGTACAGATCATCCGCCAGAGGTGTCCGATTCGGCGTCCACACCCGGTCGGGCGCAGTCGTACGGATCGTCCAACCAGCCCTCCGGCAGGACCACCCGGTTGTTGCCGCTGGTCCGTCCGCGCGGGCCGTCCGCACCGTCCGGCCAGCCCTGGGACTGCTCCACCTGGGAGAGGGTTTCGGCCAGTTCGGCCAACGAGGAGGAGCCGGCCAGCTTCACCCGCAGCTCCGAGCCGACCGAGAAGCCCTTGGTGTACCAGGCGACGTGCTTGCGGAAGTCGACCACGCCGCGCGCCTCGTCGCCCAGCCACTCGCCGAGCAGCTGCGCGTGCCGCACCATCGCCGCGGCCACGTAGCCGAAGTCGGGGCGGGCGTAGTCCACGTCGCCCTCGAAGATCGCGACCAGGTCCCTGAACAGCCACGGCCGGCCCAGGCAGCCCCGGCCCACCACCACGCCGTCGCAGCCGGTCTCGCGCATCATCCGCAGCGCGTCGTCGGCCGACCAGATGTCCCCGTTGCCCAGCACCGGGATGTGCGCCGGGACGGACTCGCGCAGCCGGGCGATCGCCGACCAGTCGGCCGTCCCGCCGTAGTGCTGGGCGGCGGTGCGCCCGTGCAGGGCGATCGCCGCCACGCCCTCCTCCGCGCCGATCCGGCCGGCGTCCAGGTAGGTGAGGTGGTCGTCGTCGATGCCCTTGCGCATCTTCATGGTCACCGGCAGGTCGCCGGCGTTGGCGACGGCCTCGCGCAGGATCTCGCGCAGCAGGTTGCGCTTGTACGGCAGCGCCGAGCCGCCGCCCTTGCGGGTGACCTTGGGGACGGGGCAGCCGAAGTTGAGGTCGATGTGGTCGGCCAGGCCCTCGTCGGAGATCATCCGGGCGGCCTTGCCGACGGTCACCGGGTCCACCCCGTACAGCTGGATGGAGCGCGGCTTCTCGCTCGGGTCGAACTTGATCAGCTGCATGGTCTTGGCGTTGCGCTCGACCAGCGCCCGGGTGGTGATCATCTCCGAGACGTACAGGCCCCGGCCGCCGCTCTGCTCACGGCACAGGGTGCGGAACGGCGCGTTGGTGATGCCGGCCATCGGCGCCAGCACGACGGGCGGCCACACCCGGATCGGGCCGATGTCGAGCGGCGCGAACTCGGTGTCGGACGCGGTGGGTGCGGGCGTGGCTGTCATGCGCGGCTGACCTCGGGTGATGGGGACGGGACTCTCCATTGTCCCCCACCCGTCCGCCGCCCGGGTGAGCGGCCGCCGCCCGCTCCGAGGCGCTCCCGCTACGGAGCCGACGGCGGCACCGACGGCGCCGCGGACTGCGCGGGCTCCGCCGGGTCCGCCGGGTCCGCGGGCTCCGGCGGCTCCGAGCTCGCCGGGACGACGGTGATCGACCCGGAGGTGACCGCGGCGTGCAGCCGGTTCGGACTCGACGAGTCCGCCAGCCCCGTGTCGATCCGGCCGCTGCCGCTGCCGATCTCACTGGAGACGGCGTACCGGCTGTCCTTCGGCACGGTCAGCTCCACCGAGCCGGAGGTGGCCGTGGCGTCCACCTCGCGCGGGGCCTTCGCGAAGCCCAGCTGCACGGAACCCGAGCCGACCCGCGCCGTCACCCGCCGGGTGCTCAGGTTGGTGCCCCGCACCTGACCGGAGGTGGCGTGCGCGGACACGTTCCCGGAGGTGTCGAACAGCAGCAGCTGGCCGGAGGTCAGCTCCATCCGCACGTCCCCGCTCAGCCCCTCCACCTGGACGGAGCCGGAGCCCACCGAGCCGGACACCTCGGTCGCCGCCGGCACCTCCAGTTCGATCTCGGCGCCGCAGCCGACGTCCACGAACGGCAGGACCAGCCGACAGTGCATCCCGACCGTCAGCACGTCGCCGTCGAAGACGGTGGACACCACCGGTTTGCGCACCAGCCAGTCCAGGCTCTGCCGGACCACCACGTGGCCCTCCCGGCCGGCCCGCACCTTGACCGAGGCGTTGCCGGTCTCCAACTGGAGCCGGTGGATCGCCACGTCGTACGGCCGGCTGGTGCTGGTCCGCTGCTGCACCGCCATCGACCAGGTCTGCAGTCCGGCCCCGATCATGACCAGCACGATCACGACCGTCCCGGCGGCCCGCCAGCGCTTCGCCCCCTTCACCGCTACCCGACCTCCAGGAAGCGCAGCACCGCCATCACCCGGCGGTGGCTGTCCGCGACCGGCGGCAGGTCGAGCTTGGTGAAGATCGAGTTGATGTGCTTGGCCACCGCGCTGTCGCTGACCACCAGCGAGCCCGCGATCGCGGCGTTGGAACGGCCCTCCGCCATCAGGGCGAGCACGTCGCGCTCGCGCGGGGTCAGCTTCTCCAGCGGGTCCCGGTGGCGGCGCACCAGCAGCTGGGCGACCACCTCCGGGTCCAGCGCGGTACCGCCCTCGGCGACCCGCTGGAGCGCGTCCACGAAGTCGTCGACATTGGCCACCCGCTGCTTGAGCAGGTAGCCGACGCCGCTGGTGTTCGTCGCCAGCAGGTCCGCGGCGTAGCGCTCCTCCACGAACTGGGAGAGCAGCAGGACGGCGGTGTCCGGCCACTGCCGGCGGATCACCATCGCCGCCTTCACCCCCTCGTCGCTGAAGCCCGGGGGCATCCGGACGTCGGCCACCACCACCTTCGGGCGATGCTCCTCGACGGCGGCCAGCAGTTCGGTGGCGTCCCCGACGGCGGCCACGACCTCGAAGCCCACCGCCTCCAGGACCTTGACCAGGCCGACCCTCAGCAGGACCGAGTCCTCGGCGATCACAGCACGCACGGCAACTCCACGGTGATGGTGGTGGGGCCCCCGAGGGGGCTGAGAACGGACAGCGTGCCGTCGACCGAGGCGGCGCGCTTGCGCAGACCGGTGAGCCCGGTGCCGCGCGAGGCGTCCGCGCCGCCGACGCCGTCGTCGCTGATGACCAGCCGCAGCCGGCCGCCGACCGTCCGCACCGAGAGGTCGACCCGGTGGGCCCTGGCGTGCTTGGCCACGTTGGTGAGCGCCTCGGAGACGGTGAAGTAGGCGACCGCCTCCACGGTCGGGGCGACCTGCTCGGAGAGTGCCACGTCCAGGCGCACCGGCAGCGGGGCGCGGGCGGCGATGCCGGACAGCGCCGCGTCCAGACCGCGGTCCTCCAGGACGGCCGGGTGCAGGCCCCGGACCAGGTCACGCAGCTCGTCGATGGCCGCCTGGGCCTCCTCGTGCGCGTCGACGATCACCTGCATCACCTCGGGCGGCACGTCCTTGAGGGTGCGCCGGGCCAGGCCCAGGTTCATCGCGAGGGAGGTGAGCCGCTGCTGGGCGCCGTCGTGCAGGTCCCGCTCGATCCGGCGGCGCTCGGCGTCCACCGCGTCGACCAGCCCGGCCCGGCTCTCGGCGATCTCCTCGACCCGCCGCTCCAGCGCCTCCGTCCGGTCCGGGCCGAGCAGCCGCCGGGCCACCCACACCTCCAGCCGGGCCAGCTGGGTGCCCGCCGGCGGGAGGACCGCCAGCAGCAGCAACCCGCCGAGGGTGAGCAGGACGTCCTCCCCGGCCAGGCCGGAGCGCACCGCCGTGCCGGCGGGCAGCAGCCACATCCAGCCGTACACGGTGGCCAGCACCACGGCGGCCGCCCAGGCGTACAGCACCGCCAACGCGCCCGCCGCCAGCAGCGGACCGGCCACCAAGTGGTGGAGGGCCTGGCGCCAGGTCATCCCCAGCAGCCAGGCCCGACGCCCCGTCGGCGGGCGCAGCGGCGGCACCTCCACCCCGTGCAGGGCGCGCAGCCGGCCGCGCTGGAGGGCGGTCAGCGGGCGGGCGCAGAGCAGGACGGCGGCGAGCACCGGGAAGAGCAGCGTCGACTCGGTGACGGCCAGCCAGACCGGCAGCGCCATGGGTATTCCGGCGGCGGTGAAGCGGACGTCCCGCCAGACCTCGGGCGACCACGGTGGGCGCCGGAGGCTCCTGACGAGCGCTCGGCGCAACGTGGTGGAGGACATGCCGAACAGCGTAGGGCCCGGTGATCACGGGCCGCCATGAAGGGGGGTTCCGGGTGGGGGGTGTAGCTGGATACACCCCCGATTCGGTGTGGAGCACCACCGACAGGACCGGGGTCCCGGCGGAAAGCTTGAGGTCATGACGAGCACCGCATCGCACTCCGCCACTGCGCCGAACGGGCGGCCCGGCCCCGGAGGTGCCTCCGCAGCCCCGGAGGGGGCGCTGCCGGCCGGGGCCGGGCCCTGGTCGGTCCGCAGCGCCGGGTCCGGCCGCGGCCGGGCCGCGCTGGAGCTGTACCAGTACGGGGAGTTGACCGACGTCCTGGTCGCCGCCCGGCTCACCCCGCACCTGCTGCGCGGGGCCCGGCACTGCCCGTCCACCGGGCGGAACCGGCACGTGCTGGCCTGGGGCCGGCTGGCGGCCGACGGCGCCGCGCCCGCGGTGGTGTTCACCGGGCGGCGGCCGTTCCGCCGGGCGCGGTCGACGGCCGAGGTGGCCGTGGTGGCCGACCGGTTCTGGATCGCCTGGGCCGAGGGCCCGTTCGACGCGGTGCGGGTCGAGCACTCGGCGGGCGGGACGGCCGAGCGGCTGCCGCTGGAGCGGGTGCGGGGCATCGCATGAGTACCGCCGTCCTCTCCGTCCGCCCCACCTCCTCGTACGCCCCGCCCGCGCGCCTCGGCCGGCTCCCGGTCATGGCCGCGGTCGCGCTGCTGCCCTGGCTGGCGGTCCTCGCCGTCTGCCACGAGACCCCCTGGGTCGTGCTCGACCTCACCGAGTTCGCCGCCCTGCTCTCGCTGGACGCGCTGCTGCGCCGGCGCAGCCCCGCCGCGCTCTGGGCCGGCGCGGCGGTGGCCCTGCTGCTCGCCGGGGACGCCCTGGCCGACATCGCCTGCGCCGGGCCGGGCCTCCCGGTGCTCGCCGCGCTGGTCATGGCCACCTGCATCGAACTGCCGCTCGCCGTGGTGTGCCTGTGGCTCGGCCGGGACGCGGCGCTGCGGACCGCCTAGGGCGTCGGCAGCTCGTCCATCAGCGCGCGGGTCCCGTCGTCCAGCGGGGTGTACGTGATCATCCGTGTCCCCAGCTGCGGACTGAGCCAGAAGTTGGTGTACTCGCAGCGCAACAGCCCGACCCCGGGCACCTGGAACCGCTTGATCCCGTTGCCCGGCCGCATCACGTCGTGCCGCTGCCAGAGCTCCGCGAAGTCCGGCGAGGCCTTGAGCACCCGGGCCACCAGCGCCTTCCAGGCCGGCTCCGAGCTGTGGTCGGCCATCGCCGAGCGGAACCGGGCCACCATGCCGAGGCGCTCGGTGCGGTAGTCGATCAGCACGTCGCGGAACTGCGAGGGCGTGAACGCCATCCACATCAGGTTCCGGTCCTCCGGAGCCAGCCGGTCGAGGTCACCGACGATCGCGGTGTACTGGGCGTTGTGCGCCAGCACGTCGTAGCGGGAGTTGAGCACCACCGCCGGGTACGGCGCCAGCCGCTCCAGCAGCAGCCGCACGCTCGGGGTCACCGAGGGGCACTCCCGCACCGGCACCGGGTCGTCCGTGCCGGCCAGGGTGAACAGGTGGGCCCGCTCGCTCGGGTCCAGCAGCAGCGCCCGGGCCACCGAGTCCAGCACCTGGGCGGACACCTGGATGTCCCGCCCCTGCTCCAACCACGTGTACCAGGTCACCCCGACCGCGGCGAGCTGCGCGACCTCCTCCCGGCGCAGCCCCGGCGTCCTGCGGCGCCCGGTCATCGGCAGGCCCACCTGCTCGGGCGTCAGGCGCTCGCGGCGGCTGCGCAGGAACGCGGCCAGCTCGTGCCGGCGGGCTTCGTCGGGAGTGGCCGGGCGCGGACCGGCCGAACCGGTACGGGCTTGCGCGGGAGGTGTGGCGAGGCTCATGCTCCCCAGCATGCGACAGCCGTCAACCTGTTGCCAGGTACTTCTTATACCCGGATAACCACACTCTGGTACCAGGGTACGACCCGGCGGATCGTAGGACCCGTGACCCGACAACTCGCCGCCGCCCCCGCATCGAGCCGCACCGCCACCACCCCCGGCACCGCAGCCGCCCGTACCTCCGCCCCGGGACCGGCCGGCCCCGCCACCGCTCCCACCGGCCCCGCCGCCACCCTCGGCACCGCCGGGCTGGTCACCGTCCTGCTCGGCGCCTTCCTGCCGATGCTCGACTTCTTCATCGTCAACGTCGCCCTGCCCACCATCGACCACGACCTGGCCGCCGGGCCCGCCGTCCTCGAACTGGTCGCCGCCGGCTACGGCATCGCCTTCGCCGTGCTGCTCGTCCTCGGCGGACGCCTCGGCGACAACTACGGCCGCCGCCGGCTCTTCGTCGTCGGCGCCGTCGCCTTCGCCCTCACCTCACTGGCCTGCGGCCTCGCCCCCGGCGCGTGGTCCCTGGTCGCCGCCCGGGCCGCCCAGGGCGCCTCGGCCGCACTGCTGATCCCGCAGGTGCTCGGCACCATCACCGCCGCCACCGAGGGCGCCCGGCGCGGCCGCGCGCTCAGCGTCTACGGCGCGGTCGGCGGGATCTCGGTGGTGATCGGGCAGGTGCTCGGCGGCATGCTGGTCGCCGCCGACCTGTTCGGCACCGGCTGGCGCTCGGTGTTCCTGCTGAACGTGCCGTTCGCCCTGCTCGCCGTGGTGCTCGCGGTCCGCTACGTCCCGGAGAACAGGGCCGCCACGGCCGCCCGGGTCGACGTCCCCGGCACCGTCCTGCTCACCGCCACGCTGCTCTCCCTGCTCATCCCGCTGATGGAGGGCCGTGCCGCCGGCTGGCCGCTCTGGTCCTGGGTGCTGCTGGCCCTGTTCCCCGTCCTCGCCGTCGCCTTCGGCACCGTCGAACGCCGCGCCGAGCGGCGCGGGGACACCCCGCTGGTGCCGCCGTCCCTGCTGCGCATCCCGGAGATGCGGCGCGGCCTCGGCATCGCGCTCCCCTACTTCGCGGGCTTCGGCGGCTTCATGTTCGTCATCGCGGTCGCCCTCCAGCAGGGCCTCGGGCTCGGCCCGGTCGCGGCCGGCTGGGCGCTCGTCCCGATGGCCGTCGGCTACTTCTGCGCCTCGCTGGCCGGCCCGCGGCTGATCGGCCGCTGGGGCAGCCGGGTGCTCAGCGCCGGCGCCGTCGTCCAGGCCACCGGCCTCGCCACCCTCGCCCTGACCGTCCTGGCCGACTGGTCGCACTTCTCGCCACTGCGGATGGCCCCGGGCGTCGCCCTCGCCGGCATCGGGCAGGGCTTGATCGGCACCCCGCTGTTCCGGGTCGTCCTCTCCAAGGTGCCCGCCGCCCGGGCCGGCGTCGGCAGCGGCGTCCTCGCCACCGGGCAGCAGTCCAGCCTCGCCCTCGGCGTCGCCACCCTCGGCACCCTCTACCTCTCCCTCTCCCCCGTCCTCGGCATGGACCGCGCCCTCGCCCTGTGCCTGGGCATCCAGCTCCTCGGCTCCTTCACCATCCTCCACCTGACCACCCGCCTCCCCCGCTCCATCGGCTGAACCCCGGCCCGCGGGGCCGGCGAGCGCGTCGCGATCACCCGGAGCGGTCGGCCGATCGCCGCCCCCGCGCCGCCCGCGCCCGGTGTTCCGCACAGCCGTACGGCGACTTCGGACGATTCGAGTGCGACCGCCGAACGCCCATGAGATAAAAGTCAGACGCACTCGAACCGGGGGAAGATGACGTCATGGCTCTCGTCCTGGTGTTCCTGCTCGTGCTCGTCGGCACGGTCGTCGGTGCCACGCTCTACCTGGTGCTCCGGGAACGCGCTCGCCGGCACCAGTTCGACGACGCCGAGGGCCTGCTGATCGAACAGCAGCGGACCGCCCAGGCCACGCGCATGCGGGCGACGTACTCCAGCATCTCGGTCCACCACGGCACCGGCGTGATCGGCGACGAGGGGAACCACTACCGCTCCTGACGGCTCGCGGCCCGGCGGCCGGCTCAGCGGCACAGGGCGGCGTCCACCACGTCCTCCAGGTGCCGGGTGACGGCGTAGTCGGCCGGAACGGTGGTCACCGCGATGTTCACGGCGCGCCCGTCGTCGGTGGCGCCGCCCCGGGTCTCGTAGCCCGGAATGTCGCCGCCGTGCCCCCAGTAGACCCCGCCGCAGGAGAGCGGCCGGCTGAAGACGCCCAGCCCGGAGCCCATGCCGCTGTCCCCGACCGGGACGGTGGCGCGCATCTGGGCGAGCTGGGCGGCGGGCAGCAGGCGGTCCGGGACCAGCAGTTCGGTGAAGAAGCGGTCGAGGTCCGCGTTGGTGGAGATCATCTGCCCGGCCGCCCAGCCCGCCGACGGGTCCAGCTCGGTGAAGTCGGTCAGCGGCCCGTCGGCGGAGTCCTTGCGGTACCCCTTGGGGTGGGCTTCCCGGATGGTCCGGTCGCCGGCGGCCGGGAAGTAGGTGTGCCGCAGCCCGATGCGCCGGACGATCCGCCGGTCGATCTCCTCGGCGAGCGGCCGGCCGGTCACCCGCTGGACGATCAGGCCGGCCAGCACGTAGTTGGTGCTGCTGTAGCCGAACTTCTCCCCGGGCGCGGAGACGGACTTCTGCCCGAGGGCGAGGTCCAGCAGCTCGCGGGGCTCGAAGTACCGGTGCCGGAGGGAGGCTTCGTCCAGCAGCCCCTCGTAGTCGGGCAGGCCGCTGGTGTGCTGGAGGAGCTGCCGGACGGTGATGCCGCGCCCGTCCCCGCCCTCGCCGCGGACCAGGCCGGGGAGGTAGGTGTCGACGAAGGCGTCGAGGTCGACCTTCCCCTCCCCCACCAGCTGGAGCACGGCGACGGCGGTGAAGGTCTTGGTGTTGCTGCCGATCCGCACCTGCCCGCCGACGGGGACCTTCGCGCCGGTGGCCAGGTCCCCCACCCCTGCCGTGTAGTCGCGGGTCCGGCCCCGCCCGTCCCGGACGGTCGCGAGCGCGGCGGGCACCCCGTCCGTCCGCACCAGCGCGTTCAGGCCCTGCTGCACGACGTCCGGCGGGGCAGCGGCGGACGCGGCCGACGCCGCGGGCGGTGTCAGCGCCCCGACGGCCGCGGCGGTCGAGAGGGCGAGGGCGAGTGCCATGTGGCGGACACGCGAAGGACGCACGGGTCAACTCCTGTGGGATCGTGGGGATCGGGAACAGCTCCCGGTCACGATCGCCAGTCTGGCCGCGCGGCGGACGGCCGGCCTCCCCCGATCGAGGGAGCACCTCCGCAGGCGTCAGGGCCGGCCGGGTCCCCGCAGGGGCAGTGTCCGGCTGTAGACGACGCTCGTGGTGGTGCTGCCGAAGCCGGCCAGTTCGTCCACCAGGGTTTCCAGGTGTTCCATGGACGTCGCCGCCACCTTCAGGGTGTAGCAGTCGTCGCCGGTGGTGCGCAGGCACTCCAGGATCTCCCGCCGCTCGTCGAGCAGCCGCCGCAGCGGCTCGTGCCGGTTGCCCGGGTACTTCAGCCGGACGACGGCGAGCACCGGGTAGCCGACCTTCGCCAGGTCCACCGTCGCGCGGTAGCCGGTGATGACGCCCAGCGACTCCAGGTTCCGCACCCGTTCGGTGGTCGCCGACGCGCTCAGCGACACCCGCCGTCCCAGCTCGCTGAGCGAGATGCGGGCCTCCCGTTGCAGCTGCTCGATGATCGCCCAGTCGGTGTCGTCAAGATTCACGGCCATGACGCGAATCTACCGGGAGAACCACGGCGATCCGCCGGTCACAGCGGGAGAACCCCGTTCCGTCCGCCATGATCGCGGGGATAGCCTCGAAGCATGCAACTTGGCGTCAACGTACCGAACTTCGGCCCGGGAACCGACCCCGGCGTGCTGCGCGAGTGGGCCCGGACCGCGGAGGGCCTCGGCTTCGACCTCCTCATGGTGTCGGACCACGTGGCGGTGACCCCGGACGTCGCCGAGCGGTACCCGGAACCCTTCTACGAGCCCTTCACCACGCTGTCCTGGCTCGCCGGAGTCGCCCCGAACCTGCGGCTGGGCACGACCGTGCTGATCCTGCCCTACCGGAACCCGCTGCTGGTGGCGCGGATGACGGACACCCTCGACCGGCTCAGCGGCGGCCGGTTCGTCCTCGGCGTGGGAGTCGGCTGGGCCCGCCGGGAGTTCGCCGCCCTCGGCGTGCCGTTCGGCGAGCGCGGCAGACTGACCGACGAGTACCTGGGCACCCTGCGCGACGCCCGGGCCGAGGAGCCCGACCGCCGGTCGGTACCGGTCTGGGTCGGCGGCCACAGCGAGGCCGCGCTCCGGCGGGCACGCCGGTTCGGCGACGCCTGGCACCCGCTGCGGCTGTCCCTCGCCCGGATGCGGTCGATCCTGGCCGAGCACCCGATGCCGGGGTTCGCGCCCCGCATCGCCCTGCGGCCGACCGGCACGCCGGTCGACGACCCCGAGCGGCCCGCCGGCGTCGGCACCGTCGACCAGATCCTCGACGACCTCCGCCACCTGCGCGATCTCGGCGCGGAGACCGTCGTCCTCGACCCCTACCACGGCGATCCGGAGGAAACCCGTCGCCCGCAGCGGGCCTGGCAGGACCTCACCACCGTGGCCACCCGGTGGAGGGCCGTGTGATCACCGACGCCGACCGGGCCCTGCTCCGCCGCGCCCTCGCCATCGCCGCCCACGCGATCACCCTGGGCGACGCCCCCTACGGCTCCCTGCTCGCCGGCCCGGACGGCGGGATCCTCGCCGAGGCCCACAACACCGTACGGCGCGACGACGACATCACGGCCCACCCCGAACTGAAGCTCGCCCGCTGGGCCGCCCGCGAACTGGCCCCCGGCACCGCCGCGCGCACCACGATGTACACCAGCTGCCAGCCCTGCGGCATGTGCGAAGGAGGCATCCTCCGCTCCGGCCTCGGCCGGGTCGTGTACGCGCTCTCCACGGCGCAACTCGTCGAGCTCAACCCCGACTCGGGCGCCTGGAGGCCGGTACCGACGGACGGCCCGGCCCTGCCCGACGAGGCCCGGGCCCCGATCACGGCCTACTACGGTCCGCGCTGAGCAAGAGCACCACCGGCAGGGTGAACACCGAGATCGCCACTCCGACGAGCCCCCGGGCACTCGCAGGCACCGCCGTGGTCTCCCCTCCCGGCCGACATGCACGCACGTTCAACCCAACAGGGCGAGTGTCAGTGGCATCGGGAAAGCTCGGCGGATCACGTCACCGACCGGAGGGAACCACCGATGCCGATCCACGTCGCGAGCCGCCGCCGCACGACGGCCTCGCTGACCGCCGCCTTCCCCGGCGCGGAGATCATCGACGTCACCTCCAGGGCGCCGGACCCGTGGGTCCGGCTGAGCCCGTTCCATCCGCACGGCGGCATCCCGGTCCCCTGGAGCGACGGCGTGACCAGCGAGTCCGTGGAAGGCGTCTGGCAGGCCCTCAAGGTCTTCCGGGACGCCGACGTCGACCCCGCGAAGCTGCGCGTCACCTCGATGAAGGGCCTCAAGCGGACGGTACGCCGGTACGGCCCCGTCCAGGGCCACCGGACCGGCCTGCACGGCGACCGGCTCCTGCCCTACGAGACGGCCCGCCGCCGCGTCTACCTCCCGGCCTACCGCTGGGTCCTCGAACACCGCGTCGCCGATCTGGTCGAGCGGCTCCGGGAGAAGGACGAGGTCGTGCTCCTGGACTACACCACCAACGGCGACGTCGCCGACCCCACCAGCCCGCTCTCCCACGCCGCGCTCATCCGGCTCCACCTGGAGGACCGTTGGCCCGACGAGGACGACACGGACGGGCAGCCCCGATAGCCCCGGCCCGGACCGCCTCTCCGGCGCCCGACCCGTCCTGGGGAAAAGCAGTTGGTCCGACCGCGCCACGAGTTCGACAATCGTCGGATGACCGATGACCAGAGCGCGGTCCAGCGGCGCCGCGCGGCCCGCATGACCTGCAAGCGCTTCCTCTCCGGCGACCGCGTCCTCAGCATCCGCGAGCGCCTCGCCCAACTCTCCGCCCTGGACGGCCTGGACGTCCCCCACGACTTCTACGGCAGCGACGGGCCCGTGCGGCAGCTGGAGGAACGGACCGCCGCACTGCTCGGGAAGGAGGACGCGGTCTTCTTCCCCACCGGGACGATGGCCCAGCAGGTGGCCCTGCGCCACCACGCCGAGCGCACCGGCAACACGGCGGTGGCCCTGCATCCGCTCAGCCACATCGAGCGGCACGAGCGGCACGCCTACACCCAGCTCACCGGCCTGCGCGGCCTCTGGCCCACCACCGAGCAGCGCCAGCCGACGCCCGGCGAACTCGCCGCGCTGGGCGAGCCGTTCGGCACCCTGACGGTCGAACTCCCGCTGCGCGACCCCGGCTACCTGCTCCCCGACTGGGACGAGCTGACCGCCCTCGTCGCCGCCGCCCGCGAGGCCGGCGCCCGGGTGCACTTCGACGGCGCCCGGCTCTGGAACACCACGGCCCACTTCGGCAAGCGGCTCGACGAGATCGCCGCCCTCGCCGACAGCGTCTACGTCTCCTACTACAAGGACCTCGGCGGGATCAGCGGGGCCGCCCTCGCCGGCGATGCCGCCCTCGTCTCCTACGCCCGCACCTGGCGCCACCGCTACGGCGGCCAGCTCTCCCAGCAGTGGCCGGCCGCCATCGCCGCCCTCCACGGCCTGGACACCGCCCTGCCGCGCATCCCCGGCCTGATCCGCCACGCCGCGTCCACCCTCACCCCGGCCCTGGCCGCGCTCCCCGGCGCCCGCCTGTATCCCGAGGTGCCGCCCACCCACGAGTACCAACTCTGGCTCCCGCACCCGGCCGAGGCCCTGAACGCCGCCCACCTGGCCCTGGCCGAGCAGGAGGGCGTCTGGTTCGTCCCGCACTGGGAGGACGCCGCCCCCGGCCTCGCCGTGGCCGAGGTCAGCCTCGGCGAGCCGGCGCAGGCGTGGACGGCGGAGGAGGTGACGGAGGTCGGGCTGCGCTTCCTGGAGCTGGCGATCAGGGGCTGACGGCGGGGATCCCGCGAGGAGCGCCGCGGTCGAACGGGTTCGCGGCCACCACCCCTTTGTGTCAGACTGACGATATGAGCGAGATGCACGTGGGGGACCTGGCCGCCGTCCGCAGCCGCGAGGAGCTGACCGCGCTGATGGCCGACGGGCTGCGGCCGAAGTGGGTGATGTTCTGGGGGCACACCGAGCGCAAGGGCGGTGGCACCCGACAGGAGTGCCTGAGCCAGTGGTGGCCCGGCGAGTTCACCGTCGACGGGCTCACCTACACCTCCGCCGAGCACTGGATGATGGCCGGCAAGGCCCGGATGTTCGGTGACGAGGAGATCGCACGGCGGGTGCTCGCGGCCCGGACCCCCGCCGAGGCGAAGAAGCTGGGGCGGCTGGTCAAGGACTTCGACGAGAAGGTCTGGACGGCCGGCCGGTTCGAGCTGGTGGTGGCGGGCAACGTCGCGAAGTTCGGACAGGACGAGGCGCTGCGCGACTACCTCCTGGGCACGGGCGACCGGGTGCTGGTCGAGGCCAGCCCGCTGGACCGGATCTGGGGCATCGGGCTCGCCGCCGACGACATCCGGGCCCAACAGCCCGCCGAGTGGCGCGGGTTGAACCTGCTCGGCTTCGCCCTGATGGAGGCGCGGGCGCGGTTGGCCGCATGAGCGCGATCGCTGCGCTGCTGGACGGGACGGTGGTGGCCTCGGCCGCCGCCGCCCTGCTCCTGGCGCCGGGGGTGTTGCGGCGGAAGGCCCGGCCCCCGCGGCGAGAAGGGACGTACGGGCCGGAGCCGCTGCTGGCGGCCGTCGTCGTGCTGATCCACCTCAACCAGGTGCTCGTCGCGGTCTACGTGAACCGGGTGCACCACGGGGACGTCTCCTTCATCGCCCGCCACCTGCCGCCCGGCTGGTTCGACGTGCCCCGCCTGGACTTCCTCGCCGCCCGCTTCCCGGCCCCGGAGCTCCTGGCGCCGTCGGTGCTCCGGGTGCAGGCGTTCCTCGAACTGCCGCTGGTGCTGCTGGCGTTCGTCGCCGTCGTCCGGCGGCTGGACCGCGCGCTGTACGTCCGGCTGGCCCGCTCGCCGTTGATCCCGCTCGCCGCCGTCTCGTACACGGTGGCGTTCTGCGCGGTGGAGTGGGACCTGCGGAACCCGTACACCGTGGACGACCTCGTCCTGCGGGTGCTCGCGGCCTGCCTCACACCGCCGCTGATCGCCCGGCTGGCCCGACGCGAACCCGAAGCGGACGCCGAGCCCGCCCGCGGCCCGTTCCGCTTCGCGCTCGACCTGTGGGCGTACGGCCAGCTGATGCTGGTGCTGTACGACACCGCGCTGCTCTACAACCTCGCCCGGCTCGGGGACCATCTCCCGTCCGCCGCGGCCGCGTTGGCGGTGCTCGTCGCCACCCGTACCCTTCCGCGCCGGATTCCGCGCGGGCGGCCCGGCCCGTACACCGCCGCGCTCTCCGGGACGGTCGGCCGGGCACTGGCGCTGTTCCTCGTCCCCGCCCTGTCGATCCGCTACGCGCAGTCCTTCGGCACGCCCGAACTCTCCGCCCTGGCCGGGCTCCTGGTGATCGGGGCGGCGGTCCGCCGGGACGCGCTGCTCCTCCTGCCGCCCGCGCTCGTGGGCGCGCTGGTCGGATACGCCGTCGCGGTGCTCGCTCCCGGCCCGTACTACGAGGCGACCCTCCTCCGGAGCGCGACCGGCGCACTCCTCGCAACGACCGCCGTCTGCGCGCTCCTTGACACCACTCGGACACGACTGGTCGTGCACTCTTAACTCCCACGCCACATACTGACGCCAGGATGTCACACAGTCAGGGTGCAGATGGACAGGTTGGGGCGATCATGCGCATGCGGCCGACGGCACAATCCGCAGGCCAGCGGCCGGAAGGCGAGCAACAGGCCGAGGAACTCCGCGCAGAACTGGACGAGTTACTCCGCGCGAGCCGCTACGCGGGCCAACGTGAACGGCGCCTGAACGAGGCGATCGGGGCCACCCCGGGCCGCCAGCGGCCGGACGGGGAGCTGCTGCGCCAGCTCGCCCAGGCCCGCACGCTCCGCGAGGGACTGGGCGCCCGCTGCCTCCAACTCAGCGACCAGCTGGAGGCGTTGGAGAGCCGGATCAGACAGCGGCAGCAGCCACCGCCGCCACCGCCGCACCAACAGGCACCGGCCCATCAGCGGCCCGCACAGCAGCCACCGCGACAGCAGCAGCCACCTCAGCAGCAGCCGCCGGCGCCCGCCCGCCCCGACCTCGGCGCTCTCACCGAGCGGATCACCGCCCTCCACCGGGCCGGCTCCCTCGCCGAGGCCACCGGGGTGATAGACGCGGCCGCCGCCCGTCTCACCCCCTCCGACGCCGCGCTGCTGGTCGGCATGCTGGCCAGGTACGGTCCGACCGGCGGCTCGCTCCTCCTCGCCCGCAGCATCGCCCGGTCCGCACCCGACCATTCCGTCACCGTGCTCGCCGAGTTGCGCGAACTGGGCCTGGCCGAGGAGGCGGCCGAGGTGTTCCACGCCTTCTGGGGCTACCCGGCCGCCTCCGTCCCCGGCCTGCTCTCCGCGCTGGACCGGGCCGGGCTGGCCGCCGACAGCGCGACGCTGCTCTGGGAGTGGGGGTCCGCGCCGATGCCCGAGCTGACCTCCCTGGCCGCCTGCCTCCAGCAGCACGGCCGGTCCGCCGACGTCAGGACCCTGCTGCGGCAGGCCGCGGGCCGCTCCACCGCCGACCTCGCCGACCTCGCGGCCGGGCTGCCGCCGGCGCTCGCCGCCCTCCTGCTGAGCGAACTGGCCGTCCTGCGCCCGCCCGCCGAGGTGGTCCGGCTGGCCGCCGCCCTGGACGGCGCCGGCAGTTCCGGGCTCTACGCGCAGCTGCTGGCCGCGCTGCTAGCCGACGAGGCCCGCCACCGCACCACGCTCGCGGCCCTGCGCACCGCCGGCCTCCCGACCCGCCCGCCCACGGCCCCGCGCTCGCGCTGGGGACGGCGGTAGCGGCGGCCGCACGCGGCCCCCTGCCCCGGACAGCAAGGAGCCCCCGTCCGCCCCACCAGGGCGGACGAGGGCTCCCGGGCCGTGCCGGAGGCTGCTAGCAGCCGATCAGCCGCGCGCCCAGGTACGCCTTGACCTGGTCCAGCGAGACGCGCTCCTGCGACATGGTGTCGCGGTCGCGGACGGTCACCGCGTTGTCCTCAAGGGTGTCGAAGTCGACGGTGACGCAGAACGGCGTGCCGATCTCGTCCTGGCGGCGGTAGCGCTTGCCGATGGCGCCGGCGTCGTCGAACTCGACGTTCCACGCGGTGCGCAGGTCGGCGGCCAGGCCGCGGGCCTTCGGGGACAGCTCGGCGTTGCGCGACAGCGGCAGGACGGCGACCTTGACCGGGGCCAGGCGCGGGTCGAGCCGCATGCCGACGCGCTTCTCCATGACGCCCTTGGCGTTCGGCGCCTCGTCCTCGAAGTAGGCGTCGATCAGGAAGGCCAGCATGGCGCGGTTGAGGCCGGCCGCCGGCTCGATGACGTACGGGAAGTACCGCTCGCCGGACTCCTGGTCGAAGTACTTCAGGTCCTGGCCGGAGGCCTCGCTGTGCACCCGCAGGTCGTAGTCGGTGCGGTTGGCGACGCCCTCCAGCTCGGAGAACTCGGAGCCGCCGAAGTTGAAGCGGTACTCGATGTCCACCGTGCGCTTGGCGTAGTGGGAGAGCTTCTCCTTCGGGTGCTCGAAGAAGCGCATGTTCTCGGTGCGCAGGCCGAGGCCGACGTACCAGTCCCAGCGCTGCTGGAGCCAGTACTCGTGCCACTGCTCGTCCTCGCCCGGCTTGACGAAGAACTCCATCTCCATCTGCTCGAACTCGCGGGTGCGGAAGATGAAGTTGCCGGGGGTGATCTCGTTGCGGAAGCTCTTGCCCGTCTGGGCGATGCCGAACGGCGGCTTCTTGCGCGAAGTGGTCTGGACGGCCTTGAAGTTGGTGAAGATGCCCTGGGCGGTCTCCGGGCGCAGGAACGCCAGGCCGCTCGCCTCCTCGGTGACACCGAGGTGGGTCTTCAGCATGCCCGAGAAGTCCTTGGGCTCGGTGAACTGGCCCTTGGTGCCGCAGTCGGGGCAGTTGACGTCCTGGAGACCGTTCGGCGGCGGGAAGCCGTGCTTGGCCTCGTACTTCTCCTCCAGGTGGTCGGCCCGGTGGCGCTTGTGGCAGGAGAGGCACTCGGTCAGCGGGTCGTTGAAGGTGGCGACGTGACCGGAGGCCTCCCACACCTCGCGGGCGAGGATCACCGACGAGTCGAGTCCGACGACGTCCTCACGGGCCTGGACCATCGCGCGCCACCACTGGCGCTTGATGTTCTCCTTGAGCTCGACACCCAGCGGCCCGTAGTCCCAGGCGGCACGCGTGCCGCCGTAGATCTCGCTGCAGGGGTAGACGAAGCCACGGCGCTTGCTCAGGCTGACGATCGTGTCGATCTTGTCGGCGGCCACAGTGCTCTCTTCAGTACGTACGGCACGGTCAGGGCACGGCTGGTTGCGCGTACCCGAATACCTCAGGTTACCGGCCATACGGGTACGTGATTCAAATCGGTATCGTCCGGCCGCCCCCACCCTCCGTCACCTTCCGTTCACCCGCCCGAGTGATTTGACAATCATTTCCATTTGAGATGAGAATGATTGTCATGATGATCGGACTGCCTCGACTCGGACTGTCTCGCCGGACCCGCCGCTCCATGGCGCTCGGCACCACCGCCCTCGCCGCCACCCTCGTCCTCACCGCCTGCGGAGGCAGCAGCAGCGCCGACAGCGGCACGGGCAAGCTGAAGGTCGTCGCCTCCTTCTACCCGATGGAGTACCTGGCCCAGCAGATCGGCAAGGAGCACGTCGCGGTCACCGACCTGACCGCCGCCGGCGTCGAGCCGCACGACCTGGAGCTCACCGCCAAGCAGGTCGGCACGGTCCAGAAGGCCGACGCGATCATCTACCTCAAGGGCCTCCAGCCCACCGTCGACCAGGCCGTCGCGCAGTCGTCCAGCAAGCACAAGATCGACGCCACCGCCGCCAGCCCGCTGGTCGACCACCACCTCGACGAGGACACCGGGGACGCCGACCACGGCGGCGACGGCCACGGGACCGACGGCCACAAGCACGAGGACCCGGCCGGCGACCCGCACATCTGGCTCGACCCGACCCGCTACGCGGCGATCGCCAAGAGCGTCGGCGACGAGTTCGCCAAGGCCGACCCGGCCCACGCCGAGGACTACCGGAAGAACACCGACGAGCTGGTCACCAGGCTCACCGCGCTCGACCAGGAGTTCCGGGACGGGCTGAAGGACGCCAGCACCCGTACCTTCGTCACCAGCCACGCCGCGTTCGGCTACCTCGCCGACCACTACGGCCTCACCCAGGTCGCCATCAACGGCGTCGACCCGGAGTCCGAGCCCACCCCGGCCCGCCTCGCCGCGGTGCAGAAGGCCGCCAAGGACAACGGCGTCTCCACCGTCTTCTTCGAGACCCTGGTCAGCCCCAAGCTCGCCGAGACCGTCGCCAAGGACCTCGGCCTCAGGACCGCCGTCCTGGATCCGCTGGAGGGCGTCAAGGACCCGTCCAAGGACGACTACCTGACCGTGATGAAGCAGAACCTGGCCAACCTCCGGGCCGCCCTCGGCGCCCCGGCCGGCACCGCCCCGGCCGCCCCCGCCGGGACCGACGCCGCCACCCCCGCCCCCGCG
This sequence comes from Kitasatospora sp. NPDC048715, assembly GCF_043198905.1. Lineage (NCBI taxonomy): Bacteria > Bacillati > Actinomycetota > Actinomycetes > Kitasatosporales > Streptomycetaceae > Kitasatospora > Kitasatospora sp. NPDC048715. The sequence goes on along the minus strand of NZ_JBICVH010000010.1, from coordinate 179,817 downwards.
AACTGACGGGACCGAGCACCATGACCGACCCGATACCCCCGGCCGTCCGCCTCCGTGACGCCGTCGCCTCGCGCGGCGGCCGGCCGGTGCTGCGCGGCGTCGACCTCACCGTCCGGCCCGGAGAGGTCGTCGCCCTGCTGGGCGCCAACGGCTCCGGCAAGTCGACCACCGTCAAGGCCGTGATCGGCTCCGTCCCGCTGGAGCACGGCACCCTGGAGCTGTTCGGCATCCCGTTCCGCTCCTTCCGCGCCTGGCACCGGATCGGGTACGTCCCGCAGCGCACCACCGCCGCCTCCGGCGTCCCCGCCACCGTGCGGGAGGTGGTCTCCACCGGACGGCTGCCGCAGCACCGGCTGCTGCCCTTCCGCCGCAAGGACCGCGAGGCGGTGGACCGCGCGCTGGCCGCCGTCGGCATGCTGGAGCGGGCCTCGGACGGCGTGGCCGACCTGTCCGGCGGCCAGCAGCAGCGGGTGCTGATCGCCCGCGCCCTGGTCGGCTCCCCCGACCTGCTGATCATGGACGAGCCGATGGCCGGCGTCGACGCCGCCAGCCAGCAGGTGCTCGCCGACACCCTGCGCACCGAGGTCGGCCGCGGCGCCTCCGTCCTCCTCGTGCTGCACGAACTCGGACCGCTGGAACCGCTGATCGACCGCGCCGTGGTGCTGCGGGACGGCTGCGTCGCCCACGACGGCCCGCCCGTGCCCAACACCGGCCTGCACGCGCTGCCCGGCCACGACCACGTCCACCCGCACGCCGACCTGACCCCGCCGAGGCTGCTCGCATGACCGAGATGCTGTCCTACGACTTCATGCAGCGGGCCCTGCTCGCCGCCGTCCTGGTCGGGATCACCGCCCCGGCCGTCGGCATCTACCTGGTGCAGCGCCGCCAGGCCCTGATGGGCGACGGCATGGGCCACGTCGCGATGACCGGCGTCGGCCTCGGCTTCATCTTCCAGACCAGCCCGGTCTGGATGGCCGTGCTGGTCTGCGTGCTCGGCGCCGTCACCATGGAGCTGGTCCGCTCGCGCGGCAACCAGCGCGGCGACATCGCCCTCGCGATGCTCTTCTACGGCGGCATGGCCTGCGGCAAGCTGCTGGTCTCGATGTCCGCCCAGGCCGGGGCCGGCTCGCTGGAGAGCTACCTGTGGGGCTCGATCCTCACCGTCGCCCCCGCGGACCTGGCCACCATCGCGGTGCTCGGCGCGGTGGTCATCGCGGTCACCGTCGGCCTGCGCCGCCAGCTCTTCGCGATCTGCCAGGACGAGGACTTCGCCCGGGTCACCGGCGTGCCGGTGCGCACCCTCAACCTGCTGCTCGCGGTGATGGCCGCGGTCACCGTCACGGTCGCCATGCGGGTGGTCGGGCTGCTGCTGGTCAGCGCGCTGATGGTGGTCCCGGTGGTCGCCGCCCAGCAGCTCACCCGCTCCTTCGCCGCCACCCAGGCCGCCTCGATCGCGCTCGGCGTGGTCGTCTCGCTGGCCGGCGTCACGGGCTCCTACCAGCTCGACGTGCCCTCCGGCCCGGCCATCGTGCTGCTCGCCATCGCGGTCTTCGCGGTGTTCAGCCTGCTCGCCGCGCCACTGGCCCGGCGGCGCCACCGCGGCACGGGCGAGAACGGACCGAAGGTGTGCGACGTCGAACTGCCGGGGCAGGCCGTCTCCGGGCCGTCCGGCACGACCACCCCTGAGCGGCGGGCCGGGCTGGCACAATGATGTGCGAGACGCCCACGACCCCAGGAGGACCCACGGTGACCACCGCAGGCCCGTCGCCGCGCGCCCGCTCGACCCGGCAGCGTGCCGCCGTCTCGGCAGCCCTGGACGAGATCGCGGACTTCCGCAGCGCGCAGGAGCTCCACGACCTGCTCAAGCACCGCGGGGACTCCGTCGGTCTGACCACGGTCTACCGCACGCTCCAGTCGCTCGCGGACGCCGGTGAGGTGGACGTGCTGCGCACCGCCGACGGCGAGGCGGTCTACCGCCGGTGCAGCAGCGGGCACCACCACCACCTGGTCTGCCGGCACTGCGGCGCGACCGTCGAGGTGGAGGGGCCCGCGGTGGAGCGCTGGGCCAACTCGGTCGCCGCCGAGCACGGCTTCAGCGACATCGCGCACACCCTGGAGATCTTCGGGACCTGTGCGGAGTGCGCCAAGAAGGCCTGAGCCGCCGACACGAAGGAGAGGACCCGCCGGGCAGATCCCGGCGGGTCCTCTCCTTTTCGTCCGGTGCGGCCGTCGCGTCCGGCACGGCCCTCGGGACCGTACGCCCGTCAGCGCTGGGACGGCACCGGCGCGCCGACCTCGTTGGGGATCGCCCCGCCGAAGCGCCGGTCGCGCATCGCGTACTGCTCGCAGGCGCGCCACAGGTCACGGCGGTCGAAGTCCGGCCAGAGCACGTCCTGGAACACGAACTCGGCGTAAGCCGACTGCCAGAGAAGGAAGTTGGAGGTGCGCTGCTCGCCGCTGGGGCGCAGGAAGAGGTCCACGTCCGGCATGTCCGGGTGGTACATGTACTTGGCCAGGGTCTTCTCGTTGACCTTCTTCGGGTCGAGCTTCCCGGCCGCGACGTCCTGGGCGATCGCCTGAGCCGCGTCGGCGAGTTCGGCGCGGCCGCCGTAGTTGACGCACATGTAGAGCGTGACGGCGTCGTTGTCCTTGGTCTGCTCCTCGGCGACCTGGAGCTCCTGGACGACGCTCTTCCACAGCTTGGGCATCCGGCCCGCCCAGCGGATCCGCACGCCCATCGCGTCCATCTCGTCGCGGCGGCGGGCGATGACGTCCCGGTTGAAGTTCATCAGGAACTTCACCTCGTCGGGCGAGCGCTTCCAGTTCTCGGTGGAGAACGCGTACAGCGAGATGTTCTTGACGCCGAGCTCGATGGCGCCCTTGAGGACGTCCAGCACCACGGACTCGCCGACCTTGTGGCCCTCGGTGCGGGGCAGCCCGCGCTCCTTGGCCCAGCGGCCGTTGCCGTCCATCACGATCGCGACGTGCTCGGGGACCAGCTCGCCGGGGATCTTCGGGGGCTGTGCGCCGCTGGGGTGCGGGGTCGGGGGGACGTACGTCCGCTGCTTGCCGCCGCCGAAGAGCCGTCGCGCTGCCATGTGCTCACTTCTCCACGTATCTCATCGAGCGGATGCCCCGCTCCAGGTGCCACTGCAGATAGGCCGCGACCAGGCCGCTGCCCTCCCGCCAGTACCGCGGCTCGCAGGCGTCGGCCGTCTGCCAGTCCCCTGACAGCAGCGCCCCGAGCAGTACCAGTGTCTCAGGGGAGGGTACGGCACATCCGGGCACTCGGCAGTCCCCGCAGAGCACCCCGCCCGCGGGGAGGGAGAAGAAACGGTTCGGCCCTTCCAGGCCGCATTTGGCGCAGTCGGTGAAGCTCGCGCCGTACCCGTTCACCGCGAGCGAGCGCAGCAGGAAGGCGTCCAGTACCAGGTGCGACTCGTGCAGCCCGGCCGCCAGCGTGCGCAGCCCGCCGACCAGCAGCAGGTACTGCTGGACGGCCGGCTCGCCCTCGTTCTCGGCGAACCGCTCGGCGGTCTCCAGCATCGCGGTGCCGGCCGTGTAGCGGCCGTAGTCGGCGACGATCGGGCCGCCGTACGGCGCGATGGTCTCCACCTGGGTGCAGAGCGGCAATCCGCGGCCGATCAGCTCACTCCCCCGGCTGAAGAACTGCACGTCCACGTGCGAGAACGGCTCCAGGCGGGCACCGAACTTGGACTTGGTCTTCCGCACCCCGCGCGCCACCGCCCGCACCTTGCCGTACTTGCGGGTCAGCAGGGTGATGATCCGATCGGCCTCGCCGAGCTTCTGCGCCCGCAGCACGACGCCGTCGTCCCGGAAAAGACTCATGGGGACCATTCTCCCCCACCGCCCCCCGGCGCCGGACAGCCGTGTTGCCCGCACCGGCGGCCGTGGGGGAGGCCATGCGGTGCGGGTCACGGCGGGCCCGGGGTGGGGAGTCCAAGGCCCGTTGTGGGGGATTCGGAGATGGTCTGCGGGTTCCGGAGGTCCGGACGGCGCTCGGCGGGCGGTGGTGGTGGCCGGTGATCGCGAGCAGTGATCGTGAGCGGTGATCGTGAGCGGTGAGAGGTGGTCGGCGAGCAGCGCCTCGGGCGGGCCTGCGGGCGGCGCTACTTGTACGGGGTCCTGGTCGCCGCCTCCAGCAGCGCCCCGACCCGGGACTTCGGCAGGTCCAGGCAGCCCCCGACCGCGGCGAGCGCGTCGCGCTCCTGCGGCAGGTAGCGCCCGTCCGCCAGGGCGATCGCCGCGCCCTGCAGCAGCAGCCGCTCGCGGCCGTGGTGGGCCAGGTGCGGGGTGAGCGGTTCGAGCACCGCGTGCAGTTCGACGGCCAGTCCGCCGGACATCCCCCGGGCGTCGTGGAGTTCGCCGCCGAGCCCGGAGAGCGCGGCGAGCGCGGCCAGCACCTGGGCCTCGCCGCAGTCCTCGAACCCGGCCTCGCGGACCGCCGCGCAGGCCGCGTCGCGGGCCGCCCGGTGGGCGGTGCCGCCGGCCGCGAGCAGGGCCAGCGCGATGGTGTACTGGGCGTCCCGCAGCATCGCGCCGAGGCGCACGCTGGTGGGCTGCTCCAGGCTCTCGACGCCGTACCGGCCGTGGCAGCTGGTGCACTGCACACTGCCGATCACCGGACCGAGCGGGACCACCGGGGTCCCCAGCAACCGCAGCCACCGCCGGCCGTGCTGCCGGCGGTAGTTGCGGTCCCCGCCACAACCCGGGCAGAAGAAGTCACCGAGAACGTCAGTCCGCCACCGCGGGCGAACACCCCACAACCTGGTCACGGCGCCACTCCCCAGACATGGCAGGCGGCCTGCTCGACAATGGGCAGGTCACGCGACCGGACACCGAGGCCGTCCCACCGACCCGGCTTTCCGGTGGATCGATGTTGCCACGGTTACCGGCACGTGTCAGTACCTCGAACGGCTTCCGATTCGAAAAAATGTGGCGCAGGACACAACCCCGGGCCGGCACGGCGAAGGGCCGCCCCGCGGGACGGCCCTTCGCACACCACCCGTTCGAATTAGCCGCGCTGCGAGCGGTTGACGGCGCTGATCATGGCCTTCAGCGAGGCCAGCACGGTGTTGCCGTCGATGCCCACGCCCCACAGCACCTTGCCGTCCACCGCGCACTCCACGTACGCGGCGGCCTGGGCGTCGCCGCCCTCGCTCAGCGCGTGCTCGGCGTAGTCCAGGACGCGCACGTCCACGCCGATCCGGGCCAGCGCGTCGGCGAAGGCCGAGACCGGGCCGTTGCCGGTACCGGTCAGGGTGGTCGGGACGCCGTCCACCAGGGCCTCGGCGGTCAGCGCGTCCCGGCCGTCCTCGGTGGTCAGGGTGCGCGAACCGCTCAGCGAGATCCGGCCCCACGGGTTGTCGGTGGTCGGCAGGTACTCGTCCTCGAAGACCCGCCAGATCTCGGCCGGGCTGACCTCGCCGCCCTCGGCGTCGGTCTTGGCCTGGATGATCCGGGAGAACTCGATCTGCATCCGGCGCGGCAGGTCCAGCTTGTGGTCGTTCTTCAGCACGTACGCCACGCCGCCCTTGCCGGACTGGCTGTTGACCCGGATGACCGCCTCGTAGGTGCGGCCGACGTCCTTCGGGTCGATCGGCAGGTACGGCACGCCCCAGGTGTGCTCGTGCACCGGTACGCCCGCGGCCCTGGCGTCCGCCTCCAGGACGTCGAAGCCCTTCTTGATGGCGTCCTGGTGCGAGCCGGAGAAGGAGGTGTACACCAGGTCGCCGGCGTACGGGTGGCGCGGGTGCACCTCCATCTGGTTGCAGTACTCGGCGGTGCGGCGCACCTCGTCGATGTCGGAGAAGTCGATCTGCGGGTCGATGCCCTGCGAGAACAGGTTCATCCCCAGCGTCACCAGGTCGACGTTGCCGGTCCGCTCGCCCTGGCCGAACAGGCAGCCCTCGATGCGGTCGGCGCCCGCCATGTAGGACAGCTCGGCGGAGGCGACGGCGGTGCCGCGGTCGTTGTGCGGGTGCACCGACAGGCAGACGAACTCGCGGCGGGACAGGTGGCGCGACATCCACTCGAACTGGTCGGCCTGGACGTTCGGGGTGGCCCGCTCGACGGTGGCGGGCAGGTTCAGGATGATCTCGCGGCCCTCGCCCGGCTGCCAGACGTCCATGACCGCCTCGCAGACCTCCAGCGCGAAGTCCAGCTCGGTGTCGACGAAGATCTCCGGCGAGTACTGGTAGCCGAAGACGGTGTCGTCGCCCAGCAGCTTCTCCGCGTACTCCATCACCAGCCGGGTGCCCTCGGTGGCGATCGCCCTGGTGGCCGCCCTGTCGTTGCGGAACACCACCCGGCGGAACAGCGGCGCGGTCGCGTTGTACAGGTGGACGGTCGCCCGCGGGGCGCCGACCAGCGACTCCACGGTCTTCTCGATCAGCTCCTCGCGGGCCTGCGTCAGCACCGAGATGGTGACGTCCTCGGGGATCGCCCCCTCCTCGATCAGCGAGCGCACGAAGGCGTGGTCAGTGGCCCCGGAGGAGGGGAAGCCGACCTCGATCTCCTTGTAGCCCATCTTCACCAGCAGGTCGAACATCATGCGCTTGCGGGCCGGCGACATCGGGTCGATCAGCGCCTGGTTGCCGTCCCGCAGATCGGTGGAGAGCCAGCGCGGCGCCTTGGTGATCACCTTCTCCGGCCAGCTGCGGTCCGCCAGGTCGACGGTGCCGAACGGCAGGTAGCGCCCGTGACGCATGCCCGAGGGCCGCTGGCGCACCGAGGCGGCGGTGATCGGGGTGGGGCGGTCGACGAAGGGACGGCCGGCGGGAACGGACGCGGCGGAGTTCTGCTCGGTCATGGAGGTGACTCGGCTTCCTGTGATGCGTGGTGCGGGCGGGTCGGGAGGGGTCAACACCTGGTCGACACCGACTGGCCGGCCTCGGCTGCCGCTCGCGATACACCATTGGATCGCCGATCGCGCGCACAGCTCGTTCCCCGCGGCGAGGGTGCCGGCCCGGTGGACTACAGGCCCTCGACGCGGCAGCTAAGAAGAAGCAGCCCGTTGCGCATGATGGCCCCAGCGTAACCCAGCGCCGCGCGCCCCCGAAGTGATCCGGGCTTCCGTTCCACCCCTTGAGACGTCGGCCGGTCATGCCGAAGGTGGTGACAACCGGTCATCGAGGCCTCACCCTGGGCCACATGACTGCAGCAGTACCGATCTGCACGATCGTCCCGCCGTACGTCCTGGACCGCCTCGCCGAGGCCGGTCACGAGCCCGCCGTCCACTCCCTGGCCCTCGACGCGGAGCACCGCGCGGCCCGACTCTCCCCGCCCCCGCCCGTCGCCGCCACCCCGGGCCTCAACCGGGTGATCTACGACGCCGGACACGGCCAGCGGCTGCCCGGGCGCAGCGTCCGCACCGAGGGCCGCGGCGCGTCCTCCGACAGCTCCGTCAACCACGCCTACGACGGCCTCGGCGCCACCTTCGCGCTCTACGCCGACGTCTTCGGCCGGCACTCGATCGACGACCGGAACCTGCGGCTGGACGCCAGCGTCCACTACGGCCGCAACTACGACAACGCCTTCTGGAACGGCCACCAGATGGTGTTCGGCGACGGCGACAACGTGGTGTTCGGCGACTTCACCGCCTGCATCGACGTCATCGGCCACGAACTCACCCACGGCGTCACCCAGTTCACCGCCGGGCTGGACTACCAGGACCAGCCCGGCGCGCTCAACGAGTCGGTCTCCGACGTCTTCGGCTCGCTGGTCAAGCAGTACTCGCTGCACCAGAGCGCCGCCGACGCCGACTGGCTGATCGGCGCCGGGCTGCTCGCCCCGGGCGTGCAGGGCGTGGCGCTGCGCTCGATGAAGGCGCCCGGCACCGCCTACGACGACCCGCAGCTGGGCAAGGACCCGCAGCCCGCGCACATGCGGGACTACGTGAACACCTCCCAGGACAACGGCGGGGTGCACATCAACTCCGGCATCCCCAACCACGCGTTCTACCTGCTGGCCACCGCGCTCGGCGGCTCGGCCTGGGAGCGCGCGGGGCGGATCTGGTACGACGCGCTGACCGGGCGCACGCTGCCCGCCGACGCCGACTTCACCGCCTTCGCCCGGGCCACCGTGGCCGCCGCCAAGGCCCGCTACCCCGACGACCGGTCGGTCGTGGACACCGTCACGGCCTCCTGGGCGCAGGTCGGGGTCAGCCCGGGGTGACCCTCCGGGGGCGCGGCCCGCGGGGCTCGCCCGGAGCCCCAGGAGCCCGTCCGGAGCCACCGGAGCGTGACTGAAGGGTGGTTGAGACCGGGTTGAGGCGGGCTTAAGGTCACGGTCCGGGAAAAGCCCGGCAAACCCCCTCCCTGCGTAGCACCATGGACACCATGCGTATCCAGGTGACCCGGACCGGCGGTTTCGCGGGGCTCGTCCGCCAGGCGGAGATCGACACCGCCGACCGCACGGACGCCCCGCACGTGCACGCGCTCGCCCGCGAGGCCGTCGCGGGCGGGCTGCGCGCGCCCTCGTACGGGGTGCCGGACGGCTTCCACTACGAGATCACCGTCGACGGCCGGTCGGTGTACTGCGCCGACCCGAAGCTCACCGACTCCCAGCGCGAGCTGATCTCCCTGGTGCTGCGCGAGGGCGCGTAGCACCGGGGTCGCGCGGCAGGGCCCGCCCGCAGAGCGCGGAGGACCCGGCCGCCCGGGAGGGTCAGAGCCAGCCGTCGAGCGCGGCCAGGAAGCCGGCCGGGTCGTCCCGGTGGACGGTGTGGCCCGTGCCGGGCACGGTGCGCACCTCGAAGCCCCGGGCGCTCAGCGCCCGGGCGCTGGACGCGTCCACCAGCAGGCTGCGGTCGGCCAGCACCGCCAGCGAGGGCACCGCCGGCCGGGTCGGCAGGTCCGAGCGCTGGTCGGCCAGGGCCCACGCCGAGTCCTCGTCCCAGGCCGCCGCGGCGGCGAGTTCGGCGTCCACGTCGTCCGGCTCCCAGCTCGGGCTGAGCGCGACGATCTGCTCCCGGGTGAGGTGCCTCAGCTCCGCCATCACCCGCGGGTCCATCCCGGTCTGGGCGAACCGCCAGGCCGGATCGACGTACACCGCGCGGGCCGGCTCCAGCCGTTCGACCGCGCCCGCCAGCGCGATGCCGCCCAGCGAGTGGCCGATCGCGAGCTCGACGCCGGTCGGCAGGTTCTCCACCAGGTCGTCGGAGTACGCCTCCAGGGGGTAGCGCTCCAGCGGGCTCCCGCCGGTGCCGCGCGGGCTGCGCCCGTGCCCGCGCAGGTCCACCGCGAGAACCCGGTAGCCCCGCTCGGCCAGCGCCGGACCGATCAGCCGCCAGGTGCGGTGGTCGGACATGATGCCGTGCACCAGCACGGCCAGCCGGTCCCCACGGCCCCACTCCCGGATGTGCAACTTCATCGCGCTGTGCCCCTTCTGACGTCGCGTACGGCCGGACCACGACGAGGGCCCGCCCGGACGCACAACGTCCGAACGGGCCCCGGGCCTCCCGGTGGCTCGAACCCGCCGGTCCGGAGCCCCGGACTCAGAAGCCGAGCTTGCGCAGCTGCTTGGGGTCGCGCTGCCAGTCCTTGGCGACCTTGACGTGCAGGTCCAGGTAGACCGGCGTGCCGAGCAGCGCCTCGATGTGCTTGCGGGCGGTGGTGCCGACGTGCTTGAGCCGCGAGCCCTTCGCGCCGATCACGATCGCCTTCTGGCTCTGCCGCTCGATGTAGACGTTGGCGTGGATGTCCAGCAGCGGGCGGTCCGCCGGGCGGCCCTCGCGCGGCAGCATCTCCTCGACCACCACGGCCAGCGAGTGCGGCAGTTCGTCGCGCACGCCCTCCAGCGCGGCCTCGCGGATCAGCTCGGCGACCATGATCTGCTCGGGCTCGTCGGTGAGGTCGCCCTCCGGGTAGAGCTGGTCGCCCTCCGGCAGCAGCTTGGTGAGAAGGTCGGCGACCAGTTCCACCTGCTTGTCGCCCACGGCGGAGACCGGGATGATCTCGGCCCACTCGAAGCCCAGCTCGATGCCGAGCTGGTGGATGGCGATCAGCTGCTCGGCCAGGCGCTTGGAGTCGACCAGGTCGGTCTTGGTGACGATGGCGACCTTCGGGGTCTTCTTGATCCCGGCGATCTCCTTGGCGATGAACTTGTCGCCGGGGCCGATCTTCTGGTCGGCGGGCAGGCAGAAGCCGATCACGTCGACCTCGGCCCAGGTGGTGCGGACCAGGTCGTTGAGGCGTTCGCCGAGCAGGGTGCGCGGCTTGTGCAGGCCGGGGGTGTCGACCAGGACGAGCTGGGCGTCCGGGCGGTGCACGATGCCGCGCACGGTGTGCCGGGTGGTCTGCGGGCGGTCGGAGGTGATCGCGACCTTCGTCCCCACCAGGGCGTTGGTCAGGGTCGACTTGCCCGCGTTGGGCCGGCCGACGAAGCACGCGAACCCGGAGCGGTACGAGGAGGAAGGGGCATTCATGGGCTCCATTCTCCCTGATCACCGGAGCCCCGCCGTCCGGGCCCACCCCCGGGGGTCTTCGGGGGCGCGTTCAGCCCTTCTTCCCGCTCTTCCCGCCCTTGCCGTCGGTGGGGATCAGCGAGACCACCACCAGCACCAGCAGGAAGCCGAGCGAGCCGAAGAGCCAGAGCTCCGACTTGGTCTCCTGCCACTTGCCCAGCCCCATCACGAACAGCAGCAGCCCGGCGAAGAACGCCACCGCCCCCATGCCCCAGCCCCCCCAGCGCATCCACTCCCCCGGTGAGATTATCTGCCGGGCGTGGGCCGGGACCATGCCCCTCGGCACGGCCGCCGAAGGCCCGGGGCACGGGCCCCGGCGGCCCCGCCCAGGCCTCCCACCGGGCCTCCCGGCGGGCCCCGCCGGGCCTCAGCGAGCCTCGGCGGACACCCGCAGCGCCCCGTCCGGCCCGGCCAGCAGCACCGGCGTCCCGGCCCCGCCCAGGTCCCGCACGGCCGCCAGGTCCGCCTCGGCCGGCTGCTCCGCCTCGCTCACCACGGCCGCCGCCTCCAGCGACCTGGCGCCGCTGGCCACCGCCATCGCCACCGCCGCCTGGAGGGCGCTCAGCCGCAGCGACTCCAGCGCGACCGTCCCGGCCACGTAGGTGCGTCCGGTCTCGTCACGCACCGCGGCCCCCTCGGCGACGCCGTTGCGGGCGCGGGCCGAGCGGGCCAGGGTGATGATCTTCTTGTCTTCGGGGTCGAGCTCGACGATGTCACTCATGCCGCCGAGCATAGGCACCCGGCGCCGCTCAGTGGCCGACCGGGTGGGTCGGCCCCGGGTTCGGGTGCAGGACCTTGACGAAGGTCTTCGGCCCGGACGGCATCGGCTCCTCACGCCCGATGCGCTCGCGCCAGAACGGGTTGTCGTGCGGCAGGTGGCTGCTCACCCGGCCGTACATCCCGAAGGTCGTCAGGACGATCCCGAAGATGAACGCGAACAGCACGTTCGACATCCGGAAGTTGAGGATGTTCGCCTCCGGCCGCTCCAGCACCGTCAGGCCGTAGAAACCGGACAGGACGAACAGCACGCCCACCGCCATGTTGAGGTTGGACGCGAAGTTCCCCCCGATCACCGCCCCCACCAGCAGGACCGCGCCTGCCACGATGGACAGGATGCTCAGCGCCCCGTTGGTCGACAGCCCGGCGACCTGGTCGCCGTGGGTGGACAGGAAACCGGGGTGGTCGGCCAGCCCCAGGCTCCCGAACACGATCAGGAAGATCCCCCCGGCCCCCGCCCCGATCCGCCACACCATGGCGAGACGGCGGTCGACGGGCTTCAGCGTGTCTTGCAGCTTCATGGCGACCTCCAGAGCTCGGCCATGGTCTAGCTGTAGGGATGGAGCTTCTCCATGTGCGGGGTCTCGTGCATGTAGAGCGAGCCGCACTGCTGGCAGCAGCGAAGCCCGGTGCCCCACTCCTCCTCGGGCCGCGTCTCGGCGTCGTCGGGCATGTCCCGGCCGCAGAGCGCCACCGACAGGTCCTCGTCCCGCACCACGTGCCAGGACTTGACTCCGCCGGCCGCCCCCTGCGGGCCGTACTCCGCGCGAAGTTTGTGCGTCATGCCCTCCATGGTCGCTCGGCGACCGCCCGCCCGCTACTCGCCCGCCGGAGCCCCGGCGTCCTCGGTGCGGCGGACGGGGGCGGCGACCATGGAGCCGATCCGGTTGCGGCGGCCGGCCGAGGACTCGGCGGTCAGCAGGATGCCGGTCAGGCCGCCCCCGACCGGCTCGGGCAGCGGGATCTCGCAGGAGGAGCCGGGGATCGGCACCCGGCCCAGGTGCTTGGCCAGCAGGCCGCCGACGGTCTCGACGTCCTCGTCCTCCAGCTCGATGCCGAACAGCTCGCCCAGGTCCTCCACCAGCAGCCGGGCGGTGATCCGGTACGAGCCGTCGCCGAGGTCCTCCACCGGGGCGATCTCCCGGTCGTACTCGTCGGTGATCTCGCCGACGATCTCCTCCAGGATGTCCTCGATGGTGACCAGCCCGGCCGTGCCGCCGTACTCGTCGATCACGATCGCCACGTGCGAGCGGCGCTGCTGCATCTCGCGCAGCAGGTCGCCGGCCGGCTTGGAGTCGGGGACGAAGACGGCCGGGCGCATCACCGCGCCGACCTCCTCGGACTCCGCGTCCCGGTTGATGTGGGTGCGCCGCACCAGGTCCTTGAGGTAGACGATGCCGACCACGTCGTCCTCGTTGTCGCCGACCACCGGGATGCGCGAGAAGCCGGAGCGCAGCGCCAGGGTGAGCGCCTGCCGGACGGTCTTGTGCCGCTCGATCATCACCAGGTCGGTGCGCGGCACCATCACCTCGCGCACGATGGTGTCGCCCAGCTCGAAGACCGAGTGCACCATCCGGCGCTCCTCGTCCTCGATCAGGTCGTCCTTCCCGGCGAGGTCCACCAGGGCCCGCAGCTCCGCCTCCGAGGCGAACGGACCCTCCCGGTAGCCCTTGCCCGGGGTCAGCGCGTTGCCGAGCAGGATCAGCAGCCGCGGGATCGGGCCCAGCACCGCGGCCAGCGGCAGCAGCACGAAGGAGGCCGCGGTCGCGGTGGTGATCGGGTGCTGGCGCCCGATCGTGCGCGGCGAGACCCCCACCGCGACGAAGGACACCAGCACCATCACGCCGAACGCCAGCAGCACGGCCTGCCAGGTCGGGCTGACGTTGCGCACGCACACCACGGTGACCAGGACGGCCGCCGCCATCTCGCTGGCCACCCGGATCAGGGTGGCCAGGTTGAGGTAGCGGATCGGGTCGGAGGCGACGGTCAGCAGCCGCGCGGAGCCGCGCCGGCCGCTGCGCACCGCCTCCTCCGCCCGGAACCGGGAGACCCGGGAGATGCCCGCCTCGGCGCACGCGGCCAGCCAGCCGAGCACGACGAGCAGCACGGCACCGAGGATGAAGCTCGTACTCTCACCACTCACAGGGGTTCGGGCTCCGCGCTCAGTGGGTGGTGGGGGCCGGGGAGATGCCGCCGAGGCCGCGGCCCGCCCGCCAGTCGTCCAGGATGCGCTTCTGGAGGGCGAACATCTCCTCCTCCTCCTCCGGCTCCTCGTGGTCGTAGCCGAGGACGTGCAGCACCCCGTGCACGGTGAGCAGTTGCAGCTCCTCGTCCATCGAGTGCTTGGAGGGGGCGGCCTGGCCCTGCTGCTCGGCGACCTCGGGGCAGAGCACGATGTCGCCGAGCAGGCCCTGCGGCAGCTCCTCGCCCTCCTTGCCGGGACGCAGCTCGTCCATCGGGAAGGACATCACGTCGGTGGGCCCGGGCAGGTCCATCCACTGGATGTGCAGCTCCTCCATCGCCGCACTGTCCACCAGGATCACGGACAGTTCTGACTGCGGGTGGATCCGCATCTTGTCCAGGGCGAAGCGGGCGACGTCGAGGATGGACTCCTCGTCGGCTTCCCAACCGGACTCGTTGGCGATGTCGATCGACATGACGGGCTGTGTGCTCAGCTTTCGGTGCGATGGGACTGTCGGGGAGCGCGGGGCGCGGTGGCCTTGCCGGGGCGCCGCTGGGCGGGCTTGCGGGGAGCCGGGGAGCCGTCCTCGGCCTCCTGCCGGGCGTCCCAGCGCTCGTAGGCGTCCACGATCCGGCCGACCAGCTTGTGGCGGACCACGTCGGTGCTGGTGAGGACGGAGAAGTGGATGTCGGGCACGTCGGCCAGGATCTCCTGGACGACCTTGAGTCCGCTGCGGGTGCCGCCCGGGAGGTCGATCTGGCTGGTGTCGCCGGTGACCACCACCCGGGAGTTGAACCCGAGGCGGGTGAGGAACATCTTCATCTGCTCGGGCGAGGTGTTCTGGGCCTCGTCGAGGATGATGAAGGCGTCGTTGAGGGTGCGGCCGCGCATGTACGCGAGCGGGGCGACCTCGATGGTGCCGGCCGCCATCAGGCGCGGGATGGAGTCCGGGTCCATCATGTCGTGCAGCGCGTCGTACAGCGGGCGCAGGTACGGGTCGATCTTCTCGTAGAGGGTGCCGGGCAGGAAGCCCAGCCGCTCCCCCGCCTCGACCGCCGGGCGGGTCAGGATGATCCGGTTGACCTCCTTGGCCTGGAGGGCCTGGACGGCCTTGGCCATCGCCAGGTAGGTCTTGCCGGTGCCGGCCGGGCCGAGGCCGAAGACGATCGTGTGCTTGTCGATCGCGTCGACGTAGCGCTGCTGGTTGAGGGTCTTCGGGCGGATCGTGCGGCCCCGGTTGGACAGGATGTTCGCGGTGAACACCTGGGAGGGCGCCGGGCTGTCCGGGTCCTGTTCCTGGCTGCGGAGCATGGCGATGGAGCGCTCCACGGAGTCCTCCGTCAGGGGCTGGCCGGTGCGCAGCACCAGCATCATCTCGTTGAAGAGCCGCTGCACGAGGGCGACGTCGGCCCGGGCTCCGGTGGCGGTCACCTCGTTGCCGCGGACGTGGATGTCGGCGGCGGGGAAGCCCTGCTCGATCACGCGCAGCAGCGAGTCCGCGGTGCCGAGCAGGGTGACCATCGGGTGCTTCTCGGGGATGACGATCCGGGCGCTGACGCGGCCGTCGTCGGCCGGTTCGGTGCGCGACTGTCCGTTGGTACGGGTCTGCGATGTGTCACTCATAGGTCGGCGCTGGGGCCTGCCTCATCCCATCCGTGGTCTCGGGTGCCGCTCGGTGTCTCCGGGGCACCAGGGTACGCCGCGAGCGTGATCGCCGTGGCGGGCGGCGGGGCCGCACCCGACGATGCTGCGGCAGATCGGAGGCCGATGCGAGCGTATTTTTCCCGTCGGCCGCGGCTCGGCGTTCCCGGGCCGGTCACGACGGGCGGCGGGCCGGGACGGGCACCCGGTCGAGGTCGGCGGCCAGCACCAGTTCCCCGTCGAAGTGCTTGCGGGCGTCGGCCAGGTGCTGGCCGAGGTCCGGGTAGCGCTGCGAGAAGTGGGTCAGCACCAGGGTGCGCACCCCGGCCTCGGCGGCGACCTTGGCGGCCTGCCCGGCGGTGAGGTGGCCGTGCTCCTCCGCGAGGCGGGCGTCGGCGTCGGTGAAGGTCGCCTCGACGACCAGCAGGTCGGCGCCCTCGGCGAGGGTGTGCACGCCCTCGCACAGCCGGGTGTCCATCACGAAGGCGAACTTCTGGCCCGGCCGCGGCTCGCTGACCTCGCCCAGCGTGACGGTGCGGCCGTCCACCTCGATCGCGCCCTCGTGCTGGAGCCGGCCGACCGCCGGGCCGCGCACGCCGAGCGCGGCGAGTCGCTGCGGCACCAGCCGGCGGCCGTCCGGCTCGGACAGCCGGTAGCCGAAGGACTCCACCGGGTGGTCCAGCCGGACGGCGTCCAGCGCGAAGCGGGCGCCGGGCGCGGGCAGCGGACCGGGCTCGTCGATCGGCCGGGGCCGCAGCACGGCCGTCTCGTGGTAGGCGGTGGAGTGCCGCAGCCGCTCGAAGTAGACCTCGCCGGAGGCCGGGAAGTAGACGTCGACGGGGTGCGGGACCCGGTCGAGGTTGATCCGCTGGATCACCCCGGCGAGGCCCAGGCAGTGGTCCCCGTGGAAGTGGGTGACGGCGATCCGGGTGATCTGGGTGGCCGTGACCCCGGCGTGCAGCATCTGGCGCTGGGTGCCCTCACCGGGGTCGAACAGCAGGCCCTCGCCGTCCCAACGCAGCAGGTAGCCGTTGTGGTTGCGGTGCCGGGTGGGCACCTGGCTGGCGGTGCCGAGGACGACGAGTTCGCGCTGGGACACCTGCGGTCAGACCATGCTCTCGGTCATCTTCGCCCCGCCGAGCACGTGGACGTGCGCGTGGAAGACGGTCTGTCCGGCGCCCGCACCGGTGTTGAAGATCAGCCGGTAGTCCTCGATGCCCTCGTCCCTGGCCACCGCGCCCGCCTCGGCGAGCAGTTCGCCGGCGATCTCCGGCTCGGCGGCGGCCAGCGCGGCCGCGTTCGGGTAGTGCGCGTGCGGGACCACCAGCACGTGCACGGGCGCCTTGGGGGCGATGTCGCGGAAGGCGAGGGTGCGCTCGGTCTTGCGCACCACGGTCGCCGGGATCTCGCCCGCCACGATCTTGCAGAACAGGCAGTCGGGCTGCGGCTCGCCGGCCATGGTTCCCTCCTCGGGATCGGTACGTCGGGTGGTGGGGCCGTACGGGCGCAGCCTAGCCGAGCGGGGCGACGGCCTGCTGGTACTCCTGGAGGTGCTTCCAGCGCACCGAGCGCATGCCGACGACGTCGCCCTCGTCCGTGTCGAAGTCCTCGGTGAGGAAGGAGACCGCGAGGATGACGAAACCGATCAGCCAGCGCCTGGTGAGCCGCCAGGTGTTGGGCCGCATCACGCCCTTGCGGCGCACCACCCGCATCGCCATGACCCCCTTGCCGACGCTGAAGCCGGTCAGCCGGGCGAGCACCACCTGGTTGAGGAAGGACGCGGCCAGGCCGACGGCCAGCAGCGCCACGAAGTACGGCACCACCGGTCCGCTCTGCACGGCGTGGCCGGCCGCGTGCCCGGTCCTCGGGCGGCTCGCGGCGTTGGCGGCGACGAAGCCGAGGCCGATCGCGAACAGCCAGTCCAGCACGATCGCCAGGAACCGCCGGCCGCCGCCCGCCTCCTTGGGGCAGGGCGGCAGCGCCCGCCGCGGCTGCTCGCTCCGCGGGTACGGGTCCGGGTACGGCTGCGGGTACGCCTGCGGGGCTTGTCCCTGCGGCGGGTACGGCTGCTGGTACGGCTGTGCCGGCGGGTACGGCTGCGGCGCGGCGTACCCCTGCGGCGGGTACGGCTGCGGCGGGTAAGGCTGTGCCGGCGGCTGCTGGTAGGGCTGCACCGGCGGATGGGGCTGCGGCTGCTGTGCGTAAGGATTCTGGCCGTACTGCGGCGGCGGGTAGCCCTGCGCCATGTGGTTCCCCCGTGAGCTGTGGATCAAGAAACAGCCCCGCATCCTACCCACGCCCCCGCGCCCCGGAGCGGGAAGCCGGCCGGTACGGCCTCCCGCTCCGAGGACGGCGCCCCGCTACCGCCAGGGCAGCGGCGGCGCCGTACGGGCCGGGGTCTCGGCGAGCCGCTCCAGGGCGAGCCGGACGCCCTCGGCCAGCTGGGGGTCCTCGCCGGCCGCCCAGTGGTGCGGGGCGAACGGCACCTCGACGTCCGGGTCGACGCCGTGGTTCTCCAGGCCCCAGCCGTAGTTCTCCAGCCAGAGCGCGTACTTGGGCTGGGTGACCAGGGTGCCGTCGACCAGCCGGTAGCGGCTGTCGATGCCGATCACCCCGCCCCAGGTGCGGGTGCCGACCACCGGGCCGATGCCGAGCGCCTGGACGGCGGCGTTGACCACGTCGCCGTCCGAGCCGGTGAACTCGTCGGCGAGCGCGACCACCGGACCGCGCGGGGCGTCCGCCGGGTAGGGCACCGGGTGGTCGGTGTCCCGGATGACGTCCCAGCCGATGATCCGGCGGGCCAGCTTCTCGATCACCAGCTGCGAGGTGTGGCCGCCCCGGTTGCCCCGGACGTCGACGACCAGGCCCTCCCTGGCCATCTCGCTGCTCAGGTCGCGGTGCAGCTGGGCCCAGCCGGCCGTCTGCATGTCGGGCAGGTGCAGGTAGCCCAGCCGCCCGCCGGACAGCTCGCGCACCGCGGCCCGCCGCCCGGCCACCCAGTCGTGGTAGCGCAGCGCCTCCTCGTCGGCGAGCGGGACGACCACCGGGTGGCGCCGGTCGGTGCCGTCCTTCCCGGCCACGGTCAGCTCGACCGGCTGGCCCGCCGTGCCGGCCAGCAGCGGGGCCGGGCCGGTGACCGGGTC
Organism: Kitasatospora sp. NPDC048715; assembly: GCF_043198905.1. NCBI lineage: Bacteria > Bacillati > Actinomycetota > Actinomycetes > Kitasatosporales > Streptomycetaceae > Kitasatospora > Kitasatospora sp. NPDC048715. The sequence goes on along the minus strand of NZ_JBICVH010000010.1, from coordinate 161,588 downwards.
CACCGGGCGGCCGTTGACGGCCAGCACCGCGTCGCCCGGGCGGACCGCCGCGCCGGGCGCGGCCAGCGGCGAGCGGGCCCTGGGGTCGGAGGACTCCCCGGGCAGGATCCGGGCGATCCGCCACCGCTCGCCGTCCCGGACCAGGTCGGCGCCGAGCAGGCCCTGGCGCCGGGCGGGCTCGGTGTACCGGCCGTAGGGCATCACGTAGGCGTGCGAGGTGCCCAGTTCGCCGTGCACCTCCCAGAGCAGGTCGACCAGTTCGTCGTGCGAGCCGACCCGCTCGACCAGCGGCCGGTAGCGCTCCAGCACCCCGTCCCAGTCGACGCCGGAGAGGTCGGGGCGCCAGAAGTTGTCCCGCATCAGCCGGCCGTTCTCGGCGTACATCTGCCGCCACTCGGCGGCCGGGTCGACGGTCACCCGCAGCCGGGCGAGGTCGACGGTGGTCTCCTCGTCGTCGCCGCCCTTGTGGTCGGCCGGGACGACCCGCAGCTCGCCCTCGTCCAGCACGGCCGCCCGGGTGCCGTCCGCGCTGACCGAGAAGCCGTCCAGGCCGTGCACCAGCTGCTCGACCCGGCGCTTCCTCAGGTCGAAGCGCTCCAGCACCGGGCGGGGCCGGTCGTCGTCCAAGGAGGCGGCCTCGTCGCCGAGTTCGCCCATCAGCGGGGCCCTGGTCCAGAGCACGCCGTCCTTCGCGGCGGCCAGGTCCTCGAAGCGGCCGCCCTCGACCGGGAAGGGGACGATCCGGTCGGCGATGCCGTCCAGGTCCACCCTGGTCACCGGCGCGGCGTCGGCCGCCGCCTCCTCGCCGTCCGCCTTCCGGGCCTTCGGCTCGTCCTCCTCCCCGCCGAGCGGGCGCCCGGCCCGCTGCGGCCCGAACGGGGAGGGCGTGTCGGCGGCCAGCGTGACCAGGTAGGGGCGGCAGCCGTTCGGGAAGGACAGGTCGAAGACGTGCGCGTCGTAGACCGGGTCGAAGTTGCGCACCGACAGGAAGGCCAGGTAGCGCCCGTCCGCGGTGAAGGAGGGCGAGGTGTCCACGAAGCGCGGCTGGGTGACCTCGCCGACCGTCCGGGTGGCCAGGTTGGCCAGCACGATCTGGCGCAGCGAGTGGGGGCCCATCCCGCGCACCGGGCGCGACCAGGCCAGCCAGGCCGAGTCCGGGCTGAAGGCCGGCCCGCCGGCCTCTCCGTCGGCGCTGCGGTCCAGCTCGTGCACGGCACCGTCGGCCAGCGAGACCAGCAGCACCCGGCCGTCGTGCACGCCGAGCGCGGCCTGCTTGCCGTCCGGGGAGACCACCAGCGAGTTGACCCGGCCGAGCTGCCCGGCGGCCAGCCGGCGGCGCTCGGCGCCGTGCAGGTCGGGGGCGAACTCCAGGGCGTCCTCGCCCTCGGCGTCGGACACCCACAGCACGCCCTGGGCGCCGTCCTCGCCCGGCACCACCCGGACCAGCCGCCCGCGCACGCCCGGGGTCTCGTCCAGCACCCGGGCCGGGCCCTCGCGGTGGGTCAGCCAGTGCACGCTGCCGCGCACCACCACGGCGCTGCCCCGGCCGGTGCGGTCGGGGGCGACGGAGTCCAGCCAGTGCGCGGCGGGCACCGGGCGGGGGCGGCGCCCGGCCCGCGGACCGGCGAGGCGGACGTCCAGCCGGCGCGGCTCGACACCGTCCAGGTCGTCCAGCAGCCAGAGGTCGCCGGCCCGGTGGAGGACCACCCGGGTGCCGTCGGTGGTGGCGCCGCGGGCGTAGAAGCCGTCCGGGTCGGCGGTGTGGCGGCGCAGGTCGGTGCCGTCCGGGCCGCTGGACCACAGCTCGCCGACGCCCTCGTGGTCGGACAGGAAGGCGATCCGGCCGTCCCGCCCGCCCGGCCCGGCCACCCACAGCGGGGAGTCCAGCTGCCCGTCCAGCTCCGCGTGGACGCGGACGAACTCGTCCCGGCCCAGCCACAGCTTGCCGGCCCGCCCGCCCCGGTACCGCTTCCACCAGGCCGGGTCGCGACCGTTGACGCTGCTCAGCAGCACCCGGTCCCCGCCCGGCTCGAAGGCGAGCCCGCCGACCGGCCCGTACGGCAGCCGCTGCGGCTCGCCGCCGTCCAGCGGCACGGCGTGCGCCCAGGTGCGGCGGAAACTGGCCTCGCCCGCGGCGGTGGCGGCGATCGGGCGGCCGTCGGCGGTCCAGCCGAGCACCCGGGTCTGGTGGCTGCCCCAGTGGGTGAGCCGGCGCGACGGGCCGCCGTCCACCGGCACCACGTGCACCTCGGGCGCGCCGTCCCGGGTGGAGGTGAAGGCGAGGTGCCGCCCGTCCGGGGAGAACCTCGGGTGGTGGACCGGCAGGTGGTCCGCCGTCAGCCGCCAGGCCCGGCCGCCGTCCAGCGGGGCGAGCCAGAGGTCGTCCTCGGCGACGAAGGCGACCAGGTCGCCGTGCAGGTGGGGATGGCGCAGGTAGGCGCCCGCCGAGCTGTTCGAGGAGGTGCTCAGGGAGTCCGTCACCCGGCCAGCCTAAGCAGGTGCGCGTACGATCCGCGCCGTTTTTCCCAGACTTCCGGCGCCGCCCGCAGAGGGCTGTTACGCCCTCCCGGGAACCGCCCCGCGGGCCGCCCCGACCGCCTGCACGGCAGCCGTCACGACCAGCGGCCGGTGCGCCCGAGCAGCAGCGCGCCGGCGGCCACCCCGGCGGTCGAGGTGCGCAGCACCGAGGAGCCCAGCCGGTACGGCTTGGCGCCCGCCTCGGCGAAGGCGGCCAGCTCCTCCGGGGAGACCCCGCCCTCGGGGCCAACCACCAGCACGATGTCCCCGCCCTCCGGCAGTCCGGCGTGCGCCAGCGGCTCGGCGCCCTCCTCGTGCAGCACGGCGGCGAACGCGGCCCGCGCCAGCACCGGCGCCAGCTGCCGGGTGGTCATCGGCTCGCGGACCTCGGGGAAGCGCAGCCGGCGGGACTGCTTGCCCGCCTCCCGGGCGGTGGCCCGCCACTTGGCGAGCGCCTTGGCGCCGCGCTCGCCCTTCCACTGGGTGATGCAGCGCGAGGCGGACCACGGGATCACCACGTCCACGCCGACCTCGGTCATCGTCTCCACGGCCAGCTCGCCGCGGTCGCCCTTGGGCAGCGCCTGGACGACCACGATCCGCGGCGCGGGCTCCGGCTCCCGGCGCACGGCGGCGACCGTCACGTCGATCGCGTCCTTGCCGAGCACCTCGGCGACCGTGCCGTCCACCCCGAGTCCCAGCCCGTCGGCCAGGGTGACCGCCTCGCCCGGCTCCAGCCGCTTCACCGCGGCCGCGTGCCGCCCCTCCGGGCCGTCCAGGCGCACCACGGCCCCGGGCACGGCGGCGGCGATCCGCTCGGTCTCGACGACGAAGACGGGCGCGGTCATGACGGGGGAACCTCCAGGAGTGGGACGGGAACACGGAAGGGGTGCCGGGATCCCCCGGCACCCCTCCGCGGACGACTACCGGCCGTTGAAGGCGTCCTTCAGGCGGGAGAACAGGCCCTGCTGGCCCGGCGCGAACTGGCCGGACGGCTGCTCCTCGCCGCGCAGCACCGCGAGGCGGCGCAGCAGCTCCTCCTGCTCGGCGTCGAGCTTGGTGGGCGTCTTCACCTCGACGTGCACTATCAGGTCGCCCCGGCCGCCGCCGCGCAGGTGGGTGATGCCCCGGCCGTGCAGCGGGATCGACTGGCCGGACTGGGTGCCGGGCCGGATGTCGACCTCCTCCAGGCCGTCCAGGGTCTGCAGCGGCACCCGGGTGCCGAGCGAGGCCGCCGTCATCGGGATGGTGACGGTGCAGTGCAGGTCGTCCCCGCGCCGCTGGAAGATGGTGTGGGTGGTCTCGGCGATCTCGACGTACAGGTCGCCGGCCGGGCCGCCGCCGGGGCCGACCTCGCCCTCGCCGGCCAGCTGGATCCGGGTGCCGTTGTCGACGCCGGCCGGGATCTTGACGGTCAGGGTGCGGCGGGCGCGCACGCGGCCGTCGCCGGCGCACTCCGGGCACGGGGTCGGCACGACGGTGCCGAAGCCCTGGCACTGCGGGCAGGGGCGGGAGGTCATGACCTGGCCCAGGAAGGACCGGGTGACCTGGGAGACCTCGCCCTTGCCCCGGCACATGTCACAGGTCTGCGCCGAGGTGCCGGGGGCCGCGCCCTCGCCGCTGCAGGTGGTGCAGGTGACGGCGGTGTCGACCTGGAGTTCCTTGGTGGTGCCGAACGCGGCCTCCTCCAGGGTGATCTCCAGCCGGATCATGGCGTCCTGGCCGCGGCGGGTGCGCGAGCGCGGGCCGCGCTGGCCGGCCGCGGCGCCGAAGAAGGCGTCCATGATGTCGGAGAAGCCGAAGCCCGCCGCGCCGGCGCCGAAGCCGCCGGCACCGCCGCCGCCCGGGGACAGCGGGTCCCCGCCGAGGTCGTAGACCTGACGCTTCTGCGGGTCGGAGAGCACCTCGTAGGCGGCGTTGATCTCCTTGAACCGCTCCTGCGTCTTCGGGTCCGGGTTGACGTCCGGGTGCAGTTCGCGTGCCAGGCGCCGGAACGCCTTCTTGATCTCGTCCTGCCCCGCATCCCGTCGGACGCCGAGTACCGCGTAGTAGTCCGTGGCCACCAAATGCTCCGCTTGTTCCGCCTGTAGTAGTGCTGCGACTGGACGCCACCGTTAAAAATTCTAACGGTGGCCCTTGCTAGGACTCGGCCAGGATCTGGCCCACGTACCGTGCCACCGCTCGCACCGCCCCCATTGTGCCGGGGTAGTCCATCCGGGTCGGACCGATCACACCCAGTTTCGCCACGCTCTCGTCGCCCGAACCGTAGCCGACCGAAACGATCGAGGTGGAATTCAGCCCTTCATAGGCGTTCTCCCGCCCGATCCGGACCGTCATCGCGGCGTCCGCGGTCTCACCCAGGAGGCGGAGCAGGATGACCTGCTCCTCCAGGGCCTCCAGCACCGGCTGGATGGTGAGCGGGAAGTCGTGCCCGAAGCGGGTCAGGTTGGCCGTGCCGGCCAGCATGATCCGCTCCTCGTTCTGCTCGGCGAGCGTCTCGAACAGGGTCGCCAGGACCGTGCTGACCGTCGGCCGGTCGGCCTGCTCGAACAGCGCCGGCAGTTCCTCCAGCAGCCCCGGGACCTCCGGGAGGCGCCGGCCGGCGGCTCTCGCGTTGATCCGGGCCCGCAGGTCCGCCAGCACCGTCTCGCCGACCGAGCCCGGGCAGTCGACCATCCGCTGCTCGACCCGGCCGGTGTTGGTGATCAGTACCAGCATCACCTTGGCCGGGGCCAGCGCCACCAGCTCGATGTGCCGGACGGTGGAGCGCGTCAGCGAGGGGTACTGCACCACCGCGACCTGCCGGGTCAGCTGGGCGAGCAGCCGCACGGTGCGGGCGACCACGTCGTCCAGGTCGACCGCGCCGTCCAGGAAGTGCCGGATGGCCCGGCGCTCGGGGGCGCTCATCGGCTTGATCTCGGCGAGCTTGTCGACGAAGAGGCGGTACCCCTTGTCGGTCGGGATGCGGCCGGCGCTGGTGTGTGGCTGGTGGATGTAGCCCTCCTCCTCCAGCGCCGCCATGTCGTTGCGGACGGTCGCCGGCGAGACCCCGAGGTTGTGCCGTTCCACCAGGGCCTTGGAGCCGACCGGCTCCTCGGTGCCCACGTAGTCCTGCACGATCGCGCGGAGTACGGCGAGCTTGCGTTCGTCCAGCTGGCGGACCTCACCGGCCATGGGGCACGCACCTCCGTCTTCGCACGTTGTCCGACTGTGTCCCTCACTGCTGCGGGCCGCTCCGGGAGGCCCCCGGTCTTGGCACTCTGAACGTACGAGTGCCAGAACCGTACCTGCCAGTGTAAGGCCCGGGTCCTACGGCAGGAACGGCCCGAGGGGCGTGATCCTCCCCGCAGTTCCGGACACGGCCCGCGGGGCCCCGGCGGTTCGATCCTCCCGGCACCGGGGTGGTGCCGGGAGGCCGTCCGGGTGGCAGCATCGAAAGCGACGGCGAACGGAGGAGCAAGCGATGTCGAGCTCGGGCCAGCACACCCGTTTCGCGCCCGACCGCGGCCTGACCGGCCGCATGGTCGCGACGATGTTCGTGATCGGGTTGCTGTACGTCGGTTTCACCGGCCTGCTGATCGCGCTGCTGCGCGGCGCCTGGCCACTGATCGTCCTGATCTCCGGCGGGCTGTTCGTGGCCCAGTTCTGGTTCAGCGACAAGATCACCGAACGGGCGATGGGCGCCCGCCAGGTGTCCCCGGAACAGTTCCCCCAACTCCACGGCACCGTCGACCGGCTCTGCGCCCTGGCCGACATGCCCAAACCGCGGGTGGCGGTCGCCGACAACGACATGCCGAACGCCTTCGCCACCGGCCGCAACCCGCAGAACGCGGTGATCTGCGTGACCACCGGGCTGCTGCGCCGGCTGGAACCGGAGGAGCTGGAGGGAGTCCTCGCGCACGAGCTGTCGCACGTCGCCCACCGGGACGTCGCGGTGATGACGATCGCCGGGTTCCTCGGCGTCCTCGCCGGGGCGATGACCCGGATCGCCGTGTACGGCGGGTTCATGGGCGGCGGGCGCAACAACAACGACCAGAACGCCGCCATCCTGGCGCTGATCATCCCGCTGGTGTCGATCGTCGTCTACGCGATCAGCTTCCTGCTCACCCGGCTGCTCTCCCGCTACCGCGAACTGGCCGCCGACCGGGCCGCCGCCCAGCTCACCGGCCGGCCCAGCGCCCTGGCCTCGGCGCTCACCAAGGTGACCGGGCAGATCGCGGCCATCCCCAGCAAGGACCTGCGCCAGGCGCAGCCGTACAACGCCTTCTACTTCGCCCCCGCGCTGAGCGCCCGGGAGGCCGCCTCGCAGCTGTTCTCCACCCACCCCAGCCTGGAGAAGCGGCTGGAGCAGCTGGCGAGGATCTCCGAGCAGCTCGGCCACTGAACCCGCCGAGCCCCTGACGCGAAAGGACCGCCGTGGGAATCCTGGACACCCTGTTCGGCCGCACCAAGCCCGTCAAGCCCGACCTCGACCAGCTGTTCGGCGTGCCGTCCGCCGCGCTCACCCTGGAGGCCGGGGCCGGGTTCACCCCCACCGGGCTCGGCTCGGTCTGCTTCGCGGCCGTCGAGGGCGCGGCCTTCGTCCAGGTCGAGCAGCAGGTCCGGGCCCTGCTGGACGCCGACACCGAGCGCGGCGGCGTCCCGGTGGAGGCCTCCAAGGACGACTACGGCTACTCCTGGCTGCTCGCCCGGCACCGGCCCGACGAACTGCCGGAGCTGGTCAACGACCTGCACGCGGTCAACAGCGAGCTGGAGGCGAACGGCTTCGGGCCGCAGCTGCTCTGCTCGCTGGTCGCCTTCCGCGATCCGCAGGGGCGGTCGCTGGCCCTGGTCTACCTCTACAAGCGCGGGACGTTCTATCCCTTCGCCCCGATGCCCGGCGGCGGGGAGAAGCGCAACAGCCCGCTGGAGCTGCAGGTCAACGCGATGCTGGGGAACGACCTGCGGCTGGAGAAGGACCTGAGCCGCTGGTTCCCGGTCTGGGGCGCGCCGGGCCTCTGACACACCGTCCGCCGTCCCTATGATCACCCGTATGCGCAGCCGCCAGTACGGACCCGACCTGACCCCGCCGTGGAAGAAACAGCGGCCCGCCCCGGAGGTGCCCGCCGAGCGGGACCTGGTGGTCGAGGAGGCGGCGACCGGCTTCTGCGGGGCGGTGGTGCGCTGCGAGAAGACCGCCGAGGGGTTCACCGTCACCCTGGAGGACCGGTTCGGCAAGCACCGGGTGTTCCCGCTGGTGCCGCGCGGCTTCCTGCTGGAGGGCCGTGCCGTCACCCTGGTCCGCCCGGCCGGCCCGGCTCCCGCCCGGACGCCGGGCCGCACCGCCTCCGGCTCCGTCGCCGTCCCGAACGCCCGCGCCCGGGTCGCCCGCGAGTCCCGGATCTACGTCGAGGGCCGGCACGACGCCGAGCTGGTCGAGCGGGTCTGGGGCGACGACCTGCGGATCGAGGGCGTCGTCGTCGAGTACCTGCGCGGCATCGACGACCTGCCCGCGATCGTCGCCGACTTCGCGCCCGGCCCCGGCCGCCGCCTCGGCGTCCTGGTCGACCACCTGCTGCCGGGGACGAAGGAGCACCGCATCGCCGCCCGGGTCACCGGCGACTCGGTGCTGGTCGTCGGCCACCCCTACATCGACATCTGGCAGGCCGTGAAGCCCTCCAGCGTGGGCATCCCCGGCTGGCCCGCCGTCCCGCGGGGCGAGGACTGGAAGGAGGGCACCTGCCGCCGCCTCGGCTGGCCGGTGGACACCCCGGCGGCCTGGAAGCACATCCTGTCGAAGGTGGACAGCTACAAGGACCTGGAACCCGAACTGCTGGGCCGGGTGGAGGAACTGATCGACTTTACGGCCCTGCCGGGTCAGGAGTAGGTCCGGAACTCCGAGGTGTCCAGCGTGATGTCGAGCAGATCCAGCGGAATCGACTCGCCGAACTTCGCGGTCCGCTCGACCGCGTAGTCCGGCAGCCCGGAGGCCGCCGCTCGACTCGGCTCGGTGAGCAGCACACAGACACCCTTGATCGGGTCGACAATCAGATATGCGGGAATCTGGCCCTCTGCATAGAGCTCCCGTTTGGTCCGGTAGTCGCGAAGCACGCTGGTCTTCGAAACCACCTCGACCGCCAGGGTGACCGCAAGCGCGGGCAACAGCCGACCGCTCTCCTCCGCAGCCCCCCGCTCAAACACGACCAGGTCCGGCTGCGGCTCACTGGCCTCGCGGGGAAAGGCCACATCCTGCGTGGTCAGTGCATTCCACCGGGTGTACGGCGTCTGGTGCTGGATGGCCCGGATGATGAGGTTGTGGACCATGTCCGGCCCGGCCATCATCACGATTTCCCCCCTGATGAGCTCGGCTTTGAAGCCTTCGGGGACCTCCAGATTCTCGAAGATCCCCGTCACCCGGTCATCAATGGCGGTCATTGCGCGCTCCCTACGACGGCTGACACCACGTTAACGACACTCAGTCCACCAAGTCACGAACAACCGCGTCCGCCAGGAGGCGGCCCTGGAGGGTCAGTGCGGCGCGACCCTGCTCGTAGGGCCCGGCGGCGAGGAGGCCGTCGGCGAGGTGCCGGTCCGCCGCCTTGCGGCCGGTGTCGGTGAGCAGGTCCAGGGGGATGCCGTCGACCAGGCGCAGCTCCAGGAGGATCCGCTCGACGCGGCGGTCCTCCTCGGCCAGCACCTCGCGGGCCAGCGCCGGGGTGCGCTGCTCGGCGAGGGCCTGCGCGTAGGCGGCGGGGTGCTTGGCGTTCCACCAGCGGACGCCGCCGACGTGGCTGTGGGCGCCGGGGCCCGCGCCCCACCAGTCGGCGCCGGTCCAGTACAGCTCGTTGTGGCGGCAGCGGCCCTCGGGGGCGGTGGCCCAGTTGGAGACTTCGTACCAGGAGTAGCCGGCGGCGGCGAGCGCCTCCTCGGCGATCAGGTAGCGGTCGGCGTGCACGTCGTCGTCGATCATCGGCAGTTCGCCGCGCTTGACCCGGGCGGCGAGCCGGGTGCCCTCCTCGACGATCAGCGAGTACGCGGAGACGTGGTCGGGCCCGGCGCCGATGGCGGCGTCCAGGGAGGCCCGCCAGTCGTCGTCGGACTCGCCGGGGGTGCCGTAGATGAGGTCGAGGTTGACGTGCTCGAAGCCGGCCGCGCGGGCCTCGGCCACGCAGGCCTCGGGGCGGCCCGGGGTGTGGTGGCGGTCGAGCAGCTTCAGGACGTGCGGGCGGGCGCTCTGCATGCCGAAGGAGAGCCGGTTGTAGCCGCCCTCGCGCAGTTCGGCCAGGTACGCCGGGTCGACCGACTCCGGGTTGGCCTCGGTGGTGACCTCGGCGTCCTCGGCGAGCCCGAACTCCTCGCGGATCGCGGCGAGCATCTTCACCAGGTCGCGGGCGGGCAGCAGGGTCGGGGTGCCGCCGCCGAGGAAGACGGTCCGCACCGGGAGGTCCGTGTCCCCCAGCACCTTCCGGGCGAGGCGGATCTCGGCGACCACGTTGTCCGCGTACGTGTCCTGCGAGGCGACCGCCCCGGAGGAGCGCAGCTCGGTGGCGGTGTAGGTGTTGAAGTCGCAGTAGCCGCAGCGGCTGGCGCAGTACGGCACGTGCAGGTAGAAGCCGAACGGCCGGTCGCCCAGCCCGTCGAGGGCGTGCGCGGGCAGGGAACCGTCGGACGGCACCGGATCGCCGTCGGGGAGTGCGGAGGGCATGAGCCCATTGTCCCGTACGGCGCACCCGTTCGGGTGAGCCGTACGGGGCGGGACGGCTCAGGCCTCGTTGGCGCCCGCGTACATGGCCGCCACGGCGTCCGCGTAGGTCCGCTCGACCACCGGCCGCTTGATCTTCAGGCTCGGGGTGAGCTCGCCGTGCTCGATGTCCAGGTCGCGCGGCAGCAGGTGGAACTTCTTGATCGTCTGCCAGCGCTGGAGGTCGGCGTTGACCCGCTTGACGAAGCCCTCGATCAGCTGGTGCACGGCCGGCTCGGCGGCCAGTTCGGCGTAGCTCCTGCCGGCCAGGCCGCGCTCGGCGGCCCACGGCAGGAGGACCGCCTCGTCCAGGCCGATCAGCGCGGTGCAGAAGTTGCGGCCGTTGCCGATCACGAGGATGTTGCTGACGAACGGGCAGACCGCCTTGAACTTGCCCTCGACCTCGCTGGGCGCCACGTACTTGCCGCCGGAGGTCTTGAACAGGTCCTTCTTGCGGTCGGTGATCCGCAGGAAGCCGTCCGGGGTGAGCTCGCCGATGTCCTCGGTGTGGAACCAGCCGTCCGGCTCCAGCACCTCGGCGGTCTTCTCCGGCAGGTTGTGGTAGCCGCGCATGACGCCCGGGCCGCGCAGCAGGATCTCGCCGTCCTCGGCGATCCGCACCTCGGTGCCGGGCAGCGGGCGGCCCACCGTGCCGATCCGCACGTCCTCCGCGCGGTTGACGCAGGAGCCGGCGCTGGTCTCGCTCAGGCCGTAGCCCTCCAGGATCGGCACCCCGGCGCCGATGAAGAAGTAGCCGATCTCCGGGGCGAGCGCGGCGCTGCCGGAGACCGCACCGCGCAGCCGGCCGCCGAAGGCCGCCCGGATCTTCGCGTACACCAGCTTGTCGGCGAGCGCGTGCTGCGCCCGCAGGCCCAGCGGGGCCGTCTCGGTGCCGGTGGCCACCCGGCTCTCCTGGACCGCCCGGGCGTGCTCGCGGGCGACCTTCGCCGCCCACAGGAAGATCTTGTACTTGGCGCCGCCCTCGGCCCGGGCCTTGCCCGCGATGCCGTTGTAGACCTTCTCGAAGATGCGCGGGGCCGAGGCCATGATGGTCGGCCGGATCACCGGCAGGTTGTGGATGATCCGGTCCACCCGGCCGTCCACCGCCATCACGTGCCCGGTGGCGATCTGCCCGGAGATCAGCGTCTTGCCGAACACGTGCGACAGCGGCAGCCACATGAACTGCACGTCGTCGGGGCCCAGCAGTCCGCTGGCCTCCTGCGCCCGGCCCTCGTACGCCCAGCAGTCGTGCACCAGGCGCACGCCCTTGGGGCGGCCGGTGGTGCCGGAGGTGTAGATGAGGGTGGCCAGCTGCTCCTTGTCGAGCCCGTCGACGGCCTTCTCCACCGCGTCCGGGTGCTCCGCCAGGTACCGGGCGCCGCGCTCCTCCAGCTCCGCGAGGGTGAGCAGCTCCAGGCCGGCGCTCTCGGGGGCCTCGGCGGGCGCGTCGAAGAGGATCACGGTGCGCAGCTCGGGCAGCTGGTCGAGCTGCCCGACGGCCTTGGCCAGCTGGGCCGCGTTCTCGGCGAACAACGCCCGGGAACCGGAGTCGGAGAGGATGAACGCCGTCTCGTCCGCGTTGGTGCTCGGGTAGACGGTGGTGATCGCGGCGCCCGCGCACATGGCGCCGAGGTCGGCGACGATCCATTCCAGCCGGGTCGAGGAGGCCAGGGCCACCCGGTCCTCGGGGTGGATGCCGAGTGCCATCAGGCCGGCGGCCACGGCCTTGACCCGGGTCGCGGTCTGCGCCCAGGTGAGCGAGCGCCACTGCTCGGCGCCGGGCGCGCCGTCGGCGGCCTGCTCGTCCACGGGCGAGGGGTAGCGGTAGGCCTCGGCGTTCGGGGTCAGGGCGACCCGCTCCAGGAACAGGTGGGCGACGGAGGCCGGACGCCCGGCGACGAGGTCGGACCTGCCGGAGCCGATCAGGGACTGCGCGGAACTCAACGAGGACCTCCGGGGGCGGGTGGCCGTCTGGATTGTCGCGGCGTCCGTGGGGGCGGTCGCCGGGCCCCGGTTCACCTGAACGGTACCGGTCAGTAACAAAGGGGCAATCAGCAGCCTAGGGGGAAACCGGTCATTCCGTAAGAGGGCAGCGCCCGACGGCACGCCCCCGCGCCACCGGTGCCGGACCCGTCCGTTCGGCAAAGGCCCGGCAAACCTCCGGCTCCCGCACGCCGAATGACCTGTACGACGCTACAGAACACGGAGAATTGGGGTGCGAACCCGACCGGCGACGACAAGAGTGTGCTAGTGCTGATCAGATTGCTGAGGGCGTACCTGCGCCCGTACTCCCGACCGATCACCCTGCTGGTACTGCTCCAGCTGGTGTCCACCCTCGCGGCGCTCTACCTGCCGACGCTCAACGCCGACATCATCGACGACGGCGTGGTCAAGGGCGACACCGGCTACATCCTGCGCGTCGGCGGGGTGATGATCGCCGTCACCGTCCTCCAGGCCCTGTGCTCGGTCGGCGCCGTCTTCATCGGCGCGCGCACCGCCATGGCCTTCGGCCGGGACGTCCGCGCCGCCGTCTTCGACCGGGTGCAGAGCTTCTCCGCCCGCGAGGTCGGCCAGTTCGGCGCCCCTTCGCTGATCACCCGGACCACCAACGACGTCCAGCAGGTCCAGATGCTCGCCCTGATGAGCTTCACGCTCATGGTCGCCGCGCCGATCATGTGCGTCGGCGGCATCATCATGGCGCTCAACCAGGACGTCCCGCTCTCCGGCCTGCTGCTCGCCGTCATCCCCGCGCTCGGCGTCGTCGTGGTCCTCCTGGTCCGCGCGCTGCGCCCCCGGTTCCGCAGCATGCAGGAACGGATCGACACCGTGAACCGGGTCCTGCGCGAGCAGATCACCGGCATCCGGGTCATCCGCGCCTTCGTCAAGGACGACCAGGAGCAGGCCCGCTTCGCCGACGCCAACGAGGACCTCACCCAGGTCGCCCGCCAGGTCGGCCGGCTGATGTCCATCATGTTCCCCGCCGTCATGCTGGTGGTGAACGTCTCCAGCGTCGCCGTGCTCTGGTTCGGCGCCCACCGCATCGACAGCGGCGCCATGGAGATCGGCGCGCTCACCGCGTTCCTCTCCTACCTGATGCAGATCCTGATGAGCGTCATGATGGCCACCTTCATGTTCATGATGGTGCCGCGCGCCGAGGTCTGCGCCGAGCGCATCGAGGAGGTCCTCGGCACCCACAGCAGCGTCGTCCCGCCCACCGACCCCGTCCGGAAGGTGCTGCGCCGCGGCAACCTGGAACTGCGCGACGTCGACTTCCGCTACCCCGGCGCCGAGGCCTCGGTGCTGCGCGCCATCGACCTCACCGCCCGCCCCGGCGAGACCACCGCGATCATCGGCTCCACCGGCAGCGGCAAGTCCACCCTGCTCGGCCTCGTCCCCCGGCTCTTCGACGCCACCTCCGGCCAGGTCCTGCTCGACGGCGTCGACGTCCGCGAACTCGCCCCCGCCGCGCTCGCCGAGAACGTCGGCATCGTCCCGCAGAAGCCCTACCTCTTCTCCGGCACCATCGCCAGCAACCTCCGCTACGGCCGGCCCGACGCCACCGACGAGGAGCTCTGGCACGCCCTGGAGATCGCCCAGGCCAAGGAGTTCGTCGAGAAGCTGCCCGAAGGCCTCGACGCCCCCATCGCCCAGGGCGGCGGCAACGTCTCCGGCGGCCAGCGCCAACGCCTGGCCATCGCCCGGACCCTGGTCCGCCGGCCATCCGTCTACCTCTTCGACGACTCCTTCTCCGCGCTCGACTACGCCACCGACGCCAAGCTCCGCAAGGCCCTCGCCCGCGAGACCTCCGACGCCACCGTCCTGATCGTCGCCCAGCGCGTGTCCACCATCCGCGACGCCGACCGGATCGTCGTCCTCGACGAGGGCGCCGTCGTCGGCACCGGAACCCACCACGAGCTGATGGCCGACAACCCGACGTACCGGGAGATCGTGCTCTCCCAGCTCACCGAGCAGGAGGCGGCGTGACCACGCCCGGAAAGCCCGACCTGGACAAGGGGCAGGCCCCCGGCGGCGCCCCCACGGACACCCTGAAGAAGAACGCCCCGCCGAAGGACACCCCGCCGAAGGACGCCGGACTGCCCAGCGACTCCCAGGCCGCCGCCGCCCGCCGCGGCCCCGCCGGCCCCGGCCGCTTCATGGGCGGCCAGGGCACCGAGAAGTCCATGGACTTCAAGGGCTCCGGCAAGCGCGTCCTCGGCCTGCTGCGCCCCGAACGCAACACCCTGATCGGCGTCCTGATCCTCGGCGTCATCGGCATCGGCTGCGCCGTCATCGGCCCCAAGATCCTCGGCGACGCCACCGACCTGATCTTCGCCGGCGTCGTCGGCGCCCGCTTCCAGGCCGGCACCTCCAAGGAACAGGTCGTCGACGGGCTGCGCGCCCACGGCGAGGGCGGCGTCGCCGACCTGCTCTCCTCCGTCGACTTCACCCCCGGCCAGGGCATGGACTTCGGCGCCATCGGCACCGTCCTGCTCTGGGTCCTCGGCATCTACGTCGCCTCCGCCGTCTTCGGGATCTTCCAGGGCCGGCTGGCCACCCGGGCCATCCAGGCCGCCGGCTACCGGCTGCGCCAGGACGTCGAGGCCAAGCTCTCCCGGCTGCCGCTCAGCTACTTCGACAAGCAGCCGCGCGGCGAGGTGCTCAGCCGGGTCACCAACGACATCGACAACATCGGCCAGTCCATGCAGCAGACCCTCGGACAGGTCGTCAACTCGCTGCTCACCGTGGTCGGCGTGCTCGCGATGATGTTCTGGATCTCCCCGCTGCTCGCCGTGATCGCACTGGTCTCGGTGCCCGCCTCGGTGGTCGTCGCCACCAAGGTCGGCAAGCGGGCCCAGCCGCAGTTCGTCCAGCAGTGGAAGTCCACCGGCCAGCTCAACGCCCACATCGAGGAGATGTACACCGGCCACACCCTGGTCAAGGTGTTCGGGCGCCAGCAGGAGTCCGCGGAGACCTTCCGCGAGCACAACGACGCGCTCTACCAGGCCAGCTACAAGGCCCAGTTCATCTCCGGCACCATCCAGCCCGCGATGATGCTGATCGGCAACCTCCAGTACGTGCTGGTCGCCGTCGTCGGCGGCCTGCGGGTGGCCAGCGGCTCGCTGTCCATCGGCGACGTCCAGGCGTTCATCCAGTACTCGCGGCAGTTCAGCCAGCCGCTCACCCAGGTCGCCAGCATGGCCAACCTGGTGCAGTCCGGCGTCGCCTCCGCCGAGCGCGTCTTCGAGCTGCTGGACGCGCCCGAGCAGAGCCCCGAACCGGCCATGCCCGAACGGCCCGACGTACTGCACGGCCGGGTCGCCTTCCAGGACGTGGCCTTCCGCTACGACCCCGAGAAGCCGCTCATCGAGGACCTCTCGCTCAAGGTCGAACCCGGGCAGACCGTCGCCATCGTCGGCCCCACCGGCGCCGGCAAGACCACCCTGGTCAACCTGCTGATGCGGTTCTACGAGGTCAGCTCCGGACGGATCACCCTCGACGGCGTGGACATCGCCGCGATGTCCCGCGAGGAACTGCGCTCCGGCATCGGCATGGTGCTCCAGGACACCTGGCTGTTCGGCGGCACCATCGCCGACAACATCGCCTACGGCGCCGAGTCGGCCACCCGCGAGCAGGTCGTCGAGGCCGCCAGGGCCGCCCACGTCGACCGCTTCGTGCGCACCCTGCCGGACGGCTACGACACCGTCATCGACGACGAGGGCACCAACGTCAGCACCGGCGAGAAGCAGCTGATCACCATCGCCCGGGCGTTCCTCGCCCAGCCGTCCATCCTGGTCCTGGACGAGGCGACCAGCTCCGTCGACACCCGCACCGAGGTGCTGATCCAGCGGGCCATGGCCCGGCTGCGCACCGGCCGCACCAGCTTCGTGATCGCCCACCGGCTCTCCACCATCCGGGACGCCGACGTGATCCTGGTGATGGAGAACGGCTCGATCGTCGAGCAGGGCTCGCACGACGAGCTGATCGCCGCCGACGGCGCCTACGCCCGGCTCTACCAGGCACAGTTCGCCGAGGCCGCGGTCGAGATGGACTGACGTCCGGCCGACCGGAGGGCCGGGGCGGGGACTTCCCGCCCCGGCCCTTCGCTTCGCGGACACCGCGCGCTACGTTGGGCCCGTGATCGACGACCAGGCCCCGGACCGCCCGGACACCCCTGCCGCGCCCGGCACCCCCGGAACCCCCGCTGCCTCCGGGACCCCCGCTGCCTCCGGAACCCCGCGGACGCCGGACGCCTTCGAGGCGAACCGCCGCTACCTGGGCTCGGTCGCCTACCGGCTGCTCGGCTCGTTCACCGACGCCGAGGACGTCCTCCAGGACGCCTGGCTGCGCTGGCGGGCCGCCGACCGCTCCGCCGTCGCCGACCCGCGCGCCTTCCTCACCACCGTCGTCACCCGGCTCTGCTACGACCAGCTGGGCTCCGCCCGGGCCCGCCGCGAGGCCTACTACGGCGAGTGGCTGCCCGAGCCCGCCGTCACCTACGCCGCCGGCCCCGACTCCCCCGCCGAACTGGCCGAACGCGGCGAGTCCGTCTCGCTCGCCCTGCTGGCCGTACTGGAACAGCTCACCCCCGCCGAACGGGCCGCCTTCGTACTGCACGACGTCTTCGCGGTCGGCTTCGAGGAGATCGCCGCCTCCCTGGAACGCACCCCCGACGCCGCCCGCCAGCTCGCCTCCCGGGCCCGCCGCCGGGTCCGCGACGGCAACCACGCACAGGACGCCGCCCGGCGCACCGGCGGGACCGACCGGGCCGAGCACCGCCAGGCCGTCGAGGCCTTCGCCGCCGCCAGCACCCGCGGCGACATCCTCGCCCTGATGGAGGTCCTCGACCCCGACGTGGTCTGGCACTCCGACGGCGGCGGCATCGTCCGCGCCGGAGTCCGCCCGATCCACGGCGCCGACCGGGTGGCCCGGATGGTGGCCGGCCTGGTCGCCAAGTGGTTCACCCCCGACACCGCCACCACCACCGCGGTGGTCAACGGCGAACCCGGACTGGTCTGGTACGACCGGGCCACCGGCACGGTCGGCGGCGTCCTCGCCTTCACCGTGGCCGACGGGCGGATCACCGAGGCGCACGTCGTGGTCAACCCCGAGAAGCTCGCCCGGGTCCCCGCCGTGGAGCTGTGACACGGGTCACCGTCACACCCCGGCCGGCCGCGTCGTCCCCTTCCCGAACAGCGCTCCACCGGAGCGCCCTCGCGAGGAGGCGGACGAGATGAGCAGCACCACCACCGGGCAACGGATCGTCGTACTGGGCGCCGGGTACGCCGGGCTCACCGCGGCCAAGGGCGCCGGCCGGCACCACGACGTCACCCTGGTCGCCCCCGAGGAGCGGATCCTGCACCGCATCCGCCAGCACGAGACCGCGGCCGGCCGCGGCCGCGACTGGCCCACCATCGGCGAGCTCACCCGCGGCGGCCGGATCACCCACCGCCGGGCCCGGGCCGTCGGACTCGACCCGGCCGCGCGTGAGGTCCGGCTCGACGACGGCACCACCCTCGGGTACGACACCCTGGTCCACGCCCTCGGCAGCCGCACCGCCTGGCACGCCGTCCCCGGCGCCGAACAGCTCGCCTACCCGGCGGAACGCGCCGCCGAACTGCGCCGCCGGATCGACACGGCCGACCGGCCCGGCACCCTGGCCGTGGTCGGCGGCGGCGCCACCGGCATCGAGCTGGCCACCGAACTCGCCGAGGCCCACCCCTCCTGGCAGGTGCGGATCGTCGCCTCCGGCCTGGTCGGCGGCGTCTACTCGGCCAAGGGCCGGGCCCACGTCCGGCGCGTCCTCGCCCGGCTCGGCGCGAGCGTCCACGAGAACACCACCGTCACCGAGGTCACCCCGGACGGGCTGCGCACCACCGCCGGCCCGATCGAGGCCGACCTCGTCGTCTGGGCCGCCTCGCTGGAGCCGCACCCGCTGGCCGCCGAGGCCGGACTGGCCGTGGACGGGCGCGGCCGGGCCGTGGTGGACGACCACCTGCGGTCGGTCTCCCACCCTGACGTCCACGTGATCGGCGACGCCGCCGCGGTCACCGTCCCCGGCATCGGCACCCTGCGGATGGGCTGCGCCACCGCCCTGCCGCAGGGCCAGTACCTCGGCAGGCTGCTGGACGGGCGCACCGAGGGGCCGTTCTCGTTCCGGTACCAGGTGCAGTGCGTGAGCCTCGGCCGGCGGGACGGGCTGCTCCAGGTGGTCCGCCCGGACGACTCGATGCGGCCCACCGTGTTCACCGGCACCGCGGGGCGGCTGGCGAAGGCGGCGATCGTCGCCGTGGTCCTCAACAGCCTGAAGTAAGCCAGCCGTCCCCGCCGGCCGCTGCAGGAAGCGCCGGACGCGCCGGGGGCGGGGGCGAGGGGCGGGGGCTCCGGAAACGCCGGAAGGGCCCGGGCGGGTGCCCGGGCCCTTCCGGCGTGCGTCGCCGCCGTGCCGCTACTTCTTGTCCTTCGGCGTCTCGGCGTCGGTGGACAGCGCGGCGATGAAGGCCTCCTGCGGGACCTCCACGCTGCCGACCATCTTCATCCGCTTCTTGCCTTCCTTCTGCTTCTCCAGCAGCTTCCGCTTGCGGGAGATGTCACCGCCGTAGCACTTGGCGAGGACGTCCTTGCGGATCGCGCGGACCGTCTCACGGGCGATCACCCGGGAGCCGATGGCCGCCTGGATCGGCACCTCGAACTGCTGGCGGGGGATGAGCTTCTGGAGCTTGCCCGCCATCATCACGCCGTAGCTGTAGGCCTTGTCCTTGTGCACGATCGCGGAGAACGCGTCCACCGGGTCGCCGTGCAGCAGGATGTCGACCTTCACCAGCTGGGCGGCCTGCTCGCCGATGGGCTCGTAGTCCAGCGAGGCGTAGCCGCGGGTCTTGGACTTCAGCTGGTCGAAGAAGTCGAAGACGATCTCCGCGAGCGGCAGGGTGTAGCGCAGCTCGACGCGGTCCTCGGAGAGGTAGTCCATGCCCTGGAGGTTGCCGCGGCGGGACTGGCAGAGCTCCATGATCGCGCCGACGAACTCGTTGGGCGCCAGGATGGTGCCGCGCACGACCGGCTCGAACACCTCGGAGATCTTGCCGGTCGGGAACTCGCTCGGGTTGGTGACGGTGTGCTCGGTGCCGTCCTCCATCACCACCCGGTAGACCACGTTCGGGGCGGTGGAGATCAGGTCGAGGTTGAACTCGCGCTCCAGGCGCTCCCGGATGATCTCCAGGTGCAGCAGGCCGAGGAAGCCGCAGCGGTAGCCGAAGCCGAGCGCGACCGAGGTCTCCGGCTCGTACACCAGCGCGGCGTCGTTGAGGCGCAGCTTGTCCAGGGCGTCGCGCAGCAGCGGGTAGTCCGAGCCGTCCAGCGGGTACAGGCCGGAGAACACCATCGGGCGCGGGTCCTTGTAGCCGCCGAGCGGCTCGGTGGCGCCCTTGTGCATCGAGGTGATCGTGTCACCGACCTTGGACTGCCGGACGTCCTTCACACCGGTGATGATGTAGCCCACCTCGCCGACGCCGAGGCCGTCCGCGACCTTCGGCTCGGGCGAGATGACGCCGATCTCCAGCAGCTCGTGGGTGGCGCCGGTGGACATCATCGCGATGCGCTCGCGCTTGGTGAGCTGGCCGTCCACGACACGGACGTAGGTGACCACGCCGCGGTAGGAGTCGTACACCGAGTCGAAGATCATCGCGCGGGCCGGGGCGTCCTTGACGCCGACCGGGGCCGGGACGGTGTTGACGATGTGGTCCAGCAGGTCCTCGACGCCCAGGCCGGTCTTGGCGCTGACCTGGAGCACGTCGGACGGGTCGCAGCCGATGATGTGGGCGATCTCGGCGGCGTACTTCTCCGGCTGGGCGGCCGGGAGGTCGATCTTGTTGAGGACCGGGACGATCGTGAGGTCGTTCTCCAGCGCCAGGTACAGGTTGGCGAGGGTCTGCGCCTCGATGCCCTGGGCCGCGTCGACCACCAGGATGGTGCCCTCGCACGCGGCGAGGGAACGGGACACCTCGTACGTGAAGTCCACGTGGCCGGGGGTGTCGATCATGTTGAGGATGTGGGTCGCCCCGGCGTTCGGGCCGGTCTTCGGCGCCCACGGGAGGCGGACCGCCTGCGACTTGATGGTGATGCCGCGCTCACGCTCGATGTCCATGCGGTCGAGGTACTGGGCACGCATCTGCCGGGGGTCGACGACGCCGGTGATCTGCAGCATCCGGTCTGCGAGCGTCGACTTGCCGTGGTCGATGTGGGCGATGATGCAGAAGTTGCGGATCAGCGCCGGGTCGGTACGGCTGGGCTCTGGCACATTGCTGGGGGTCGCGGGCACCTTGGTCCGATTCTCCGTTGGTCCGGGGCCGGGGGTGTCCGGATCATCGCTGACCGGTTTCCCGGGGACCGGACAGTCTCGTCCGATCGAAATAGTTCCTCCCATCTTCCCACGACTGCGGCCCGGGGCACCGTCCGGGAGTCTCCCGGGCACCCGGGGCGGTCCCCGTGGGCACCGGGGAAGCTCCTCGCGGGCGTCGGGGCGGCGCTCGCGAGCGTCCGGGCGCGGTCCTCGCACGGGCCCGGGGGCGGTCCTCGCGGGCGCCCGGGTGCGGTCCTCGCGAGCGCCCGGTTTGGGGCGGGCAGCGGGCCCCTGGTAGCGTGGGCTGCTGCACCCGGCCTCGGCATGCCCTCTCAGCTGGACCGAAGGCCGCCGGTTGCAACCCCGTTCACAATCTTTAGACAGACTGAGGCTCCTTCGTGGCGAACATCAAGTCCCAGATCAAGCGCAACAAGACCAACGAGAAGGCGCGCCTGCGCAACAAGGCCGTCAAGTCCTCGCTGAAGACCGCTCTGCGCAAGGCCCGTGAGGCCGCTGCCGCCGGCGAGACCGAGAAGGCCACCGAGCTGGCCCGCGCCGCCTCCAAGGCGCTGGACAAGGCCGTGAGCAAGGGCGTCATCCACGCCAACCAGGCCGCCAACAAGAAGTCGGCCATCACCAAGCGCGTCAACACGGCCGTCCAGGCCTGACGCCCCCGGGGGCGGTGACCCCCATCGCTTCGGGACGACCCGGCCCTCTACCCGGACCCCCGAGGCGCGCGAGACTCGCACCGTACGCGGCCTGCGTTCGCCACGCGGGTGCGGTGCAACCAAGCAGTACGACAGGCGTCGCAGTCGGCCTCCTCCCCGGAGACCACTGCGGCGCCTGTCGCGTTCCGCGGTCCGGCCGCTATGGTCGGTCGGGTCCGTTCGACGTGCGGTTCGAGGTGCGGGGAGCACCCCGGCACCAGGTCCAGGGGGAACTTCCATGACGACGCCACCGCCGCCACCGGCACCGAACGGACCGGGGTACGGCTTCCCGCAGCAACCTGTCGGGGGCGCGCAGCCGGTACCGGGCGCCCCGGGGCCCGCGGGCGCGGGCGGCTTCGGACCGCCGCCGGGGCTGCCCACCGCGCCCGGCCTGCCCGCCGCCCCGGGCCCCGGACGGAGCGGGAACCTGCGGCGCAACGCCGTCTGGGCGTTCGTCGGAGCGGTGATCGTCTCGGTCGGCTGGGCCGCCGCCGTGATGACCGTCCCCGGCCTGGTCACCAGCCAGTCCTCCCCGCGCGACCTGCGCGGCTACCGGCTCTCCGACGACTTCTGCACCACCGGGAAGCCCACGAAGATCCTCCAGACGTACTCCGTCTCGGACACCTCCAAGTCGACCCACCACACCGACCGGCACCCGGCGCTGGACAGCATGAACTGCTCGATGTCGCTCAAGCGCACCGGCGGCACCAGCGACAGCGAGTACGCCAACCTCTACATGCGCGTCGACCTGCACAAGGCGGTCAACCCGGCGCCCGAGCTGGAGGCCAACAAGGAGCTCTACCGGGCGCGCGGCTACCAGGTCACCGACATCGCGGGGCTCGGCGAGGAGGCGTACTTCCTGTACAAGGACGACGGCTCGGACCAGTACCACAGCGTCTACGCCGAGCTGGACATCCGCGACGGCGGGATGACGTACTACGTCACCTACTCGGCCAGCTACACCGAGGGCAAGGGCAAGCCGCCGTCCAAGGACGAGCTGCGCGGCGCCCTCCAGTCCGACGGGCAGGACGCCCTCCGGGCCATGAAGAAGTAGGCCGGACCGCTCGCACCGCCGCCCCGCGCCGCCAGTGGACGGACCATCGGTGGGCGGGCCATCGGTGGGCGGGCCATCGGTGGACGGGCCCGTCGGTAGGCGGCCCGTCGGTAGGCGGGCCGTCAGTAGGCGGGCCGTCAGTAGGCGGGCCGTCAGTAGGCGGGCCGGGAGCCGGCCCGGGATGCCCGGGCGACGGCGACCACCGCGCGCTCCAGGGCGAAGGCCGGGTCGTCCGATCCGCCCTTGACGGCGGCGTCGGCCTGGGCGATCGCGGTCAAAGCGGTGGCCACCCCGTCGCCCGTCCAACCGCGCATCTGCTGGCGGACCCGGTCGACCTTCCACGGCGGCATGCCCAGCTCGCGGGCCAGGTCACCCGGGCGCATGTTCCGCCCGGCGCTCGCCAGCCGGCCGATGCTGCGCACCCCGGAGGCCAGCGCGTAGGTGATGCCGGTCGGCGGCTGGCCGACGGCCAGCGCCCAGCGCAGCCGCTCCAGCGCCTCCGCGGCCCGGCCGGTGACCGCCAGGTCCGCCACCTCGAAGCCGGTCGCCTCGGCCCGGCCGCTGTAGTAGCGGGCCACCACCGTCTCGTCGATCGCGCCCTCGACGTCCGAGGTCAGCTGGTGACAGGCGGCGGCCAGCTCGCGCAGGTCGCTGCCGAGCGCGTCCAGCAGCGCCTGGCAGGCCTCCGGGGTCGCCGAGCGGCCCAGGGTGCGGAACTCGCCCTTGACGAAGGCCAGCCGCTCGCTCGCCTTGGCCAGCTTGGCGCAGGCCACCTCACGCCCGCCGGCCTTGCGCCCGGCGTCCAGCAGGCCCTTGCCCTTGGCGCCGCCGGCGTGCACCAGCACCATGATCACTTCCTCGGCCGGCGCCTCGATGTACGCCTTGACCTCCTTCACCGAGTCGGCGGAGAGGTCCTGTGCGGCCCGGACCACGATCACCTTGCGCTCGGCGAACAGCGACGGCGTGGTCAGCTCGGCAAGGCTGCCGGGCTGCAGGCCGCCGGGCGGCAGGTCCCGCACGTCGGTGTCCGGGTCCGCCGCCTTCGCCGCCGCCACCACCTGGGCGACCGCACGGTCCAGCAGCAGCTCCTCCTGGCCGACCGCGAGGGTCAGCGGGGCGAGCAGATCGTCGGGTGCACTCTTCCTGGCCATCGCCTACCAGCATCCCACGGGCCGCGGACACTCCCGCCCGACGGAGCGGGCGGCCCGACCTGGACAATGGCCCGGTGAGCGAGAACCAGACCACCGACCTCCCGGACGTCGACGACCCGTACGCCCGGCAGCTGCTCGTCCTGCCCGACCGCGACACCGCCCAGGAGGCGGCCGAGGAACTCGGCGCCACCCAGCCCGACCTCGGCGAGCTCGAAGTCGTCCGCGACGCGCTCGCGGGCGAGGACGACGCCGAGGACGCCCAGTGGCTGGTCGTCGCCGAGGCCCCGGAGAGCGGCTGGACCCCCGCCCTGCTGCACGCCCTCGACACCCTCGCGACCGGCTACGAGGGCTGGCGCGAGGAGGCCTGAGCCCTGAGGCCGGCACCCGGCACCCGGCACCCGGCACCCGGCACCCGGCACCCGGCACCCGGACATCTTCCGGGCCGGCTCGACCACTGCGGCGAGCCGGCCCCTGCCGTCGGCGCCCCTGCCCGCCCGGACCGGCCCGGCCGGATCAGAAGTGCGGGGAGCCGGAGGCGCCCCCCGGGCCGGAGGTCGCCGACGCCATCGAGGACCTTCTCCACCGAGGCGACGTGCCGGCCCGCGGTGATGACGTCGCGCAGCAGCGGTCGAGCGGGGTGCGCCCGGTGTAGATCGCGGCCGATCCCACGGCGCCGTACAGGAGTTGGACCGCCTCCCGGCAGGCCCGGTGCGCGGACCGGCGGGCCGGCGCGGCCGTGCCGCGCTCCGGCTTGCCCGGTGCGCGCCGCAACCCGCATTTCCAGGCCTTTGCGCGTTCCTGTGGCACCTTGCCGCGGGCCGCCCTCGCCTCCCCCTGAGCTTGTGGCATTTCTCCGGCGCGCTCCGGGCCGAGCCCGGAGCGCGCCGGAACGTTTCTGCTGGCTCTGCGCCGCTCCTCCTCCCACCACCCCCTTCTACTTTCCATGCCCCCACGTGATTGGTGGGAGGAGGAGAGCGCGGGGGTCAGGCGGGCGGGGCTCGGGGGGTGCCAGGGGTCTGCTCGGGGTGGGCGTGGGGTGCGGGGCCGTGCCCGTGAGCGCCACCGGGCCCGGCGTGGGCGCCGGGGCGGCGGGCCGCGTGGGCGGGCCGGGGACGGACGGCGACGCCGAGGGTGGCCGGGGAGTCGCCCGTCACCGCGATGTCCCCTTCCCGGTCGGTGCGCAGCACGGTGGCGCCGAGTGCGCGCAGGTGGTCGACCGTCCTCGGGGACGGGTGACCGTACGGGTTGCCCTCGCCGCAGGAGATGAGGGCCAGCCGGGGCCGCAGGGCACCCGCCAAGTCCCAGTCCTGGTGGGCCGATCCGTGATGCGCCACCTTCACGACATCGGCCTTCCCCATCCGGCCCAGCAGTGCCGACTGGGCCTGCGGTTCGAGATCTCCGAGCAGTGCCATCCGTAGTCCTCCTGTCAGTGCCACCATCAAGGCGACGCTTGCGTTGTTCGGGCCCGGCGCCTCGACCGCCGAGCCGGGGACGGGCCACACCACGTCCCAGGCCAACCCGGCGCCGGCCGACCGCCGTTCACCTCGACCGGCTCTCAGCAGCGGGAGGCCCGCGCCTGCCGTCCAGCTCGCCACCCGGGCGGCCTCGCCCGGTGGATCGTCCAAGGTGGTGCCCTCGACCGCGCCGACCCTGCGGCCCCGCAACACCCCCGGCACGCCCTCGACGTGGTCGGCGTGGAAGTGCGTCAGCAGCAGTAAGGGAACCGTCGTGATGCCGAGGTCGCGCAGGCATCTGTCCGCGGCATTCGGATCCGGCCCGGCGTCGACCACCACCGCGCTGTCCGGCGCCCCCGCCGCGAGGGCCAGCATGTCTCCCTGTCCGACGTCGCACATCACCAGCCGCCACCCCGGCGGCGGCCAGCCGGTGGCGATCCGGGCGAGCTGCGGCGGGCGCAGCAGCACGGCCAGCAGGACCGCCGTCAGCGTCCCCGCCACCAGGGCCCGCGCCCAGCGCCGCCGCCCGTACGCCGGCAGCGGGCTGCCGGGCCGCGCCCGTCGGGGCAGCAGAAGCGGCGCCGCCCAACAGCCGGCCAGGACGGCCAGCGCGACCGTCGCCGTCCCGAACCACCCTCCCGGCCAGTCCAGTTGGCCGCCCGGAATCCCGGCACCACGGCGTGCCACGAGGGAGAGCCAGCCGACCGGCACTCCGGCCGGTTCCGCGAGCAGACGGGCCAGGTCCGGAAGGAGCGGCTGCAGGGCGAGCACCCCGAAGCCGAGCAGCGTCGCCGGGGCCACCGCCGGCTCGGCCAGCAGGTTGCAGGGGATCCCGACCAGGCTGATGTGCCCGGACAGCACCACCGTCACCGGCGCGCACAGGGCCTGGGCGGCCGCCGTGGCCGCGAGCGCGCCTGCCAGGTGGTACGGCCAGCGGCGGGCCCGCAGGGCCTCGGCCCAGTGCGGTCCGAGGACGAGCAGCCCGGCGGTGGCGAGCACCGACAGCAGGAAGCCGAACGAGCGTGCCAGGAACGGGTCCAGCAGGACCAGCACCAGGACCGCTCCGGCGAGCGCGGGCACCGCCTTGCGGGGACGGCCGGCGGCCAGGGCCAGCATGCCGATCAGCCCCGTCCCGGCGGCCCGCAGCACGCTGGGCTCGGGCCGGCAGACGGTGACGAAGGCCAGGGTCAGCGCGGTGCCGAGCAGCGCACCGGTGCGCAGTGACAGCCCCAGCAGCGCGGCCAGCCCGTGCCGTTCCGGGGTACCGGCCTGCCCGGGCGCGCCCAGCAGCGCACCGAGGACGATCGCCAGGTTGGCCCCGCTGACCGCCACCAGGTGGACCAGGTCGGTGGCCCGGAAGGCGTCGTCGAGGTCGTCGGGCAGTCGAGAGGTGTCGCCGACCACCAGCCCCGGGAGCAGCCCGCGCGCGTCCGCCGGAAGTCCGTCGGTGGCCGTGCGCAGGCCTTCGCGCAGCCGGCCGGCGATCCGCTGGGGCAGGCTCGGCGGCGCCAGCTGCCGGGGCTGCCCGTGGACGACCAGCAGCGCGGCCGACTCGGTGTCATGCCCCTCCCCCGCCGGCCGCACCTCAACCTCCGCCGCCAGCCGCTGGGACGGGAGCACCCGCTGCCAGGGCTCGCTCCGCGCCCCTCGGACCATGACCGTCACCGGCGTCCGCGTGCGGGTGCTCCGCCCGTCCGGGAGCGGGGTGACGCGGTCGGCCACCGCCTCGACGGTGAGGAGCGTCTGCCCGGCGGCGGGGCCGCCCCGGGAGGTGTGGGCCTTCGGGTCCCCCGTGATCGTCAGCTCCACCTCCACCACCGGGGACGGCGTTCCCGGCTCGGCGGCCACGGACGCGCGGGCGAGCTCCGGCAGCGGCCCCCGGTGGAGGTCGGAGGTGTGCAGCGGGGTGGCGATCGCGGCCGCCGCGCCGGTGAGCAGGACGGCGGCCAGCGTCGCCGAGGACCCGCGCCGGCGCAGGACCCCCGGCCGGGTGAGCAGCAGGACGGCCGCGAGCACGGCAAGGCCGGCCGCGGTGAGGGCGAGGGCCTCGTACCCCGGTTCCAGGCCGAGGAGCGCCGCCGTGACCGTCCAGGCCGAGACGGCGGGCAGCAGCAGCCGGAAGTCGGCGCCCGCGGAGCGGGGCGCAGCGGCCGGACCGGCCGGCGCGGTGGCGACGGACATGGCGGTACCTCCCTTCGGTGGCCGGGGAAGCGGGCGGGGACGGCGGCGGTGGCGGCGTCAGAGGGTGAGGAGCGGGCGGAGTTCCGCGTACGTGCGGGCGCCGATGCCGCTGACCTGCCGGAGTTGGTCGAGGGAGCGGAAGGAGCCGTGCGAGGTGCGGTAGGCGAGGATGCGCTGGGCGAGGGTGGGGCCGACGCCGGGAAGGGTGTCGAGCTGTTCGAGCGTGGCGCGGTTGAGGCTGACGGGTGGTCGGGGTGCGGCGGGGCCCGGAGGTCCGCTCCCGCTGCCGACGACGGCCGGAGCGGGGGCGGGCACCGGTTCGCCGACCAGGATCTGCTCACCGTCCGTCAGGATGCGGGCCAGGTTGAGGCTCCTGGTGTCGGTCTCCGGCAGCGGCCCGCCCGCCGCCCGCAGGGCGTCGGCCACCCGGGAGCCGCCGGGCAGGGCGTGCAGGCCGGGGAGGTGGACCCGCCCGCCGATGTCCACCACGACCTCCGCCCCGGTACCGGCGGCAGGCCCGGCCCTGGGGTCGACGGCGGAGGCGTCGGCGGGAGCGGGCGGCTCGGCTCCCGCCGGTGCCGCGACGGCCGCCGACGCGGGCACGGCGACCGTCTCCGGCCGGGCCAGCCAGAAGTGCTGTACGGCGTAGCCGACCGCGAACAGCAGCAGGATGGCCAGCCCGGCCACCGCGCGCCGGTCGAGCGCCAACGCCGAGCCGAGCGGGGGGAACGAGGCGGTTGAGGGGACTCGCGGACGTGCCCCGGCCTCCGGTGGATCCACGGCGTCACCCGGATCCGGCGCGGCACCCGCGTCCGGCGGTGCCGGCACCGCCGCCGGCACCGCTGCCTGCGACGGCAACGACGGGCCGCCGACCGCCGCCGCCCGGCCCCTTGTCGGTGATGCGGCCGACCCCGGGGAGCCCCCGCCGACGCCGCCTTCCGGCTCGTCACCCGTCGGCTCGCCACCCGCCGGCAGCAGCGCGGCCATCCGCAGCCGTACCGTCTCGTTGATCGCATGGCGCTTCGCCGCGCCCAGGCCCATGGTCGTCATGCCGAGGACGGTAGGAGTCCTCCGGCGAGCGCGCGGAAATCAACCAAACCCTGTGGACAACCCGGGGGTTGTGGATAAAAAGTGTCACTCACAGGAGTGAGCAGGGCTGTCCGAAATTGACCAGCCGACCAAGCAGCCAGCCGACCAAGCAACCAGCCGACCGGGCGACCAGGCGACCAGGCGACCAGCCGGACCGCCCCACACCGGCAACCACCCGCACCACTCAGCGCGGCGCGACCACCACCGCCAGCAGCCCCGGCCCGACGTGCGCGCCGATCACCGCCCCCACCTCACCCACGTACAGCTCCCGCAGCCCCGGCACCCGGGCCCGCAGCCGCTCCGCGAGCGGTTCGGCCCGGTCCTCGGCCGCCAGGTGGTGCACGGTGATGTCGACCTCCTGCTCCCCCGACCGCTCGACCGCGATCTCCTCCAGCCGCGCGATCGCCCGCGACGCCGTCCGCACCTTCTCCAGCGGCTCGATCCGCCCGCCGTCCAGGTGCAGCAGCGGCTTGACCGCCAGGGCCGAGCCGAGCAGGGCGCGCGCCGCCCCGATCCGGCCGCCGCGCCGCAGGTGCTCCAGGGTGTCGACGTAGAAGAACCCGCTGGTCCGGGCCGCCCGCCGCTCGGCCGCCTCGGCCGCCTCCGCCAGGCCCTGCCCGGCCTCGATGGCCTCGGCCGCCGACAGCACCCCGTACCCGAGCGCCATCCCGACCAGCCGGCTGTCCACCACCCGCACCGGTACGGGCGCCTCGGCGGCGGCCAGCCGGGCGGCCTCGACGGTGCCGGACAGTTCGCCGGAGATGTGCACCGAGACGATCCCCTTCGCCCCGGCCTCGGCGGCCGCCCGGTAGGTGGCGGCGAAGGTCTCCGGGTTCGGCCGGGAGGTGGTCACCCGCTGCTTGCCGCGCAGCGCCTCGGCGACGTCCTTCGGGGAGATCTCGACGCCCTCGCTCAGGACGGAGTCACCGACCGCGACGCTCAGCGGGACCACCGTGATCCCGTGCCGGTCGAGGGTCTCCTGCGGCAGATAGGCCGTGGAATCGGTGACAAGCGCGAGGTCGGAGGGCATGAGCCGGAGGTTACTCCCCGCCGGTCCGGGAGGACAGCGCATGGTCCGGGCACCGGCCGAAGGCCTCGCACCGCCCCGCCGGCTCAGCCTGCCGAGGGCCCCGTCGAAGGCCCGGCCGAGGGCTTGCGCAGCCGCTGCGCCAGCTTGGCCAGCGGATCGGCGAGCCCGAGCAGCTCCTCGGCACTCGCACGCCCCTTCCCGTCGGTCAGCCGGGCCCGAGCCGCACTCCCGGCCGCGCCGCCGGAACCGGCGGAACCCGCGGAACCCGCGGAACCGGCAGAGCCCGAGGCACCCGGAGCACCCGAACCCTTGCCGGAGGAAGCACCCCCCGCGGTGTCCCAGTGCCGCAGCGCCCCCGCCTCGCTCTCGCACTCCTGGCTCAGCCGGCTCAGCTCGTCGTCCGCGAACCGCTGCATCCGGTCCTGCGCCGCCCAGCGCATGGTCTCCGCCGAGTGCGTGATCCGCTCGGCCCGCTCGCGCAGCTCGGGCAGCTTGGCGGCGATCCGCGCGGTCTCCGGCTCGCGCTCCAGCATCCGCAGCTCGCCGTCGAGCTCGGCGGCGTGCTCGTCGAGCCGCTTCAGCAGGGCGAGCGACTCGCCGAGCTGGCCGTCCTGCGTGAGGCCGCTCTCCAGCACCTGCCGGGTGCCGTCGAGCGAGGTCCGCAGGCGGAGCCGGACGGAGGCGATCTGTGCGGACGGGCCGACCTTGGTGTACGTCTTCGCCTTGAGGGTGGCGGTCTCCACGGCCCGGCGGGCGTTGGCCTCGTGCTTCTCGATCTTCGCGCCGACGGCCTTGGCGGCCTTGACCGTGCCGACCACGGCCAGCACCATCACCGCGACCCCGAAGAGCAGGACCAGGCCGATCATCACGCCGAACACGTCCATCGCGCGCCACCTTCCGCCGTCGTTCCGGCCCCCACCGGGCCCAACGCGGGCCGCAATTGCCGAGGGTTCCACGGTAGCCGCCGGAAGCCGTCCGGGGGCAGCCCGAGCGGCCCCCGCGGACGGAGATCAGGGTCAGATCCGGGATCTCCCCGAGGGTCCCCGACCGCCCCGGAAAGCCCCCGCGAGCACCCTCCGGCCCCTCCGCGAAACACCGGGCGGAAACCGCCGGCCCCTCCGCGCAACGCCGGACGGAAACCGCCGGCTCCTCCGCGCAACGCCGGACGGGAAGCCCCTCCGGCCCCCACCTCCCGCAAAACGCCGGGCGGGCGCCCCGAAGGACGCCCGCCCGACCGCTCCGCGCTCGCTGCCCCGGCAGCCACGCACAGCCGCACTCGATCAAGCACAGCCGCGCTCGACCAAGCTCAGCCGCACTCAGCCGGTGACGATGTTCACCAGCTTCGGCGCCCGCGCGATCACCTTCCGCACCTCGGCCCCGCCGATCGCCGCGACGACCGCCGGCTCCGCCAGCGCCAGCGCCTCCAGCTCGGCGTCCGAGATGCCCGGCGCGACCTCCAGCCGCGCCTTGACCTTGCCCTTGATCTGGACCACGCAGGTCACCGTCTCGTCCACCACGTACGCCGGGTCGGCGACCGGGTAGTCGGTGTGCGCCAGCGAGTCGCCGTGGCCCAGTCGGCGCCACAGCTCCTCGGCGATGTGCGGGGCCAGCGGGGCGACCATCAGCACCAGCTGCTCGGCCACCGCCCGCGGCGTGGAGCCGCGCTTGACCAGGTAGTTGTTCAGCTCGATGGCCTTGGCGACGGCCGTGTTGAAGCGCAGCCCGGCCATGTCGCCGCGGATGCCGTCGATCGCCTTGTGCAGGGCGCGCAGCGTCGCCTCGTCGGGCGCGTCGTCGGTGACGACCAGCTCGCCGGTGGTCTCGGAGACGACGTTGCGCCACAGGCGCTGCAGGAAGCGGTACGAGCCGACGACGGCGCGGGTGTCCCACGGGCGGGAGACGTCCAGCGGGCCCATCGACATCTCGTACAGGCGCAGGGTGTCGGCCCCGTACTCGTCGGCGATGTCGTCCGGCGCGACGGCGTTCTTCAGGGACTTGCCCATCTTCCCGGCCTCGCGCTTGACCGGCTCGCCCTGCCAGAAGTACTGGCCGTCGCGCTCCTCGACCTCGGCGGCGGGCACCGGGAAGCCGCGCTCGTCGCGGTAGACGTCGGCGGTGATCATGCCCTGGTTGAACAGCTTGTGGAACGGCTCGACGGACGAGACGTGGCCCAGGTCGTGCAGCACCTTGTGCCAGAAGCGCGCGTACAGCAGGTGCAGCACGGCGTGCTCGGCGCCGCCGACGTACAGGTCGGCGCCACCGGCCGGCTTGGTCTCCGTCGGGCCCAGCCAGTACTTCTCGTTGGCCGGGTCGACGACCGCCGAGGAGTTCGACGGGTCGACGTAGCGCAGCTCGTACCAGCAGGAACCGGCCCAGTTGGGCATGGTGTTGGTCTCGCGGCGGTACTTCCGGACGCCGTCGCCCAGGTCCAGTTCGACGTTGACCCAGGCCTCGTTGCGCGACAGCGGGGTCTCCGGCGAGGAGGCGGCGTCGTACGCGTCGTAGGTGCGCGGCGAGTAGTCGTCGACCTCGGGGACCTCGACCGGCAGCATCGACTCGGGCAGCGCGTGCATGACGCCGTCCTCGTCGTAGACGATCGGGAAGGGCTCGCCCCAGTACCGCTGGCGGCTGAACAGCCAGTCGCGCAGGCGGTAGTTGACGGTGCCCTCGCCGATGCCGCGCTCGGCCAGCCAGGCGGTGGCGGCGGCCTTGGCGTCGACGACGCTCAGCCCGTTCAGCGACAGGTCGCCTTCGGAGCGGGCGGAGTTGACGATGACGGAGTCGTAGGTGTCGAACGCGTCGTCCCACTCGGCGGGGTCGGAGCCGCGCCCGTCGGTCGGCTCGACGACGCAGCGCATCGGCAGCGCGAAGGCGCGGGCGAAGGCGAAGTCGCGGTGGTCGTGGGCGGGGACGGCCATGATGGCGCCGGTGCCGTAGCCCATCAGCACGTAGTCGGCGATGAACACCGGTACGGACTCGCCGCTGACCGGGTTGACGGCGTAGGCGCCGGTGAAGACGCCGGTCTTGACCTTGGCCTCGACCTGGCGCTCGACGTCCGACTTGGCGGCGGCCGCGGCACGGTAGGCGGCGACGGCCTCGGTGGGGGTGGCGGCGCCGCCGGTCCACTCGGCGGGCACGCCCTCGGGCCAGGCGGCGGGGACGATCGAGTCGACCAGGCCGTGCTCGGGGGCCAGCACCATGTAGGTGGCGCCGAACAGGGTGTCGGGCCGGGTGGTGAAGACGGTGATCTTCCCGCCGTCGACGGCGAAGTCGACCCGGGCGCCCTCGGAGCGCCCGATCCAGTTGCGCTGCTGCAGCTTGATGGCCTCGGGCCAGTCCAGCAGGTCCAGGTCCTCGATCAGCCGGTCCGAGTACGCGGTGATGCGCATCATCCACTGGCGCAGGTTGGACTTGAACACCGGGAAGTTGCCGCGCTCGGAGCGGCCGTCCGCGGTGACCTCCTCGTTGGCCAGCACGGTGCCCAGGCCCGGGCACCAGTTGACCGGCACCTCCTTGGCGTAGGCCAGGCGGTACTCGCCCAGCACCTCGTCGCGCTCGGCGACGGACAGCTCGGCCCAGGCGCGCCCGCCCGGCAGCTCGCGCGCGCCGGACTCGAACCGGGCGACCAGCTCGGCGATCGGACGGGCCTTGCGGGCGTCCGCGTCGTACCAGGAGTTGAAGATCTGCAGGAAGATCCACTGGGTCCAGCGGTAGTACTCTGGGTCGATCGTGGAGATCGAGCGGCGCGGGTCGTGGCCCAGGCCCAGCCGGCGCAGCTGCTGGCGCATGTTGGCGATGTTGGCCTCGGTGGAGACCCGCGGGTGGGTGCCGGTCTGCACGGCGTACTGCTCGGCGGGCAGGCCGAAGGCGTCGTAGCCCAGCGTGTGCAGCACGTTGTGGCCGGTCATCCGCTGGTAGCGGGCGAAGACGTCGGTGGCGATGTAGCCCAGCGGGTGCCCGACGTGCAGGCCCGCGCCCGAGGGGTACGGGAACATGTCCATGATGAAGCTGTGCGGCTTCGCGGTGACGTCGCCGGCCGCCGGGTCGGCCAGCGCACCGGTGGGGTTGGGGGCGTGGAAGGTGCCCTCCTTCTCCCAGATGTCCTGCCAGCGGGACTCGATCTCGGCCGCCAGCGCGGCGCTGTACCGGAACGGCTCGGTCACGGTCTCGGCCGCGCCGGACGCAGGGGTCGTCTCGCTCATGGTCCTTCAAGCTCCATCGATGTCGGTTGGCGAACCGCACAGGCGGCCGGCCCGTGTACCCGGCCCGGGACGGGGTCGGGGGCGGAAAACAAAAAATCCCCTCGCAGGAGGGGACGCCACGCCGACTCCGGCACCGCCCGAGGGCTCAGCCGGTCCTGGTCAGCGCGGCCGGCTAAGGAGCAGGCGCACGGTTCGCATGGGCTCAGGGTACCGCAAGCGGGTCGGCGGGCTGCGGGGTGCACATGCCTGCGTGCGGCCCCGCACGCAGGCATGCGGGGCCGCACGGGACGGGACGGCGCGCGGGGCCGTACGGGACCGGCGCGCGGGGCCGTACGGGACGGGGCCGGATAGCGGGTCCAGGCCCGGACCGCACCGAACTGAACCGGACCGGACTGCACCGCGCCGGACCGCGCCGGACCGGGCCGGAGATCCGGAGAGCCCTACCGCGCCGCCGCCCGCCCCGCCGCGTCGAACTCCCGCAGCGCCTTCGCCAGCCGCTCGGACTGCATCCCCGCCGCGAGCGAGCGCGCCAGCGCGGCGGTGCGGGCCGCCTCCCGCTGGTCGCCGAGCCTGCGGTGGGCCTCGGCGAGGCGCACCATGAGCAGCGCCTTGGAGCGGGCCCGTCCCGGCCCGAGCCCGGCCACGGCCTCGGCGAGCAGCACCTTCGCCATCCGGTACCCGCCGAGCGCCAGCCGTCCCTCCCCCACCATCCCGGCGACGCCGGCCCGGGTCTCCTCGGCGCCTGGCAGGCCGTCCAGTTCGGCGAAGGCCCGGGCGGCGGCGGCCTCGGCCAGCTCGGCCTCGCCCCGGCGGCCGTACGCGCGGGCGAGCCGGCCGTACTGGCGGGCCCGGGCGGTGGGGCCGAGCGCGGCTCCGTGGGTGTCCAGGGCGGTCGCGAGCGCGGAGACGGCGTCCAGTCCGCGCCCGCCGGGGCCCTGGGTGGCGAGGACGACCAGCGCGCCGAGCACCGCGACCCCGAGCCGGGGGTCGCCGCCGACGTGGGCGGCGCGCAGCGCGGCGACGAAGGCGCGCTGGGCGGCCGCGTCGTGGCCGAGGTCGTACGCGGCCCAGCCGGCCAGCCGGGCGAGTCTGCTGGCGGTGCCGTACAGCTCGCGGCCGAGCCGTTCGTCGTACGCGCCGAGTTCCAGCAGCTTGGCCAGCATGGCGAGTTCGGCCCGGACGGGGCCGAGGACGAGGCCGCCGCCGCAGGCCCGTTCGAGCTTCTGCTTGCTGCGGTAGGAGAGGCCGAGCTCGCCGACCAGCCCGGGTTCGACGCGCAGCGCGCCCTCGCCGCCGCCGACGGGCGGTGGCGGGGAGTCGAGGCGGGCGGCGGCCTGGTCGAGGTCGGCGCTGCGGAACAGGTCGGTGAGGCGGACCGGTCCGGCGTCGGTGGCGGCCTCGCGCAGCGCGGTCTGGGCGGTGTCGGCGGTCCACGGGTCGGTGAGCAGCCGGGGCGAGAGGATCTTGGCGCCGCGGTGGCCGCCCATCCGGCCCCAGAGCTGCTCGTAGGTGACGGCGATGCCGAGGGTCCGGCTGAGCACCTCGCAGACCGCCTGGTCGTGCGGGCTGCGCGGCACCATGCCGCGGTCGCGCCACTTGTACGGGGCGGTGGAGCTGATGGCGAGGCCCGGTGGCAGGGCGAGGCTCACCTCGCGGGCGAGCCGTTCCGGACTCCATCCGAGCTGGTGGAGTATCCGGGCCAGTTCCTCGTTCCGCCTTCGCTCCAGATCGGCCATGGCACGACGGTAGCGGGATTCCGGCCGCCGCGACCGGTGGCGCGGGCAGAACGGCGAAGAGCCGCCTCCCGTTTCCGGGAGGCGGCTCTCGACTGCTGTGGAGCTATGGGGAATTGAACCCCAGACCTCTTGCATGCCATGCAAGCGCTCTACCAACTGAGCTATAGCCCCTTGACCTGCGATGTCACCGTGGTTCCCGGTTGTTTCCGGCCGTTTCCCTCGGCGACATCGACTACTTTACACGGTCCTGGGCGTGCTCCTGAAATCCGTTTCCCGAGGTCCGCACCACGCGCCCCGGGAGCCCCGTCCGCGGAGCCCGGGGAGTCCCCCTTCCGCGCCCCGGGCGTGCGCCTCCCGCCCGGGGCGCACGACAACCGCGCACGCGCCCAGCTGACGTGCCGCCCGCCGCCCGCACCCGACCCCTGCCCTCCGCCCGCACCCGGCTGCGGCACCCCCGACCGCACCCCATCGCCCCACCGCCGCCCTACCGGCGACCCCACCCCCGCTACCGCGCCGCCCGCCGGCCGCGCACCGCGAAGCCCGCGGCCACCAGCACCGCCGCGGCGTCGACCAGCAGCGTGGTCCGCAACGCCGCCCCCGACTCGGCGGCCGGCGCCGGCAGGTCGACCTGGCCGAGGAACACCGAGCCCAGCACCGCGACGCCGATCACCTGGCCGAGCTGGATGACCGTCACCATCACCCCGCTGGCGTCGGCCGCGTCCTCGGGCGCCACCCCCGCGAGCGCCCGGGCGACCAGCGGCGCGTACGCGCAGCCGGCGGCCAGGCCGAGCGCGGCCATCTCCACCAGCGGCCCGGCGCCGATCTCCGCCCCGCCGCCGAGCAGCAGGCCGAGCAGCAGGTAGCCGCCGCCGAGCAGCACCCCGGCGAGCGCCGGCAGGATCCGGTGCAGCCGGCCGGGCAGCCGGTGCCAGTGCATGCTGGACACGCCGAAGCCGACGGCGACGGGCGCCGAGCAGAGCCCGGCCTTCAGCGCGGTGTGGCCGAGCCCGGCCTGCTGGTGCAGGGCGAAGGCGAACATGAAGCCCGCGAAGGCCGCCATGATCGCGAACAGTCCGGCGGCCGCGGGGCGCAGCCCGGGCGCGCCCAGCACCCGCCCGGAGATCAGCGGCTGTCCGCCGCGCCGGGCGATCCGGCGCTCGACGGCCACGAACAGGCCGAACAGCAGCACACCGGCCGCGATCATCGCCCAGCCCCAGACGGGCCAGCCCAGCTCGTGGCCGAGGACGAGCGGGACCACCAGCAGGCCGAGGGCCGCGCCGAGCACCACCAGGCCGGGGAGGTCGAAGCCCCGGGTGGCGTCGCCGGGCAGCCGGGGCAGCAGCCGGGCGCCGGCCGCGAGCAGCACCACGCCGATCGGCACGTTGACCAGGAACACCGGCCGCCAGCCGCTGCCGAACAGGTCGGCGCTGACCAGGACGCCGCCGAGCACCTGGCCGAGCGCCATGCCGCCGGCCAGCACCGCCGCGTAGAGGCCGAGCGCCCGGACCCGGGCGGCGCCGGTGAAGGTGCGCTGCACCAGGCTCATCACCTGGGGCACCATCAGGGCCGAGCCGGCCCCCTGGAGCAGCCGGAAGGCGATCAGCCAGCCGGTGGCCGGGGCGAGGCCGCAGGCCAGCGAGGCGGCGGTGAAGGCGGCCAGGCCGAGCTGGAAGAGCCGGCTGTAGCCGTACCGGGCACCGAGCCGGGCGCCGGTGATGAGCAGGACGGCGTAGGCGATGGTGTAGCCGGCGATGACCAGCTGGAGGGCGGCTCCGGAGGCGCCCAGGTCGGTTCTGATGGTGGGGACCGCGACGTTGACGATGGAGACGTCGAGCACGGACATGAACTGCCCGCACAGGACGAGTGCGAGGAGCAGCCCTGGCCGTACCGCCGGGGCGCCGGTGGTGCCTGCGGCCGCGCGGGGCCGGGTCTGAAGGTCCGTCATGGCAGCCAGCCTGGCCCCGTACCGGTACTGGTGGTTAGAGCCTGCCGATCCTGGTACCGGCAGCACCTGTATCGGCGGCCCGGGCTGCGGCACCATGGGGCCATGACCGTCCTGGAGGAACTGCCCGCCGCGGCCGGCGGGCGCGACCGCCGCCGTACCGAACTGGCCCGCTTCCTGAAGGCCTGCCGGGCGCGGGTCACCCCCGAGGACGTGGGGCTGCCGCCGGGGCTGCGCCGCCGCACTCCGGGGCTGCGGCGCGAGGAGGTCGCGCAGCTCGCCGGGGTCGGGGTCACCTGGTACACGTGGCTCGAACAGGGCAGGCCGATCAACGCGAGCGAGCAGGTGCTGCTGGCGGTGGCCCGGGCGCTGCGGCTGGACGGCACCGAGCACGAGCACCTGTTCCGGCTGGCCGGGGTGTCCGCCTCGGCGCGGGCGCTGCCGTCGGTGCCGGAACTGTCGCCGTCGATCCAGGTGATCCTGGACTCGCTGGCCCCGCTGCCGGCGGCGGTCTCCAACACCCGGTTCGACGTGCTGGGCTTCAACGGCCCGTACCGCGCGATGTTCGGCACCGACCGGATGCGCCCGTCGTGCGGGGTGGTGTTCAACAGCCTCTGGTGCATGCTGACCGCCCCGCCGTGCTGCAACCCGTGCGAGAACCGGGAGGAGACCCTGCCGCGGATGGTGGCGGTGCTGCGCTCGGCGTACGGCAAGCACGTGGGCGAGCCGGCCTGGGAGGCGCACGTGCAGCGGATGTCGGCGCGCAGCGAGCTGTTCCGGGAGCTGTGGGACCGCCAGGAGGTCGCGCCGCCGGAGCCCTGGCTGCGGGTGTTCCGCCACCCGGCGGTCGGGGTGCTGCGGCTGAACGCCACCTATCTGACGATGCCGGGCGTGCCCGAGTGCTACATCGTGGTGTACCTGCCGGCCGGCCCGGAGGACCGGGAGCGGGTGGAGCGGCTCGACTCGCTGCCGCCGGGCGGCTGGAGCCACACCTGCGAAGCCTGAGGCCGGCCGGGCCCGGAACGCCGGAAGGCCGCCACCCCTTGGGTGACGGCCTTCCGAACTGCTGTGGAGCTATGGGGAATTGAACCCCAGACCTCTTGCATGCCATGCAAGCGCTCTACCAACTGAGCTATAGCCCCGCGACACGGGCGACCCTGGCTGACCACGACCGCCGATGCGGAGTGGAGCTATGGGGAATTGAACCCCAGACCTCTTGCATGCCATGCAAGCGCTCTACCAACTGAGCTATAGCCCCGCACTCACCGGATCTCCCGCTTCCCTTCCGGGCCGCGTTCCTTCCCTGCGAACGAGGAAGACTCTAGCTGGTCAGGGCCGGAACTGCGAAATCCGCTCCCTCCGGACCCCGGCCGAGGGCCCCGAGAGGCCCCCGGCCCCCGGTGCCGCCCGCACCGGTACCGCTCAGGTGTCGTCGCCGATGACCGGCTGCGGGAGCGTGCCCGCGTTGTGCTCCAGCAGGCGCCAGCCGCGCGTGCCCAGGCCGAGCACCGACCAGCAGCAGTTGGACAGCCCGCCGAAGCGCTCCCACCGGGAGGGCTCCAGTTCGAGCAGCCGCCCGAGCATGGTGCGGATCGTCCCGCCGTGGCTGACCACGACCAGCGTGCCGTTCTCCGGGAGCTTGCCGACGGCCTCCAGGACCACCGGCACCGAGCGGTCGGCGACCTCGGTGGCCAGCTCGCCGCCGCCCCCGCGGCGTACCGGCTCGCCGGCCGCCCAGGCCTCGTACTCCTCCGGGAAGCGCTCGCGGATCTCGGCGTTGGTCAGGCCCTGCCAGGAGCCCGCGAAGGTCTCCCGCAGGCCCTCGTGGTGCTGCACGTCCAGCCCGGTGACCTCGGCCAGCTCCGCGGCGGTGCGCCGGGCCCGCTGGAGGTCCGAGGAGATCAGCAGGTCGGGACGGAGCCCGGAGAGCAGCCGGGCCGCCCGCTGGGCCTGCAGGACGCCCTGGCCGGTCAGCTCGATGTCCGTGGTGCCCTGGAAACGCGATTCGAGGTTCCAGGAGGTCTGGCCGTGCCGCCAGAAGACGATGCGCGGGCCGCGCGCGCCGCGGCTCAGTGCAGATCCTCGGGCTTGCCGAAGTCGTCGGCGGGCGCGACGGCGTTGCCGGCCTCGTCGGTGTGGGCGTCCGGGCGGTTGCGCGAGGCCACGGCGTCCTCGGGCAGCGGCAGCTCGGGGCAGTCCTTCCAGAGGCGGTCCAGCGAGTAGAAGGAGCGCTCCTCGGAGTGCTGGACGTGCACGACGATGTCCAGGTAGTCGAGCAGGATCCAGCGGCCCTCGCGCTCGCCCTCGCGGCGCACCGGCTTGATGTCCAGCTGCTCGCGCAGCTGGTCCTCGATCTCCTCGGCGATGGAGCGGACCTGGCGGTCGTTGTTCGCGGAGGCGATCAGGAAGGCGTCGGTGATCGACAGCACCTCGCTGACGTCGAAGGCGATGATGTTGTGCGCGAGCTTGTCGGCCGCCGCCTGCGCGGCGACGGTGATGAGCTGCTGGCTGTGGTCGGTGACGGTCACGGTGTTCTTCCGGCTCGGCGGCTTGGGGTGCCCCGGCGCACGGCCGGGGTCGCCTTCCAGGATCTCACGCCGCCCGGGCGGGCCCGGAACCGTTTTCCGGGCCCGCCCGGGCCACCGCACCGCGACACCCGGACCGCAGGAGCCCGGGCCGCCGCCCTACTGGTTCTTCGGCGGCTGGTAGTCCTTGCCGAGCAGGACCAGCAGGTCCGCGTTCTGGGCGTCGCCGGTCACCTTCTTCACCGCCGTGTCCGGCAGCCCAAGGCTGGTCGCCAGCGACTTCGCCGCGCCCTGCCGGGCGTCGTCGGTGTAGCGGATCTCACTGGCCGGCTGCGGGGCCGCCTTGGCGCCGCCCGGGATGAAGGTCAGGCCGGAGTTGACGATCTGGACCTGCGCGGCGGCCGCCGCCGCGTCGTTGCCGGTGGCGTCCTGGAGCGCGACCCGGACCGGGGCGTCGCCGACGGCCGCGGACTTCACGGTGCCGCCCAGCACGTCCTTGACCTGCTTGCCCGCGGTCGCCTCGTCCAGGCTGCCGTCCGGCTTGACGGTCAGCGCGGTGGTGCCGAAGTGGCCGTCCTTCGCCTGCTGGGCGAGCTGGACGAGCACGCCGGCGAGGGCGTCCTCGGGCAGCGAGGGGTCGAGCACCGCGTTCATCCGGTGCACGTCGTCCTTGGCGTCCTTGAACTCGGTCGGCATGGTGCGCACCACCGCGTCCAGGACCTGCCCGAACCGGGCCAGCTGGGCGTCCCGGTTCTCGCCGGGCGCCTGCCAGGTCGCGTACGCGACCGCGGCCTTCCCGCTGAGCATGGTGTTCTTCCCGGCCGCGGACAGCAGCTTGCCGTCCGGCTTGCCGCCCTCGTGGGTCTCGGCGTTGGTGTCCACCCGGACGCCGCCGAGCTGGGAGACCAGCAGTTCCAGGTACGGGGTGTCCAGCCGCCAGGTGCCGGCCACCGGGGCGCCCAGCACGGTGGACAGGCCCTCGCGGGTCGCCGAGGCGCCGATGCCGTCCATGGACTGGCCGACCGTGCTGACCGGCGGGTCCCCCGGGCCGGGCAGCCGCAGGTTGTCGGGCAGCAGCAGCACCGTGCCCTTCTTCCCGGAGGCGTCGTTGACCAGCAGCGCGCTGGACACCTTGCCCTGGAGGTCGCGCAGGTGGACGACGTTGACCTGGCGGCCGCCGGCGGCGGTGGCCGCGGTCGGCTTGTCGCCGGTCAGGAAGAGGTAGCCGCCGACGCCGCCGGCCGCGAGCGCCACCACCACGCCGAGGCCGATCAGCCGGTTGCGCAGCTTGCGGCGGCGCTCGGCGCGCACCTCGCTGCGGGACTCGGCGAACTTCAGCCAGTCGATGACGTCCTCGGTCTCCTCCGCCTCCTCGTCGACGAAGGTGAACTCGCCCGTGGTGTAGCTGTCCTTGGGCGCCTTGCTCCCGGCCTTTCCGGCCTTGCCGGCCTTCCCGGACCGCGCCCCGGCGACCTGCTCGGACGGCGGCACGGCCTTGGCCGGCACCGCCTCCTCGGCGGGCCGGGGCACCCGCGGACGCGGCGGCGCGGCGGCGGGTGCCGCTGCGGCCGCCGCGGCGGCGGACTGCGTGGCGGCCTCGGCCCGCGACGGCGGCACCGGCGACGGCGCCTGCGGCTCGGCGGCGACCGGGGCGGCGGCCTGGTACGGCTGCTGCTGGTAGCCCTGGTAGCCCTGCTGCTGGTAGCCGTACGGGTCCTGCCCGTACACCGGCTGCCCGTACTGGTCGTACTGCTGGTCGTACTGCTGCTGCTCGTACGACTGCGGCTGCTGCGGCTGCTGCTGTGGTTGCGGGAACTGCCCGCCCTGTCCGCCCTGCTGGTACCCGTCGTACCCCTGGTAGCCCTGCTGCTGGTAGCCGTACGGGTCCTGCCCGTACACCGGCTGCCCGTACTGGTCGTACTGCTGGTCGTACTGCTGCTGCTCGTAC
>NZ_JBICVH010000010.1:0-119904 GCF_043198905.1 Kitasatospora sp. NPDC048715 | reverse complement strand
TACACGACTGCGGCTGCGGCTGCGGCTGCTGTGGTTGCTGCTGCTGCGGGTTCTGGTAGCCCTGGTACGGCTGCTGGTACTGCCCGGTGGACCAGTCCTCCGG
Source organism: Kitasatospora sp. NPDC048715 (assembly GCF_043198905.1). NCBI lineage: Bacteria > Bacillati > Actinomycetota > Actinomycetes > Kitasatosporales > Streptomycetaceae > Kitasatospora > Kitasatospora sp. NPDC048715. The sequence continues at coordinate 119,801 of NZ_JBICVH010000010.1, read as the reverse complement.
CCGCCGGCCGTCGCTGCGATCAGTCATGCACCGCTCCTGGATCAGTCCCCGCGCGGCGCGTACAGCGCCCGCTTGTCGATGTAGCGGACCACGCCGTCCGGGACGAGGTACCAGACGGGCTCACCCTTGGCGACCCGGTTGCGGCAGTCCGTGGAGGAGATGGCCAGCGCCGGGACCTCCACCAGGGAGACCCCGCCCACCGGAAGCCCGGCGTCCGACAGAGTGTGCCCCGGGCGGGTGCATCCGATGAAGTGGGCCAGCGAGAAGAGCTCGTCGGAGTCGCGCCAGGAGAGGATCTGGGCGAGCGCGTCGGCGCCGGTGATGAAGAAGAGGTCGGCGTCCGGGTGCAGGGCGTGCAGGTCGCGCAGGGTGTCGACGGTGTACGTCGGGCCCTCGCGGTCGATGTCGATCCGGCTGACCGAGAACTGCGGGTTCTCGGCGGTGGCGATGACCGTCATCAGGTAGCGGTCCTCGGCCGGGGTGACGTGGCGGTCGCTCTTCTGCCACGGCTGCCCGGTCGGCACGAAGATCACTTCGTCCAGGTGGAACGCGCTCGCGACCTCACTGGCGGCGACGAGGTGGCCGTGGTGGATCGGGTCGAAGGTGCCGCCCATCACGCCGAGGCGCTTCTTCACCGGTTCCGGTCCGCCGGGATTCCCGGCCTGCTCTCCCATGCCGCCACACCTTACGCGACACCCGTTACGGTGCGGGAACGGCCGGGTGGGGGTTCTCCGCAGATGCGTGAGGGAGCGGCCGGCCGGTGGCCGGACGCTCCCCGAGCGGTCCGCGCGGCCGGCTCAGCGGTCCCGGTTGAAGCGGGTGGTGATGAAGAGCAGGACCAGCAGGATGAACAGCGCGGCGCCACCGGTCAGGGCCGGGTTCAGGCTGTCGTGGTTGCCCCCCTCGCCCTCGGCGAGAAGGTTCAGAACGGGGAGTGCGGCAGCAGTGCTCATGGTCGGCGGGACCTTCTCGGCTCGGGGAACGGACCTGGGGGTGGTTCCGGGCCGGTGAGGGCCCACCCGTCATCGTACGGGGGGTTACACGGCAACCGCTCGGCGGCCCACCGCCGCTGACCGGGCGTGAGCACGAGCCGGGGGCGAGGGCCGGGAACGGGCCGCGAGCCGGCCGGGAACGGGCCCGGCGACAGGCCCGGGAGAGCGGCCCTAGTTGTTCTTGAAGGCGCGGGCCATGATCCAGACCAGCAGGCCGATGCCCACGAAGGACGCGACCACGATGATCCGCAGGAACAGGCCCGGGCCGGTCTCGTCGGAGATGGGCGCGGCCAGGCTGACAAGCGTGTCGGTGGACATCTGCGGGGGCTCCTCGAACTGCTCGGTACCGCGGCCGGGTCCGGTCTCGGTCGTCCAGGACTCAGGTTAAACCGGCCTCACACCGACGCCGCCCACCGGCCCCGGTGACGCGCCCGCCGCCCCCGGGACGCTCCGCGCGTACGCTGCCCCCGGGGACGAGTACGCAACCGCGCGCGTTGCACAGACAGTCGTTGCAGGCGAAGACCAACGGGGGGCGGGCCAGCGGGCCGCGGCCGCCGTCGACCAGGAGGTACTCAGACCATGACCGACACGACCGTGAAGGCCCCGAGCCGCCGCCGCGAGCGCTTCCCCGGAATCTCCACCCGGGCCTGGGAGCACCCGGCGGACCGCTCGGCCCTGGTCGCGCTGCGCAAGCTCACCGGCTTCGACGACATCCTGAAGAAGCTCGCCGGTCTGGTCTCCGAGCGGGCGATCCGGCTGATGTTCCTGGCCACCGCCGTGAAGACCTCCGAGCGCCAGTTCCCGGAGCTGCACGACATGGTGCGGGACGCCGCCTACGTGCTCGACCTGGAGCAGGTCCCCGACCTGTACGTCTCCCAGGACCCGACGGTCAACGCCTACTGCATCGGCATCGACACCCCGGTCATCGTGGTCACCAGCGGCCTGGTCGAGCTGCTCGACGAGGAGGAACTGCGCTCCGTCATCGGCCACGAGGTCGGCCACGCGATGTCCGGCCACGCCGTCTACCGGACGATGCTGATGATCCTCACCAACATCGCCACCCGGATCGCCTGGGTGCCGCTGGGCAACCTGGCGATCACCGCGGTCATCACCGCGCTCAAGGAGTGGTTCCGCAAGGCGGAGCTGTCCAGCGACCGGGCCGGCCTGCTCGCCGGACAGGACCTCCAGGCGTCCATGCGGGCCCTGATGAAGCTGGCCGGCGGCCACAACCTGGCCGAGATGAACGTCGACGCCTTCCTGGAGCAGGCCGAGGAGTACGAGAAGGCCGGCGATCTGCGCGACGGCGTGCTCAAGGTGCTCCAGCTGCTGCCGCAGACCCACCCCTTCGCGGTGGTGCGGGTCGCCCAGCTGAAGAAGTGGGCGGAGAGCGACGACTACCGCTCGATCGTGGCCGGTGCCTACCCGCGCCGCGCGGACGACCCGGACGCCTCGGTCTCCGAGCAGTGGAAGGCCGCCGCCGACCACTACACCAGCTCGGTCAAGGAGAGCAAGGACCCGCTGATGGGCCTGCTCCGGGACGTCGCCGGCGGCGCGGCGACCGTCGGCGGCAAGCTCCGCGACACCTTCACCGGCGCCGCCGGCCGCAACGGCTCCTCGGGCAACGGTTCCTCGGGCAACAGCTCCTCGGGCTCGGGTTCAGCGGGCTCGGGTTCCGCGGACCGCGACGGCAGCTGACCCCCGGGGCCGCGACGACCGCCGGCCCACCCCGACCGCGACGGCGGCCGGTGTCCCGTCCGGGGCACCGGCCGCCTCGCCGTTCCACGGCCGGGGCACGCCTCAGCCGCCCGCCAGCACCGCGCACACCTGCCAGCCCGGCCGGGCGTGGTTGCCGGGGTCGACCGGCGACGGCGGCGCGACCGCCGTGCCCTGCGCGGTGGCCAGCACCGGCTGCAGGAAGCCCGCCATCGAGGTGTCGCAGGGCTCCGGACCGGCCTGCACCACCGAGTCCACCAGCCGCAGCTGCGCCGAGGCCAGGTCGACCCGGTCGAACTCGAAGGTCAGCTGCCGCCGCACGGTCTCCAGGGTGACCGGCGCTCCGGCCGGGGCCCCGGCCGGCTTCAGCGCGTAGACGAAGGTGTGGTCGGTGGTGATCTGCAGGGTCCCGCCGTCCGCCTCGTCGATCCGCATCGCGCCGGCCACCTTCACGGTGTTCGAGGCCAGCGCGACCTGCGCCGGGTCGAAGCGGACCATCCAGCCGGTCACCGCGTGGTGCCGGTCGTCCACCGGCTGCGCCACGCTCGCGTCGAACTCCGCCTGCTCACCGGGCGTGACGAAGGCCCGCACGTCGGCGGTGGCGCCCTGGACCAGCGCGGCCGGGGCCAGCGAGGAGGCGACCAGGTAGCGCTGGACGGTGTCGAGCGCCTTGGTCACCTCGACCCGGCTGAAGTGCTCGGTGGCGGCCCCGGTCGGGGTGTTCAGCCCGATCGTGCCGTCCCCGTACCCGGGCTGCAGCGCGGTGAACGGGTCCGCCGGGTCGGCGACCGGGCGGACGGCCGACGCCGGGCTCAACGCGACCAGGCTGACGGTCAGTTGACTGCCCTCGGGCCGCACCGCGGTCCCCCTCGGCGAGCTCACGCCGAAGTACACCGCGGTCCCGAAGGCGAGCAGGATGAGCAGCAGCAGGATGAGCGCCTGGCGCGGGACGGTGCCCAGCGGGCCGAGCCGCACCCGCGGCCGGGTGGCCTTGCCGAAGGAGCCGGCCAGCCGCTCCCGGGCGGACAGTTCCTGGATGCGGGCAGCCCGCACGAACGATTCGTCGAACACGACGGACCGGAATTCGTCCTCGTTGCCGGAACCGCCCTCGGGCGTACCCTCCGGAGGCTCTCGCGGGTCACCCACACCACCAGGGTAGGCCGACACCGGCGCCGCCACGAGGGTGCGGGCGCACATTCCCGGGAACGCTCAGTGACCACCGCCCCCGGGCGTGCGCCCGCGCCCGGGGCGATGGCATCGGCCCGCCCCGGCCCGCCCTAGCCCGCCGGTGCCGTGACCACCAGCGGGGGATCGGCCGGGGCCTGCCCCGGATCGACCCCGGCGCTGCTGGTGCCGGACTCGGGGCGCCGGGGCGCTCCCGCGGAACCGCCCACGCCCTGGTAGATCGCCGCGACCGCGATCGCCACCAGGCCCACGCCCATGATCACGGCGAGCACCCAGGCCACCGGCCGGTGCCACCGCTGCTGGGCCACGTACCGCCCGCGGGAGCGCACCGGGTCGTAGCCGCGTCGCCACCGCCGCCGGACCCGGCGGTCGGCCGCCCGGTCCGGCCCCGACCAGGGATCGGGGTAGAGGTGGTCCGCGTCGAGCCCGCTCGGGTACGGGCGCAGTTCCAGCGGCAGTCCGTCCCCCGCAGGGACGTCACAGCCCCAGCCCGGGCCCGCGGCGTCCGGCTCGAACCGGGCCTCGGCGGCGGCGAGTTGCCGCTCCTTGGCGGTCGGCTCGTGCACGGCGGCGGACCGGACGAAGGCCTCATCGAAGACCACGGTGGCGAACTCGTCGTCCGCACCACCGTGGTCGGCGCCGTCGGGGTACGGGAAGCCCCCCACATCCTCAGCCACGGATTCAGCGTATTACCGGCCGGGCGATTTGTCTGTGGCTCCCGGCAGTTGGTCCGTCACACGTGTGACGGACGCCCCTCACCCGGCGTTCAGCGGCCGTGCGCGTTCCCGCCCACGGTCTGCGCCGCCTCGCCCCGCACGTGGCCGTCACCAGTGACGATGTACTTGGTGCTGGTCAGCTCGGGCAGGCCCATCGGGCCGCGGGCGTGCAGCTTCTGGGTGGAGATGCCGATCTCCGCGCCGAAGCCGAACTCACCGCCGTCGGTGAAGCGGGTCGAGGCGTTGACGGCCACCGTGGTGGAGTCGACCAACCGGGTGAACCGGCGGGCGGCGGCCTGCGACGTGGTGACGATCGCCTCGGTGTGGCCGGAGGACCAGCGGCGGATGTGCTCGACGGCGGCGTCCAGCGAGGGCACCACCGCGGCGGCCAGGTCCAGCGAGAGGTACTCGGCGCCCCAGTCCTCGTCGGTGGCCGGCACCACGGTGGCCGGGCCGCCCTCGGCGGCCTTCAGCACCGCCTCGTCACCGTGCACCGTCACCCCGGCCTCGGCGAGCGCCGCCAGCGCGAGCGGCAGGAAGGCGTCCGCGACGTCCTGGTGGACCAGCAGCGTCTCGGCCGCGTTGCAGACGCTGACCCGCTGCGCCTTGGAGTTCAGCAGGATGCCGACGGCCATCGCCAGGTCCGTCTCGGCGTCCACGTAGACGTGGCAGTTGCCGGTGCCGGTCTCGATCACCGGGACGGTGGAGCCCTCGACCACGGTGCGGATCAGCGAGGCGCCGCCGCGCGGGATCAGCACGTCCACGTGGCCGCGGGCGCGCATCAGCTCCCGCACCGAGTCCCGGCTCTCCCCCGGCACCAGCTGGACCGCGTCGGCGGGCAGCCCGGCCGCGGCGACGGCGTCGCGCACCACGGCGACCAGCGCGGTGTTGGAGCGGTAGGCGGAGGCGGAGCCGCGCAGCAGCACCGCGTTGCCGGACTTGAGGCAGAGCGCGGCGGCGTCCGCGGTGACGTTCGGGCGGGCCTCGTAGATGATGCCGACCACGCCGAGCGGCACCCGGACCTGCCGCACGTCCAGGCCGTTGGGCAGGGTGTAGCCGCGCACCACCTCGCCGACCGGGTCGGGCAGGCCCGCCACGTCGCGCACGTCGGAGGCGATCGCGGCGATCCGCTCCTCGGTCAGGGTCAGCCGGTCGATCACCGACTCGGCCGTGCCGACCGCCCGGGCCCGCTCCACGTCCTCGGCGTTGGCCGCGACGATCTCGGCGCCGCGGGCCACCAGGGCGTCCGCGACCGCCAGCAACGCGGCGTCCTTCGCGCCGCGCGGCAGCGGGGCGAGCGCGGCGGCGGCCTCCCGGGCTCGGCGCGCTACGGCGAGGACGGGGCTGTCGGCGGTGGCGAGGTCGCTGGTCATGCCGCCAAGGGTAGCGACTGCACCCGCCCCGCCCGGGCGGTATTTCGCCCGGTGAGACGCCGCTCCGCCGGTCCCGGCCCGACGATCCCCGGCCGAGGGGGCCGCCCGGCCGCCGGGGACGGCCCGGCACGGGAGTGCCCGGTACGGGGCGGCCCGGTACGAGGCGGCCCGGTACGAGGCGGCTCAGTACGGGGCGGCTCAGTACGGGTGCACGCCGCCCAGGTGCGGCGGCGGGTCGCCGAAGCCCTCCGCCACCCGTTTGTGGTACGTCGCCCGGTCGACCACCTCCAGCCCGACGATCTCCCAGGGCGGCAGGTTCGCGGTGACCTTGTGCTCGCCCCACAGCCGCAGCGCGATGGCCGCCGCGTCGTGGAGGTCCCGGGCCTGCTCCCAGTAGCGGATCTCCGCGTGGTCGGCCGCGTAGCGGGCGGTCAGGAAGAACGAGTGGTCGTGCGCCAGCTGCTCCAGTGAGGCGCGCAGCGAGGGCAGCGGGGTGACCTGCCCGGCCACGCTCAGCACCACGTGCCACAGCCGCGCCTGCTCGGGCACGGTGGGCGGCTGGGCCGCCCGGTCGCGTTCGGGCCGCATCCTGCGCACCCCGCCGGGCCTCTGCGGCGGCGGACCGGCCGGCTCGGCGGGGCCGTCCCCGCGCCCGCCGTCGATGCTGGTCAGCCGCCGGCCCGCCGTCCCTGCGGTCAGCGCTGCCTCGCGCCTGCGTTCCACCGGCGGCCTCCTGTTCGGCGATGTCCTGTCGTCCCCACCGGCCCCGTCGACCCTCGGCCGACCGGTACGGCTGCGCCCCTCCTCGCCCGTGGCCGGGCCGCTCCCGGTACGGAGCGGTCCGCCGTGCGCGCTGCGCCGATCGGCCGGGCGGCCGGTGCCGGCCCGCCGGGCCGGTCAGCCGCGCAGAACGACCAGGTCGTCGCGGTGGACGACCTCGCGCTCGTACGCGGCGCCGAACTCCTGGGCCAGGTCGCGGGTGGACCGGCCGAGCAGGCGGGGCAACTCCCTCGCATCAAAGTTGACCAGTCCGCGAGCCACGATGTGGCCGTTTTCGGCAAGAAGGTCCACCGGATCACCCGCGGCGAACTCCCCGTCGACCTTGGTGACCCCGGCCGGCAGCAGCGAGGCGCCGCCGGAGACGACCGCCCGGACGGCACCCTCGTCCAGGTGCAGCGCCCCGCGCGGGCTGCTCGCGTGGGCCAGCCAGAGCATCCGGTCGGAGGTCCGGCTTCCGGTGCGCAGGAAGAGCGTGCCGGTGGGCCGGCCGGCCAGCGCGTCGGCGGCCTGGCTGGCGGCGGTGAGCACCACCGGGATGCCGGCGCCGGTGGCGATCCGGGCCGCCTCGACCTTGGTGACCATGCCGCCGGTGCCGACCCCGGCCTTGCCGGCGCTGCCGATCTCGATGCCGTCGAGGTCCTGCGGGCCGCGCACCTCGGCGATCCGGCTGGTGCCGGGGCGGGACGGGTCGCCGTCGTACAGGCCGTCCACGTCGGAGAGCAGCACCAGCAGGTCGGCGCGGACCAGGTGGGCGACCAGGGCGGCGAGCCGGTCGTTGTCGCCGAACTTGATTTCGGCGGTGGCGACGGTGTCGTTCTCGTTGACGATCGGCATCGCGCCCATCGCGAGCAGCTGGTCCAGGGTGCGGTAGGCGTTGCGGTAGTGGGCGCGCCGGCTGGCGTCCTCGGCGGTGAGCAGCACCTGGCCGACCCTGATCCCGTACCGGGCGAAGGAGGCGGTGTAGCGGGCGACCAGCAGGCCCTGGCCGACGCTGGCGGCGGCCTGCTGGCGGGCCAGGTCCTTGGGCCGCCGGTCCAGGCCGAGCGGGGCCAGGCCGGCGGCGATCGCGCCGGAGGAGACGAGCACGACCTCCGGCGCCCCGGGGCGGCCGCGCAGCTTGGCGAGCGCGTCCACCAGGGCGTCGACGCGGTCGGCGTCCAGGCCGCCGGCCGCCGTGGTCAGGGAGGAGGAGCCGACCTTGACGACGATCCGCCGCGCGGTCAGCACCTCGTCCCGCAGAGAGTCCTCGCTCATCTCGCTGTACGCCCTTCCGGTGTGGTGCGGGTACGGCGGGGCCCGGGCCCGGCCGTCACCCCCGCAATCTACGCGATCGGCGCAGGTCACCCGCCGGGTGTTTCACCGGCTGGACCCGGCCCGGTCACGGGCCCGCCACAGCCCGTCCGGCAATCCGGATGACTGGTATGGTCCCTGACCGCAAGCCAGATCGGGGGACGGCTTCTTGCCCGCTGGACCCATGTCGTCATCGACCCTTCCTGTCACGACGGGCGGCGCCGCACTGGGCAAAGGCCGGCAACGGTCGCGGCCGTGCGCCCAGGAGAAATGCGCACCATGCGTTCGTACACCACCAAGCTGACCTTCGCCGCGCTCGCGGCGGCCACCGCACTGTCGCTCGCGGCCTGCGGGCCGGACAACGCCGACCCGGCCGCACCGGCGGGCGGCTCGACCGGTGCCGCTCCGGCGCCGACCAGCGGCGCTCCGGGCACCGCCACCGGAGGTGCCGCCACCGGGGGCACCGCGACCGGCGGCGCGGCCGGCGGTTCGACCGCGGCCCCGTCGGGTGCGGCGACCGGCGGAGCGGCGGCCGGCGGCGCGGGCACCGCCGGTGCGGCGGGCGGCGGGGCCGGCGGCGGAGCCGTCCCGGCGGCCGCCAGCAGCGTGAAGGTCGGCCAGAGCGCCACCGTGGACTTCGCCGACAAGACCTCCAAGGTCGCCACCAAGCTGGAGATCACCGTCACCGGCGTCGAGGTCGGCTCGGTGCAGGACTTCACCGCCGCCAAGATCAGCATCGTCGGCCTGGAAGGCCGCACCCCGGTGTACGTGAGCTACACCATCAAGAACGTCGGGGACGCCAGCCTCTCCTTCACCGCCCCGGACTCGAAGTTCGTCGTCTTCGACACCGCCGGCAAGAAGGGGCTCAACGTCATGACCGCCGCCACCCCGCTGCCCAAGTGCACCGGGGCGAAGTTCCAGGGCGTGACCAAGGGCGCCGAGGCCAAGGGCTGCACCATCATCTCCATCCCCGGGAACACCCCGGCCGCGGTCGGCTACACCGACCTGGCCGACCCGCTGAAGCTCCAGGCCTCCTGGGCCAAGTGACGCCCGGTCACCGCTGAGCACGCGGACGGCCCCCGCCACCTTCGACAGGTGACGGGGGCCGTCCGACAGGGGCCCTGGAGACAGGCCTCAGGACTCCGAGGCTCAGTGGTCCTCGTCGTCCTCGCCCTCGATGGCGGCCTGGCGGCCGCTGGAGAGCGCCTCGAAGGCGAGGAACTCGGACTCGGCCGCGTCCCGGCCCTTCTGCTTCTCGCGGCGGCGGTCGACCGCCGGGCGCGGGTTCTCGAAGCGGTGGTCCTCACCGCGACGGCCGAGCATCTCGGCACCGGCGGCCATGGTCGGCTCCCAGTCGAAGACGACGGCGTTCTCCTCGGGGCCGATGACGACGGTGTCGCCCTCGTGCGCCCCGATCTTCCACAGCTCCTGCTCGATCCCGAGGCGGGCCAGCCGGTCGGCGAGGTAGCCGACGGCCTCGTCGTTGCTGAAGTCGGTCTGGCGGACCCAGCGCTCCGGCTTGACGCCGCGGATGTGGTACGCGCCGTCCTCCTCGGTGATGGTGAAGCCGGCGTCGTCGACGGCCTTGGGCCGCAGCACGATCCGGGTGGACTCCTCGGCCGGCTTGGCGGCGCGCGCCTCGGCGACGATCCCGGCCACGGCGAAGCTCAGCTCGCGCAGGCCCTTGCGGGAGGCGGCGGAGACCTCGAACACCCGGTAGCCGCGCTCCTCCAGGGAGGCGCGGGTCAGGTCGGCGATGTCCTGGCCGTCCGGGACGTCCACCTTGTTGAGCGCGACCAGGCGCGGGCGGTCCTCCAGACCGCCGTACTCGGCGAGCTCGGCCTCGATGGTCTCCAGGTCGGTCAGCGGGTCGCGGCCGGGCTCCAGGGTGGCGCAGTCCAGCACGTGCACCAGCACCGAACAGCGTTCCACGTGGCGCAGGAACTCCAGGCCCAGGCCGCGGCCCTGGCTGGCGCCCGGGATCAGGCCGGGCACGTCGGCGATGGTGTAGACGATGTCGCCCGCGGTGACCACCCCGAGGTTGGGGATCAGGGTGGTGAACGGGTAGTCCGCGATCTTCGGCTTGGCGGCGGAGAGCACCGAGATCAGCGAGGACTTGCCGGCGCTCGGGTAGCCGACCAGGGCCACGTCGGCGACGGACTTGAGCTCCATGACGATGTCACGGGCCTCCCCGGGCTCGCCGAGCAGCGCGAAGCCGGGCGCCTTGCGGCGGGCCGAGGCCAGCGCGGCGTTGCCGAGGCCGCCGCGGCCGCCCTGGGCGGCGACGAAGCTCGTGCCGTGCCCGACCAGGTCGGCCAGCACGTTGCCCGTGCGGTCCAGCACCACGGTGCCGTCCGGCACCAGCAGGACGAGGTCCTCGCCGATCGCGCCGGTGCGGTTGCCGCCCGCGCCCGGCTTGCCGTTGGTGGCCTTGCGCTTGGGCGAGTGGTGGTACTCCAGCAGGGTGGTGACCTGCGAGTCCACGGTGAGGATGACGCTGCCGCCCTCACCGCCGTTGCCGCCGTCCGGGCCGCCGAGCGGCTTGAACTTCTCGCGGTGCACGGAGGCGCAGCCGTGGCCCCCGTTACCCGCGGCGACATGAAGTTCGACGCGGTCCACGAAGGTGGTCATGGGTGTGCCTCCAGTGCGCGAGAGTCTGCTTGCTACCTGCGTAAAGCGTGAAGGGTGGACCGGAGAATTCCGGCCCACCCTTCACTGTGAGTCTTGTCCGACCCGGTGGGTCTTCTCAGACTCGGGAGTCCGCGGGGACTCAGGCCTCGACGGCCACGATGTTGACGACCTTGCGGCCACGACGGGTGCCGAACTGCACCGCACCGGCGGTCAGCGCGAACAGGGTGTCGTCGCCACCGCGACCGACACCGGCACCCGGGTGGAAGTGGGTGCCGCGCTGGCGGACGAGGATCTCGCCGGCGGAGACGACCTGGCCACCGAAGCGCTTCACGCCGAGGCGCTGGGCGTTCGAGTCACGGCCGTTACGAGTAGAGCTTGCGCCCTTCTTGTGTGCCATTTTTCGCTATCCCCTTACTTGCTGACCGAGTCGATGCTCGTGATGCGCACCGCGGTGTGCTGCTGACGGTGACCCTGGCGACGGCGGTAGCCGGTCTTGTTCTTGTAACGCAGGATGACGATCTTGTCACCCTTGGTCTGGTCGACCACCTCGGCGTGAGCCTTCACGCCGGCCAGGACCCACGGGTCGGAGGTGACGGCGTCACCGTCGACGACGAGGATGGTCGAGAGCTCGACCGAGTCACCCGGCTTGGCCTCGATACGGTCGATCTCCAGCACGTCGCCCACGGCGACCTTGTGCTGGCGGCCGCCTGCGCGAACGATCGCGTACATGCGGTACCTGCTTTCCTTGCTCGGTCGGAACCCCCGACGCCAGCCACCTGGGTACGGACACAGGAGCCTCTCCCCGGCCCTCCGCGCGAACGCGGCGACCCGGGAAGGTGATGTGCTCGGGAGCATGGCGTAGACACGCCGATGGTCAAGAATACGGACCGGCCGCCCGGGGGGCAAACCGGCCCGTACGACCCGGGGCGGGATCACTCCCGCCCCGGGCGTGGGCACTACTCGGACGCCGTATCACCCTCGGCGGCCGCGGCCTTCTTGGCCGCCGCGCTCGTCCGCTTGGTGGCGGTCTTGCGGGCGGTGGTCTTCTTGGCCGCCGTGGTGGTCTTCTTGGCGGCGGTCTTCTTCGCGGCGGTCTTGCGGGCGGCCCGCTTCTTCGGCGCCGGCGCCTCCTCGGCCGGAGCCTCGCCGGCCTCCGTGGCCTCGGGAGCCTCCGTGGCCTCGGGAGCCTCGGCGACGACCGCGGCCTCCGCGACCACGACCGGCTCGCCCGGCGCCTCGGCGACGGCCTCGGCGGCGGCTTCCGCGACCGCCGGGGCGGCGGCCTCCAGGGCCGCCTCCAGCGCCGCCTCGGCCTTGGCCTGGAGCACCACGATCTCGGCGGTGTCCGGGGAACCCGCCGGAGCGGTCGCCTTGCGCACCGCGCGGCGACGCGGACGGCCCGCCGGAGCGGCGGCCGGGACCTCGGCCACGGGGGCCGCGGGGACCTCGACGGCCGGCGCGGCCGCCTCGGCCGGAGCCTCGACGCCCGGGACCTCCAGGGCCAGCTGGCCCTCGATCTCCTCGCGCACCGGCTCGGCGACGTCCTCCGCCGACTCGGACAGGATGGTCACCACGGGCTCGACGGCCTGCGGCTCCTCGTGGCCCGCGCCGCCCTTGCCGCGACGACGACGCTTGCCGCCGCCCGCACCGGCCTCGCCCGCCGCCACGGGGGCGTGGACGTGGGCGCTCGGCTGCTCCATGTGGACGATCACGCCGCGGCCGTTGCAGTGCACGCACGGCTCGGAGAAGGACTCCAGCAGGCCCTGGCCGACCCGCTTGCGGGTCATCTGGACCAGGCCCAGCGAGGTGACCTCGGCCACCTGGTGCTTGGTCCGGTCCCGGCCCAGGCACTCCAGCAGGCGGCGCAGCACCAGGTCGCGGTTGGACTCCAGCACCATGTCGATGAAGTCGATCACGATGATGCCGCCGAGGTCGCGCAGCCGCAGCTGGCGCACGATCTCCTCGGCCGCCTCGATGTTGTTCCGGGTGACCGTCTCCTCCAGGTTGCCGCCCTGGCCGACGAACTTCCCGGTGTTGACGTCGATGACGACCATCGCCTCGGTGCGGTCGATCACCAGCGAACCGCCGCTGGGCAGCCAGACCTTGCGGTCCAGCGCCTTCATCAGCTGCTCGTCGATCCGGTAGGTGGCGAACACGTCCACCTCGGAGGTCCACCGCTGGAGCCGCTCGGCGAGGTCCGGGGCCACGTTGGAGACGTACTCGTGGATGGTCTTCCACGCCTCGTCGCCGGAGACGATGACCTTGCTGAAGTCCTCGTTGAAGATGTCGCGGACGACCCGGACGGTCATGTCCGGCTCGCCGTACAGCAGCGCCGGGGCGTTGCCGGTCGCGGCCTTCTTCTGGATGTCCTCCCACTGCTGCTGGAGGCGCTGGACGTCGCGGGTCAGCTCCTCCTCGGAGGCGCCCTCGGCGGCGGTGCGCACGATGACGCCCGCGTCGTCCGGGACGATCTTCTTGAGGATCTGCTTCAGCCGGGCGCGCTCGTTCTCCGGGAGCTTGCGCGAGATGCCCGTCATCGAGCCCTCGGGCACGTACACCAGGTAGCGGCCGGGCAGCGAGATCTGGCTGGTCAGGCGGGCGCCCTTGTGGCCGATCGGGTCCTTGGAGACCTGCACCAGCACGGACTGGCCGGACTTCAGCACCGACTCGATCCGGCGCGGGCCGCCGTGGCCGCCCAGCGCGCCGAAGTTGACCTCACCGGCGTACAGCACCGCGTTGCGGCCCTTGCCGATGTCGACGAAGGCGGCCTCCATCGACGGCAGCACGTTCTGGACCTTGCCCAGGTAGACGTTGCCGACGTACGAGGTGGCCTGCTCCTTGTTGACGTAGTGCTCGACCAGCACGCCGTCCTCGAGGACGCCGATCTGGGTGCGCTGGCCGCTCTGGCGCACCACCATGACGCGCTCGACCGACTCGCGGCGGGCCAGGAACTCGGCCTCGGTGATGATCGGCACCCGGCGGCGGCCCAGCTCGCGGCCCTCGCGGCGGCGCTGCTTCTTGGCCTCCAGACGGGTCGAGCCCTTGATGGACTGCACCTCGTCCGGGTCGAAGGACGGCTCGGTGGAGCGGCGGCGCGGCTCGCGCACCTTCACCACCGTGCGGACGCCGTCCTCGGTGGTCTCGGCGGCCTCGACGGCGCCGGCCTCACCGCTGCGGCGACGGCGGCGACGGCGGCGGCGCGACGAGGACAGGCCGGCGGCCAGGTCGTCGTCCTCCTCGCCCTCGTCCTCGGCGACGGCCTCGGCCGACTCCTCGGCGGCGGGCTGCTCGGTCTCGACGGCCTCGGCGGCCTCGAACTCCTCGGCCTCGCCACGACGGCGGCGGCGGCCACCCCGGCGGCGACGGCGCGACGGACGGCCGTCGTCCTCCCACTCGCCCTCGGTCTCCGGACCGGTGACGGGGGCCTCCACGGCGGGCGCCTCGGCGACCGGGGCCTCGACGACCGGCGCGGCCTCGACCGGGGCCTTCACGGGGGCCTTCGCCGGCGCCTTCGCCTGGGCCTGGGCCTGGGCCTTCGCCTGGGCGGCCGGCTTGCGACGGGTCGGCTCGACCCGGGTACGGACCCGGCGGCGACGGCCGACACCGCTGTACTCGAACTCGTCGTCCTCCTCCGTGCGCTCGGCCACGGCCGGGGCCTCGGCCTGCACCGGGGCGGCGACGGGCTGCTGCGGCGCGGCCGCGGTGGCCGGCGCGGACGGCGTGGACGGCGCGACGAAGGGGGCCGGCTCCTGGAACACCGGGGCCTGGAAGACCGCGGTGGCCGGGCGCACGGCGCGGCGGCGCACCCGGTGGTGCGGCTCGGCGGGCGCCTCGGTGACGGGGGCCTCGGGGGCGGCGGCCTCGACGGCCTCCTCCTCGGGCTCCTCCGCGGCGGCGGGCTCCTCGGCCTGCGGCGCCTCGGCGACGGGCTCCTCCACCGGGGCCTCGACGACCGGCGCGGCCTCGACCACGCGACGGCGGCGGGGGCGGCGGGCCGGAGCGGCCGGGGCCTCCTCGGCCACCGGCTCGGCGGCGGCGGGGGCCTCGGGGGCGACGGCCTCGACGACCGGCGTCTCGACGACCGGCGCCTCGGCCTCGGTCGTGGGAGCACCGGCGGGCGCCTCGGCGCGCTTGCGGGTGCGCCGGGCCCGGGCGGGCTTCTCGGCGACGGGCTCGGCGACCTCGGCGACCTCGGCCTTGTCGGCCTTCTCCGCCTCCTCGGTCTTGCCCGCCTTGGTGGCCCTGGTGGCCCTGGTGGCCCTAGTGGCCTTCGCGGGCTTCTCGGCGGCGGGCTCGGCCGCCGGGGCCTGCGCCGTCTCCGGTGCGGTCACCACGATCGGGGTGGCCTCCGGCGCCCCGGCCGGGGCCTCGGCGCGCTTGCGGGTCCGGCGGGCCCGGACCGGCTTCTCGGCGGCGGGCTCGGCCGCCGGCTCCACGGCCGGAGCCGGGGTGGCCGCGGCGGTCGGCGTCTCGGCCGGCAGCACCGTCTCGGCCGCCTCGGCGGCCGCACCCTGCGGGGTGCCTGCCGGGCGGGACACCGCGCGGCGACGACGGCGCGGCGGCGCGGCGGACGCGCCCTCGCCACCGGTCGCGGCGGATTCGTTCTGGTCCGTGGCCGCAGTCTGCTGCGGATCGGTGTTATCGAGCATGCGGGTGGATCTCCCGTCAGGCCCCCGGGCTCCACATCCGGGCACGGCACGGCACCGCTGGGTGGCCGGCATCGCGACGATGCCCGGACCGGACCCTTTTGACGGTGCCGCCGCGCGGACGCGACGCCGCACAGGGGCTCGTAGTCTCGCTCGGCGCCCCGCGCTCGGCGGGGTGTCGAAAGTCTTCTGGTTCTGACCAGTCTTCTGAGGTTTTCCCAAGCTGCGCCGTCCCCCAACCCCGGGTGGCTCCCGGACGGGGTCCCGGACCGGCCGACCTTCCTGGTCGGCAGGCCCCGGGTGGCAGGCCTGTGCTGCGACGACGCTCGCTCCCCTGGGGAGCCGCGGGAACCCTGGAGGACCGTCGGGTCCAGTGAGGCACTGGACCCGGCCTCCCCCCGCTAGGCGGACGCGGTAGCGTGCGGCCCCACGGCCGGCTCCGAGCCGACCGGGGCCGCCGCGCGGTCGAGCGCCAGCGGGTCGGTCACCGTGCCGGTCTCCTCGTCGAGCGGCCCCTGCGCCAGCCTGGTCACCTCTGCGGGGACCGGCGGCGCCAGGTCGGCCGTCGCACGGAGACCGGACAATACGTCGTCGGGTCGTACGGCGGGTGTGGCGTGTCGTACTACCAGGCGCAGTATCGCACAGGGACGGCCGGTCCGAACATCGCGGTCGGTTCCGGGCCCGGCGTCCGCACCGGCCTCGACCTGGGCCGGGACGGCTTCCAGCGCCGCCACCGCGCCCCGCGCGTCGAAGACCCGCAGGCCGTTCTTGGTGCGGCGCTCGACCTCGACCCGCTCGGCGGCGAGGAAGCTCGCGACCGCCTCGGCGGCCACGTCGGGCTCCACGCCGTCCAGTCGGAGCAGCCACTCGGAGGCTTCCAGGCGCTCCACGAAGTTCGGCGTCCGGACCTCGACCGCGTCGATCACGTCCAGGCCGGCCGGCAGCGACTCGTCCAGCTGCGCCCGCAGCTGCTCGGGGTCGCGGACCGCGGCCAGGCCGATCTCCAGGTACTCCGCCTCGCTCGCCACCCCGGTCGGGGCCGCGTTGGCGTAGGAGACCTTCGGGTGCGGGGTGAAGCCGGCCGAGTAGGCCATCGGAACGGCGGACCGGCGCAGGGCGCGCTCGAAGGCGCGCTGGAAGTCGCGGTGGCTGGTGAAGCGGAGCCGGCCGCGCTTGGTGTAGCGGAGACGAATCCGCTGCACCGTCGGCGCGGGCGGCGGACCGTCGGGCGTACGGCGTGCCAGGGTCGCTCAGTCCTTAGTCAGTTGTCCCCGTCCGGTGCGGCGTCTTCCCGCCACTGTCCGGACTCTGTCACCTCAAAGGGTACGCGCCCCGCGCTCCCCCTCGCTCCGCCCCTGGTCAGCCTCCGCTCCACCGCACGCCGCGACCCCCGGCCGGAACGTTCCGGCCGGGGGTCGCGGGACGGGGGGACGCGCTACTTGTTGACCACCGTCAGGGGGAGCATCTTCTTGCCGGTGGGGCCGATCTGGATCTGGGTGTCCATCTGCGGGCACACGCCGCAGTCGAAGCACGGGGTCCAGCGGCAGTCGTCGACCTCGACCTCCTCCAGGGCGTCCTGCCAGTCCTCCCAGAGCCAGTCCTTGTCGAGGCCGCTGTCCAGGTGGTCCCAGGGCAGCACCTCCTCGTAGGTGCGCTCGCGGGTGGTGTACCAGTCGACGTCGACGCCGGTGCCGGACAGGCCCTTGTCGGCGCAGGCCATCCAGCGGTCGTACGAGAAGTACTCGCGCCAGCCGTCGAAGCGGCCGCCGTCCTCGTAGACCGCGCGGATGATCGCGCCGACCCGGCGGTCGCCGCGGGAGAGCAGGCCCTCGACGATGCCCGGCTTGCCGTCGTGGTAGCGGTAGCCGATGTTCTTGCCGTACTTGCGGTCGCCGCGGATCGAGTCGCGCAGCTTGGCCAGGCGGGCGTCGGTGTCCTCGGCGGACAGCTGCGGGGCCCACTGGAACGGGGTGTGCGGCTTGGGCACGAACCCGCCGATGGAGACGGTGCAGCGGATGTCGTTCTGGCCGGTGACCTCGCGGCCCTTCTGGATGACGTTCTTCGCCATCTCGCCGATCTGGAGCACGTCCTCGTCGGTCTCGGTCGGCAGGCCGCACATGAAGTACAGCTTCACCTGGCGCCAGCCGTTGCCGTACGCGGTGGCGACGGTGCGGATCAGGTCCTCCTCCGACACCATCTTGTTGATCACCTTGCGCATGCGCTCGCTGCCGCCCTCGGGGGCGAAGGTGAGGCCCGAGCGGCGCCCGTTGCGGGACAGCTCGTTGGCGAGGTCGATGTTGAAGGCGTCGACGCGGGTGGACGGCAGCGACAGGCCGATCTTGTCCTCGGTGTACCGGTCCGCCAGGCCCTTGGCGATGTCGCCGATCTCGGTGTGGTCGGCGCTGGACAGCGACAGCAGGCCGACCTCCTCGAAGCCGGTCGCCTTCAGCCCGCGCTCCACCATCTCGCCGATGCCGGTGATGCTTCGCTCCCGCACGGGGCGCGTGATCATGCCGGCCTGGCAGAAGCGGCAGCCGCGGGTGCAGCCGCGGAAGATCTCCACGGACATCCGCTCGTGCACCGTCTCCGCGAGCGGGACGAGCGGCTGCTTCGGGTACGGCCACTCGTCCAGGTCCATCACGGTGTGCTTGGACACCCGCCACGGCACGCCCGGGGCGTTCGGCACGACGCGGCCGATCCGGCCGTCGGCCAGGTACTCCACGTCGTAGAACTTCGGGACGTACACCCCGCCGGTGCGGGCCAGGCGCAGCAGCAGCTCGTCCCGGCCGCCCGGGCGGCCCTCGGCCTTCCAGGCGCGGATGATCTCCGTGATGTCGAGGACGGCCTGCTCGCCGTCGCCGACCACGGCGCAGTCGATGAAGTCGGCGATCGGCTCCGGGTTGAAGGCCGCGTGGCCGCCGGCCAGGACGATCGGGTCCTCGTCGGTGCGGGCCGCGGCCTCCAGCGGGATGCCGGCCAGGTCGAGCGCCGTGAGCATGTTGGTGTAGCCGAGCTCGGTGGAGAACGACAGCCCGAACACGTCGAAGGCCTTCACCGGGCGGTGGGCGTCCACGGTGAACTGGGGGACGTCGTGCTCGCGCATCAGCGCCTCGAGGTCCGGCCAGACGCTGTAGGTGCGCTCGGCGAGCACGCCCTCGCGCTCGTTCAGCACCTCGTAGAGGATCATGACGCCCTGGTTGGGCAGGCCGACCTCGTAGGCGTCGGGGTACATCAACGCCCAACGGACGTCGCAGGCGTCCCAGTCCTTGACGGTCGAGTTGAGCTCGCCGCCGACGTACTGGATCGGCTTCTGGACGTGCGGGAGGAGGGCCTCCAGGCGTGGGAAGACCGATTCGACAGTCATGTACTAGGAACCCTTACGACGTGATTCGGTGCCGCTGGCCGGCACGGGAGGGGTGACCCTCAAGGGTAGCCCAATCCGGGGAACGGGCCGTCTGCCCCGGATCACGGGCCCCGCGCGCTCCGGCGCCTCCCGGACGGCCGGTGTCCGCCCGTGCCCGCCGCCGTCCGCCGGCACCCGCCGGTGCCCGCCCCGGCACGCGCAGTGCGCGCCCGCCGGCCGGTGCCGTCCGCCGTTGACACGCCCGGAAGGACCGTGCGGTACTGACAGGGCTCCGCCAAAGAGATCTGCCCCCCTTCCGGACACGGAAGTTGAGTCGTACGCTCGGCCCTCTCGGTTTTCCGGCCGGCGCGACCCTCCCTCACCACGGGCCGCTCCGGCACGGCCCTGTCCGCCCCCGCCAGGCCCCGTCCCGGCTCCGCTCGGCCCCCGTCCCGGCCCGCGCGGTGCCCCGACCCGTTCCCGCCCCCGTCCCCCGCCCGCACGCCGTGCCCGGCGGCGCACCCGCACGCCCGCGCCCCGGCGGCCGTACGACCGGCGCTAGGAGAACCATGACCGACACCGGTCGGCGGATCCGCCCCCTCCGGCCCCTCGACAACCGGCCGGCCCGCTACCCCACGCCCGCCCAGGCCGAGTCCGCCGCCCGCCGGCTCGCCCTGCGGCACCCGGACCGCTGCCGGCTGCGCGAGGTGGGCCGCTCCCGGGCCGGGCGCCCGCTGATGCTGCTCTCCGTGGACCGCGGGCCGCGCGCGGTGCTGGTGGTCGGCGGCCCGCACCCCAACGAGCCGATCGGCACCGCCGGGACCGTCCGGCTCGCCGAGGTGCTGCTGGACCGTCCCGCCTGCCCCGGCGTCTCCTGGCACCTGCTGCTCTGCCTCGACCCGGACGGTGCCGCGCTCAACGCCGGCTGGCTGGACGGCCCGCTCACCATGCGGCGCCACTACGAGCACTTCTTCCGCCCCTCCTTCGAGGAGCAGCCCGAACTGCTGCCCGCCCCCGGCTCCGGCCGCCCGCCGATGCCGGAGAGCCTGGCGCTGACCGGCCTGATCGACGAGCTGCGCCCCTTCCTCCAGTGCTCGCTGCACGGGGTGGACTTCGGCGGCGCGTTCGTCCAGCTCACCCGCCCGGTCCAGGGCCTGGCCGGTCGCTTCGCCCGCTCCGCGGAACGGGCCGGCGTCCCGCTCGACGTGGACTCCTACGACGCGATCGGCTGGGCCAGCCCGGACCCGGGCACCTATCTGATGCCGGCCCCGGGCACCGGGGGTTCCCGGGCCCTGCCGGACGAGCCGGAGCTGTCCACCTGGTCGTACGCGGCCCGGTACGGCGCGGTCAGCGCGGTGCTGGAGGTCCCGATGTGGGCCGTCGACGCGGTCGGCGACGCCCGTCCCCACCCGGCCGGGGCGCAGACCCTCGCCGCGGCCGCCCGCGACCTCACCGCGCGCGCCGAGGAGCTCGCCGCCCTGCTCCCGGGCGTCGCCGCGCACCAGTACGAGGCCTACGGCCACGAGGCGTTCGGCCCGCTGCTGCGCACCGTCGAGCTCAGCCTGGCGGCCGCCCCGCGGGTGGCCGAGGAGTGGCTGGAGCGCTGGGGCTCCGAGCCGCTCACCGCCTCCCGGGTGACCACCGCCGGCCTGGTCGCGGCCCGCGTGCCGCTGCGGGTCGCGTCGGTCCTGCTGCGGCTGCTCGCCGACGCCCGCGACCCCGCCGCCGAGGCCGCCCGCGACCGCGCCCGCGCCGTCGTCACCGACAGCCTCGACCGGCTGCGCCACCGCTTCGGCGCCCGCTGGGTCCCCGTCCAGGAGCAACTCGCCCACCAGACGCGGGCCGTCCTCACCACCGCCGACTGCCTGCTCTAGGGTGCCCGGCCCGGATCCGCCGGCCCGGTTCCGCCGGGCGGCCTCGCGCAGGGCCGCGGTACGCGGAGCCCGCACCGCGGAATCCGCGTGCCGGGCGCGGGTGTTGGGGCGGGTGACGGGATGTGGGCGGCGGTGGCGGTGGAGGGTGGGGCGGGTGGCGGGGAATTCGGGGGAGGCCGGGGGGCGCTCGGTGGCCGGGCGGGTGTTCTCGGTGCTGGAGGCGTTCGACGGGGAGCGGGAGTCGCTGCGGCTGGCCGAGATCGCGCGGCAGACCGGGCTGCCGGCGCCGACGGCGCTGCGGATGGTGCGTGAGCTGGTCGCCTGGGGCGCGCTGGAGCGGCAGCGGGACGGCGGGTACCGGCTGGGGCGGCGGCTGTGGGCGCTGGGGGCGTTGGCGCCGTGCCTGCGCCGCATCCGGGAGCTGGCGCAGCCGGCCCTGCGGGAGCTGCACGAGCGGACCGGGCAGACCGCGCTGGTGGCGGCGCTGGACGGCCGTTCGGCGCTGCTGCTGGACCGGCTGCCGAGTGCGGCGGCGCAGTCCTCGCCGTTCCAGGTGCGGGTGGGCGGGCGGATGGACCTGCACGCCACGGCGGTGGGCCGGGTGCTGCTGGCGCACGCGCCGGAGGCGCTGGTGCGGGAGGTGGCGGCGGGTCTTTCGGCGGCGGGCGCGCGGCACACCCGGTACACGGTGGTGGCGCCGGGCCGGCTGGGCCGGGAGCTGGCGGCGGTGCGGCGCGGGGGTGTGGGGTACGCGCGCCGGGAGATGCAGCCGGCGTACGGGGCGGTGGCGGTGCCGGTGTTCCATCCGGACGGTTCGCTGCTGGCCGCGCTGGGGCTGGTGGTGGCCGCGCCGGTGGATCCGGCCCGGTACGAGGGGCGGTTGCGCGAGGCGGGGCGGCTGATGGCGGCCGAGGTCGCGCGTTCGGTGGCCGCGGAGGAGGCGCACCCCGCCGGGTGACACGCCTCCGGAGGGGGTCTTCCCCGGGTGACGCGCCCCGCCGGGCGGCGTCTTCCACTGGGTGGAACGCCGCGGTGGCCAGGAACCGCCGGTAGCGGGCACCCTGGTGCGCGAAACGGGCGAACGCGCAGGCATCGGAGGCCGCAGTGCACAGCAGCGGTGGCAGGACACCGGCCGCGCGGGGCCTCGCCCCGTCGGCGGGTGGTCCGGGCAGCCGTGGCCGATGTCGCGCCCTCGACCGCGCCCGTGGCACCGGTGTGCCCGGCGCCCCCTGCCGCTCCTCGGCCTGCCGCGCCTCGGCCTGACGCCCGAGCGAGGCCCGGCGCGGATCCGACGCGGGATCCGACGCAGGATCCGCCCCATCTTTCTCCTCTCCCCCTTCCCCCGCCGTGCGCGCCCGCGCCCGGCGGCGGTCCCGTACGCCCTCCACCGGCACCACCAAGGAGTCACCCATGCCCAGCAGACCCGTGCCCGCCGCCCGGCGCGTCCGCCGTCCGTTCGCCGTCCCCTCGTCCGTGCCCGCCGCCGGTCTGGCGGCCGTCCTGCTCGCCGGCTGCTCCTCGGCGGGCCCGGCCGGGCCGGGGGCGGGCGCCGAGGGGGCCCCGGTGCGCGGCGGCACCCTGAAGTACGCGGTGGCGGTCGGCACGTCCTGCCTGGACCCGCACGTCAGCCCCGGCGACGTGACGGCGGTGATCCAGCGCAACGTCTTCGACTCGCTGGTGTACCTGGACGACAAGGGCGCCTTCCACCCGTGGCTGGCGAAGTCCTGGCAGATCTCGCCGGACGCCCGCACGTACACCTTCCAGCTGCGCGAGGGCGTCACCTTCCACGACGGCACGGTCTTCGACGCGGCCGCGGTGAAGGCCAACCTGGACCACGTCAAGGACCCGAGGACCAAGTCGCTGTACGCGGCCAGCCTGCTCGGCCCGTACACCGGCACGGAGGTGGTGGACCCGCACACCGTCCGGGTGTCCTTCGCCGAGCCGTACGTGCCGTTCCTGCAGGCGGTCGCCACCCCCTACCTGGGCATCGCCTCGCCGAAGTCGCTGGCGGAGAAGGCGGACCAGCTGTGCGCGGGCGGCGAGAACTCGGTGGGCACCGGGCCGTTCAAGGAGACCGAGTACGTCAAGAACGACCACGTCGAGTTCAAGCGCAACGACGCCTACGCCTGGGCCCCGGAGGGCGCCGCGAACCAGGGCGCGCCGTACCTGGACGGGCTGACGATCCGCTTCCTGCCCGAGGACTCGGTCCGCAGCGGCGCGCTGACCAGCCGCCAGGTGGACGCGGCCACGCTGCCGGTCACCGCGGTGCGCACGGTGCGGGCGGCCACCGGCATCGAGGTGAACCGCACGCAGAACCCCGGCGTGGTCTACTCGCTGTTCCTGAACACCACCCGGGGGCCGCTGCAGGACGAGCGGGTGCGCCGGGCCGTCCAGCGGTCGGTGGACGTGGACGCGCTGGTCAAGAGCATCTACTTCGGCGAGTACGAGCGCGCCTGGAGCCCGCTGAGCCCGACCACCCCGGCGGCGTACGAGGCCGGGCTGAAGGACGCGCTGCCGCACGACGCGGCGGCGGCCGGCAAGCTGCTGGACGAGGCCGGCTGGAGCGCCAGGGACGCGGACGGCTACCGGGTGAAGGACGGCAAGCGGCTGACCCTGCACTGGCCGTACATCGCCTCGCTGGTGCGCGACCAGCGCGACACCCTGGCGGCGGGCATCCAGGCGGACCTGAAGAAGGCCGGGGTCGAGCTGGTCCGCGACTCGATCGACAACGGCACCTACTTCAAGATCTACGCGAGCGGCGACTACGACCTGTGGGACAACTCCTGGGTGCGGGCCGACCCGGCGATCCTGGCGGGCTTCTACCTCTCCTCCAACACCCCGGCGGCCGGCGGCCAGAACGTGTCGCTCAGCAAGGACCCGGAGCTCGACGGCTGGCTGACGGCGGGCGCGGCGACCACCGATCCGGCCGCCCGCAAGGCCGACTACACCAAGGCCGAGCGGTGGGCGGTGGAGCACGGCACGGTGCTGCCGCTGTACGTGACCACCAATCTGATCGGGCACACCCAGCTCGTCCGGGGCCTGGCGTTCGACGCGAACGCGTGGCCGCAGTTCGCCGGCGTCTGGAAGAACAAGTGACACGGGTCGCGCGCGCGGTGCTGCACCGGCTGGGCGGTGCGGTCCTGGTGCTCTGGGGTGCGGCCACCCTGGGGTTCCTGGCGCTGCACCTGGTGCCCGGCGACCCGGTGTCGACCCTGCTCGGCGGCTCGGTGACCACCGGTTCGGCGGCCGTCCGGGCGGAGATCACCCGGGAGTTCGGGCTGGACCGCCCGCTGTTCGAGCAGTACCTGACCTTCCTGGGCCGGCTGCTGGGCGGCGACCTCGGCCGCTCCTACCAGCAGCAGCAGCCGGTGAGCCGGATCATCGGCGAGCAGCTCGGCCCGACCGCGGGGCTCGCGCTGACGGCGTTCGGGCTGATCCTGGTGTTCGCCCTGGTGTCCGCGGTGACCACGGCCGGGCGGCGACGGGCGGTGCGCGGCGCGGCCTCCGGGGCGGAGCTGCTGGCGATCTCCACCCCGCCGTTCTGGCTGGGGGTCCTGCTGCTCACGCTGTTCTCCTTCCACCTGCGGCTGTTCCCGGTCGCCGGGGCGGAGGGCTGGCAGTCGCTGGTGCTGCCGGCGGTGACCCTGGCGGTGCCGTTCGGCTCGCTGCTCTCGCAGGTGCTGCGGGAGGGGCTGGAGTCGGCGCTGCACGAGCCGTTCGCACTGACCGCCCGTTCGCGCGGGATCGGCCCGCTGGCGCTGCGCGGCCGGCACGCGCTGCGGCACGCGCTGGTGCCGGCGGTCACGCTGGGCGGCTGGCTGGTGGGCGGGCTGCTGGGCGGGACGGTCCTGGTGGAGACGGTGTTCGCCCGGCCGGGTCTGGGCCGGGTGGCGCTGGACGCGGTCACCGGGCACGACCTGCCGGTGGTGATCGGGCTGATCCTGCTGTCCGCCGCGGTCTACCTGGTGGTGAACACCGCGGTGGACGCGCTCTACCTGCTGATCGACCCCCGGCTGCGCGGCGCCGGCCGGGTGCGGGAGGTGGCGGCATGACCGGCCCCCTCTCCCCCGGCATCGCCCCCGACCCCGACGCCACTCCCGCCCCCGACGCCGACGTCGCGCCGGCCTCCGGGCCGGCCGCCCGGGCGGTCCGCTCGGGCGGCGGGCGGGCGGACCGGGTACGGCCCGGGGTGCTGCTCGCCGCGCTGGTCCTGGCGGCGGCGGTGGTGGCCTGCGCCTGGCCCGCCCTGCTCGCGCACGCCGACCCGACGGCGGCCGACCCGGTCGCCGCGCTCACCCCGCCGGGGGCCGAACACTGGCTGGGCACCGACCAGTTGGGCCGGGACGTGTACGCCCGGGTGGTGCACGGCGCCCGGTACTCACTGCTGATCGGGCTCGGCGCGACGGCGCTGTCGGTCCTGGCGGGCCTGCTGGTCGGCCTGCCGGCCGCGCTGTCCGGCCGGATCGGCGACCAGGTGGCGATGCGCGCGGTGGACGTCCTCCTGGCGCTGCCCGAACTGCTGCTCGCGCTGCTGGTGATCGCGGTGGTGGGTCCGGGCACCGGCAACGCGCTGCTGGCCATCGCGATCGCGGCCACCCCCGGGTTCGCCCGACTGGTGCGCGGGCAGGCGATGGTGGTGCGCGGCTCGGAGTACGTGCGTGCCGCGACGGCCCTGGGGGTGCCCCGGGCGGCCGTGGTGCTGCGGCACGTGCTGCCGAACACCCTGGGGCCGCTGACGGTGCCCGCCACGCTGGCCGTCGGCACCGCCGTGGTCTCGGGCTCGGCGCTCAGCTTCCTCGGGCTCGGACCCAAGGCGCCCGCCCCGGAGTGGGGGGCGATGCTCTCCCAGGGGCGCGACTTCCTGTCCACCGCCTGGTGGATCGCGGTGTTCCCGGGGGCCGCCATCACCGCCGTGGTGGTCGCGATCACCGTGCTCGGCCGTCAGTTGCACCGCCGCCTGGAAGGACGGACGCCATGAGCCCGATCGTCGAACTGGAGGGCCTGAGCGTCGAGTTCGGCCACGGCAGGCAGCGGACCACGGCGGTGGCCGGGGTGTCGCTGTCGCTGTCGGCGGGCGAGTGCCTGGCGCTGGTCGGGGAGTCCGGCTCGGGCAAGA
Source organism: Kitasatospora sp. NPDC048715 (assembly GCF_043198905.1). NCBI lineage: Bacteria > Bacillati > Actinomycetota > Actinomycetes > Kitasatosporales > Streptomycetaceae > Kitasatospora > Kitasatospora sp. NPDC048715. The sequence goes on along the minus strand of NZ_JBICVH010000010.1, from coordinate 94,142 downwards.
GCGTCACGGCCCGGACGCTGGTCGGACTGACCGCGCCCGGTGCCGCCGTCCGGGCCGAGCGCTTCCTGGTCGAGGGCCGGGACGCCGCCGCCTTCGGCGAGCGGGAGTGGCGCCGGGTGCGCGGCCGCACCGTCGCACTGGTGCTCCAGGACGCGCTGTCCGCGCTGGACCCGCTGCGCCGGGTGGGCACCGAGGTGGGCGAGCCGCTGCTCGCCCACCGGGTGCTGCCGAAGGCCGAGGTGCCGGGCCGGGTCGAGGAGCTGCTGGGCGACGTCGGGGTTCCGGAGCCGGCCGAACGGGCCCGGCAGTACCCCCACCAGCTCTCCGGCGGGCTGCGCCAGCGGGCGCTGATCGCCTCCGCGCTGGCGGCGGGGCCGCGGGTGCTGGTCGCGGACGAGCCGACCACCGCGCTGGACGTCACGGTGCAGGCCCAAGTGCTCGACCTGCTCGGCGAGTTGAAGGCCGAGGGGACGGCCCTGCTGCTGATCAGCCACGACCTGGCGGTGGTGGCCCGGCTGGCGGACCGGATCGCGGTGATGAAGGACGGCCGGATCGTGGAGAGCGGACCGGCCGACCGGGTGCTGGGTGCGCCCGAGCACCCGTACACCCGGATGCTGCTGGCGGCCGCGCCCGATCCGGACCGACCGGGGCCGGCCCCGGCGGCCGACGCGCAGGAGCGGAAGCAGGAACAGGACCAGGGGCAGGAGCAGGACCGGCTCCTCACCGCCAGGGGCCTGGTGAAGCGCTACCGCACCCCGGACGGCGGCCTGCGGGAGGCGGTCGCCGACGTGTCGTTCACGCTCGCGCCCGGCGAGACCCTGGGCATCGTCGGCGAGTCCGGCTCCGGCAAGAGCACCACCGCCCAGCTGGTGATGGGCATGCTGGCCCCGGACGCCGGGGAGGTGCTGCTGGACGGCCGCCCGTGGAGCGCGCTGCCCGAGCGCGAGCGCCGTCCGGCCCGGGCCGCCGTGCAACTGGTCCACCAGGACCCGCTGGCCTCCTTCGATCCGCGCTTCACCGTCCGGCGGATCCTGGCCGAGGCGCTGGCGGTCGCCGGGGTGGCCCGCGGCGCGGCCCGGCGGGAGCGGGCGGTCGGACTGCTGACCCAGGTGGGCCTCGGCGAGCAGCACCTGGAGCGGCGGCCGCGCTCGCTGTCCGGCGGGCAGCGCCAGCGGGTGGCGATCGCCCGGGCGCTGGCCACCGGGCCGCGGCTGCTGGTCTGCGACGAGCCGGTGTCGGCACTGGACGTCTCGGTGCAGGCGCAGGTGCTGGAGCTGCTGGCCCGGCTGCGGGCCGAGCTGGGCCTGGCGATGCTGTTCATCTCGCACGACCTCGCGGTGGTGCGCCAGGTGAGCGACCGGGTGCTGGTGATGAAGGACGGCCGGGCGGTCGAGTACGGCCCGGCCGAGCGGGTGTTCCGCTCCCCCGAGCACCCGTACACCCGGCAGCTGCTGGCGGCGGTGCCCCGGCTGCCCGCACGGACCGCGGCGGCCTGACGGGCCCCGGCACACGACGGTGCCCCGGCGGGAACGTCCCGTCGGGGCACCGTCGTTCGGAGCCGGGCGCCGCCCCGGCCGGGTGCGGCCGTCGGCCCGGCAGGAGCCGGACGCCGGGCGGGCAGGAGTCGACCGCCAACCCGGCAGGACCGGCCGTCAGCCCGGCAGGAACCGCCGGAGGATCGGCGCGGCCCGGTCGGCGAGGTCGTGCTCGCCGTCCGGGGTCGGGTGCAGCCCGTCCGCGTAGACCCGGTCGGCCTCGGCGACGGGCAGCACCTCGCGGCCGTCGACCAGGTGCAGCCGCCGGTCGCCGAGCCGCTGGAGCACCCGGACCGCCTCGCCGGTCAGCTCCCGGATGCCCTCCAGGGTGAGCCCGGCGGCGTTGACCGCCTTCTCCCGCTCCACCGAGGGCAGCGCGGCGATCACCGCGATCGGGGTGTCGGGGTGGCCGTCGCGGACGGTCTCGACGAAGCCGCACACCGCCGAGCCCCAGCTGCGCGCGGTGAACACGCTGCGGATGTAGGCGTTGGTGCCGATCTCCAGGGTGATCAGCTCGGCCGGGGTGTCCCGCAGGACGCGGGCGACCAGCGGGTCCAGGTACGCCTCCCCGGCGAAGCCGAGGTTGCGCAGCCGCCAGCCGTGCCGGACGGCCACCAGGGAGACCCAGCTCTCGGACGGGCCGTGCGGGAACATCGCGTGGGTGAGCGAGCTGCCGTACGCGATCCAGCGCGGGCCGGTGCGTTCGAGCGGCTCCAGCACCCGGTGGCCGTGCAGCGAGAGCCGGCCGATCCAGGTGCGGCTGAGGTGCGGCAGCCAGATCTCCACCTCGGCCGGGCCGTTCGCGCCGGCGGGCAGCGGCAGGGTGAGCCGGTGGCGGCCGGGCACCGGGTGCCACCGGTGGGCGACGACGCCGTCCACCACCACGTCCAGCGGCGCGCTGCCGGGTTCGGCGTCCAGTTCCAGGACCAGTTCGACGGCGTCGGTGCGCAGGCCGAAGCGGGCGCCGGCCGGGAGTCGGGCGAGGCGGGCGAAGTCGGCGGAGAGGGTGGTCGCCACCCGGTCCAGCGGCAGGCGCAGCGGGATCCAGCGGTCCTCGTGCCGGGCCAGGCCGCTGATGCCGTCCCAGGAGAGCCGGGGGTCGTCCGGGGTGAGGTGTTCGACGGCGGCGGCGGTGGCGGCGGGCCGGGTGGCGGTCACGCCCGGCCCTCCTGGAGGTCGGCGGCCAGGGCCTGCGCCTCGGCGGGCGAGGCCTCGGCGGGCGGCGCCTGCGCGGCGTCCCCGCCCTTCGGCGCCCCCAGCCCGAGGGCGGCGGCGACCAGCCCGACGGCCGAGAAGAGCGCGGCGACCAGGAAGGCCCAGTGGTACGCGGAGAGCGAGGGCGAGGCGCCGCCGACGCCGGTGAGCACCGCCGCGCCGACGGCGACGCCGATGCCGCCGCCGAGCTGGAGGGCGGCGGTGACCAGCGCGGTGGCCAGCCCCTGGTCCTCGTTCTTCACGCCGCCGACCGCGGCGATGTTGAAGGCGAGGAAGCTGGTGCCGTTGCCGAGCCCGTGCACGATCAGCGCGGGCAGCAGGACGCTCAGGTAGTTGCTGTCGGTGCCGGTGCGCAGGAACAGCAGGATGCCGCCGCCCTGGAGGAGCAGGCCGAGGACGGCCGCCGGGCGCAGCCCGGAGCGGTTGATCAGCTTGGGCGCGAGGTTGACGGCGAGCAGGATCGCGGCGGCCATCGGGACGATCGCCAGGCCCGCCTGGAGGGCGCTGTAGCCGAGCACCTGCTGGAGGTAGAGCAGGGCGATGAACTGCCAGCCGATGGTGGCGCAGGCCCAGACCAGGCCGATGGTGTTGGCGGTGGACAGGGTGCGAGAGCGGAAGATCCGCAGCGGCAGCAGCGGGTCGGTGCGGCGCTGCTGGATGACCACGAAGACGACCAGCAGCACGACGGCGGCGATCAGCGAGCCGAGGGTGGCGGCGGAGCCCCAGCCGGCTTCGGGGGCGCGGACGAGTCCGAGGACGAGCAGCAGGACGCCGGCGGTGGCGGTGAGCGCGCCGGCCGCGTCGAAGCCGGGCCGTTCGCCGGTGCGCGCCTGGTCGGGGGCGACGGCGTAGTTGGTGACGGCGAGGACGAGCGAGGCGACGACGAAGGGGACGAAGAAGATGAGCCGCCAGTGCACTTCGGTCAGGACGCCGGAGAACACCAGGCCGGCCGCGTAGCCGCTGGCGCCGGTGAGGGAGAAGATGCCCATCGCGCGGGTGCGCTCGGGGCCCTCCTTGAACGTGGTGGTGATGATCGACATCGCCGCGGGGGCGATGAAGGCGGCGGCGACGCCCTTGATGACGCGGCTGACGACCAGCAGGGTGCCGTCGGAGACGAGCCCGCCGGCGAGGCTGACCAGGGCGAACACGGCGGTGGCCCAGAAGAAGAGCCGGCGCCGGCCGAAGAGGTCGGCGGCTCGGCCGCCGAGCAGCAGGAAGCCGCCGTAGGCGACGGCGTAGCCGGAGATGATCCACTGCAGCGTCTCAGGCCCGAGGCCGAGGTCCTGCTTGATCTCCGGCAGGGCGACACCCATCAGGGAGACGTCCATCGAGTCGAGGAAGAGCTGGGCGCAGAGCACCAGGAGTGCCAACCCCTTGTGCGCGCCGAGGGTGCGGGGCGCCGTGTCCGGCATCGGCCCTCTCCCAATCCATCTGGCAGACAATCGTCTGCATCTCAATCAAGTGGGCTGAACGTAGCAGTCAAATCATCTAGCGTCAAACAATCTCTGCGCCACGCGACCACCAACACCCCTTGCATCTCCGCGAGTTGACTTCCTATTGTTTGATAATTGCCGAACCTTAGAAATATCGGCCCTACCCACGGGGGAGTTGCCCACCCATGCCCGAATCCGTCAGACGTCCCCGCCTGCCCTCGCTCACCGGCGTCAGATTCCTGATCGTGGTCCCGGTCTTCGCCTTCCACGCGGACATGGAGAAACCGTTCGGCGACGCGGGGGTCGCCGACGCCTACGCCTGGCTCGTCGCCAACGGCGCCTGGACCGCGATCAGCTGCTTCTTCGTCCTCAGCGGCTTCGTGATCACCTGGGGCTCGCGCCCCGACCACAGTGCCCGCGGCTTCTGGCGCCGCCGGGCCGCCAAGATCTACCCGCTGCACGTGCTCACCTGGGCCGCCGCACTGGTGCTGCTCGCCGTGGCCGGCCACGCCGCGACCGCCCGCCAGGCCGTTCCCAACCTGTTCCTGGTGCACACCTGGAACCCGGACCGCGAGGTCTTCTCCAGCCTCAACGACGTCAGTTGGTCGATCTCCTGCGAGATCTTCTTCTACGCCGCCTTCCCGCTGCTGGTGCGCTGGATCCGGAAGATCCGCCCCGAACGGCTCTGGGCCTGGACCGCCGGGGTGATCGCCGCGGTCCTGCTCGTCCCGGCCGCCTCCGCCCTGCTGCCGGACCGTCCGCCGCTGCCCTTCGGTTCCGGCTCGGTGTGGCAGTTCTGGTTCGTCTACGTGTTCCCGCCGGTGCGGCTGCTGGAGTTCGTGCTGGGCATCCTGCTCGCCCGGATCGTCCTCACCGGCCGCCGGCTGCCGATCGGCGCCCTGCCCGCCGCCCTGCTCCTGATCCCGGCCCAACTCCTGGCCAAGCAGCTGCCGTTCCTGTGGGGGCTGACCACCCCCGCGATCGTCCCGATCGCCCTGCTGCTGCCCGCGCTCGCCGCCCGGGACGTGGCCGGCCGGCGCACCTTCCTCACCTCCCGGCCGCTGGTCACCCTCGGCAGCTGGACGTTCGCCTTCTACCTGGTCCACCGGCTGATCCTGGACCACGGCCACCGCGCCCTCGGCGCCGGACGGACCTTCACCACCCCGGTCGCCACCGCGCTGCTGCTCGGCGCGTTCACCGCCGCCTGGCTGCTCGCCGGGCTCCTGCACCGGTACGTCGAGCTCCCGGCCGTACGGCTGCTCGCCGCACCCCGCCGGCGCACCACCGACGCCACGCCCCCGAGCCCCCCGGCCGGTCCGGCGCCCGCCCCCGACCCGGACACCGGCCGCCTGACCGAAGCCCCGACCACCTGAGCACGCGCCCGCACCCGAACCCCCGACCGGAACCACGACCGCCAGACCACGACCGCCCGACCACGACCCCAGCGATCCCACCGAGAGGCAGACCGATGACCGACCAGGACCTCACCGCCTACCCCCTTCCGCTCTCCCCCTACGGCGAGCCGCCCGCCGAGTTCGCCGAACTGCGCGCCAAGTGCCCGGTCAGCCGGGTCCGGCTGCCCAGCGGCGACCAGGCCTGGCTGGTCACCGGCTACGACGAGGTCGTCTCCGCGCTCTCCGACCAGCGGCTGTCCCGGGCCGCGCTGCGCGAGCCGGGCGCCGTGCGCACCGTCTCCGGCGAGGACTTCTCCGACAACCCGTACAACCTGCTCAACCAGGAGGGCCCCGACCACGCCCGGCTGCGCCGGCTGATCTCCCCCGCCTTCACCCCGCGCAAGGCCGAGCGCTGGCGCTCCCGGGTGGTCGAGATCGCCGACGAGCTCATCGACCGCCTGGTCGAAGGTCCCCGGCCGGCCGACCTGCACCACGACTTCGCCGCCGTGCTGCCGGTCTGGGTGATCTGCGAGATGGTCGGCGCCCCGGTCGAGGACCGCCCGCTGCTCCAGCAGTGGACCGACCGGCTGGTCTCCATCACCGCCCACACCCCCGAGGAGCGGCTCGCCGCCCGCCAGGAGTCCGCCGCGTACGTCGCCGGGCTGGTCGCCGAACGCCGCGCGAACCCCGGCGAGGACCTGCTCTCCACCCTCATCTCGGCCCGCGACGACGAGGACCGCCTCGACGAGCGCGAGCTGGTCTGGCTCGGCATCAACCTGCTGGTCGCCGGCCACGACACCACCGTCAGCGCGGTCTCCCGGGCGCTGTACCAGCTGCTGCGCCACCCCGACCAGTGGCGGCTGCTCACCGAGCGCCCCGACCTGCTGGACAACGCGACCGAGGAACTGCTGCGCTACGCCCCGCCGTCCGAGATCGGCTTCATGCGGGTCGCCACCGAGGACCTGGAGCTGGCCGGCACCCCGGTCGCCAAGGGCGAGGGCGTCATCCCGGTGATGCACGCGGCCGGCCGCGACATCCGCCGGGTGGACGACCCCGAGCGGCTCGACCTCACCCGCGCCGACCCCAAGCACGTCGCCTTCGGCCACGGCGCCCACTACTGCCCCGGCGCGGGCGTCGCCCGGATGGAGCTCCAGGTCGCCTTCGGCACCCTGGCCCGCCGGCTGCCCTCGCTGCGGCTCGCGGTGCCCGCCGAGGAGGTCGAGTGGCTCGGCGGCCTGCTGACACTGCGTCCGAAGGCGCTGCCCGTCGAGTGGTGACGGGGCTCGGCGGACGCCCCGGCGACCCGGTCCGACGGCCCGTCCGTTGGGCCGGGTCGCCGCCCGCCGCCCGGCCGTTGGGACGGGATCCGGTCCGTACCGACGCCCGAAGACGGAACACCTGTCCGATCCCGAGACTTGGGGCCAGCCGGTACACCGCCCCCTCCGACCGGACCGCCCGCTCCGCCCAGGAACGAGGACCCATGCCCACCACGCCTCCTCTGGCCCTGACCGGCCACGACCTGACCCTCGCCGACATCGTCTCCGTCGCCCGGGCCCGCCCCGGCACCGCCGGACCGGTCCTCGCCCCCGCCGCCACCGGGAGGATGTCCGCCTCCGTCGCCCTCAAGGAGGACTGGCTGGCGCGCGGCATCCCGCTGTACGGCATCACCACCGGATTCGGCGACTCCGTCGGGCGGCAGATCTCCGCCGACCGCGCCGCCGCGCTCCAGCGGAACCTGATCACCTACCACCTCAACGGCACCGGCCCGACCGCCGCGCCCGAGGTCGCCCGCGCCGTCCAGCTGATCCGCGCCAACTGCCTGGGGCGCGGCCCCTCCGCGATCCGGCCCGTCGTGGTCGACACCCTGCTGCGCCACCTGGCCGCCGACATCCTGCCGCTCATCCCCGAACGGGGCTCGCTCGGCGCCAGCGGCGACCTGGTCCCGCTCTGCTACCTGGCGCACGCCCTGCTCGGCGAGGGCGAGGTGCTGCACCGCGGCCGGATCCGCCCGGCCGCCGAGGCGCTCGCCGAGGAGGGCATCGAACCGGTGGTGCTCACCGCCAAGGAGGGCCTGGCACTGATCAACGGCACCTCCTTCACCTCCGCCTTCGCCGTCCTCGCCGCCCACGACGCGGCCGAACTCGCCGCCGCCGCCGACATCGCCACCGCCCTCGCCGTGGAGGCGCTGAACGGCAACGCCTCGCACTTCCACCCGTTCCTGCACCGCCAGAAGCCGCACCCCGGCCAGCTCGCCTCCGCGGCCGCGATCCGCGCCCTGCTCGACGGCTCCGAACTCGCCACCGACTACCGGGGCATCCTCGACCGCCAGGAACGCCTGGGCGACCGCGGCTTCCTCACCCACGAGCACCGCATCCAGGACCCGTACTCGCTGCGCTGTGCCCCGCACGTCACCGGCGTGCTGCGGGACACCCTGGACTGGGTGCGCCCCTGGCTGGAGACCGAGGTCAACTCCTCCACCGACAACCCGCTGTTCGACACCGAGGAGGGCCTGCTGCACCACGGCGGCAACTTCTACGCCGGCCACGTCGGCCAGGCCATGGACGGCCTCAAGACCGCCGTCGCCAACACCGCCGACCTGCTCGACCGCCAGCTCGCCCTGCTGGTCGACCCCAAGTTCAGCCGCGGCCTGCCGCCCAACCTGATCGCCCCCGCCGCCGACACCGACGCCCACGCCGGGCTCCACCACGGCTTCAAGGGCATGCAGATCGCCGCCTCCGCGATCACCGCCGAGGCGCTCAAGACCGCCCTTCCCGCCTCACTGTTCTCCCGCTCCACCGAGGCGCACAACCAGGACAAGGTGAGCATGGGCACGATCGCCGCCCGCGACGCCCGTACGGTCGTCGAGCTCGCCCGCGACGTCACCGCGATCCACCTGCTCGCCGTCGCCCAGGCGGTCGAGCTGCGCGGCCTGCGCAAGGCCTCGCCCACCCTCCAGAAGGTGCACGGACTGATCCGCGAGCAGGCCCCGTTCACCGACCGCGACCGGCGGATGGACGGCGACATCGCCGCCGTGGCCGGCCTGGTCCGGGACGGTTCGCTGCGCCGCGCCGCCGGGCTCCCGGAGCCCTTCGCCGTCTGAACCCCCGCCCTTCGCCGTCCGAACCCCCGCCGTTCGCCGTCTGAACCCCCGCCGTTCGCCGTTCCCCCGCACCGGCACGTCCCCGACCGTGACTCCCACAGCCCGAGGAGCTATCGAAGATGCTGCTACTGCGCGACCCCGCCCAACGCCAGGACGCCGCCGAGCGCCTGGACTCCCACACCGCCCTGATCCACCGCACCTGGCAGGGCCAGGACCCGGCCGAACGCTACGGCGCCGAGCTGGCCACCACGCTGGCCGCCGCCGTGCGCTCCCCGATGTACGCCGGCACCCTCACCGGGGAACTCGCCGAGCGGCTGCGCTCGGACACCCCGCTGACCCCCGCCGAGGCCCTGGACGCCTTCGCCGCGCTGCCCTTCCTCGGCAAGAAGGAACTCGGCGGCCACGGCGCCGGCGCGTTCACCCGCCCGCTGTCGGAGTTCCTGCACTACTACGAGTCCTCCGGCACCACCGGCGACCCGGCCCCCGCCCCCAAGGCGGTGGACGACCTGCTGGTCAACACCCTCAACATCGGCGAGATGTGGGGCCGGCTGCTGCGGCCCGCCGATGTCGCCCTGATCCTCATCAACGCCCCCTTCGCACCCGCCGCCTACCAGTTCGAGAAGGTGCTGGAGTACCTCGGGGTGATGTCCTTCCGCCCCTGGGTGGACAACATCACCGGCGACTACACCCGGGTGCTGCGACTGATCTCCGAACTGAACGCCAACGTCTACGTCGGACCGCCGTCCCGGCTGCTGGAGCTGGCCCAGTTCTCCCAACGGAACGGCCTGCCGCTGCCCCGCTTCGACCGGCTGCTGCTGATGGCCGAACAGACCGGCCCCAGCTTCGTGCGCCACCTCGAGCGCCTCACCGGCGGCACCGCCTACGTCGGCTCGTACGGCTCCTCGGAGACCGGCACCCTCGCCGTCACCTGCGAACACCGCCGGCTGCACCTGCAGTTGCAGAGCTACCTGCTGGAGATCGACGACGGCGACCGCACCACCGTGCTCGGCCCGGACACCGACCCGGTGCAGGGCGAGCTGATCGTCACCACCCTGGACATCCCCTCCCGCCCGCTGCTGCGCTACCGCACCGGCGACCTGGTCCGGATCGAGACCGACCCCTGCGACTGCGGCATCCGGCTGCCCGTCCTGCGCACCCTCGGCCGGGCCCAGGACGTCCTGCTGCTCGCCGAGAACAACATCCGCCAGGACGACCTGGAGGAGGCGCTGTGGGCCGAGGCCCTGCCCGGCGCCTCGGTGTTCAACTACATGCTGGTGCTGCGCGGCAGGGCCCTCGTCTGCCTGGTCACCACCGACGGCACCCCGGACGGCTCCTGGTCGAAGGTGCTGGAGCAGCGCCTCGCCCCGCTGTTCGAGGAGTACACGGTGACCGTCCACCCGGTGGAGAAGCTGCCCCCGCTGGCCTCGCTCGGCCAGTACCTGGGCTGGAAGCTCTCCCGGGTCCTGGACCTCAACGAGGAGGCCAACTGGGGCCGGCTGCCCGCGCCGCTCACCTCACTGGTGCGCGAGTCGCTGGCCCAGGTCGCCGAGGCCACGGGGGTCGGGGCATGAGCGGAATCGCGGGGCTGGTGTCGCGCAGCGGGGATGTGCGCGAACAGGCCCAACTCGTCCAGGAGTTCACCGACACCCTGACCCACCGCGGCCCGCGCCGCGGCGGCACCTGGCTGGCCCGGCACGCCGGCCTCGGCCACCGCCAGTTCCACACCGGGCCACGCAACGACGTGCCCCAGCCCTGGTTCCCGCCCGAGCTGGACCCGGCTCCGGCCGTCATCGCCTTCTCCGGCGAACTGCTCAACCCCGGCCCGCTGCACACCGCGCTGACCGCCCGCGGCCACCGCATCCGCAACGGCTCGGACGCCGAACTCGTCCTGCGCGCCTACCTGGAGTGGGGCGCCGAGGCCGCCGACCGACTGGTCGGCGGTTACGCGGCGGCGATCTGGGACGCCCGCACCGAGGAGCTGGTGCTGATCCGCGACCGGCTCGGCGTCGAGCCGCTCTACTGGGCCGAACTCCCGGACGGTTCGCTGGCGTTCGGCTCCGAACCGAAGGCCCTGCTGGCCGCCGGGCTGCCCGCCGAGGTGGACGCGAACGGCCTGGTGGACGTCCTCACCGTGGCGCTCAAGCGTCCCGGCGACGCCGTCTACCGCGGCCTGCACGAGGTCCGTCCCGGGTGGCTGCTGGTCGCCGGTCCGAACGGCGTGCGCCACCGGCGCTACTGGGCCCCGGAGGCCGCCGAGCACACCGACGACGAGCCGACCACCGTCCGGCGGGTGCGCGCCCTGCTCGCCGACACGGTGCGCCGGCAGTCCGCCGACACCGGGGTCAAACCCGGCGCCCTGCTCTCCGGCGGCCTGGACTCCAGCGCCATCGTCGGCCTGGCCGCGGCCGGCGGCGACAAGATCGCCACCTACTCGGTCGACTTCGCTGGCAGCGAGACCGACTTCAAGGCGGACGCCCTGCACGTCAGCCGGGACGCCCCGTACGTCCGGGCGGTGGTCGACCACGTGGGCACCAGGCACACCGAGATCCTGCTGGACGCCCCCTCGCTGCTCGACCACCTGGGCGCCACCCTGCGCGCCCGCGACCTGCCCGGCGTCGGCGACCTCGACGTCTCGCTGCACCTGCTCTTCCGCGAGGTGCGCGGCCACGCCGAGGTGGTGCTCTCCGGCGAGGGCGCGGACGACGTCTTCGGCGGCTTCCCCTGGTTCACCGCCGAGGCCGACCGGCCGACCGCCAACTTCCCGTGGTCGGCCGGGATCACCGACCGCAGCGGGATGCTCTCCGCCGAGCTGCGCCGACACCTGGACGTGGATGCCGAGGTGGCCGCCCGCTACGGCGAGGCGCTCGCCGAGGTCCCGCGGCTGGCGGGCGAGTCGGGCGCGGACCGCCGGCTGCGCGAGGCCTTCCACCTCCAGCTCACCCGCTTCCTGCCCTTCCTCCTGGACCGCAAGGACCGGATGAGCTTCGCGGCGGGCCTGCTGGTCCGGCTGCCGTTCACCGACCACCGGCTGGTCGAGTACGTGTGGAACACCCCGTGGGCGCTCAAGCGGGTCGGCGGCCAGGAGAAGGGCCTGCTGCGGGAGGCGGTCGCCGATCTGCTGCCCGCCGAGGTGGTGCGGCGGCAGAAGAGCGGTTTCCCGTTCGGGCAGAGTCCGGAGTACCTGGAGGCGGTCCGCGAGGCCGTCCGCGCCCTGCTCGCCGACCGCGACTCGCCGGCCCTTCCGCTGCTGAACGCCGACGCGCTGCGCGCCCAGGTGGACGGCGGCGGCTGGCACACCGGCACCTTCACCCCGCCGCCCTGGCTGCCGCGCGCGCTGCTGCTGGACGCCTGGCTGCGGACGTACGGCGTCCGCGTGGTGCTCTGACCCTCCGACCGCACGGAACGCGCCGCCCGTACCCCCGCTCCAGCGGGGTACGGGCGGCGCCGCGTTCGCCCCGGGCACGCCCGACTGAACGCCCCGACTGAACGCCCGGACTGAACGCCCGGACTGAACGCCCGACTGAACGCCGACGGGCCGGCCGCCCCCGCAGGGGTGACCGGCCCGTCGGTGTGCGCGGGTGCGTCAGGCCCGCTTCCCCCAGGCGGTGAAGACCGCGAGGGAGAGGTCCCGGAACCGCGGGTCGGCGAGCTCCCGGTACGCCGCCTCGAAGTCCTCCTCGGTGGCGAGCCCGGCGGCCACCACGGCCGGCCGGGTCTGCTCCAGGGTGAGCCGCCACCACTCGGCCTCGTCGTCCCCGCCGGCGATCAGCTGGAAGCGCGCGTCGTGGCCGAGGCCGCTCAGCCCCTTGCCCTCCAGCGGCACCGGCAGGCTGCGCGCCCATTCGGTGTCGGTGCCCACCGCGGTCTCCAGGTGGCGGCGGAAGGCCCGCAGCACGGTCCGGTAGCCGGGGTGCGGCGAGTCCTTGATCGGGAAGAAGGCCGGCTCCTCCAGCACCAGCGTCCCGCCCGGGGCCAGCCACTGGACCAGCCGCTCCACCGCCTTCTCCGGGTCGGGCAGGTGGATCACCACGTACCGGGCGTGGATGAAGTCGAAGGAGGCGGGTGGGAAGTCGTCGGTGTAGACGTCGTGGCGCAGCACCCGCACGCCGTCGGCGGCGAGTTCGTCCAGGAAGGTGGTGTCGAGGTCGGTCACGGTGACCTCGGCGCCCTGCTCGGCCAGCCAGCGGGCGACCGAGCCGCCGCCCCCGCCGACCTCCAGCACCCGGTGCCCGGCCCGCAGGCCGAGCCCCCGGAAGCGGCTGCGGGTGTGCTCGTCCAGGACGGACTCCAGCAGCCGCAGCCGGTGCAGTTCGGTGTCCACGGCGTGGCTGAAGACTCCGTCGCGGTAGCGCTCCTCCTTCCACTCCCAGCGTTCGCCGGTGGCCCCGGCGAAGACGGACTCCGAGTCGGTCTGTACGGTCATGGGCTTCTCCTGTGATCGCGGTCGAGCGTGCGGACGGACGTGCGGACGGACGTGCGGACGGGGGTCAGACGAAGGCGAGGACGCGGACCGGGCCGCCGGTCCCGCCGAGGTGCTTGGGCGCGCCGACCACGGCGACCGCGCCGAGGTCGGGCACGGTGTCGAGCCCGGCGAGGCACTCGATGGCGTACTTGCCGGCCGGCAGCAGCACCCGATGGGTGTCCGGGTCGGCCGGGCGGGTGCCGGGGTCGAGGCTGATCGAGTCGGTGCCGACGCCCACCACCGAGCGCTCGGTGACCAGGAAGTGCGCGGCCTCCACCGAGATCCCGGGGAAGCGGTAGAGCCCTTCCGCGGGGTCGAGGTTGAGGAAGGCGCCGGGGGTGTCGATCCGGTGCGCCCAGTCGTTGTCGACGGCGAGCAGCGCGCCGTCGGGGATGCGGCCGTTGCGGCTCTCCCACGCCAGCAGGTCGTCGACGGTCAGTTCGGTGACGTGGTCGCGGGCGGCGCGCTCGCCGATCCGGACCACGGCCAGCGGTGCGACCAGGGTGTCGGCCGGGATCTGGTGGGTGGCCAGGCCGTCGTCGTCGAAGTGCGAGGGCGCGTCGAGGTGGGTGCCGATGTGCTCGTTGTAGGTGAGCTCGAAGGCGTTGTACTCGTGCTCGGCGAGGTTGGCGAGCCGCTTGATCTCCATCGGCTTGACGTACAGCTCGAACACCGGCCAGTCCGGGCCGACCACGTGGGTGAGGTCCCGGACGGCCCCGCGCGGCAGGCTGATCGGGGCTCTGGCCCGGAGCGGTGCCGAGACCTCGGCGGGCGCGGCGGCGACGGGCCCGGTGGCGGTGTGGCCGGTGGCGCCGGCCACCGTTTCCGGTGAGCACATGGGATTCCCCTTCCTTGAGAACGTCTACGGAAAAACAATCTCCTGAACGCGTTATGCTGATGACCCCGCCCGCAGAAGGAGTTCCGATGGCCACCGCCCCGCGGACGCCCCGCCTCGCCTCGCCCAGCCGGACGGACGACGGGGGCGAGCGCCGGCAGTACTTCGCGACGCTCACCCGGGAGCGCCCGGACATCGCGCTCTGCCGGGCCACCACCGTGGTCGCCCGGGCCATCGACGAGGAGCTGACCGGCGCCCGGCTGACGGTGGCCCAGCACCTGGTGCTGAAGATGCTGGACGCGGTCGGGGCCTGCTCCCAGCAGGAGTTGAGCGAGCAGCTGCGGATCGACCGCAGCGTGATGGTCGGCTGCATCGACGGCCTGGAGAGCTCCGGACTGGTCGTCCGCGAGCGTCACCCGCGCGACCGCCGCGCCTACGCCGTCACCATGACCGAGGTCGGTTCGCGGGCCCTGGCCGAGGCGGAGGCGGGCATCGCCCCGATGATGGACCGGGTGTTCGCCGCGCTCACCGCGGAGGAGCGGGACACGCTGATCCGGCTGACCCGCAAGCTCCTCGCCGTCCAGCCGGGCGGGTGAGCCCCGGAGCGGGGCGGGCGGACCCGTTATCCGACCAGCGCCTGGTTGACCAACTGCCGCAGGCGTCCGTGCAGTTGGTGCGCACTGGAGGGCATCAGCTGGGTCAGGAAGAGCACCGTCAGCCGCTCCGCCGGGTCCACCCAGAAGATGGTGGACGCGGCGCTGTGCCAGCCGTACTCCCCGGCGCTGGCCGGCACCCCGGCGGCGGCCGGGTCCTGCACCACCGCGAAGCCGAGCCCGAAGCCGACCCCGGCGGTGGGCATCTCGGAGAACACCGGCCGCCCGACGCTCTTCAGGTCCCCGCCGCCGGGCAGGTGGTTGCGCAGCGCGTGCCGCAGGGTGTGCCGGCCGAGCACCCGTACGCCCTGGTACTCGCCCTCGCCGAGCAGCATCTGGCTGAACCGGTGGTAGTCGGCGAGCGTGGTGACCAGTCCGGAGCTGCCGGAGAGGCAGTGCGGCTCGCGCAGCACGTCACCGCCGAAGGCGTCGTTGCGGACGGCCTTCCCGCTCGCCGGGTCGACGACGTAGAAGCCGGCCAGCCGGTCGGCCTTGTCGGCCGGGACGTGGAAGCCGGTGTCCGCCATGCCGAGCGGGCCGAGCACCCGCTCGGCCAGGAACTCGTCCAGCCGCCTGCCGGAGGCGACCTCGATCACCCGCCCGAGCACGTCGCTGGAGGCGCCGTAGTTCCAGGCGGTGCCGGGCTCGAAGAGCAGCGGGAAGGAGGCCCACTTGGTGACGCACTGGGCGAGGTCGAGGCCGGGCGCGGTGGTCCACTCGAAGCCGTTGGCGGTGTAGATCTCGTCCACCGGGTGCGCCCGGTGGAAGCCGTAGGTCAGGCCGGAGGTGTGGGTGAGCAGGTGCACGATCCGGATCGGCTCGGCGGCGGGGACGGTGACCGGCCGGGAGGCCGGCCCGCGCTGGTAGACCCGGACGTCGGCGAACTCCGGCAGGTAGCGGGAGACCGGGTCCTGGAGGCCGATCGCGCCCTCCTCCAGCAGCACCAGCGCGGCCACCGAGGTGACCGGCTTGGTCATCGACCAGGACCGGTAGATGGTGTCCGGGGTCTGCGGCAGGCCCTTCTCGACGTCGCGGTGCCCGTATCCGGCGAGGTGGGCGACCTTCCCGCCGCGGGTCACGGCGAGCTGCCAGCCGGGCAGCCGGCCGTCGTCCACGTAGGCCCGGAGGTAGGAGTCGATCCGGCGCAGCCGCTCGGGGTCCAGCCCGACCTCGGCCGGTTCGACTTCGACTTTGATCTGCGACATGGCGTCCTCTCGCGGTCGAGCACTCTCGTCATGTTTCGAATGTTCGAAGATAGTGGAAGCATAGAAAGAATCAACTCGGCACACAAGAGCGGAACTTGAGATCCCGTCCGGTTCCACCCACTGGACTTCGAATGTTGCGCAAGTTTCGAACCATCAATAGGATCCGGAAGGATCCGCACCCCCCTTCCGACCCGACCGGAGCTGGAGCCCCGCCCATGCCGCCCCTCGCGCTTTCCATCGACGAACTCCTCACCACCACCCGGGCGGTGCGCAAGCGGCTCGACCTCACCCGCCCGGTCGAACGCGAACTGATCGAGGAGTGCCTGGCCCTGGCCACCCAGGCCCCCACCGGCCGCAACCGCCAGCGCTGGGATTTCATGATCGTCACCGATCCCGCCAAGCGCTCCGCGATCGCCGACCTCTACCGGCTCGGCCTGGTCCGCCCCCGCCAGCAGGTGGTCGGCACCGGCGTGGACCGCACCGTCGGCGACCAGCTGCGCCGGCTCCGGCTCGCCGAGAGCGCCCAGCACCTCTTCGACCACCTGCACGAGGTCCCGGTCCTGGTGATCCCCTGCGTCCGGATCGAGGGCCGGCACGAGGTCGACTCCTTCGTCGGCCAGGCCAACACCTGGGGCTCGATCATCCCGGCCACCTGGCAGTTCATGCTCGCCGCCCGCTCCCGCGGCCTCGGCACCGCCTGGACCACCCCGCACCTGCACTACGAGCGCGAGGCGGCCGAGATCCTCGGCATCCCCTACGAGACCGTCCTGCAGGCCGCGCTGATCCCGCTGGCCCACACCATCGGCACCGACTTCCGCCCCGGCCCCCGGGTCGGCACCGAGCAGATCGCCCACTGGGACGCCTGGTAGTCCCCCCGGTGGCACCGCGCCCACCAGGAAGTTCTTGACCACCGATCAGGCAGATCTTTAGGATGGCTTCCATGTTCCGGGAATGTCGAGTCAACGGCCTTGCTGCCGAAGCGACTTCCGACTGTGCGACGCACCGCTGCCGCTGTCGCCCCTGAACTCTCCTCCCGCGTCCGCGCACCGACCGCGCACCGACTCGACGCCGGAAAAGAAATCTCCTCTCATCATCACGATTCCGCCCCCGCGGTGGTGCCCCCACGCACCCCGCCGATTCCGGCTGCCCGGAGTCCCGGAATCTCGACGGCAAGGAGAACGAACATGAGCCTGTCCCTCTACCGCCCCGCCGACCCCGCCGATCCCACCGGCCCCACCGTCCGCGTGCTCATCTGCGCCGCCTCACCGCTGCTGCGCACCGGGCTGCGCACCATCCTGCAGCGCTCACCCGGGCTGCAGCCCCTGACCGAGCTCTCCACCACCGCCAGGATCGCCCAGGCCTGCGCCGCCAAACGCCCGGACGTGGTCGTCATCGACGCCGACATGCCCGGCATGGAGGCCTGCGAGGTCAAGAAGCTCACCTCCGACCGGGGCACCACAGCCCAGGGCGCTGGGCAGCCCGGCGTCATCCTGCTGGTCCGCCCCGGCGACCCGGAACGGATGCTCGACTACCTCAGAGCCGGCGCCCGCGGCCTGGTCCTGCGCGACGGGCCCGAGTCCGACATGGTGCACGCGGTCCGGGCGGTCGCCGCCGGGAACGCGCTGATCTCCCCGCCGATCACCGCCGAGGTGGTCACCGAGATGGCCCGCCGGCTGCCCGGACCTCCGCTGCACACCCCACCGCTGCTCCATCTGCTCACCCCGCGCGAACAGGAGGTGCTCACCCTGATCGCGGGCGGGCTGTCCAACGCCGAGATGGCCGCCGAGCTCCACCTCAGCGAGAAGACCGTCAAGTTCCACGTCTCCAACGTGCTCGGCAAGCTGCGCGTGCGCAGCCGGGCCCAGGCCATGGTCTACGCCCGGTCGGGACACCGGGCGGCCGGGTAGGGGCTGCGCGGCGTCACGTCTGCGGGGCCAGGGCCCGCAGCGTGTCGCGCATCCCCTCCGGCCCGGGGCCGAACTCCGGCACCGGCAGCACCGCCAGCAGCGGCGTGTCCACCCCCGCCGCCGCGAACTGCGCGATCCGCTCCCGGCACTCCCCCGGGGAGCCGTGGATCAGCAGCGCGTCGATCAGGTGCTCGGGCACCGCCTCGCACGCGCCGTGGAAGTCGCCCGCCGCCCACGCGGCGTGCGAGGCGGCCAGCTCCTCGCCGCGCCCCAGCCAGTCGTGGAAGCCGCCGTACGTCCGGGCGTTGAGGATCGGCCCGAGCAACTGCCGCCCCTGCCACCGGGCGTGGTCGCGGTCCTTGGTCGGGCAGACGAACAGCCGGGCCACCACCTCCTTGGTGCGGCCCTCCTCGCCCATCGCCTCCCGCACCCGCGGTACGTCCGCGGCCGCCAGGAAGTTGGTCACCAGCCCGTCCGCCTCCCGGCCGGCCAGCCGCAGCATCTGCGGGCCGAGCGCGCCCATCATCACCGGCGGCACCGGGTCGGGCCGCAGCGCCGGGGTGTACCCCTCGATGGTGAAGGAGTCGAACGCGCCCCGCACCGTCCGGCCCGCCAGCGCGTGCTTCAGGAACCGCACGGTGTCGCGGACCTGACGGTACGGATGCTGGAACGGGATGCCGTTGATCCGGGTGACGAACGGCGGGCCGGAGGAGCCGACGCCCACCACCACCCGGCCGGGAGCGGCCTCGGCCAGCGAGGCGACCGTCATGGCGAGCAGCGCCGGCCCTCGGGTCTGCACCGGCACCACCCCCGTGCCCAGCCGCAGCGCGGGCGCCCAGGCCGCGGCGAGCGCCAGCGGGGTGAAGCCGTCGTAGCCCGCCGCCTCCCCGGTCCACACGTCGGTGTAGCCCAGATCGGGCAGTTCCTCGACCAGTGCGCGGTGGCGGTGCAACGGGACGCCGCGCAACGGGAGCGTCAGACCGTAGCGGCCCACGGGCACCTCCCGGCGGTTCGCTCGCGGCGTTCACTCATCGGGTGTCCTTCCGCGGGAACGGCGGTGCGGGCCGGCCCCATTGCCTAAGATTGGATAGTACGCCAAAGTTCGAACAATCCATCGCAAGACCAGGACGACCAAGGAGCCGCCATGCGGACCCCGAGCCACCCGGCCACCGACTCCATCCAGCTCGCCGGCATCTTCCACGCCCTCAGCGACCCGGCCCGACTCTCCATCGTGACGGGCCTGTCCGAGGTCGACGAGCAATGTTGCAGCGACCTGGACGTCCCCCTGTCCAAGTCGACCCTCTCGCACCACCTCAAGGTGCTGCGCGAGGCCGGCGTCACCACCACCCGGGTCGAGGGCACCCGCCGGCTGATGTCGCTGCGCCGGGACGACCTCGACCTGCGCTTCCCCGGTCTGCTGGACGCCGTCCTGGACGCCGCGACCCGTGAGCCGGTCGGCGCCCACTGATTCTCCCCGACACTCCCGGGGCGGCTCTTCGGCCGTACGACCGGTCTGTGCCCCGGCCTTTGGACCTGAATCGGCCCCGCCCCGCCCCACCGGGCGCGCCGGTGGACCAGGCTTGCCGCGTCCCTGCCGTCCGCAGCCCGCCCTGGAGTCCGCCGTGCCCGCCGACACCCGCGCCCACGAGACCGCCGCCCACGACACCCCCGCTCACGAGGCCGCCGCCCGCGCCGCCCTCGACGCCTTCCTCGACGCCCTCAACAGCCGCGACCTGACGGCCTGGGCACGGACCCTGCACTACCCGCACGTCCGGGTGCACGAGGGCGAGGTGACGGTCTGGGAGGACGAGGCCGGCTACGTCGAGCGGTCCGCCCCCGAGCTGGCCCTGCTGGTCGCCTCCGGCTGGGCCCGCAGCGGCTGGGAGAGCGTCGAGCTGAGCCAGTCCTCCCCCGACCAGGTGCACGCCCTGGTCCGCTTCGCCCGCTACGACGCGGCCGGGGAGCGCACCGGCTCCTTCGACTCGGTCTACGTGCTCACCCGGCGCTCCGAGCGCTGGGGCGTGCTCGCCCGGATCGGCTTCCCGGCCGTCTGACCGCGGCGCCCCGGCCGCGGGAGCACCCCGGACACGACGGCGGGGCCGGCCCGGGAACTCCCCGGCCGGCCCCGCCGCGACGCGCGCTCAGGCCGCTATCGGCCGCTGGCTGCGCACCGCCTGGAGCAGCCCGATGGCCATCCAGTTCGCGAACATCGAGGAGCCGCCGTACGAGACGAACGGCAGCGGGATGCCCGCGACCGGCATGATGCCCAGGCACATCCCTATGTTCTCGAAGGCCTGGAAGGACAGCCAGGCGATGACCCCGGCCGCCACGATCGTCCCGTACAGGTCGGTCGCCTGCCGGGCGATCCGGCAGGCCCGCCAGAGGATCACGCCGACCAGCGCGATGATCGCCAGCGCCCCGACGAAGCCCAGCTCCTCGCCGGCCACGGTGAACACGAAGTCGGTCTGCTGCTCCGGCACGAACTGCCCGACGGTCTGGGTGCCGTGGAACAGCCCCTTGCCGGTCAGCCCGCCCGAGCCGATCGCGATCCGGGCCTGCGCGGTGTTGTAGCCGACGCCGTTCGGGTCCAGCTGCGGGTTCGCGAAGGCGGCGAAGCGGTCGATCTGGTACTGGCTCAGCAGTCCGAACTTCCAGATCGCCACGCACCCGGCGGTGCCCGCCACCAGCAGGCCGAGCACCCAGCGGTTCGCCGCGCCCGAGCCGAGCAGGATGCCCAGCACGATCGCGGCCATCACCATCACCGAGCCGGCGTCCGGCATCAGCAGCACTATGCCCATCGGCAGCCCGGCCCAGAGCAGTCCCCGGAACACCGCCCGGTGCGAGGGGAACTCCCGCTCCCCCGCGTCCACCTGGTCCGACAGCACGACCGCCATCGCCAGCACGATCGCGAGCTTCGCGAACTCGGCCGGCTGGATCGAGAAGCCGCCGCCGAGCTGGATCCACGAGTGCGCGCCGTTGATGGTCGAGCCCAGCGGGCTGAGCGTCGCCAGCAGCATCAGGAGCACGCCGACGTACAGGAACGGCACGATCGTGCGGAAGCGCCGGCTCCCTATCGCTATCACCACGGAGCACAGCACCAGCCCGACCACGAAGTTGGTCAGGTGCCGGTACAGGAAGTACTGCGGGTCCCCGTGGGTCAGCGAGTCGCGCCCGCGGGTGGCCGACCAGACCAGCAGCGAACTGCCGGCCGAGAGGGCCAGCGCGGCCAGCAGCAGTATCCAGTCCAGCCGCCAGAGCGGGGAGTCCTTGGCCAGGGCCTTGGAGACCCCGCTGCGCTGCGGTGCCAGCCGCAGCTGCCGGTACGAGCCGTAGGAGGTCATGCCCGTCCCCTTCCCGGTCCGCGCGTGGGTTCGAGCGCGGCGTCGGCCGCGGTGTACGACGCCGGACGGTCGGCGGGCGGCGTCCGGTCGAGGAAGGCCGTCGCGGGGGCCGGCTGCGCGGCGGCCGCGTCGAGCAGCGCCGGGGCCGGTGCGGCGGCCGGCGCCTGGGCTCCCGGCGCCGCGTCGACGCCGTACGAGACCGGCTTGATGATCGCGGTGCCGTCCGGGTTGAACTTCGGCAGCTCGGCCTGCGGCGCGGGCAGCAGTGCCTTGCCGGTGTCGATGCCGCCCTTGTCGTCCACGCCGTACAGCGCCTGGTAGATCCGGCGGATGGCGTCGCCGGAACCGCCGGAGCCGGTGCCGCCCTGGCTTATCGTCATGACGACGGCGTAGTCCTTGCTGTACGTGGTCAGCCAGGAGGTGGTCTGCTTGCCCTCGACCTCGGCGGTGCCGGTCTTGGCGTGCAGCGTGATCTTGTCCTGCGGCCAGCCGTTGAACTTCCAGGCGGCGGTGCCGCTCTTGATGACGCTCTCGGTGGCCTGGTTGATGTAGCTGAGCAGCTTCTCGTCGCCGGGGAACCTGGCGTCCTCGTGCGGGGCGATCTCGCGGACGAGGTCCCCGCCCGGGCTTATCACCGCCTTGGCGATGGTCGGCCGGTAGAAGGTGCCGCCGTTGGCCAGCGCCGAGTAGATCCGGGCCATCTGGACCGGGGTGACGAGGGTGTCGCCCTGGCCGATCGCGAAGTTGACGGCGTCACCGGCGCGCATCTGGTAGCCGTCGACGCAGTTCTCCCGGGCGATCTGGTCGGAGTAGCTGTTGCCGCCCTTCTGCCCCTGCGCGCACCAGGCGTCCTTGTTGTTGTCGTAGAAGGACTGCTTCCACTGCCGGTCCGGCACCCGGCCGGTGACCTCGGACGGCAGGTCGATGCCGGTCTTGGCGCCGAGGCCGAACTCGTGGGCGGTCTTGAAGAACCAGTCGCCCGGCTCCTTCTTGGGCTTGATGCCGCCGTCCTTCAGCCACTGGTCGTACGCCAGGCCGTAGAAGACGGTGTCGCAGGAGACCTCCAGCGCCTTCTCCAGGGAGATCTGGCCGAAGTTCTCGCTCTCGAAGTTCTTGAACTCGCGGCCGCCGATGGTCATGCTCTTCGGGCAGTCGTAGTGGCCGTCCAGCGAGTAGCCGGCCTGCACGGCGGCGGTGGTGGAGATGACCTTGAAGGTCGAACCGGGGGCGGACTGACCCTGTATGGCCCGGTTCAGCAGCGGGAAGTTGGAGTCCTTGCTGGTCAGCGACTGGTAGTCCTTGCCGCTGATGCCGCCCACCCAGAGGTTCGGGTCGTAGGTCGGGGCGCTCGCCATCGCGACGATCCGCCCGGTGTGCACGTCCATCACCACGGCGGCGCCGGAGTCGGCCTCGTAGTTGCGGTTGGTGACCTTGTCGAAGGTGTTCCGGGCGTCGTTCATGGCCTGCGCCAGGTTGTCCTCGACGACCTTCTGCACCCGGGCGTCGATGCTGGTGACCAGGTTGTCGCCGGTCTGCGGGGCGACGGTGCCGGCGTTGCCGATCACCCGGCCGAGGTTGTCCACCTCCAGCTTGGTGATGCCCGCGGTGCCGCGCAGGTCGCGGTCGTACACCGACTCCAGGCCGGCCCGCCCGATCTGGTCGGCCGGCAGGTAGCGGTCCAGGCCGCTCCTACCGGCGGTCTTGCTGACCTCCTCGTCGGTGACCGGCGAGAGGTAGCCGAGCACCTGGGCCATGTTGGCGCCCTCGGCGCCGGTGTAGCGGCGCACGGCGGTGGGCTGCGCGGTGACCCCGGGGAAGTCCTCGCGGCGCTCCATTATCTGCATCGCCTGCTGGGTGGTCGCCTCCTTGGTGACCGGGATCGGCTGGTACGGCGAACCGTTCCAGCACGGCTGCGGGGTCTTGGCGTCGCAGAGCCGGACCTTCTCCTGCACGTCCTTGGCGGGCATCCCCAGCACCTCGGCCAGCCGGGACAGCACCGCCTTGCCGCCGTCCTTCTGCTGGAGCAGCGAGGTGCGGCTGACCGAGACCACCAGCCGGGTCTCGTTGCCGGCCAGCACCCGCCCGGAGGCGTCCAGGATCTCGCCGCGGACGGCCGGCTCGACCACCTCGCGGATGTGGTTGCCGGTCGCCTTCGCGGTGTATTCCTTGGCGTTGCGGATCTGCAGGTACCACAGCCGCCCGCCGAGGGTGGCGAGCAGCGACAGCACCAGGATCTGCAGCACCACCAGACGGATCGTCACCCGTCGGGTGCGTCCGGTCTCGGGGATGTTGCTCACGTCTCGTGCGCTCCAGGATGCGGGGAGGTCGGGTGGTCGGGGCCGGGCCGGTTACGGGCGGCGGACGAAGCCGGGCACGCGCCGCTTCTTGTACGACGGGCCCGTCGAGGCCTCGCGGGTGGTGCGGTAGCGGGCCAGGGTGCCGAGGCCGGAGCTGCCCTCGTCGTCGTCCGCCGCGGCCACCGGGTCGCGCCCGAAGCGGCGGCCGAGGTACATCACCAGCGGCACCACGAAGGGCGCCAGCAGCAGGTCGTAGAGCAGGGCGCTGATCACCAGTCCGCCGAGGCCTACGTGCCGGGCCGCGGTGTCGCCGACCAGGGCGCCGACCATCGCGTAGAGCAGGGTGGAGGCGACCGCCGCGGCACCGACCACCAGCAGCGAGCCGGCCACGGAGCGCTGGCGGCCGTGGTCCGGGCGCAGCAGTCCGGCGGCGTAGCCCATCAGGCAGAGCACCAGCGCGTAGCGGCCGATCGCGTGGTCGGACGGCGGTGCGAGGTCGGCCAGCAGGCCGCCCGCGAAGCCGACCAGGCAGCCGCCGGTGGGCCCGTAGACCATGGCCAGGCCGACCACGACGAGCAGCAGTATGTCCGGGGTGGCTCCCGGGAGCTGGAGCCGGCCGAAGACGCTGACCTGGAGGATCAGGCCGAACAGGACGAGGCCGGCGGAGACGGGGATGCGGGCGAGGCGCATGGCTCAGTTCCCCCCAGTGGGCTTGGCGGGCGGGGCGGCGGGCGCGGAGGCCGGCACCTGTCCGGGCACGGAGGCCGGGACCTGGCCCGGCGCGGCGGCCGGCTGGCCCGCGGCGGGCGCCGGCGGCAGGACGGCGTCGCGCGGGTCGGCGCGCGGCGGCACGACCACCACGCCGACCAGGTCCAGCCGGGTGAACTGGACGAAGGGCTCGACCATGACGGTCTTGGTCAGCTGGCCGGCGTTGGCCTGGACCTCGACGACCTTGCCGACCGGGACGCCGGGCACGAACGGGCGGCCGCTCTGCGAGCCGAAGGTGACCAGCCGGTCGCCGGCCTTGACCTGGGCCTTGCCGTTGAGCAGCGAGACCTTCATCGGGCTGTCGCCGCCGCCGGAGGCGAAGCCGATCTCGCCGGTGCCCTCCAGCCGGGTGCCGGCCGAGAAGCCGGGGTCGGAGGCGAGCAGCACGGTGGCGGTGGTCGGGGCGACGGTGGTGATCCGGCCGACCAGGCCCTGACCGTTGATCACCGTCATGTCGCGGGTGAGGCCGTCGTCGCTGCCGGCGTCGATGGTGATGGTCCAGGAGAAGCCCTGGGCCGGGCCGATCGCGATGACCTGGGCCGCCTTGACGGTGTAGCCGCCGGCGCCGGCGGTGCGCAGCAGGTCGTCCAGCTGCTTGGTGCGCCCGGTGGCCATGTCGGAGGAGGCGAGCTTCTGCCGCAGTTCGGTGTTCTCGCGGGCGAGCTGGTCGGTGCGGCCGCTGTCGGTGGCCGCGTCCCGGAAGGCGCGGACGGTGTCGGCGACCGGGTCCACGACGGTGGCGGCTCCGCGCTCGACCGGTCCGAGGACACTGGCGGCGGCGTGCCGGGCCGGGCCGAGCGGGGAGTCCTCACCGCCCTTGATGTCCACGGTGATCAGCGCGAAGGCGACGGCCACCAGCAGGATGAGCAGCAGCCGGCTCTCTCGTGTGTCCCTCACGGTGCTGGTACTGCCCCTTCGTACCTGGCCGCCGCCCGGGGCTGTGGGGCCCGGGCGGCGGCCCGTTCAGTCGAGTGTCGGATGTGGCGCGTGGTACCGGTGGTGCGGCGACGTGTCAACGACGCGGCGAGGCGTCGAGTACCTGCTGGAGGGCCTCGAACTCCTCGACGCACTTGCCGGAGCCGAGCGCGACGGAGTCGAGCGGGTTCTCCGCGATGTGGATCGGCATGCCGGTCTCGCGGCGCAGCCGCTCGTCCAGGCCGCGCAGCAGGGCGCCGCCGCCGGTGAGCACGATGCCCCGGTCCATGACGTCGCCGGCCAGCTCGGGCGGGCACTGGTCGAGGGTGGTCTTGACCGCGTCGATGATCGCGTTGACCGGCTCGTCGATGGCCTCGCGGACCTCGGCGGCGGAGATCACCACGGTCTTGGGCAGACCGCTGACCAGGTCGCGGCCGCGGATCTCGGCGTGCTCGTCCTTCTCGCCCTCCAGGCCGAAGGCGCTGCCGATGCTCATCTTGATCTGCTCGGCGCTGCGCTCGCCCAGGAGCAGCGAGTACTCCTTCTTGATGTGCTGGACGATCGCGTTGTCCAGCTCGTCGCCGGCCACCCGGATGGACTGGGCGGTGACGATGCCGCCGAGCGAGATCACGGCGACCTCGGTGGTGCCGCCGCCGATGTCGACGACCATGTTGCCGGTGGCCTCGTGGACGGGCAGGCCGGCGCCGATCGCGGCGGCCATCGGCTCCTCGATGATGTGCACCTGGCGGGCGCCGGCCTGCGAGGAGGCCTCGATGACGGCGCGGCGCTCGACGCCGGTGATGCCGGAGGGCACGCAGACCACGACGCGGGGGCGGGCGAGGTAGCGACGGCGGTGGATCTTGAGGATGAAGTACCGCAGCATCCGCTCGGTGATCTCGAAGTCGGCGATCACGCCGTCCTTGAGCGGGCGGATGGCGACGATGTTGCCCGGGGTGCGGCCGATCATCTTCTTGGCCTCGGCGCCGACCGCGAGGATCCCACCGGTGTTGGTGTTCACCGCGACGACGGACGGCTCGTTCAGGACGATGCCCTTGCCCCTGACGTACACCAGCGTATTGGCTGTTCCGAGGTCGATCGCCAAGTCGCGGCCGATGAACGACAGGTTGCTCGCCATGGGGTGTGGGTGCCTTCCCGGGCTCGGAGTTCATGGGGGGGTGGACGAATGCGCGCCCACGCTTGGGCGGAGACCAGCTGAGCTGCCTTACCGGGCCCTTGAGTCGCGTCCATCGTAGTCACGCCGCGCGGCACGGACGTAGACGTGGGGCATACCGTCCATTGTCCGGGGCGTGATCGCATCTCCGAGGATTGGGACGCCGTGTCGGCGCCTCCAGTTCCCTATTTCACGATAAGAATGCCCCGGCCGGGCCAATGGTCCCGACCGGGGCGGACGAAGGTCCTGCGGGTGCGTCACCCGCTTCCCCGGGGTGTGTCACCCCTGGTCCCGCCGGGCGTGTCGCCCGGTCCGGGTCAGGCGTGCGCGGGGAAGAAGATCTTGATCTCGCGCTCGGCGGACTCCGGGGAGTCGGAGGCGTGGATCAGGTTCTCGCGGGTGATCGTCGCGTAGTCGCCGCGGATGGTGCCGGCGCCGGCCTCCAGCGGGTTGGTGGCGCCGGCCAGCATGCGGATGCCCTTGACGACCTCCTCGCCCTCGACGATCAGCGCGATCGACGGGCCGGAGGTCATGAACTCCAGCAGCGGCTCGTAGAACGGGCGGCCCACGTGCTCCGCGTAGTGCTGCTCCAGCGTCGCCCGCTCGAAGGTGCGCAGCTCGACGGCGGCGAACCGCCAGCCGGCCTTGCGCTCGATGCGGCTGATGATCTCGCCGGCCAGGCCGCGGCGGACGGCGTCGGGCTTGAGCAGGACGAGAGTGCGCTGGGACACGGTGCGTCTCCTGGGGATTCGGTTCGGCGGACAGTCGGGTCGACAAGAGGCGCCGACAGGGCAGAGATTACCTTGCGTACACGGCGTGTCGGTCCGCCGGTCCGGGCCTCAGACCTGTACTGCGGCGGCCTCCGCGGCGGCCCGGGCGGCCTTGAACGCGTCGACCTTGCGGCCGTAGTGCACCGAGCACCACCACAGGCCGGCGAAGACCACGCCGAGACCGAACATGGTCGGCAGGATGAAGCCGCTGGCGATCAGCCCGATCTGCAGCGCCCAGCCGATCTGCACCGCGCCGGGGCGGTCGATCATGCCGCAGAGCAGGACGCACAGCGCCATCGCGATGCCGCTGACCGTCCACACCTCCGCACCGGAGACGTCGGTGAGCCGCACCGCGACCAGCGCCGCGAAGAGGATCAGCAACGCTTCGCCGATCAAGGTCGAGGAGCAGAGCGTCCTCATGTCACTTCCTCCCGAGCAGCAGGCGGGCCTCGCCCACCGTGATGACCGAACCGGTGACCAGCACCCCGGAGCCGCCGAGGTCGCCCTCCTCCTCGGCGAGGGTGACGGCGGCGGCGATGGCGTCGTCGAGCCGGGGCTCGACCTGGACGCGGTCCGGGCCGAAGACCTCCACGGCCAGCGCCGCGAGCGCGTCGACGTCCATCGCGCGGTGGGTGGAGTTCTGGGTGATGACGACCTCGGCCAGGATCGGCTCGAAGGCCTCCAGCACGCCGGCCACGTCCTTGTCCCCGGAGGTGCCGATCACGCCGACGAGCCGGGTGAAGCCGAAGGACTCGGTGAGCGCGGCCACGGTGGCGCGGGCGCCGTGCGGGTTGTGGGCGGCGTCCAGGACGATCGTGGGGCTGCGGCGGACGACCTCCAGGCGGCCCGGCGAGGAGACGCCGGAGAAGGCCTGGCGGATCTTGTCCACGTCCAGCTGCCCGCCGCGCGCGCCGCCGACGCCGAAGAAGGCCTCGACCGCGGCCAGGGCGAGGGCCGCGTTGTGCGCCTGGTACTCGCCGTGCAGCGGGATGAAGACGTCCTCGTACTCCTCGCCGCCGAGTCCGCGCAGCGTCACCAACTGTCCGCCGACGGCGAGTTCGCGGCGGATCACGCCGAACTCCATGCCCTCGCGGGCGACCGTGGCGTCCACCTCGACGGCGCGGCGCAGGATGGTCTGGGCGGCGTCCAGCTGCTGCTGGGCGACGACGGCGACGGCACCGGACTTGATGATCCCGGACTTCTCGACCGCGATCTCGCCGGTGGTCCCGCCGAGCTTGTCGGTGTGGTCCAGCCCGATCGGGGTGATCACCGCGACGGCGGCGTCGATGACGTTGGTGGCGTCCCAGGAGCCGCCCATGCCGACCTCGACCACGGCGACGTCCACCGGGGCGTCGGCGAAGGCCGCGTAGGCCATGCCGGTCAGCACCTCGAAGAAGGACATCGGCACCGGCTGCGCCGCGTCGACCATCCGCACGTAGGGCTCGATGTCGCGGTAGACCTCGACGAAGCGCTCGGGGCTGATCGGGGCGCCGTCCAGGCTGATCCGCTCGGTGACGGACTCCACGTGCGGGCTGGTGTAGCGGCCGGTGCGCAGCTCGAAGGCGTTGAGCAGCTGCTCGACCATCCGGGCGGTGGAGGTCTTGCCGTTGGTGCCGGTGATGTGGATGGAGGGGAAGGACCGCTGGGGCTGGCCCAGGATGTCCATCAGCGCCTCGATCCGGTCGAGCGAGGGCTCCAGCTTGTTCTCCGGCCAGCGTTCGGAGAGCTCCACCTCGACGTCGCGCAGGGCGTCGCCGGTGCCGCCGTCGGCGGGGCGGATGGTGTACGGGTTCGGGTCGGCCTTGTCGCTCACGACCACAGTCTACGGAGCGCCGACGGGTCCTCCTCACGGGGTGAGAACCACCACTTTGCCCATCCTTTGCCGTGATCGCCCATTTTTCTCCCTTTACTATCGATTTGGCGATTTGAACCGCAATGAAGCATCGATTCGCAACCAATGGGAGCCAACAGCCTTTGATCACTAGGAGCAGTTCGCCATGCCCGACGCCCTGCACGCATGGATCGTGCTTCGCCAGGACTCCGTCGTCCGGATCGCCGGACTGATCTCCCTGGCCCTCGTCGGCTACATGCTCCTGGTCTTCGGCCGCTTCCTCGTGTACTGGGCGGGCTCCCGGCACGCCTTCCGGCACGGCCGCCCCGCCGAGCCCGGCGACCCCGCCGCCTTCCAGTGGCACCTGGTGATCCCCTGTCGCGACGAGGAGGCCGTGGTCACCCAGACCCTGGACGGCCTGCGGGCCGGCGCGCCCGAGGCCCACCTGTGGGTGATCGACGACGACAGCGAGGACGCCACCCGCGAGCTGGTGCTCGCCGCCGCGGCCCGCGACCCGCGGGTCCACCTCGTCCAGCGCCGCCGCCCGCACGCCCGGATCGGCAAGGGCGCCGCCCTCAACGCCGCCTACCGGGAGATCTCCACCTCGCTGCCCGAGGGCACCGACCGCTCCCGGGTGGTGATCGGCGTGGTCGACGCCGACGGACAGCTCGGCCCGGACACCCTCGCCCGGGTGTGCAGCGCCAAGGCCCTCGGCCGCCCCGACACCGGCGCCGTCCAGATCGGCGTCCGGATGCGCAACGCCGACGACGAACTCCCGCTGCCCGGCCGCGGCCGGACCGCCAACGCCCTGGCCCGCGCACTGGTGCGGATGCAGGACATCGAGTTCCAGGCCACCAACACCGGCATGCAGCTGCTGCGCCGCCGCACCGGCAGCGTCGGCCTCGGCGGCAACGGCCAGTTCGTCCGGCTCACCGCCCTCGACTCGCTGACCGCCGAGGAGGGCCGGGCCGGCCGCCCCTGGCCGGAGCGCGCCCTGCTGGAGGACTACGAGTCCGGCCTCGACCTGCGGCTGGCCGGCTGGCGGCTCACCCACGTCACCGAGGCCCAGGTCTCCCAGGAGGGCCTGATCTCGCTGCGCCGCTTCCTCACCCAGCGCACCCGCTGGGCCCAGGGCAACATGCAGTGCCTGCGCTACACCGGCCGGGTGCTGCGCTCCCCGCACTACACCCCGTCCGGCAAGGCCGAGGTGCTGTACACCTTCCTCCAGCCGGTGGTCTGCGTCCTGCTGGTGCTGCTCCTCCCGCTCTCGCTCGGGATCACCGGCGCCGGGGTGGTGCTCTTCCCGGAGGAGACCGCCGAGTTCCAGCTCAGGTTCGGCCCGTGGATGCTGCTCGCCTTCGTGCTCGCCGCCCTGCCGATGGTGTTCTGGGGCTTCGCCTACCGCAGGGCCGTCCACCCCGACCGGAGCCGGCTCACCGCCCTGCTCTGGGGCGTCCTGGTCTGGCTCTACGCCTATCACCTGTTCGTGGTCGCCACCCGGGCCGCGGTCCGGATGCTGCTCGGCCGCAACGGCTGGGCCAAGACCCGCCGCAACGCCGAGAAGGTCGCCGTCGGCGCCCCCACCGCGCTCGAGTCCTGACCCGCCTCCCCTCCCCTCGCGCCGCCCCGCCCCCACGCCACCGGAGTCCCGCATGAGCACGTGCCTGCCCCCGTCCAGCGTCGCCGTCGTCCTCGGCACCCGCCCCGAGCTGGTCAAGCTCGCCCCGCTGATCCACGAGCTCGGCGACGCCACCCGGCTGGTGCACACCGGCCAGCACTGGGACGAGGCGATGTCCGGCCGCTTCCTGCGCGACCTCGACCTGCCCGAGCCCGAGCTGCTCACCGGTGTCGGCGGCCGCCCCCGGGCCGGCCAGATCGCCCGGTCGCTGGGCCAGCTGGACACCGCCTTCGCCGAGGACCGCCCGCTGGCCGTGGTCGTCCAGGGCGACACCAACGCGACCCTGGCCGGGGCGCTGGCCGCCAACGCCCGGGGGATCCCGCTGGTCCACGTCGAGGCCGGGCTGCGCAGCTTCGACCGGGCGATGCCCGAGGAGCACAACCGGGTGATGGTCGACCACGTCTCCGACCTGCTCTGCGCCGCCACCGGGGAGAACGTCGCCAACCTGCGCGCCGAGTCGCTGGCCGAGGAGCGCATCGAGCTCACCGGCAACACCGTCGTCGAGGTGGTCCGCCGTCAACTGCCGGACGGGGCCGCCCGCGCCACCCTGCTCGCCGCGCACGGGCTGCGCCCGGACGGGTACGTGCTGGCCACCGTGCACCGCCCGGAGAACACCGACACCGCCGAGGCGCTCGGCGCGGTGCTCGCCGAGCTGGACCGGATCGCCCGGGCCGGCACCCCGGTGCTGTTCCCGATGCACCCGCGCACCCGGGCCGCCGTCGAGCGCTTCGGCCTGGACGGCCTGCTGGAGCGGCTGGCCGTCACCGGCCCGGTCGGCTACGGCGACTTCCTGGGCCTGGCGGGCCACGCGGCCCTGCTGGTGTCCGACTCCGGCGGCGTGCAGGAGGAGTGCACCGTGCTCGGCCGCCCGCTGCTGGTGGTGCGCCGCTCCACCGAGCGCCCGGAGGCGGTGGCGGCCGGCTTCGCCGCGCTGGTGCCGCCCGGCGAGGAGCTGGGCGCCCTGGCCCGCGCCTGGCTCTCCGACACCCCCGAGCGGCTCGCCCGGCTGGCGGCCACCCCGAGCCCGTACGGCGACGGCCTGGCCTCGGCCCGGATCGCCGCGCTGACCGCGGCGATCGCCGGGCCGGCCGGGGTCGGGTCCGCACCACTGGCCGCGTAACGCCCCCTTGACAGCAGAATTGGTCTACTCCACCTTGTGAGGCAAGTCTCCGTTCCCGACCGGGACTTGAGTTGTCGGTAGCTCCCGCACGCGCACCATCGACACCCCGGACGGCGTTCCTCCCCCACGAGGCGCCGCCGGGCCTCCCCCACTGGAGACGGAGTCATGCCACCTGCCCGACACCGGCGCCCGCGCGCCGTCCGTTCGCTGCTCGCCGGAGCGAGCGCCCTGGTCATCGGCCTGGGCGGACTCGCCCTGGCCGACGGCACCGGCGCCCACGCCGCCGACACCGATCTGATCACCAACGGCGGCTTCGAGACCGGGAACCTGTCCGGCTGGACCTGTTCGAGCGCCACGGTCCGGAACACCGCCGCGCACTCCGGCACGTACGCCCTGCAGTCCACCCCGAGCGGGAGCGACACCGGCGAGTGCACCCAGACCGTCGCGGTGAAGCCCTCCTCCTCGTACACCCTGAGCTCCTGGGTCCAGGGCTCGTACGTCTACCTGGGCGCCCGCGGCACCGGCGGCACCGATCCGAGCACCTGGACCCCCGGCGGCACCGGCTGGACCCAGCTGAGCACGGGCTTCAGCACCGGCCCGAACACCACCAGCGTCACCGTCTACCTGCACGGCTGGTACGGGCAGCCGGCCTTCGCCGCCGACGACGTCTCGCTGCTCGGGCCCGGCGGACCGCAGCCGTCCCCGAGCCCGACCGCCACCACCACCTCCACCGCCTCGCCGAGCCCGACGGCCACCGCCACGGGCACCGGCAGCCCCACCCCCACCGGGACGTCGACCCCGACCAGGCCCCCGGGCCTGCCCAAGCACATCCTCACCGGCTACTGGCAGAACTTCGACAACGGCGCCACCGTCCAGCGGATCAGCGACGTCCCGGCCGCCTACGACATCATCGCGGTCTCCTTCGCGGACGCCACCGCCACCCGCGGCGGCCTGGGCTTCACCCTCGACCCCGCCCTCTCCTCCCGCCTCGGCGGCTACACCGACGCCCAGTTCAAGGCCGACATCGCGGCCAAGCGGGCGGCCGGAAAACGGGTGGTGCTCTCCATCGGCGGACAGAACGGCACGGTCTGGGTGGGCGATTCCGCCTCCGCCGCGAACTTCACCGACTCCGCCTGGGCGCTGATGCAGGGCTACGGCTTCGACGGGATCGACATCGACCTGGAGAACGGCATCAGCTCCACCTACATGGGCCAGGCGCTGCACGCCCTCGCGGCAAAGGCCGGGAGCGGATTCGTCCTCACCATGGCGCCGCAGACGATCGACATGCAGTCGACCGGCATGGAGTACTTCAAACTGGCGCTGAACGTGAAGGACATCCTCACCATCGTCAACATGCAGTACTACAACTCCGGCGCGATGAACGGCTGCGACGGGAACGTCTACTCGCAGGGCACCGAGAACTTCCTCACCGCGCTGGCCTGCATCCAGCTCAAGGGCGGGCTGCGCCCCGAGCAGGTGGGACTCGGGGTGCCGGCCTCCACCAGCGCCGCCGGCGGCGGGTACCTCGCCGCCGCCACGGTCAACAACGCGCTGGACTGCCTGGCCTCCGGCACCAACTGCGGCAGCTACAAGCCGGACACCAAGTGGCCGGGCATCGGCGGCGCGATGACCTGGTCGACCAACTGGGACGCGAAGGCGGGCAACCCGGTCGCGAGCACCATCGGTTCGCACCTGCACGCCATGCCGTAGCCGGACCGGCCGGCCTGCCCGGCTGCCGGCGGCCCGGGTTCAGACCCCGGCCCGGGCCTCCGGCACGTGCGCGGCGCCGCCGTGCCGACGGCGCAACTCGGCCGTGATCTCGGCCAGTTCACCGTCGGGCAGCAGCGGCAGCATCATCGCGACGCCCTGCAGCAGGCCGCCGAGCAGGAAGGTGGTGTCCGGCGTCGCCGCCACCAGGCCGCGGACCTCGGCCACCTCGCCGGCCGCCACCGCCTCGATCAGCCGGGCGGCGCTCGCGGTCTCCTCGTCCACGTCGACCGCGCCGGTGTCCTCCGGGGCGCGCCGGGCCATCGCCCGCAGCACCCTGTCGCCGACCTCGGGGGCGTACGCCTTGCGGACGGCCTCGGCGGCGATCCAGGTGAGCAGGGTGGTCACCTCGCGCTCGGCGTGCTCGGCGAACAGCAGGTCCAGCTCGTGGTCGAACGCGATCTGGTTGCCGTGCCGGAACGCGAGCAGCAGGGTCGCCGCCCTGGCCTTGGCCTCCTCGACCGCCTCCAGAGGCAGTTCGTCGGCCAACTCCTCGGTCACCACCACGCCATGCCCTCCCGTCCGTCGCTCAGCAGGAACGCTCAGCGGAAACGCCCATTCGGAAACTCCGTGCACACGGTACACAGCGGACCTGCAAACTTCCGCGAACCCGCGCGGGCAAGACCGGAATCAATTCGCTCGGAATAGGACCTCACCCGGTCGCAGGATGATAATTCGCCGGAAGGGAGCAATGTTTCTGGGCTATTTGGTGTAGTGAAAGCACCCGGGTAGCCGTTCCGGAAGCGAACACCGGAAAAACGCCCGAGGGGCCGCACCCCGCGTGTCGCGGTGTGCGGCCCCTCGGGGACCGGTCCGGGCTCAGCCCTGCGGCAGCGCCGCGAGCTGGGCGGTGATCCGGGCGATGTCGGCCTCGGCGGCCTCCTGACGGCCCCGGATCTTGGCGACCACCTCGTCCGGCGCCTTGGCGAGGAACGCCTCGTTGCCGAGCTTGGCGGTGGTCTGGGCCTTCTCCTTCTCGGCGGCCGCGAGGTCCTTGGCCAGGCGCTTGCGCTCGGCCGCGACGTCGATGGTGCCGGAGAGGTCCAGCGCGACGGTGGCACCGGCGACCGGCAGCGAGGCGGTGGCCGCGAAGCCCTCCTCGGGAACGGTCAGCCGCAGCAGCGAGCGGATCGCGTCCTCGTGGACGGACAGCACGGTGCCGGCCAGCTCCAGCTGGGCCGGGACGCGCTGCGCGGGCTGGAGGCCCTGGTCCGAACGGAACCGGCGGACCTCGGTGACCACCTGCTGGAGGGTGGCGATCTCCGACTCGGCGGCCGCGTCACGGTAGCCGCTGTCCTTCGGCCACGCGGCCACGACCAGCGACTCGGCGCCGGTGAGCGTCGTCCACAGCGCCTCGGTGACGAACGGGACGACCGGGTGCAGCAGCCGCAGCGTGACGTCCAGGACCTCGCCGAGCACCCGGCGCGAGGCGTCCGCCTGCGGGCCGCCCTTGGCCAGGGTGGTCTTGGAGAGCTCGACGTACCAGTCGAAGACCTCGTCCCAGGCGAAGTGGTACAGCGCGTCCGTCGCCTTGGCGAACTGGAAGTCGTCGTACAGCGCGTCCACCTTGGCGACGGTGGCGTTCAGCCGCGACAGGATCCAGCGGTCGACCGCGGTCATGTCCTCGGGCGCGGGCAGCGCGCCCTCGGTGGTGGCGCCGTTCATCAGCGCGAAGCGGGTCGCGTTCCAGATCTTGTTGCAGAAGTTGCGCGAGCCCTTGACCCAGTCCTCGCCGATCGGCACGTCGGCGCCCGGGTTGGCGCCGCCGGCCAGGGTGAAGCGGACGGCGTCGGCGCCGTAGGCGTCCATCCAGTCCAGCGGGTCCACGGCCGTGCCGGAGGACTTCGACATCTTCTTGCCGAACTCGTCGCGCACCAGACCGGTCAGGGCGACGGTCTTGAACGGCGCCTCGCCGTCCATCGCGTACAGGCCGAACATCATCATCCGGGCGACCCAGAAGAAGATGATGTCGTGGCCCGTCACCAGGACGTCGGTCGGGTAGAACTTCTCCAGGTCCGCGGTCCGCTCCGGCCAGCCGAGCGTGGAGAACGGCCACAGGCCGGAGGAGAACCAGGTGTCCAGGACGTCCGGGTCCTGGACCCAGCCCTCGCCGGTCGGCGGCTGCTCGTCCGGACCGACGCAGACGACCTCGCCCTCGGGGCCGTACCAGACCGGGATCCGGTGGCCCCACCAGAGCTGGCGCGAGATGCACCAGTCGTACATGTTGTCGACCCAGTCGAAGTAGCGGCGCTCCAGCTCCTTCGGGTGGATCTCCACCTTGCCGTCGCGGACGGCGTCGCCGGCGGCCTTGGCCAGCGGCTCGACCTTGACCCACCACTGCAGCGACAGCCGCGGCTCGACCACGGTGTGGCAGCGCGAGCAGTGGCCCACGGCGTGCATGTACGGGCGCTTCTCGGCGACGATCCGGCCCTGCTCGCGCAGCGCGCCGACGACGGCCGAGCGGGCCTCCAGCCGGTCCATGCCGAGGAAGGGGCCGTGCACGGTGATCGCACCGCGATCGTCCATGACCGTCAGGTTGGGCAGGCCGTGGCGCTGGCCGATGGCGAAGTCGTTCGGGTCGTGCGCGGGCGTCACCTTGACGGCGCCGGTGCCGAACTCCGGGTCGACGTGCTCGTCCGCGACGACCGGGATCTCACGGTCGGTCAGCGGCAGCTTGATGGTCCGGCCGACCAGGTGCCGGTAGCGCTCGTCCTCGGGGTGGACGGCCACCGCGGTGTCGCCCAGCATCGTCTCGGCCCGGGTGGTGGCGACGACGATCGAGTCCTCGCCCTCGCCGTAGCGGATCGAGACCAGCTCGCCCGGCGTGTCCTCGTGCTCCACCTCGATGTCGGACAGCGCGGTGAGGCAGCGCGGGCACCAGTTGATGATGCGCTCGGCGCGGTAGATCAGGCCGTCGTCGAAGAGCCGCTTGAAGATGGTCTGGACGGACTGGGACAGGCCCTCGTCCATGGTGAAGCGCTCGCGCGACCAGTCCACGCCGTCGCCGAGGCGGCGCATCTGGCCGAGGATGCGGCCGCCGTAGCTCTTCTTCCACTCCCAGACCTTCTCGACGAAGGCCTCCCGGCCCAGGTCGTGGCGGGAGAGGCCGGACTCGGCGAGCTGCTGCTCGACCTTGTTCTGGGTGGCGATGCCGGCGTGGTCCATGCCCGGCAGCCAGAGCGTCTCGTAGCCCTGCATGCGCTTGCGGCGGGTCAGCGCGTCCATCAGCGTGTGCTGGAAGGCGTGGCCCAGGTGCAGGGCGCCGGTGACGTTCGGCGGCGGGATGACGATGGTGTAGGCGGGCTTGTCACTCTTCGCGTCCGCGGTGAAGTAGCCACGCTCCACCCAGCGCTCGTACAGCTCGCCCTCTACGTCCGCGGGGGTGTAGGTCGTCGGGAGGGTCGCTGCTTCGTCCCCGGCAAAGGTGCTCACGGGGCGCTGGTTCGTCGTGTCGGTCACGACGCACAGTTTACGTAACCGGGGGGAGGGTCACGAACCGCTTTCGGTGCCCGGACCCGCCGCGCCCGGGCGGGCCCCGGTCCGCCACCGTGCGGTAGCGTGCCCGGGCACTCGTCCGGCGGACCGGACGGGCACGGAACGACTGGACACCACGACAGGCCGCGGGTGCGGCGGGGGAGCACGAACGCAGATGTACGGCCAGGGACAGCAGTACCCGCAGGGACAGCCGCAGCCCTACGGCGGCCAGCCGCCGCAGTACGGGGGGCAGCCGCCGCAGTACGGCCAGCCCCAGCAGCAGCCCTACGGCGCACCCCAGCCCCCGTACGGCCAGCCCCAGTACGGGCAGCCGCCGCAGCAGCCCTACGGCGCACCCCCGCAGCCGTACGGCGCGCCGCCGCAGGCGCCGTACGGCCAGCCGGGCTACCCGCCGCCCCAGCAGCCCAAGGGCAAGGGCGGCCTGGTGATCGGGCTGGTGGTCGGCGCGCTGGTGCTGGGCGGCGGCGGCTACGCCGCCTGGTCGTTCCTCGGCGGCAAGGACGCGGGCGGCCAGTACAAGCTCACCGCCCCGCAGACGCTGCTGGACGGCTACGTCCAGAAGTCGGCGAAGGAGGAGGCCGCCGACATGAGCAAGCCCGAGGTCTCCAAGGTCGGCAAGGACCTGCACGCGGTGGTGGCCAGCTACGGCAAGGGCACCGACGTCAAGAACGTGGACTCGCTCTCGGTGATCGGGATCTACGGCGACCTCAACGACCCGGACCAGATCATCGCGGACTCGAAGAAGGACGGCGGCGGGGTCAGCTGGACCACGCCGATGACCGACTACCCCGCGAAGGACAGCCACGCCTCCGCCGGCAAGCTCAGCTGCGGCGTGATCAGCGTGATCGCCGGCAAGGCCGGGCCGACGGTCTGCGTGTGGGCGGACAAGTCCACCTACGGCCGGGTCACCTTCACGAAGATGAGCCTGGGCAGCACCGGCGGCGACAGCGGCCAGGGCGTCACCCCGGACCAGGCCGCGGAGAAGACCCGGGCGATCCGCGACGCCATGAAGGTCGCCAAGTAGCGCGCGCGTGACACGGGAGGGGCCCCGCACCGGATCCGGTGCGGGGCCCCTCCCGTGTCGCGGAGGCCTCGGGTCAGGCGCTCTTCTCCCGGCGCTCGCGCTTGATCATGTCGCGCGGCACCAGGGTGGGGATGGCGTGCTTGGAGACCACGTCGCCGGTGACCACCACGCGGGCGACGTCCTGGCGCGAGGGGACCTCGTACATCACGGACATCAGCACCTCCTCCATGATGGCCCGCAGCCCGCGCGCGCCGGTGCCGCGCAGGATCGCCTGGTCGGCGATCGCCTCAAGCGCGTCCCGGGAGAACTCCAGCTCCACGCCGTCCAGTTCGAACAGCTTGCGGTACTGCTTGACCAGCGCGTTGCGCGGCTCGGTGAGGATCTGGAGCAGCGCCTCGCGGTCCAGGTTGTGCACGCTGGTGATCACCGGGAGACGGCCGATGAACTCGGGGATCATGCCGAACTTCACCAGGTCCTCGGGCATCACCTGGCGGAAGTGGTCGCTGGCGTCCGACTCCCGCTTCGAGCGGATGTTGGCGCCGAAGCCGATGCCCTTGGCACCCGCGCGGCCCTCGATGATCCGCTCCAGGCCGGCGAACGCGCCGCCGACGATGAACAGCACGTTGGTGGTGTCGATCTGGATGAACTCCTGGTGCGGGTGCTTGCGCCCGCCCTGCGGCGGCACCGAGGCCGTGGTGCCCTCCAGGATCTTCAGCAGGGCCTGCTGCACGCCCTCGCCGGAGACGTCCCGGGTGATCGACGGGTTCTCGCTCTTGCGCGCGACCTTGTCGATCTCGTCGATGTAGATGATCCCGGTCTCGGCCTTCTTGACGTCGTAGTCGGCCGCCTGGATCAGCTTGAGCAGGATGTTCTCGACGTCCTCGCCGACGTAGCCGGCCTCGGTCAGCGCGGTGGCGTCCGCGATGGCGAACGGCACGTTGAGCATCCGGGCCAGGGTCTGCGCCAGCAGCGTCTTGCCGGAGCCGGTGGGGCCCAGCAGCAGGATGTTGGACTTGGCCAGCTCGATGGCGTCCTCGCGGCCGTTGCCGCCGCTGCGGCCCGCCTCACCGGCCTGGACCCGCTTGTAGTGGTTGTAGACGGCGACCGACAGCGCCTTCTTGGCGAGGTCCTGGCCGACCACGTACTGGTCCAGGAACTCGTAGATCTCGCGCGGCTTCGGGAGCTCCTCGAAGCGCACCTCGGAGGTCTCGGCGAGTTCCTCCTCGATGATCTCGTTGCACAGGTCGATGCACTCGTCGCAGATGTACACGCCTGGGCCGGCGATCAGCTTCTTCACCTGCTTCTGCGACTTGCCGCAGAACGAGCACTTGAGCAGGTCGCCACCGTCTCCGATGCGTGCCACGAGGTGCTTCCCCTTCGCCAGGGGCCCCGCAGGGTTCCGGGGCCTGGTGCTGTGGACCGTCAACGCCGACGGCGCTCGGTCTCGCTATCCGACGGTACTCTGCCGGGCCCGTGATTCCGGCCTCTTCGCCAGGTCTGCCCTACGCCCTGGGCGAATTGATACCGAACAGATGCCGTCGCGCGGGCCCGCCGATGGGCCGGGGCGGGGGGGGGGCCCCCCGGGGGCCCCCCCCCCCCCCCGCCCCCCCCCCCCCGGGGGGGGGGGGGGGGGGGGCCCCCCCCCCGGGGCGCGGCGGGGGGGGGGGGGGGGGGGGGGGGGGGGGGGGGGGGGGGGGGGGGGCGGGCGGGGGGGGGGGGGGGGGGGGGGGGGGGGGGGGGGGGGGGGGGCCCCGGGGGGGCCCCCCCCCCCCCCCGACGGCCCCTCCGACCCGGGGGCGGGCCGGGAGGGCGCCGACCTCAGGAGGTCAGCGAGGTCTTGCGGGTGGAGATGATCTGGTCGATCAGGCCGTACTCGGCGGCCTCCTCGGCGGTCAGGATCTTGTCGCGCTCGATGTCGTCGCGCACCTGCTCCGCCGTCCGGTTGGAGTGCTTGGAGAGCATCTCCTCCAGCTGCTCGCGCATCCGGAAGATCTCCTTGGCCTGGATCTCCAGGTCGGACACCTGGCCGCGGCCGGTCTCGGTGTACGGCTGGTGGATCAGGATGCGGGCGTTCGGCAGCGCCATCCGCTTGCCGGGGGTGCCGGCGGCGAGCAGCACGGCCGCGGCGGAGGCCGCCTGGCCCATGCAGACCGTGGTGATGTCCGGCTTCACGTACTGCATGGTGTCGTAGATGGCCGTCAGGGCCGTGAACGAGCCGCCGGGCGAGTTGATGTACATCTGGATCTCGCGGTCCGGGTCCATCGACTCCAGGCACAGCAGCTGCGCCATGATGTCGTTCGCCGAGACGTCGTCGACCTGCGAGCCGAGGAAGATGATGCGCTCCTCGAACAGCTTGGCGTACGGGTCGTACTCGCGGATGCCCTGCGTGGTGCGCTCGACGAAGCGTGGGACGATGTAGCGGCCCTCGGCGCGCATGTCCTCGACGCGGGCCTTGGCGGCCGACAGGCTGGGGATGTTCATGGGGTCCTTGTCCTCCGGGGCGTTGGGGCTGTGGTCTCGCGGGCCGGGCCGAGGCTCAGGCAGCGCCCGTGCCGCCGCCGCCGGGGACGTCCGCGGCGCTGTGCATGATCGCGTCGATGAGGCCGTACTCCAGGGCCTCCTCCGGGGTGAACCAGCGGTCGCGGTCGGAGTCGGCGGTGATCTGCTCGAAGGACTGGCCGCTGTGGTGGGCGATCAGCTCGGACATCCGCTTCTTGGTGCGGAGCAGCTGCTCGGCCTGGATGCGGATGTCGGTGGCGGAACCGCCGAGGCCCGCGGAGGGCTGGTGC
Source organism: Kitasatospora sp. NPDC048715 (assembly GCF_043198905.1). NCBI lineage: Bacteria > Bacillati > Actinomycetota > Actinomycetes > Kitasatosporales > Streptomycetaceae > Kitasatospora > Kitasatospora sp. NPDC048715. Next base: position 53,437 of record NZ_JBICVH010000010.1, on the reverse strand, counting down.
ATCAGGATGGTCGAGTTCGGCAGCGAGAAGCGCTTGCCCGGGGCACCCGCGGTGAGCAGGAACTGGCCCATCGAGGCCGCCATGCCCATCGCGATGGTGACGACGTCGTTCTTGATGTACTGCATGGTGTCGTAGATCGCCATGCCGGCCGAGATCGAGCCGCCCGGGGAGTTGATGTAGAGGAAGATGTCCTTGTCCGGGTCCGCGGCCAGCAGCAGCAGCTGCGCGGTGATCTTGTTGGCGATGTCGTCGTCGACCGCCTGGCCGAGGAAGATGATCCGCTCGTTGAGCAGCCGGTTGTAGACCTGGTCGCCAAGGCCGCCGAGCACGTCACCAGCGGCGGCGTGCGGCGCCATCGGGCCAGGCATCTGCATCTGCGGGAACGTCACTTAGCCACCTGCTCAGTCGGTTTGGACGGTCGCTCCACGGCCGTCACGATGTCGCACAGCTTCCGGGTATCACGTCGTGATTGGTGCTGTCCAAGGACCCTAACGCGCAGGCCGGGCCGCAGAATCCCTCACGCAGAACTGTTCGCTGTGAGCGCAGGGTCGCGGTGGTCGCGGGCGGGGACGACAGCGGGCCCGGACACCGTACGGCGTCCGGGCCCGCTGCAGCCTGGAGGGGCTACCGGGGCGCTCAGGCCTCGGTCTTCTCCTCGGCGGAGGTCTCCTCGGCGGCGGCCTCGACGGTCTCGGCCGTCTCGTCCTCGTCGTCGAAGTTGATCTCGTTGCCCTCGGTGTCGACGACCTTGGCGGCCTCGACCACGGTGGCCAGCGCCTTGCCGCGGGCGACCTCGCCGACCAGCAGCGGAACCTGGCCGCCCTGGACGACCTGCTGGGCGAACTGGTCCGGGGTGAGGCCGGAGCCGGCGGCGCGGCGGATGAGGTGCTCGGTCAGCTCCTCCTGGTTAACACCCAGCTCCTCGTCGGCGACGATCTGGTCCAGGACGAACTGGGTCTTGATGCCCTTCTTCGCCTGCTCCTCGATCTCCGCGTCCCACTCCTCGGCGGTCTTGCCCTGGGTCTCCAGGTAGGCGTCGAGGGAGAGGCCCATCGGCTGGAGCTGGTGGTGCTCCACGTTGTGCTTGCGGGTCTCGACCTCGTCCTTGAGGAGCTTCTCGGGGTACTCGATCTCAACCAGGGCGAGCAGCGCGTCCAGGACCTTCTCCTGGGCCTGGGTGGCCTGGTCGTACTCCTTCATGCGCTCCAGGCGCTTGCGGGAGTCGGCGCGCAGGTCCTCCAGGGTGTCGAACTCGCTGGCCAGCTGGGCGAACTCGTCGTCCAGCTCGGGCAGCTCCTTCTCCTGGACGGCGGTGACGGTGACGGTGACCTCGGAGGTCTTGCCCGCCTGGGTGCCACCCTTGAGCTCGGTCTCGAAGGTCTTCTCCTCGCCGGCCGACAGGCCGACGACGGCCTCGTCGATGCCGTCGATGAGGCGGCCCGAGCCGATCTCGTAGCTGACGCCGTTGGCGGTGCCGTCGTCCGGCACCTCGCCGTCGACCTTGGCGACCAGGTCCACGACCACGATGTCGCCCTCGGCGGCGGCGCGCTCGACGTCCTTGACCGAGGAGAAGCGCTCGCGCAGCTGCTCCAGCGACTTCTCGATGTCCTCGTCGGAGACGACGATCGGGTCGACGGTCACCTCGATGGAGGAGAACTCCGGCAGGGTGACCTCCGGACGGACGTCGACCTCGGCGGTGAACTTCAGGTCGCCGCCATCGGCGATCTTCTCGACACCCTCGATGTTGGTGATGTCGGGCTGTCCGAGGACCTCGATCTTGCCCTCGTCGACGGCCTGCGTGTAGAAGCGCGGCAGGGCGTCGTTGACGGCCTCTTCCAGCACGGCACCACGGCCGAAGCGCTGGTCGATGACCCGGTTCGGGATCTTGCCCTTGCGGAAGCCCGGGACCGAGACCTGCTGGTTGATCTTCTTGTACGCCGCGTCGAGGCTGGGCTTGAGCTCCTCGAAGGGCACCTCGACGGTGAGTCGAACCCGGGTCGGGTTCAGAGTCTCGACGGCGCTCTTCACGGTTAGGTCTCCTAGGGGCTTGCGGTCAGGTTGTCTCCGCCCGTCCCCATCGCCCGGCCGGAGCCGGAAGGGGGGTCGGACGAGACGGGCGATGGGCGGTTGGAGCTGCATCTCCCGTGGGGTGGACGGTGAGCTTGACTCCTCGCCCTCGTGCGGTTGACCTGGGTGGACGCCACAGGGACTACCGCCAGCGCCCCATCCTACCGGTACCACGAAAGGCGGACGCCAGGCGCCACCGTACCGCCGCCGGGGAGCTCCCACACAGAACAGGGCCCCGCCCCCGTCGGGCGAGACCCTGCCGCACTGTCGGGGTGACCGGATTCGAACCGACGGCCTTCCGCTCCCAAAGCGGACGCGCTACCAAACTGCGCCACACCCCGTGGTGCCGAGAGGAAGCGTACACGCCGGGCCTGCACGGCTCGCCGAGTTGTTCCGCGCGGGCGCGACCGCGACATATACCGCGCGGGCGCGAGGGGGTGCACGCAGGGCGCTGGGCGAGGGGGCGTGCGCTCGGGCGGCCGGACCAGGTACGCTGTCCCCCGGACTTCCGGCCGGTGACGGCTGGGAGCGTCGTGCGGGCGTAGCTCAATGGTAGAGCCCTAGTCTTCCAAACTAGTCACGCGAGTTCGATTCTCGTCGCCCGCTCTCCGATCCGGCCCCGGTGCGCCCAGCGCACCGGGGCCGTCGGCGTTCCCCGGGCCGCCGCGGCCCCTTCCGCCTCAGAGTCCGAGCCGTGCGGCCCGGGCGGCGGCCCGGTCCAGCAGCTGGTGGACGTCGCCCTCCCGGGTGGTCGGGCGGTCGTTGTACTCGTCCGGGGAGCGCGCCGGGCGGCCGGTGGCGTGCAGCACCTCCATCAGCTGGACCCGGGCGGTGCGCACGGTGTCCGGGGTGCCGTAGCCGTGTGCCAGGACGGCGGCCTGCGCGCCGAGCAGGCAGACCCGGCCGGCCGCGTCCCACATCGCGCCCTGGAGCCAGCCGTGCGCCCCGATGTAGCGGGAGGCGAGCCGGAGGTGGTCGGCCGCGCCGACCGGCACGGGCCGCGCGGGCCGGCCCAGCGCCCGGTCGAGCAGGGTGGCCCGGGGCTCGGGGTGGCCGGCCTGCCAGGGCCGCAGGACGCTGCCGTGGGGGCAGACGTACGGCACCGGGGTGCGCGCGGGGGCGGGCAGCGAGGCGAGGTAGGCCTCGATCTCGGCGACCAGCCCGGGGCCGGCCGGGCCGAACGGCGGCGGCCCGGGGGCGAGGAGGACGGGCGGGGGCGGGGCGGTGGTGCGGGGCATGCGGGTCCTCCGGGCGGACGGCCTTCAGGTTCCGCTGCCCAAAGTGGGGCATCCAGGACAATTCCGCGACCGGAGGACCGCGGGGTCCGCATGGTTTCCCGGCGGGCTGTCGGGCCGATAGCCTCGGCGGCGTTCGAGCGCAGTTCGAGCGCGAGCTCAGCCGCCGCGCTCCCGAGGTGGAGGAGTCCCGGTGCATCCGCAGGAGCGACTGGCCGTCATTCAGCGCTGTGTGGTCCGGGAGATGGCGCGACTGGGCCAGGTGTTCCGCCCGGACGGCGAAGTGGTCCGCGGCCCCGGCACCACCGCGGTGGCGGTGCGCGAGCACCCCGGGGACGACGGCGCCGGGCACGTGGACCTCGGCTTCGTGCTCCACCTGGGCCGGGCGGACGCCCCGGTGGTGTGGGACTGCGCGGCAGGCCTCGGCAACACCGAGGAGGAGAAGCTCGCCAACGCGGTGAAGATGTGGGCGACCACCACCGCCCCGGTGCTGGTCGAGGTCGCGGGGGGCCGCGGGATCCGCGCCGACCGCCCGGCCCTGCCCGGACTCCCGGGCTGGCACGCGGTGCAGGGGCCGGCCGCGGTGTTCGGCTTCGGCAACGAGCACCTGGCGGGCTGGCTCGCCGAGCACCGGGTGCTGCCGGCGCTGGCGCCCGCGCTGCGCGCCGGGTTGACCGGGCCCGGGCCGGTGGGCGTCAAGCTCTTCCTGGGCGGGAAGGCGGGGGACGACGTCGCCGAGGTCCGGGTGGGCGGCGAGGTGTCGGAGGCGGCGTCGGCGGCGCTGCGCGCACTGGACTGGCCGCGGGGCGAACGGCTGTGCTGGGCACGGCTGTTCGTGCTGCTGACGGCCGAACCGACGGCATCGGGGCAGCACACGCCGGCGGGTGCGGTGGCACCCGCGCCGATGCGTGCCCCGGCCCCGGCGGCGGCGCGCCCCCGGGGACTGTTCGCTCGCTGGCGGGAGGCCAGACGGGCCGACCGGTGACCCCTGGGCGAGGGTGCGGACGGCCCGGCCGGGTCAGCCGCCGGTGATGCCGGAGATGCTGTGCGCGAGGTTGGCCAGCAGGGAGTTGATGGAACCGGCGACCGTGGTCTCGTGGAGCATGAAGCCGAACAGGGCGGCGACGATCGCGTGCGGGATCTTCATCTGCTTGTTGCGGATGAAGATGATGCACAGGATCGCGAACAGGACCAGTGCGGAGACGGAGAGTGCCACCCGGACTCACTTCCTCGTTTTCATAGCGGGGTGCCGCCGCCCGGCGGCACCTGCGAAAGCCGGACCCCGGCCTGTCCGACGGTCCCGAGGCGGAATCGCGGACCGTCCGGCGCAGCGCCGGCGAGGGAGCCCGCAGTCGACCGCTGTCTGTCGTGCCGCACGTGACGCCCCCAATCCCCCGAATCCTGAACAGTCCCGCCCGGACTCAGTGTGGTCGACCGTGCCGATTGCGTAAAGGTCTGAAAGTCAGCCCAACGCCGATATCCTGCGATGCGAGACGAGTTTCCGCCGACCGGGACGATAGCGGAGCCGTCCTGACGAATCGTCGGCGGGGCCGTGCTGAGCGGCCGGAAAACGGCCGGGGGCGGGGAACGGAAGCCGCTGGTCCGCTCCGTCGACGGGGCCTGCGAATTGGCCGAAGATCAGCTGCCGGGCTTGACAGCGGCGGCTGCCCTTGGCATGTGCCCCGACGGCGCCGTCAGTCGCGCCAGAGCAGCAGCACGGCGCGGTCGTCGTTGATGTCCCGGGCGACCGTCTCGATCAGCGCCGCCGCGGTGCCCGTACCCGTCCCGGGTCCGCCGCCGGGCACCAGCCGGTCCGCCTCCCCCATCAGCCGGTCCATGCCCTCCCCGAGGTCCCGGCCCGGGGCCTCGACCATGCCGTCGGTGCACAGCATCAGCACGTCGCCCCGGTTCAGCCGGCCGCGCACGCCCTCGAACTTGGCGCCGTCGTAGATCCCGAGCAGCGGGCCCTCGGCCTGCTTGACCTCCCAGCGCCCCTCCCCGGCCAGCCGCTGCATGCCCGGCAGGTGCCCGGCCGAGAGCAGCTCGTACTCCCCGGTGTCCAGGTCCAGCACCAGGTGGACGGCGGTGGCGAAGCCCTCCTCCCAGGACTGGCGCAGCAGGTAGCCGTTGGCGGCGGGCAGGAAGTCGTGCGCGGGCAGCGAGCCGACCAGGCCGCCGAAGGCGCCGGAGAGCAGCAGCGCGCGGGAGCCGGCGTCCATGCCCTTGCCGGAGACGTCCGCGAGGACCACCTCCAGCAGCCGCTGGCCGGGGCCGGTGCGGGCGGCGACCACGAAGTCCCCGGAGAAGGACTGGCCGCCGGCCGGGCGCAGCGCCATGTCCGCGTGCCAGCCCTCCGGCAGCTCGGGCACCCGGCTCTGCACCCGCAGCCGCTCGCGCAGGTCGAACAGCATGGTGGAGCCGCCCCACCAGGGCACGCCGACCCGGGCCCGGAACTGGGCGAGCAGCAGGCCGCCCACCCCGGCGGCGCCGACCACCAGGGCCGCGCCCGGGGTCACGCCGTAGATGTACGCCTCGGGGTTGTCGCTGGCGACCCGCTGGCCGGTGTGGATCACGGACTCGGAGGAGAGGCCGAGCGCGGCCAGCGCGTAGAGCACCACCAGACTGCCGGGGCGCAGCAGCAGGGCGCCGGCCAGGATCGGCAGGACCAGGGAGGTGGGCGGGGCCCAGTCGGGCATCCAGATGTTGAGCAGGATCAGCAGCGGGACGAGCAGGGCGAGCGCGCAGAGCACCGGCCAGTCGGCGGCGCCGCCGCGGAAGTAGTCCACACCGGCTGTGCGCAGCCTTCGGCGGACCCGGCGGACCCTCTTGCGCAACCGGGCCGTCACGGACTCGGACGCCGTGGCGGCGCCGGGCCTCGTCGCAGTCGTCTGGGGCGGTGTGCCCGGCGCTCTGCCAGCCATGGGGTCCGACCCTATCCACGGGCACGGCCCGGCGTCGACGGGCCGGGGGCGGGCGCGGGCGCCGGAGCGCGGGGCGCCCGGCGGGTTTCGGCCGATCGGCGGGGTTGCGGGCGTGCCGTCAGGAGGCGTACGCCGGTTGGGCGTACGGAACCGTGCGGGCGGCGTGCGCGCCCCGCGTACGGGGGTGTCCGAGCGCCGGGGCCTGTGGCCGATCCCACAGGCGGAGCGGGCCGCCGCGGGCCCGTCGGGCGAGGTCCGGGGCCGTCCCGGGGCGTCCGGGGGCGTCCGGACACGGCGACGGCCGGTCGCACGGGAGCGTGCGGCCGGCCGTCGGGGAGGGTGGGTGGCGGGATCAGCCCTGCGGGTGGTGGGCCGGGATCGGCGGGAGCTCGCCGGTGGTCTCGTACTCGCTCAGCATCTCGATCCGGCGGGTGTGCCGGGGCTCGCCGCTGTACGGGGTCTTGAGGAAGACCTCGACGAACTCGGTGGCCTCCTCCTGGGTGTGCATGCGGCCGCCGATGGAGATCACGTTGGCGTTGTTGTGCTGACGGCCGAGCTCGGCGGTCTGCACGCTCCAGGCCAGCGCGGCCCGGACGCCCTTGACCTTGTTGGCGGCGATCGCCTCGCCGTTGCCCGAGCCGCCGATCACGATGCCCAGGGCGTCCTCGTCGGCGGCGGTGCGCTCGGCGGCACGCAGGCAGAACGGCGGGTAGTCGTCCTCGGCGTCGTAGATGTGCGGCCCGCAGTCGACCGGCTCGTGGCCGGCCCCCTTGAGCCACTCCACGAGGTGGTTCTTCAGTTCGTATCCGGCATGGTCTGAGCCCAGGTACACGCGCATGCCATGAGTGTGGCATGCGCGTGCGCCCGGGCCCGACAACGGGGGCGCCGACCGGGTGGGGCGGCGGGGTGGGACGGCGGGGTGGGACGGCGGCGCGGGGCGGCCGGGCGACGCGGGCCGCCGGGCGGATCAGCGCCGGCCGAACAGCTTCCAGGCCAGCGGCAGGGCGCCGGCGGCGAAGGCGGCCTTGACGGCGTCGCCGACCAGGTACGGGTAGAGGCCGAGCTCGGCGGCGCGGGCGAGCGGCACGTGCAGCGACAGGGCGAGGTACGGGACGCCGACCGCGTAGATGGCGAGGCTGCCGAGGACCATGGTGACGGCGGTGTTGACCGGGGTGCGGTCGGCGCCGCGGCGGGCCAGCGCGCCGGTCACGGCGGCGGCGAGGACGAAGCCGATCACGTAGCCGAAGGAGGCCGTCGCCCAGCCCGAGGTGCCCTCGGCGAACCAGGGCAGGCCCGCCATGCCGGCCAGCAGGTAGAGCACCATCGAGGCGACGCCGCGGCGGGCGCCGAGCGCGGTGCCGACCAGCAGGGCGGCGAAGGTCTGGCCGGTGACGGGCACCGGCGAGCCGGGGACGTTCACCGACAGCTGGGCGGCCAGGCCGGTCAGCGCGGCGCCGCCGGCCACCAGGGCCAGGTCGCGGGCCTGGGCGCCGAGGCGGGTGGAGGCGGCGGGCAGCAGGTCGGCGAGGACGGTGCGGCGCGGTATCGGGGTGGTGGCAGTGGCCATCGGGGCTCCTCCGTGAGAGTCCAGGTGAGTGAACACCTGTGAACCTACGCGGTGATCCACTGGGCGAACGGCACGGTTTCGGACAAACCCCCGCCCTCGGGCATTGTCGGAACCGGACCGGAACAACTCCTGGTCACAGCATGATCACAGTAGGTTTCGGCAGGGTCCGCATGGTGGGCCCGAATCGAACATTCTTGGCATGGACAGGGGTGCCGCCGGATATTGGACAGCTCATGTCGCATACCGCACAGTCTGGAACCACCCCTATGGCCCCCACTTCCGCCCCGACGGCGACCGGGACCCCCACCGGCACCCAGCCGGCCGCAGGCCCGGCGTCGGGTGGTCAGCAGCTCTCGCACGGCCTGAAGCAGCGCCACCTGTCCATGATCGCCCTCGGCGGCGTGATCGGCGCCGGCCTCTTCGTCGGCTCCGGCGCCGGCATCGCGGCCGCCGGCCCGGCGATCATCCTGGCGTTCGTGCTCTCCGGCCTCCTGGTCATGCTGATCATGAGAATGCTCGGCGAGATGTCCGCCGCCCGCCCCGCCTCCGGCTCGTTCTCGGTGCACGCCGAGAAGGAGATCGGCCCCTGGGCCGGGATCACGGCCGGCTGGATGTACTGGGTGATGCTCTGCTGCGGCGTCGCCGCCGAGGCCACCGCCGCCGGGAAGATCGTCAACGGCTGGATCCCCGGCGTCTCCGCCTGGGTCTGGGTCGGCCTGTTCATGGCCTTCTTCTGCGCCAGCAACCTCACCGCGGTGAAGAACTTCGGCGAGTTCGAGTTCTGGTTCGCCGCGATCAAGGTCGCCGCGATCATCGCCTTCCTGGTCCTCGGCGGGCTCGGCATCGCCGGGGTGATCGGCCCCGGCGCCCCCGGCACGGCGAACCTCACCGGCCAGGGCGGCTTCCTGCCCAACGGCGTCGACGGACTGATCATCGGCCTGCTCGCCTCGGTCTTCGCGTACGGCGGCCTGGAGACCGTCACCATCGCCGCCGCCGAGTCCGACGACCCCAAGAAGAACGTCGCCAACGCCGTGCGCACCGCGGTGTGGCGGATCGCGATCTTCTACATCGGCTCGATGGCCCTGGTGGTCACCCTGGTCTCCTGGAAGGACCCGAAGGTCGTCGCCGACGGCCCGTACGTCACCGTGCTGAGCCACCTCGGGGTGCCCGCCGCCGGAACGATCATGCAGGTGGTGGTGCTGGTCGCGCTGCTGTCCGCGATGAACGCCAACATCTACGGCGCCTCCCGGATGGCGTACTCGCTGGTCGGCCGCGGCCAGGGCCCCAAGTCGCTGGCCAAGGTCAGCGGCGGGGTGCCGCGCAGAGCCGTGCTGATCTCCTGCCTGTTCGGCTTCGGCGCCGTGCTGGCGGCCAAGTTCTGGCCGGACACCGTGTTCACCTGGCTGATGAACACCACCGGCGTGGCGATCCTGGTGGTCTGGCTGTTCATCTGCGTCGTCCAGCTGCGGATGCGCCGCCGGCTGGAGCGCGAGGCGCCCGAGCTGCTCACCGTGAAGATGTGGGGCTACCCGTACCTCACCTGGGTCGCGATGGCCGCGGTGGCCGCCATCCTCGCCCTGATGACCACCACCGAGGGCAACCGCGACCAGCTGTACGCGGCCGGCGTGCTGGTCGCGCTGCTCACCGTCGCCGGGCTGCTCAAGCAGCGCCGGGACGCCGCCGCCCTGCGCTGACCTTCCCGTCCCCATGCATGGCGAGGGCGTGTCCTGTGGATTTCGCCGCGCACCCGGCAAGGATCGGCAGGACACGCCCCAGGGCCCGGTACCGATCGGTACCGGGCCCTGCCGCGTTTCCGGGGAACTACGTACGGCTCACTCGAAGGACGGGCCGGCCGTGCGGGTGCGCTTGATCTCGTAGAAGCCCGGGGTGGAGGCCACCAGCAGGGTGCCGTCCCACAGCCGGGCCGCGGCCTCGCCCTTCGGGGCGGGGGTGACCACCGGGCCGAAGAAGGCCACCCGCTCGCCGTCCGCGCCCTCGACCGCGATCACCGGGGTGCCGACGTCCTCGCCGACCAGGGTGATGCCCTCCTTGTGCGAGGCGCGCAGGGCGTCGTCGTAGGCGTCCGTGCCGCCCGCGTCGGCCAGCTCCGCCGGCAGGCCCGCGGCCACCAGGGCGGCCTCGATGGTCTCCCGGTTCTGCGGCAGGCCCTGGTTGTGGAAGCGCACGCCCAGCTCGGTGTAGAGCCGGCCGAGCACCTGCGGCCCGTGCCGCTCCGCGGCGGCGATGCAGACCCGCACCGCGCTCCAGGCGTTGTCCAGCAGCTCCCGGTAGCTCTCCGGGAGGTCCCGGTGCTCGTTGAGCACCGACAGGCTCATCACGTGCCAGCGCACGTCGACCGGACGCAGCTGCTCGACCTCGACCATCCAGCGGGAGGTCATCCACGCCCACGGGCAGGCCGGGTCGAACCAGAAGTCGGCGGTCTTGCGCTCAGTGGCAGTCGTCACTGGTGGTGTCCTTCGTGAGGCGATCCTGGGCAGGGAGGAGTTCCACCCCCGGAACGCCAACACCCGCCCGGGGCCGCTGATTCCGGCGCGAACGCGGCGGCCTGTGCAATGGTACTGACGGCGAGCGGCGTGAAAGGATGACCCCGCGCGCGCGGCACACCCCGCGCGAGACCGCACCACCCACAGGCGCACCACCGTGCGAGCCGGACAAAGGAGTACCGCCGTGCCGGGCAAGAACCTCAGCCGCGACGAGGCGCAGCAGCGGGCCAGCATCCTGACCGTGGACGGCTACCGGGTCCGGCTGGACGTGACCTCGGCCCCTGACCGGGCGGCCGGCACCTTCCGCTCCACCACCACCGTCACCTTCCGCTGCTCCCAGCCCGGTGCCGGCACCTTCCTCGACCTGCTCGCCCCCGCCGTCCGCTCGGTCACCCTGAACGGCCGAGCCCTCGACCCGGCCACCGCCTACGACGGCGCCCGGGTGCACGTCGACGGCCTGGCCGCCGAGAACGTGCTGACCGTCGAGGCGGACTGCGCCTACAGCCGCACCGGCGAGGGCCTGCACCGCTTCGTCGACCCGGTGGACGGCGAGACCTACCTCTACACCCACTACGAGCCGGCCGACGCCCGCCGGGTGTTCGCGAACTTCGAGCAGCCCGACCTGAAGGCCCCGTTCACCTTCACCGTGACCGCCCCGGCCGCCTGGAACGTGTGGTCCAACGCCCCGCACGAGAAGGTCACCGAGCAGGACGGCACCGGGCAGGACGCCGCCGCGCAGGACGGCGGCCGCACCTGGGAGTTCGCGCCGACCAAGCCGATCTCCACCTACCTCACCGCCGTCGTCGCCGGCCCGTACCACGTCGCCCGCGACCACTACCGCCGCGAGCTGGCCGACGGCACCGCGCTGGAGATCCCGCTCTCCGCGATGTGCCGCCAGTCGCTGGCCCCGTACTTCGACGCGGACGAGATCCTCGGCGTCACCAAGCTCGGACTCGACTTCTTCCACGAGGAGTTCGACTACCCGTACCCGTTCGGCAAGTACGACCAGGCCTTCGTTCCCGAGTACAACATCGGCGCGATGGAGAACCCCGGCTGCGTCACCTTCCGCGAGGAGTTCGTCTTCCGCTCGAAGGTCACCGACGCCGCGTACGAGGGCCGGGCCAACGTCATCCTGCACGAGATGGCGCACATGTGGTTCGGCGACCTGGTCACCATGCGCTGGTGGGACGACCTGTGGCTGAAGGAGTCCTTCGCCGACTTCATGGGCTCCTACGGCCTGATCGGCGCCCGCACCCGCTACTCCTCCGCCTGGGTCACCTTCGCCAACCAGCGCAAGGCCTGGGCCTACCGGCAGGACCAGTTCCCCACCACCCACCCGATCACCGCGGACATCCGGGACCTGGAGGACGCCAAGCTCAACTTCGACGGCATCACCTACGCCAAGGGCGCCTCCGTCCTCAAGCAGCTGGTGGCGTACGTCGGGTCCGAGGCCTTCTTCGAGGGCGCCCGCCGCTACTTCAAGCGCCACGCCTTCGGCAACACCGAGCTGGGCGACCTGCTGGAGGTGCTGGAGGAGACCAGCGGCCGCGACCTCAAGGCCTGGGCCGCCGCCTGGCTCCAGACCTCCGGGGTCGACTCGCTCACCCCGCAGGTCACCACCGACGCCGAGGGCCGGATCACCGAGCTGGCGGTGCTCCAGGACGGCGAGGTGCTGCGCCCCCACCGGATCGCGGTCGGCCTGTACGACCGGGACGCCGACGGCGCCCTGGTCCGCACCGGGCGGATCGAACTGGACGTCACCGGCGCCCGGACCGTCGTCGCCGAGGCCGCCGGCCTGCCCCGCCCGGCGCTGGTGCTGCTCAACGACGACGACCTGACCTACTGCAAGATCCGCTTCGACGAGGAGTCGCTGGAGAACCTGCGCGCCGGCCTCGGCGACATCCGCGACGAGCTGGCCCGGGCGCTGACCTGGTCCGCGGTCTGGAACCTCACCCGGGACGGCCTGATGCCGGCCCGCGACTACGTCGCCCTGGTGCTGCGCTTCGCCGGCCAGGAGGGCAACATCGGCGTGCTCCAGTCGCTGCACGCTCAGGCCAAGACCGCCGTCGACCTGTACGCGGACCCGGCCTGGCGCGGCGAGGGTGGCCGGCTGCTCGCCGACGGCGCCCTGCGCGAGCTGCGCGAAGCCGTCCCCGGCAGCGACCACCAGCTGGCCTGGGCCCGCTTCCTCGCCCAGACCGCCGGCGGCGCCGAGCACCTCGGCCTGGTCCGCGGCCTGCTGTCCGGCAGCGCCCGGATCGACGGACTGGAGGTCGACCAGGACCTGCGCTGGTCGCTGTGGCTGGCGCTGGCCGCCTCCGGCCAGGCCTCCGACGAGGAGCTGGCCGCCGAACTGGCCGCCGACAACACCGCGAGCGGCAAGCGGCACCACACCCAGTGCCTGGCCGCCCGGCCCACCGCGGAGGCCAAGGCCGCCGCCTGGTCGGCGGTGATCGACTCGGACGAGCTGCCGAGCGCCCTGGTCGAGGCCAACACCGCGGGCTTCTCGATCCCCTCCCAGCGCGACCTGAGCGCCCTCTACGCGGCGCCGTACTTCAAGCTGCTGGAGCGGATCTGGGCCGACCGGACCATCGAGATCGCGATGCGGATCGTCGGCGGCTTCTTCCCGATCGCCCAGACCGACGAGCAGACCCTGGCCGAGGCCGACGCCTGGCTCGCCGGGCACCCGCAGGCCGCGCCCGCGCTGCGCCGTCTGGTGCTGGAGCGCCGGGACGACCTGGCCCGCGCGCTGCGGGCGCAGGCCTGCGACCGGGCCTGACGGGCCGCCCCCGGGCCCGACCGGCCGTACGCCGCAACGGCCGTACGCCACAAGGGCCTTCGCCGCAACGGCCGTGGGCCCCGACCGCTCCTGGATTCCAGGCAGCGGCCGGGGCCCACGGCCGTTCGCGGTACCGGGGGCGCGCTCGGACGGCGCAGCCGACGGCGCAGCCGACGGCGTGGCGGGGCCCGCCGCGGGTGCGTCCGCGGCGGCCCCGGATGCGGGGCGGTCAGTCGCGGCGCAGACCGCGGTCCAGCGCGGCGATCGCGCTGCCCTGGGCGTCGTCGCCGTCCAGCGACCAGACCATCACCCCGGCCAGGTCGTTCCAGCGCGTGTACCGCGCCTTCTGGGTGAGCACCTCGGCGGTGTCGTAGCTGTAGAAGGTGGTGCCGTCGTACTTCCAGGACGCGCCGTGGTCACGGTCCAGGTAGACCTTGCCCGGCAGCGCGTTGATCTCCTGGTACGAGTGGTCGGGCGCGGCCGCGGTGGCGCTCTGGAAGAGGCCGCCGCGCTTGCCGGGGGCGACGCCGGTCCAGCCGTGGCCGTACAGCGGGGCGCCGAGCACGAGCTGCTCGGAGGGCATCCCGCGCTCCTGGTAGTGCGTCACGGCGGTGTCGGCGCTGCGCCGGCGCGGGTCCGGGTCGGTCGGGTCGGAGTACAGGTTGGCCTGGTGGTTGGCCGGGCCCTTGCCCTCCCACGGACCGTGCAGGTCGTAGGTCATCACGTTCAGCCAGTCCATCGACTCGCTGAGCAGGGGCAGTTCGAGCCGGTCGGCGACGGTCTCGTTGGCGGCCACGGCGGCGGTCAGCAGGTAGTGCTTGCCCTTCCTGCCGCTCAGGGCGTCCAGCTGGTCGCGGAACTCCTGCATCAGCAGGGTGAAGTTGCGGCCGTCCTCGGGCCGGACCACGTTGCCCGCGTCCCCGCCGCCGCCCGGGTACTCCCAGTCGACGTCGATGCCGTCGAAGACGCCCGCGGCCGCGCCCTTGCCGCCCTCCGGGGAGCCGGCCAGGACCGGCACGTCGCCCTTGAGGTAGAGGTCGATGCAGGAGGAGACGAACTTCTTGCGGGCCTCGGGGGTGGCGGCCGCGTCGGAGAAGTACTTGGACCAGCTCCAGCCGCCCAGTGAGATCACCGTGCGCAGCTGGGGGTTCTTCGCCTTGAGCTTGCGCAGCTGGTTGAAGTGGCCCTTCAGCTTCTGGCCCGGGGCGTCGGCCACGCCGTCCACCGACTCGGCCGCGGAGAAGGAGCGCTGGTAGTCGTTGTGGGCGTCACCCTGGCCGGCCTCGTTGCTCTCGAAGCAGGTGCCCTCGGCGGAGACGTTGCCGAAGGCGTAGTTGATGACGGTGAGCCTGGCCGCCTGGCCGGACTCCTGGACCCGCTTGGCGGAGCTGTCGGCGCCCCACTGGGTGAAGTAGCCGACCCGCTGGCCCTTCAGCTTCGGGCCGTGCCGTCCGTCGGCGGCGTTGGCGGTGGCGGGGGCGGCGAGCAGCGCGGCGACGGTGGCGGCGGCGAGCAGGGCTGAGGCGCGAGTGGGCATACCGGACCTGTTCTCTGAAGCGACGTCAAATGGTCTGGACCAGATGAGAGAGAGGTTTAGTCCATCTGCCGTTCACCGCACAAGGGGGCGGGCCCGGTCGGTGCAGCATGCAAAAGAGGGGCCGGACCGCGATGTGCGGTCCGGCCCCTCCTCGGGCCCGTGCGGGACTCGGCCGCCGTGCCCGGTCAGCCGATGAGCCCGGTCAGCCCATGAGCCCGATCAGCCGATGAGCGAGCGCAGCACGTACTGCAGGATGCCGCCGTTGCGGTAGTAGTCCGCCTCACCAGGGGTGTCGATGCGCACGACCGCGTCGAACTCGACGTCGCCGGCCTTGACCTTGACGGTCTTCGGGGTGCGGCCCTCGTTGAGCTCGGTCACGCCGGTGAAGGAGAAGGTCTCCTCGCCGGTCAGGCCGAGGGACTCGGCGTTCTCGCCCTCCGGGAACTGCAGCGGCAGGACGCCCATGCCGATCAGGTTCGAGCGGTGGATGCGCTCGTACGACTCGGCGATGACGGCCTTGACGCCCAGCAGCGCGGTGCCCTTGGCGGCCCAGTCGCGGGACGAGCCGGAGCCGTACTCCTTGCCGGCCAGGACGACCAGCGGGGTGCCGGCGGCCTGGTAGTTCTGCGAGGCGTCGTAGATGAACGACACCGGCGCGTCGGCCTGGGTGAAGTCGCGGGTGTAGCCGCCCTCGGTGCCCGGCGCGATCTGGTTGCGCAGGCGGATGTTGGCGAAGGTGCCGCGGATCATCACCTCGTGGTTGCCACGACGGGAACCGTAGGAGTTGAAGTCGCGCTTCTCGACACCGTTGGCGGTCAGGTACTGCGCCGCCGGGGTGCCCGGCTTGATGTTGCCGGCCGGGGAGATGTGGTCGGTGGTGACCGAGTCGCCCAGCTTGGCCAGGACGCGGGCGCCGGCGATGTCGGTCACCGGGCTCGGGGTCTTGGCCATGCCCTCGAAGTACGGGGGCTTGCGGACGTAGGTGGACTCGGCGTCCCACTCGAAGGTGTTGCCGGTCGGGACCGGGAGCGACTGCCAGCGGTGGTCACCGGCGAAGACGTCCTGGTAGCCCTTGTCGAACATGGCCTCGTCGATGGAGCCGGCGACGGTGTCGGCGACCTCCTGCTCGGACGGCCAGATGTCGGCGAGGAACACGTCGTTGCCGTCGGCGTCCTGACCCAGGGCGTCCTTGGTGATGTCGATGTTCATGTTGCCGGCGAGGGCGTAGGCGACCACCAGCGGCGGGGAGGCCAGGTAGTTCATCTTGACGTCCGGGTTGATCCGGCCCTCGAAGTTGCGGTTGCCGGAGAGCACCGAGACGACCGCGAGGTCGGCCTCGTTGACGGCGGCCGAGACCTCCTCGGGCAGCGGGCCCGAGTTGCCGATGCAGGTGACGCAGCCGTAGCCGACCAGGTTGAAGCCCAGCTTCTCCATGTACGGGAGCAGGCCGGCCTTCTCGTAGTAGTCCATGACGACCTTGGAGCCGGGCGCCAGGGTGGTCTTGACCCAGGGCTTGACGTGCAGGCCCTTCTCCACGGCCTTCTTCGCCAGCAGGGCGGCGCCCAGCATGACGGAGGGGTTGGAGGTGTTGGTGCAGGAGGTGATCGAGGCGATCACGACCGCGCCGTTGTCGATCTCGTAGGACGAGCCGTCGGGGGCGGTGACGGCGGTCGGCTTCGAGGCCTCGGCGGAGTAGGTCGGCAGCGCCTCGGCGAACCGCTCGGCGGCCTCGGCCAGGATCACGCGGTCCTGCGGGCGCTTCGGGCCGGAGATCGACGGGACGACGGTGGAGACGTCCAGCTCCAGGTACTCGGAGTAGACCGGCTCGTGCGACGGGTTGTGCCAGAGACCCTGCTCCTTGGCGTACGCCTCGACCAGGGCGAGCTGCTGCTCGTCGCGGCCGGTGAGCTTCAGGTAGTTGATGGTCTCGGCGTCGATCGGGAAGATCGCGCAGGTCGAACCGAACTCCGGCGACATGTTGCCGATGGTGGCGCGGTTGGCCAGCGGGATGGAGCCGATGCCGTCGCCGTAGAACTCGACGAACTTGCCGACCACACCGTGCTTGCGCAGCATCTCGGTGATGGTGAGCACCAGGTCGGTGGCGGTGGTGCCGGCCGGCAGCTCGCCGGTCAGCTTGAAGCCGACGACGCGCGGGATCAGCATGGAGACCGGCTGGCCGAGCATGGCGGCCTCGGCCTCGATGCCGCCGACGCCCCAGCCCAGCACGCCCAGGCCGTTGACCATGGTGGTGTGCGAGTCGGTGCCGACGCAGGTGTCCGGGTAGGCCTGGCCGCCGCGGACCATGACGGTGCGGGCCAGGTGCTCGATGTTCACCTGGTGGACGATGCCGGTGCCCGGCGGGACGACCTTGAACTCGTCGAAGGCGGTCTGGCCCCAGCGCAGGAACTGGTAGCGCTCCTTGTTGCGGCCGTACTCGATCTCGACGTTCTGGGTGAACGCGTCCTTGGTGCCGAACTTGTCGGCGATGACCGAGTGGTCGATGACCAGCTCGGCCGGGGCCAGCGGGTTGATCTTGGCCGGGTCGCCGCCCAGCTCCTTGACGGCCTCGCGCATGGTGGCGAGGTCGACCACGCACGGCACGCCGGTGAAGTCCTGCATGATCACGCGGGCCGGCGTGAACTGGATCTCCTGGCTCGGCTGGGCGTTCTCGTCCCAGGCGCCGAGGGCGCGGATGTGGTCGGCGGTGATGTTCGCGCCGTCCTCCGTGCGGAGCAGGTTCTCCAGCAGCACCTTGAGGCTGTACGGCAGCCGCTCGGAACCCTCGACGGCGGAGAGCTTGAAGATCTCGTACGACTCGTCGCCCACCTGCAGCGAGCTGCGGGCGTCGAAGCTGTTCGCGGACACGACTGACTCCTTCTGGGTGCTTCGTGCGATATCCGGCCGTCACGCGGTGGTAAGGTCACCCTTACTTAGGCTGACCTTGCCCGCATCGCCGGCGAGCGCCTCTCGGCAAGTATCTTGATGTCGAGATATATCGTAAAGGGCAGTTATCTCGATGTCGAGATAAACCATAGTGCATGCCGTGGCTCACCGGTCGTCCGGGCCGCGCCGCTTGCGCTCCAGCCTGATCAGCCACACCGCACCCGCCACGACAGCCGCCGCCACCAGCAGCACCACCACAAGCTCACCACCGGAACCGCCGGTCGGCGAGGGGGCGATGTCGGCCAGCCGGATCGTCGTCACTCTTCCTCCTCCGTTCGCGCCCGGTTCACTCCCGGGCCCAGAACCAGCATCAGCAGCACCGGGAACTCCAGATAGGCGTGGTAACTCGCCAACGCGGCGTACACCGACCGGCCCCGGGCGTAATCCACGGCGAACAACAGGGCCAGCAGCAGCCCCAGGACCGCGCCCAGCCCCCAGGCCCGCACCCCGCGCAGCCCCGGCACCCGGGCGTCGAAGCGCTCCGCCGCCTCCGGCGCGTACCGCGGCAGGAACCACACCCAGACCACGTAGTGCATCGACTGGAGGAAGGCGAACACCGCCAGGAAGCGCAGCCCCGCCTGCGGCGTCAGCAGGGCCGGCGGGGTGTACGCCGCCGCCAGCCGGTCCGTCCAGCCACCGGGGCGCTGGGACAGCAGCCCGTCCAGCAGACCGCTCAACAACAGGGCCGGCACCAGCAGCACCCAGGCCGACTGCAACACCAGGAACGCCGCACGGCCCCGCGCCAGCCGGCGCGACCACTCGGCCAGGAACAGCAGCGGCACCACGTTGTGCAGATGGGCCAGCACCACGAAGTGGTACGCGGGAAACGCCAGCGAGGCCGCGCCGGCCACCCCCAGCAGCACCACGCCCGCGAGCAGCAGCCGGGGACGGCCGCGCAGCCCGTACCGGCAGGCCGCCGCCAGCAGGCCGTACGCGAGCAGGATCTCCGCCGACTGGGCGGCCCGCGAAGGCGGCAGCAGGCGGCACAGCACGATGCCGGTCACCAGCGCCAGCAGCAGCCGCAGCAGCGGGCCGGTCAGCACGGCGGCGAAGCGGCCGGCCACGTAGCGCAGCTCCAGCACGTTGTGCAGCAGGCCGAAGACGGCCAGGCCCAGCACCGCCAGGCCGGTCGGCGCCCGCAGCGCCAGCGCCAGGGCGAGGACGGCCGACAGGGCGAAGCCCGCGAACGGCGCGACGCCGGGCCGGGCGGCCGGGCCGGGCGCGGGCCAGGCGGCTCCCCCGGTTCCTGCGGTACCTGCGGTTCCGGGGACGCCGGGGACGCCGGTGGCGCCCGTGGTCGCGCCCGCGCTCGTGGTCGCCATGCTCCCCCTCTCCGTGGCACGATCCCCGCCGTGCGCTACCCGGTGGCCCTCGCCCTGACCCTGCTGACCGAGACGCCCGTCTACACGGCCGCCCTCGTCCGCGTCGGGCGGGTCCGACCCGGGCGGGCGGCCGCGGCCGCCGTCCTGGTCAACCTGGTGACGCACCCGCTGCTCTGGTGGACCCTCCGGCACTGGACCGACGGGCCGGCGGCAGCGTACTGGACGGGTTTCATGCTCGGCGAGGCCGCGGTCTGCGCCGTCGAGGCGCTGCTGCTGCGCCCGCTCGTTGGGCTCCGCCCGCGCGACCCGCTGCCCTGGCTCGCCGCCGGCACCGCCAACGCCGCCTCGCTGCTGGCCGGACTGCTGATCCTGTCCTGACCGCCGCCCCGTCCCCGCCCCGCCCCCGCCCGTGAGGCGGCTTCCGGGCCCCGGCATCCGGCCGGGCGCGGTGGGCGCGGCAGGCGGGGCAGGCGCGGCAGGCACGGCGCCCACCTCGTCACGGGGCGCGAGGGGACGACAGGGATCCGCGGGACGCGCCCGCGGGCCGCCCCGGTACCGTGGCCGGTGACTCGACGTGCGGAAACGGGCAGGGGCCGACAGATGATCGTGGTGGACGCATCCGCGCTGGTACTGGCGCTCGCCGACCAGGGCCCGCGCGGGATCCGGGCCCGCGCGGAACTCGCCTCCGACGGCGAATGGGTGGCGCCCGAGCACATCGTCATCGAGGTGATGCAGTCGCTGCGCGGGCTCTACCTGGCCAAGGAACTGACCGCCGAACGGGTCGCCGAACTCACCGGGGAACTCGCGGCGGTGACGATCCGCAAGGTCGAGGTGGCACCGCTGCTCGGCCGGATCTGGGAGCTCAAGGACAACCTCACCCCGGACGACGCCGCGTACGTCGCGGTCGCCGAGCGGTACGGGGTGCCGCTGGTCACCGCCGATCTGCGGCTGATGCGGGCCAGCGGGCCGCGCTGCGAGATCCGGGGGATCCGGCGCGACTGAGCCGCCACGGGCCGGGTGTCCTCGGAGCCCCGGCCGCGTTAGCAGGGCGACCCCCGCCCCGCCCGTGGAAGGCCCCGTCCCGATGACCGCTCCGCTCGCCGCCGCCCTGCTGCCACTGGCCCTGCTCGTCCCCGCCACCTCGCCGGTCTCCGTCGTCGACGCCGACTTCGACCCGGCCACCGCCTTCGTCCCGCCGGCCGCCATCAGCTACGCCAGCGACCTGGTGCCGTACGGCTCGCACGTTCGGATCGTCACCGACCGCTCGGTGCCCGGGCGGACGGTGCTCACCCTGACGGCCTCCGGGCTCGCCCCCGGCCACGAGTTCCCGGTGCACCTGCACACCGGCGGCTGCGGGGCCGACCCGGCCTCCTCCGGGCCGCACTACCAGGACGAGGTCGACCCGGTGCAGCCGTCCAGCGACCCGGTGTACGCCAACGAGCGCAACGAGCTGCGGCTGGTGCTGCGCACCGACGGGCGGGGCGCGGGCAGTGCCAGCACCGCGGTGGCCTGGCAGCCGCGGCCGGGCGAGGCCCGCTCGCTGGTGCTGCACGCGGGCACCCCGGCCGGCCCGCACGCGGCGGGCGACCGGGTGGCCTGCGTCAAGCTGGACGGCTGAGGCCGGGCGCCGAGCCGAGCCGGCCCCGGCCCGGCGGCCTCCGCGACCTCCGGGCCGGGTCGGGTCGGGGCCAGTCAGGGCCGGTCAGGAGCCGAGGGTGGCGACCAGCACCGCCTTGATGGTGTGCAGCCGGTTCTCGGCCTGGTCGAACACGATGGAGTGCGCCGACTCGAACAGCTCGTCGGTGCACTCCAGCTCGGTCATGCCGGTCGCCTCGTGCATCTGCCGCCCGACCACCGTGCCGAGGTCGTGGAAGGCGGGCAGGCAGTGCAGGAACTTCACGTCCGGGTTGCCGGTGGCCCGGACGGTGTCCATGGAGACCTGGTACGGCTTGAGCAACTCGATCCGCTCGGTCCAGACCTCCTTGGGCTCGCCCATCGAGACCCAGACGTCGGTGTAGAGGAAGTCGGC
Source organism: Kitasatospora sp. NPDC048715 (assembly GCF_043198905.1). NCBI lineage: Bacteria > Bacillati > Actinomycetota > Actinomycetes > Kitasatosporales > Streptomycetaceae > Kitasatospora > Kitasatospora sp. NPDC048715. The sequence continues at coordinate 32,533 of NZ_JBICVH010000010.1, read as the reverse complement.
ACCGGCCACGCCCTCGGCCACGTCCTCGGTCAGGGTGATCCGGGCGCCGGTCGTCCCGGCCAGGGCCTGCGCCGACTTCTGCACCTCCTCGGTGGGCCAGAGCGCGCGCGGGGCGACGATCCGGATGTCCATGCCGAGCAGGGCGCCGGTGACCAGCAGCGAGTTGCCCATGTTGGAGCGGGCGTCGCCGAGGTAGGCGAGGGCGACCTCGGACAGCGGCTTGGCGGTGTGCTCGGTGACGGTGAGCACGTCGGCCAGCATCTGGGTGGGGTGCCACTCGTCGGTCAGGCCGTTCCAGACCGGGACGCCGGCGTACTCGGCCAGCTCCTCGACGACCTCCTGGCCGTGGCCGCGGTACTCGATGCCGTCGAACATCCGGCCGAGCACCCGCGCGGTGTCCTTGATGGACTCCTTGTGGCCGATCTGCGAGCCCGCGGGGTCCAGGTAGGTGGTGGTGGCGCCCTGGTCGTGGGCGGCGACCTCGAAGGCGCAGCGGGTGCGGGTGGAGGTCTTCTCGAAGATCAGCGCGATGTTCTTGCCGCGCAGCCGGGGCTGCTCGGTGCCCGCGTACTTCGCCGCCTTGAGCGTGGCGGCGAGGTCCACCAGGAAGCGGAACTCCTGGGGCGTGAAGTCGAGCTCCTTGAGGAAGTGCCTGTTCCGGAGGTTGAAGGCCATGCCGGGCTCCTGGGGTGACGGGACTACGGGAAAGCGGCAAGTCTATACGATGCTCGGAATTTCTATACAGAGGCGGGCCGGAGAAGGGGAGCCCACGGGGAGCTCCCCTCCTCCGGCGCCACCCTCACAGCCGCGGGTCGACCGGCTCCGACTCCAGCGCGAGCACCGCGAAGACCGGCTCGTGCACCCGCCACAGCGGCTCCCCCGCCGCCAGCCGGTCCAGCGCCTCCAGGCCCAGCGCGTACTCGCGCAGCGCCAGCGAGCGCTTGTGGCCCAGCGCGCGCAGGCGCAGCCGGTCGAGGTGCTCGGTGTAGTCCGGACCGTAGATGATCCGCAGGTACTCCCGGCCGCGCACCTTCACGCCGGGCTGCACCAGGCCGCCCGGCCGGCCCTCGCCGCGCGCGGTGCGCACCAGCGAGGCCAGCGGCTTGACCACCATGCCCTCACCGCCCGCCGCGGTCAGCTCCTCCCACCAGGCGGTGGCCGCGGCCGTCGAGGCCTCGTCCTCGGTGTCCACCAGGATCCGGCGGGTGCGGTGCAGCACCGGCTCCCTCCGGGGCTCCGGGCGCTCCTGGTGCTCCGTGCCGTCGGCGGAGCCGGGCGCGCCAGGCCCGTCGGACGCGCCAGGCCCGTCGGACGCGCCAGGCCCGTCGGACGCGCCAGGCCCGTCGGACGCGTCGGCGGCCACCAGGCGGTCGATCCAGGCCAGGTGCTCGTCGTGCGGGCGCACCGCGAGGTTCGCCCCCTCGGCCGCGAGCAGCTGGAACGGCGCGAGCCGGATGCCCGACAGGCCCTCGGTCGGCCAGCAGTAGCGCCGGTACGCCTCGGTGAACGCCCGCGCGTCGGCCGCGCGCTGCCGCTGGCGGGCGGTCGGACCGGCCAGGTCCAGGCCCCGCCCGGCCGCCCGCTCCAGCGCGGACAGCACCTCCGGCAGGGCGGCGCCCGCCGCCGCGCCGACCGCCGCGTACTGGCGGCGCAGCAGCTCCACCGCCTTCAGCGACCAGGGCATCAGCTCGGCGTCCAGCAGCAGCCAGTCGGTGCCCAGCTCCTCGAACAGCCCGGAACGCTCGGCGGCCGCCCGGACCCGGTCGAGCACGGCGCCGGTCAACTCCTCGTCGGCGAGGAAGGCACGGCCGGTCCGGGTCCAGATCGCGCCGGGGCCGGCCACGCCGAAGCGGCGCTCCAGCGCGGCCCCGTCCCGGGCGACCAGCAGCACCGCGCGCGAGCCCATGTGCTTCTCCTCGCAGACCAGGTGCCGCACGCCGTCCGCCCGGTAGCCGAGGAAGGCCTCCTCCGGGTGCTCCAGGTAGCCCTCCCGGCGGGAGGTGGCGCTCGGCGCCATCGTCGGCGGCAGGTAGGCGAGCAGCCGCGGGTCCAGCGCGAAGCGGCTCATCACCTCCAGCGCGGCGGCCGCGTTCTCCTCCCGCACGGCCACCCGCCCGTGCAGCCCGGTCTCGACGGTCCGGCGCCCGGCCACGTCGGCGAGGTCCAGCGGACGGCCCTCGCGGGCGCCCGGCGCGTCGGTGATCAGCGGGCGGACCGGGGCGTACCACTCGCGCTCGGCCTCGACGCTCACCAGCTCGCGTTCCGGGTAGCGCAGCGCGGTCAGACTGCCGCCGAAGACGCAGCCGGTGTCCAGGCAGACGGTGTTGTTGACGAAGCTCGCCGACGGCACCGGGGTGTGGCCGTAGACCACCAGCGCCCGGCCCCGGTACTCCTCCGCCCACGGGTAGCGCACCGGCAGGCCGTACTCGTCGGTCTCGCCGGTGGTCTCCCCGTACAGCGCGTGCGAGCGGACCCGGCCGGAGTTGCGGCCGTGGTACCTCTCCGGCAGGCCGGCGTGGCAGACCACCAGGGCGCCGCCGTCCAGCAGGTAGTGGCTGACCAGGCCGCGCATGAACGCGCGGGCCTCGGCCCGGAACTCCTCGCTCTCCCCGGCCAGCTGGTCCAGCGACTCCTGGAGGCCGTAGGCGACGTTGACCTTCTTGCCGTCCAGCGCCCGGCCGAGCTTGTTCTCGTGGTTGCCCGGCACGCAGAGCGCGTGGCCGGCCGCCACCATGCCCATCACCAGGCGCAGCACGCCCGGGGTGTCCGGGCCGCGGTCGACCAGGTCGCCGACGAAGACGGCGGTGCGGCCCGCGGGGTGCGCGGCGTCCACCGGGCGGCCCCCGGCGTCCCGGGTGAGGGTGTAGCCGAGCCTGGTCAGCAGGGTCTCCAGCTCGGAGCGGCAGCCGTGGATGTCGCCGACGATGTCGAACGGGCCCGTGAGGTGGCGCAGGTCGTTGTAGCGCTTCTCCAGCTCGACCCCGGCCGCCGCCACCTCGGCCTCGCCGCGCAGGACGTGCACCTTTCGGAAGCCCTCTCGCTCCAGACCCCGGAGGGAACGGCGCAGCTCGCGGTGCTGGCGGGGGATCACGTGGGCCGGCAGCCGACGGTCCGGGCGGGAGCGGTTGCGCTCGGCGCACACCCCCGGCGGGACGTCCAGGACGATCGCGATCGGCAGCACGTCGTGCTCGCGGGCGATCGCGACCAGCTGACGGCGGGCCTCGGGCTGGACGTTGGTGGCGTCCACGACGGTCAGCCGGCCGGCCGCCAGGCGCTTGCCGACGATGTAGTGCAGGACGTCGAAGGCCTCGGCGGAGGCGGACTGGTCGTTCTCGTCGTCGGCGACCAGGCCCCGGCAGAAGTCGGAGGAGATCACCTGGGTGGGCAGGAAGTGGCGACGGGCGAAGGTGGACTTGCCCGCGCCGCTGGTGCCGATCAGGACGACGAGGGAGACGTCGGTGACGGGGAGGCGGCGGGGGGTGGTGCTCTCCGCGTGGTCCTGGCCCTGGTCGTCGCCAGGGGTGTCGGTCGTGTCATCGGTCATCGGGGCTCGCCTCCTTCGGGCGTCGTGGTCGCGGTGAACAGGGCCAGCTGGGTCGGGGCGCCGACCTCCTCGTCCTCCGGGCCGACCGGGCGCAGCTCCACGGTGTAGCCGTACGCGGCGGCGACCTTCCCGGCCCAGGCGCGGAACTCGGCCCGGGACCACTCGAAGCGGTGGTCGGCGTGCCGGACGGCGCCCGCCGGCAGGCTCTCCCAGCGGACGTTGTACTCGGCGTTCGGCGTGGTGACCACGACCGTCCTCGGCCGGGCGGCGCCGAACACCGCGTACTCCAGCGCGGGCAGCCGCGGCAGGTCCAGGTGCTCGATCACCTCGCACAGCACCGCCGCGTCGAAGCCCTTGAGCCGTGCGTCGGTGTAGGTGAGCGCCCCCTGTACCAGCGCCACCCGGGCCGCCTGACGCTCCGGCAACCGCTCCAGGCCCAGCTTACGACTCGCCGCCCGCAGCGCCCGGACGGAGACGTCCACGCCGAGGATCCCGGTGAACCGGGGGTCCTTGAGCAGCTCGCCTATCAACTCGCCCTGGCCGCAACCGAGATCGGCGACACGGGCGGCACCGCTCTCACGCAGCGCGGTGAGGATCGCGGCGCGGCGCCGCTCGGCGAGGGAGGGCTGCCGGGGCTCCGACTGCTCCCCGACTTCCTCACCGGGCCGGACCTCCTCCTCGGGCCGGTCGTCGACCGCGTTGTCGATCTCCTCGACCTCGCGGTCGTCGGCCTCCGCCAGCCGGGCCAGCTCCAGGCGCTCCATCGCGGCCCGGGCCAGCGACCAGCGCCGGGCCAGGTAGCGGCGGGTGATCAGGGCGCGCTCCGGGTGCGCCGCCAGCCAGCCCTGGCCGGCGGCGAGCAGCTTGTCCACCTCGTCCGGGGCGACCCAGTAGTGCTTGGCACCGTCCAGCACCGGCAGCAGCACGTACAGCTGCTGGAGCGCGTCGGCGAGCCGTACCGTTCCGGAGGAGAGCGCGATCCGCACGTAGCGGGACTCGCCCCACTCGGGGAACGACTCGTCCAGCGGGATGGCCGTCGCCTCGACCTGCCAGCCCAGCGGTTCGAACAGCCGGACCACCAGGGCCGGGCCGCCACCGTCACCCGCGCCGTTGGCGGGCACGGCGGGCAGGTCGATGCGCAGCGGACGGGCCCGCCCGGGCAGTTCGGGCCGGGCCGGGCAGGCGCCCTTCATCGCGGACCGGAACACCGTCCGCAGCGCCACCGCGAGCAGCGAGGACGCCGCGTACGGGCGGTCGTTGACGTACTGGGAGAGCGCGAAGTCGGGCGAGCCGCCGCGCCCCCTGCCGTCGCCCCGGCCCTTGCGGACCAGTGCGATCGGGTCGATGTCCAGCAGCAGCACCGCGGTGCAGACCTCGTCCCCCGCCTCGGGGTAGAAGACGTGCGCCTCGCCGTGCGACGTGGTGAACCGCTGGACCTTGTCGGGGTGCTTGTGCAGCAGGAACCCGAGGTCCGCGGCCGGGTCCTCGGCGCTGCCGGTGGTGGAGATCGACATGAACACCCGCTGAAGTATTGCCCAGCGCCGGGGCGGCGAGCACCGGGTTTTCCCGCCCCGCGGACCGCCGACCAGCAGGTCCGACGGGTGTGTCCGCCCGGCGGGCGTGTTCGGCACCGGGGCCCCGCATTGGTTAACGTGCACGGTGTGACTGCTGAATCCACCTCGCTCGAATCCACCTCCCCGGCGAACGGCGCCGTGGCCGCCGGTCTGGCCACCATCGCCGCCGACGGCACCGTCCTCGACACCTGGTTCCCCGCCCCCGTGCTGGCCGCCGAGCCCGGCCCGGCCGGCACCGTCCGTCTGACCGCCGAGCAGGCCGAGGCCGAGCTCGGCGCCGGCGCGGCCGAGGCGCTGCGCGCCGACGCGCGCCGTGGCGTCGAGGTGGTCGCCGTGCGCACCACCATCGCCTCGCTGGACGAGAAGCCGCTCGACACCCACGACGTGTACCTGCGGCTGCACCTGCTCAGCCACCGTCTGGTCAAGCCGCACGGCCAGAACCTGGACGGCGTCTTCGGCCTGCTGGCCAACGTCGCGTGGACCAGCATCGGCCCCGTCCCGGTGGACAAGGTCGAGCAGGCCCGCCTGGCCGTGCGCGCCCAGGGCGGCCAGCTGGCCGTGTACGGGATCGACAAGTTCCCGCGGATGACCGACTACGTCGCCCCGACCGGTGTGCGCATCGCCCACGCCGACCGCGTCCGGCTCGGCGCGCACCTGGCCGTCGGCACCACCGTGATGCACGAGGGCTTCGTCAACTTCAACGCCGGCACCCTGGGCACCTCCATGGTCGAGGGCCGGATCAGCGCGGGCGTCGTCGTCGGCGACCACAGCGACATCGGCGGCGGCGCCTCGATCATGGGCACCCTGTCCGGCGGCGGCAAGCAGGTCGTCTCGGTCGGCGAGCGCTGCCTGCTCGGCGCCAACGCGGGCATCGGCATCTCGCTCGGCAGCGACTGCGTGGTCGAGGCCGGCCTGTACGTGACCGCCGGCACCCGGGTCACCACCCCGGACGGCACGGTGGCCAAGGCCGTCGAGCTGTCCGGCCAGGACAACCTGCTGTTCCGCCGCAACTCGCAGAGCGGCGCGGTCGAGGTCATCGCCCGCTCCGGCTCCTGGGGCGGCCTGAACGCCGACCTGCACGCCCACAACTGACCTGCGGGCAGCGACTGTCGGGGTCCGGCGCCGGGCGGCGCCGGGCCCCGCTCGTGTCCCGGGGCCGCTCGCGCCTCGGGGTCCGCTCCCGTCCCGGCGTCCGTTCCCGTCCCCGGCGTCCGTTCCGTCTCCGGCGTCCGGCCGCGGGTGGGATCCGGCCGCGGGTGGAGCGGCCCACCCGTGCGGACCTCAGGGCTTGCGGTGGCGCCCCGGTGCCTTCCTCGGCCGCCGCACCGAGCGCCCGGGCCGCGGTGCGCCGCCGCCCTCGATGCCGTGGAGGATCCGCTGAGCGGCGGCGTAGTCCTCGGCCACCGTCTCCGGCAGCCACTGGTAGCCGTCCCAGCGCACGATCAGCCTCGGTTCGCCCGGCGCCACATGGGCGCCCCGCTGCCGCCCGTCCATCAGCCGTACGGCCCGCAACTGCCCGACCGGCCACAGCCGTTGCTCCCGCCTGGCCGCCCACGACGCCAGCGGTTCCTCCTCGTCCATCGCCCCAGTCTGGCCTCCCTCAGCCGTCGCCCGACACTCGCGTCACCCGACCGGGCGATGTGCGTTTCGGCCCATCCGCTCCCTCCTTCCGCAACCCGCTCCCTTCGCCGCCGCCGGCTCACGAACTCCTGAGGAGCACCAGCCGCTGGGTGGCCCTGGTCATCGCGACATAGCGGTCGACCGCGCCCTCGACCCCACCGCCGAACGCCTCCGGATCCACCAGGACGACCAGGTCGAACTCGAGTCCCTTGGACAGCTCCGGGGTCAGCGACCGGACCCGCGGCCGCGCCTCGAACCCGGGGGCGCCGATCACACAGGCGATCCCCTCGGCGTGGTCGGCGAGCCAGCCGTCCAGGACGGCGTCCAGCTCCGCCACCGACCCGTGCACGACGGGGATGCCGCTGCTGCGGACGGAGGTCGGCACGTTGGCGTCCGGCAGCGCGGCCCGGATCGCGGGCTCGGCCTCGGCCATGACCTCTTCCGGTGTCCGGTAGTTGATGCTCAGCGAGGCCACCGCGGTCCGGTCGAGCCCGATCCGCTCCAACCGCTCCTGCCAGGACTCCGTGAAGCCGTGCCTGGCCTGCGCCCGGTCCCCGACGATGGTGAAGCTCCGGGACGGGCAGCGCAGCAGCAGCATCTGCCACTCGGCGTCGGTCAGCTCCTGGGCCTCGTCCACCACGATGTGCGCGAACGGCCCGGCGAGCGGTTCCGGGTCGGCGACGGGCAGGGCCGTCTCGTCGACCAGGGTGTCCTGGAGGTCGCGGCCGCGCAGCATCGTCACCGCGCCCTCGCCGTCGTCGTCGGCCTGCAGCAGGTCGCCGATGACGTCGGCCATCCGCGCGCGCTCGGCGGCGGCCGCGGCCTCCCGCCGACGCCGGCGCCGGTCCGCCTCCGGATCGCCCAGCCGCTGCCGGGCCGCGTCCAGGAGCGGCAGGTCGGACACCGTCCAGGCCTGGGGCGCGTCCTTGCGCTGGAGCCTGCGGACGTCCTCGGCAGCGAGCCAGGGCGCGCACATCCGCAGGTAGGCGGGCACCGACCAGAGGTCGCCGACCAGCTCGGCCGCGTCGAGCAGCGGCCAGGCCCGGTTGAGCGTCTCGACCAGCTCCCGGTCCTGCCGCAGCGACCGGCGGAACAGCTCGGGCGAGACCCCCTCGTCCTCGTCCAGCTTGTGCATCAGGATCGTGGCCAGCTCCTCCCAGATCTGCTCGCGGGCCTCGTTGTGCGGGGTGCCCGGGTCCGGCGCGTCGAACGCGTCGGACCAGTCCTCGGCGCTCAGCCAGAGGTCGGCCCAGTGGGTGGTGACCTCCAGCCCCTCGGTGGGCGGCTCCTCGTAGAACCGGACGGCCTTCTCGATCGCCCTCACCATGTCGGCCGAGGACTTCAGCCGGGCCGCCTCCGGGTCGGCCTCGGCCCCGGCCTTCGCCCCTTCGGCGACGAGGTCCCGCACGGTGCAGGTGCGCACCCCCTCCTCGCCGAGGCTCGGCAGGACGTCGGCGACGTAGGCCAGGTAGGGCTGGTGCGGGCCGACGAACAGCACCCCGCCCCGCCGGTGGCCGAGCCGGGGGTCGGAGTAGAGCAGGTACGCGGAGCGGTGCAGGGCGACGACCGTCTTGCCGGTGCCCGGGCCGCCGTCCACCACCAGGGCGCCCCGGGAGCCGGCCCGGATGATGGCGTCCTGGTCGACCTGGATGGTGGCCAGCACGTCCCGCATCCGGGCCGACCGGCCGCCGCCCAGGCCGGCGATGAACGCGGACTGGTCGTCCAGCGCGGCGTGCCCCTCCAGGGCCTCGGCGGTGAACACCTCGTCCCAGTAGTCGGCGATCCGGCCACCGGTCCAGCGGTACCGGCGCCGGCTCACCAGGCCCATCGGATCGGCGTGGGTGGCCCCGAAGAACGGCTCGGCCGCGGGCGAGCGCCAGTCGACCAGCAGCCGTCGCCCCGCGCTGTCGGTGAGGCCGAGCCGCCCGATGTAGACCGGCTCCGGGTCGTCGGCGAGGACGACCCGGCCGAGGCACAGGTCCAGGCCGAAGCGGCGCAGGGCGCGCAGCCGACCGGTCAGCCTGTGCACCTCGATGTCCCGGTCCATCGCCTCCCGGCCGAGGCCGCCCGGCGCGCGGCGCAGCGCGTCGAGGCGGCCGGACAGGCCAGTGATCGCCTCTTCCAGGCTCTCCGCGACGGCCGCGAAGTGCCGCTCGTCCTCGCCGATCAGTGCCGGGTCGGCCTTGGCGGCGAGGCGGGCGGGAAGGTCGAACGCACTGGTGGTCCGGCTGTTCATGGCATCAGCTCCGATCTGAGGCCTGCGATTGTGCGCCAGCACGGGGGCCTTGCCGCAAGACCCCCCGTGCGCTATACGTTGAGAGTGGCAAGGGGTGGGTTCTCCCCCTGGTCGTCCCGGTTCATCCCCGGCTCCTGTCCGGGCATGTCGACCACGCCGCGCTCCGCATCATCGGTCGCATCCCCGCTCCGCGACGCCCGGGGCCCGCTCCGCAACGCGCCCGGGGCCGTTCCGCGCCTAGCCGAGGCGGCACCGCGACGGCAACCCCGGCTCACCCGGGAGGCTTACCCCGCAGCGGAGTTGGACCGCATCGGGTGGTGTCCGGGTGACGGCGTCCGGAGCGGTTCGTTGGGTGCTACGGCGGGGGTGGGTGCCCCGGTGGCGGGCGACTGCCGCCTCCCGCCGTGCGGTCCGAGCCACCGTCGGCCGCTCCACACCGCACCACCGATGCGAAGAGGTCCCGTCATGTCCGAACCATCTGCCACGCCGCAGTTCCCGAGCAGCCCGACGGGCTCGGCCGACGGCACCTCGGCCGGACCCGCCAGCCCCAAGAGCCTGCTGGAGCAGATGCAGGAACTGCTCGCCTCCGTCTCCGCGGACCTCGCCGAACTCCAGGGCTCCGTCCCCGGGAGCGCCGACTCCACCGCCTACCCGACCGGCACGGACACCTCCGAGACCTCGGACACGCAGGGCACCCGGTAGCCCTCCACCGGTTCCTCCTCGGCCGGCCCGCCCTCACCGGGCGGGCCGCCGCCGGAGGGCGAGCCGCCGCGGCTCCCGGCACCGGCGCCGCTACCGCCCGACGGAGCGGTGTCGCCCGGCGGGCCGAGCCGGACCACCAGTAACGGCGCCCCGCCGCCGACCTGCTCCCGCTCCCGCTCGGCCCCACCGAGCGCCGCGGGCTGCGCCTCCCCGGCCCGGACCGCCGCCTCACGCAGCCGTACGGTGAGGTCCTTGCACTCCGACACCGCGTCCACACCGTCGATGCACGTCCAGTAGAGGCTCTCGGTGTCCGCCCCGCAGGCGAGCACCACCAGCGTCTCGCCGACGTCCCGGAGCAATCCGTCCAGCGCCCCCAGGGCCGGCGCCAAGTCCCCCAGGTCGGTGAGCCGCGCGGCCCGGCCCCCGCTCACCAGGGCGGCCCGGACGACGGAGCGGTCCAGGCAGACCGCCGCGTGCGCCCCGGCCTCGGACAGCTGCTGCCCCAGCCCGGTCAGCTCCTCGTCCTCCGACTCCGCCAGCCTGGCGCCCACCGCCTCGGTGAGCAGCGCGGCCTGCCGCGCCTCGGCCAGCACGTCCGGTACGTGCCTGGCCTCGGCCAGGGCGTGCCGGGCCGTCTTGATCAGTCGCAGCGCCTCCATGGCCACCGCTCCCCTCGCTCGCTGTCGCCGTCGACCCGGGCCGCCGGGAGGGGCGGTCCGAGGGGTGACGGCTGGTCACGGCGAAAGCGTGCGAGGAAGAGCGCGGACGCGCATCCACGGTGTCAGAAGCTGTGGAAAAGTCGGGGGCTGTGGATGAATTCCTTCCCTCACAAGGGTTGGTCGTCCACGTCCGAGTTGACGCCGAGCACATTTTCATCGGCGCCGACCACGTGTTCACCGGCGCCGACCGCGTTTTCCCCGCCGGCGACCGCGTGCTCACCGCTGTCGACCGCGCCCTCCGGCGCCGGGAAGCGGAGTTCGTTCCGCTCGATCTTGGCCGCCAGGGCCTCCAGCGGATCCACCCCGACCGCGGTGCAGAACTGCAGCAGGTACGCCAGCACGTCCGCGACCTCGTCGTGCACCCGGTGCGCGCGGTCCGGGTCGGACATCACCGCGCCGGCCTGCTCGGGCGTCAGCCACTGGAAGATCTCCAGCAGCTCCCCCGCTTCCACGCTCAACGCCGCCGCCAGGTTCTTCGGGGTGTGGAAGGGCTCCCACCGCCGGGCCGCCGCGAAGTCCACCAGCCGCTGCCGCAAGGCCTCAACGGTGGGCTCCGCCGGCCCCGTCACTCGTTCGCTCACCCCTCCAGGTCTACCGCATCAAGACCCGCCGCCCCACCGTCCACCGGAAACGCCCCGCTGCCGGCCGGAGCTCCCGCGAGCCCGGCCGGCCCCTCCGACGCCCCCGCCGGCCCCTCCGTCAACCCCGCCGCCGACCGGCCCGCGCCCGCCGCGGCCCCGTCGTCGGCCCCGTCGTCGGCCCCGTCGCCGGCCCCACCCCCGGCGTCCCCGGCCTCCCCCGCCGCCTCCCCGCGCCCGCCCTGGACCGGCACCCGCGCCGTCTCCGTCCGCAGCACCGTGAACCCCGAGTCGGGATCCCGCCGGCACTCCACCAGCACCATCCCGCCCCCGGGCGTGCCGCCCAGCACCTCCCGCGCCGCCGCCGGCTCCTGCAGGGCCGCGACCACCCGCAGCTGGCGGCGCTCCGCCATGTCCCGGGCCAGCCGCAGCAGTGTGGCGGCCTGCTCCGCGGAGAGCCCCGCGCCCAGGTCCTCGGCCAGCACCGTGAGCTGCCGGTGCGCCCAGGGCACCTCGGCGGCCACGTCGAGGTCGAGCACCCCGGCCCCGGTCAGCAGCACCGCGGCGAAGGCGAGGTGGCGCAGCATGCCGTCGGAGGCCTGGTCGGCCCCGGTGCGTCCGAGGACGCCCTCGTCGAAGACGGCGAGGACCTTCCGCACGCCCGCGCTCTCCCGCTCGGCCAGGGTGAGCCCGAGCAGCGGGTGCGGCGCGGCGGACTGCACCGCGCGCAGCAGCTGCCCGTACCGGCGCGGGCACTCGTTGCTCAGCCGGGCGACGACGGCGGAGATGTTGGCGGCGTTGCCGCGCAGCCGGGCCTGCGGGTCGGCCCGGGCCCAGCCGCGCATCAGTGCGGGGACGGGGTGCAGCGGGAAGACCTCGCGCAGCGCCGTGAGCAGGTCCTCGGTGGCGGCGAGGACGAGGCACTCGCCGGCCGACGAGCCCGCGACCCGCAGCGGCAGCTGCGCGGTGATCATCGTGCCGCTGGGGAACGGCGCCCGGATGTCGCCCTGGCGGGTGTCGTTGTGCCAGCAGACGTTGACCCGCCGGTTGCGGACGTCCTGCTCCCCGGTGTCCATCAGGGTCCGGCCGTCGAGGGTGAGCGACTCCCGGGCGATCCGGACCGGGCCGTCGGTGCGGATCACCACGTCGAGCCGGATCAGGCCGTGCGGCGAGCGGACGGTGCAGCCGAGGATGATCGCGTCCCGCCCGTGCGGCACGCACCCGTCCAGGCCTCCGCGGACGGCCTCGGCGAGCGGACCGGTGCGGTCGGGCAGCCCGTCCAGCGAGTCGGCGATCTCCTCGCCGAGGGCGAGCCGGGAGAGCACGGCCAGCGCATCGAGGGCGTTGGACTTGCCGACCCCGGCGGGCCCGTGCAGCACGGTGAGGGGCGCGAGCGGCAGCACGGCGCGCCGGTAGGACTTGAACGAGGTGAGCCGGAGCTCCTCGACGGTGGGGCGCGGCACGGGCGGCCGGTCGGGCCGTGGGGCGCCCGTTCGGAGGTGGGACGGCCCTGCGGGCCTGGTGGCGTCGCGGTTCACCTGTCGGACGTTAGCCGCAGGCCGACCGGAAGAAACGTGCCTGCGCGGCAGATTCATCCCAACGTGGCGCTCAGCGCCGGTACGCGGCCACCGTCACCGAGGCCGTCACCTCGACCGGCTCCGGCAGTTCCGCGAGCGCGGCACCGAGCCGCTCCGGATCGGTGTGCCAGGCGCTCGGCCCCATGCCGACGACGGTGCGCACGTCCTGCGGGCCGAGCCGCAGGGTGAACTCGACCTCCCGCCGCCCGGCGGGCTCCAGGTACGGTCCGAGCTTCTCGTCGATCCGCCGCTGCTTCTCCTCGTCCACCGACAACAGGCCTAGTGCGTCGACGAGTTCGCGCAGGTGGCGGGCGGTCGGCGAGACCAGCAGCAAGGTGCCGCCGGGGCGCAGCACCCGGCGGATCTCGGGCCCGTTGCGCGGGGCGAACACGTTGAGCATCAGCTCGGCCGAGGCGTCCCGCAGCGGCAGCGGGCGCCAGGCGTCGCACACCACGGCGCCGATCCGGGGGTGCGCCTTGGCGGCGCGGCGCAGCGCGAACTTGGAGATGTCCAGGGCCGCGCCGACCGTGCCGGGCAGGGCGTCCAGGACGTGCGCCAGGTAGTGGCCGGTGCCGGCGCCGAGGTCGGCGACCAGCCCGCCGGGCTCACCGGCGACGACGGCGGAGGCCGCCCGCGCCAGCGCCTCGGCGATCGGCCGGTAGTGCCCGGCGGCGAGGAAGTCCGCGCGGGCCGCGACCATCTCGGCGGTGTCCCCGGTGCCGGTGTGGGCGTCGCCGGCGAGGAGGCTGACGTAGCCCTGCTTGGCGAGGTCGAAGCTGTGCCCGGCCGGGCAGCGCAGGCTGCGGTCGTGCCGGGTGAGGGCCTGCGCGCAGTGCGGGCAGGCCAGGTAGCGCTCGATGTCCTGGAGCAAGGTTCCGTCTTCTCTCGCCGTACGCCCCGGCCGGTCGGGGCGCCAGCCAGCCTAACGACCCCGACGGACCCGCGCCCCGGGCCGCCACCCCGGCCCGGCGCCGACGGGCCCACGGCCCCGGCTACCACCCCGGCCCGGCGCCGACGGGCCCACACCCCGGCCACGTCTGCCGGCCCTACCCCACGCCCCTCCCGAGTCCTGCGAGCGCCCGCCCCGCGGGGCCCCGCCGCGCGCGGTCCTGCCCCGCTCGCACCGGCCCCCGCTGCGCCCCGACCCGCAGCGCCAGCGCCACCAGAGCCTCCGGCGCGCCGGGGCGGCCGCGCACTCCGGGAAAGGCGTTGACGTCCACGATGACCGGCTCGGCGGGCCCGTCGAGCAGGTCGACCCCGTACACGTCGAGCCCGAACACCTCGCCGACGCGCAGCGCGAGCGCGGCCCGCGCGGCGGACGGCTGCCAGTCCTCCGCCCGCCCCGACTTCCCCGTGCCGGTGGCGAGCTCGGACTGCCGCCGGGCCGCGAACACCTGTCCGTCGACCACCCACAGCTTCTGGTCCCAGCCCGTCCCCGGGACGAACGGCTGCGTGACGACCGGCTCCTCGGGCCAGCGCTCGGCGAGTTCGCGCAACCGGGCCGGGCCGTCCACCCGGGCGACCAGGTCGTGCCGCCTGCTGTGCCGGCTCTTGACCACGAACGGGTAGGCCGGATCGGCGAGTTCGCCCAAGCGTCCGGCCGCGTCCGTGGCCGCGAAGGGCAGCCCGGCGGCGCGGGCGAGGTCGGCCATCCGCACCCGGTCCTGGCACAGCCCGGTGGCCGCCGCCGAGTTGACCACCGGCACGCCCCGCCGCTCCAGCTCCGCGGCCAGCGCCAGCGCCTGAGGCGTGCGGGCCTTGAGCAGGCAGACGTCGGCGAGCCCGGTCACGGGCCCGGCGGGCGGGACGACCGCCACCTCGTGCCCCCGGCGCACCAGCAGTTCGGCCGCCGAGGCCAGCACCGGATGCCCCGGGTCGCCGGTGATCAGTCCGACTTTCACAACAACTCCCCCTCACCGAAGCCGAGTTGACCGTAGGCGTCGCCGCCCGCGGGCACCAGCTCGACCGGCCCCCCGGGCACCAGTTCGGCGGGCCCGCCCGGCACCGACACGGCCGTCCCGCTGCGCGCGAGCCGCAGCACCGCCCGGGAGACCCGGGCCACCGCGTCCGGCACCTGCCGGAAACTCGGGAAGTCGTTGACGTCCACCACCACCGGCCCGTCCGGCCCCAGCAGCACGTCGACCCCGTACAGGTCCAGCCCGAACACCTCGCCGACCTGCGCCACGATCCGCGCGACGCTCCCCGGCAGCGGCACCTGCCGTTCGCGCACGCCCTGCCCCGGGTGCAGCGGGGAGGAACGTTCCGTCGCGAAGAGCTCGCCGTCGACGCAGTACACCTTGAGGTCGGTCCCGGAGTTGGGCACGTACGGCTGGGCGATCAGCAGCCCCTCCCCCGCCAGCTCAGGCCCGACCTCCAGCAGCTGGTCGGGGCTGCGCACCAGCCGGACGGCGCGCCCGGAGCTGCCGTCGGCGGGCTTGACCACGAGCGGGTACTCGGCGGCCGGGATCTCCGCCAGCCGTTCCCAGCGCGCGGCCGCGTACGTCACCGGTACGGGCAGCCCCCGGGTGCGGCCGATGACCGCGGCGAGCGCCTTGTCCCGGACCCCGCGGATCGAGCGCACGTCGTTCACCGTGGTGAGGCCGACGGCGGCGGCCGACTCCAGCAGGGTCAGCCCGGGCCCGCCGGACACGGTCTTGAGCACCCAGGCGTCGTGACTGCCGGCCCGGACCTCCTCGGAGATCGCCAGCAGCGAGTCCCCGGGGCGCAGCACGTCCACCCGGTGTCCCCACGCCGTGAGTTGGCGTGCCACGTCGAGCGGCATGCCGTCGTGCCGGTAGTGTTCCTCCACCAGAAAGCAGAGCCTCATGGGCCTGTCTTCCCCCTTGCCTCGCCTAGTGCAGACGTCCGCCGTCCCCCTCGGCAGAGCTGTAAAGCCTTCAGCATGCACGCTGTGTTCGCACAAGATCGCTGCGAGCGGGTAAGCGTTCGGCAACAATCGGCCCCCGGGGAGACGTCGAGGGGCACCGGGAGGGCGGCGAGGGCCCTGGGACGTGCCCCGGAAATCCGGTGGCACCGCGTCACAGCCCCTGCTTGGATGCACGCCGTGACCCCTGTTGATCATGTTCCCGACCGCCCCCTGCTCGACGAGATCGAGCGCTACTACGACGCCGTGCCGCGCAGCGCCGCCCGCACGGAGGACTTCGGACCGCTGACCCTGTTCGTCCGCGACGGGGGCGGCTGGCCGTACTACGCCCGCCCGGCCCTCGGCCACGGCGGCCCGGCCGCCACCGCCGAGGACGTCCGCCGGGTGCTGGAGCGGCAGCGGGAGCTGGGCGTCCCGGAGGCCTTCGAGTGGGTGGCCGAGCAGACCCCGGAGCTGCGCGCGGCGGTCGAAGCGGCGGGCCTGACGGTGCACGAGCACCCGCTGCTGGTGCTGGGCCCGCAGGACGAAGCGGCCCCGGCGCCCGAGCTGCCGGAGCCGGTGGAGGTCCGGGTGCTGGCGCCGGACGCGCCGGAACTGGCGGCCGCGCTCGCCGTCCCGCACCTGGCCTTCGGCGATCCGGGCACGGCCGTCGGCCCGACCGGTGCGGCCGAGCTCGCCACGGCCGCGGCGCGGCTGACGGCCGACGGCACGGCGGAGCAGGTCGCCCGGCGGATCGCCGCCGGCACCACCGTGCTGGCCGCGGCCCTGGAGGACGGCACGGCCCTGTGCGCCGGCCAGCACAACCCGGTGGGCCCGGTCACCGAGGTGGCCGGGGTGGGCACGCTCCCGTCCGCGCGCCGCCGCGGGCTGGGCCTGGCGGTCACCGCGGCGCTGGTCGCGCACGCCCGGGCGAACGGGGTTCGGACGGTGTTCCTGTCCGCCGCCGACGAGGACGTCGCCCGGATCTACCGCCGGGCCGGCTTCCGCACCTTCGCGACGGCCCTGATCGCGGAACCCGCCGCCCAGTAGGAGCCCGCCCAGTAGGAGCCCGCCGCCCAGTAGGAGCCCGCCCAGTAGGAGCCCGCCGCCCAGTAGCGGCCCGCCCCTCAGCGGCCCCGCCGCCCGGCGCCCCGGGGGCCCGGCCGAGGACGGCGCCGATCAGTCGTCGTCCTCGTCCTCCTCGTCCGCCCCGGTGACCTCCTCCCCTTCCGCCTCGTCCACCATCCAGGCCGCCAGCCGCTCGGCGACGCCCGACACCCCGAGCCGCCCCTCGCGGATGGCCCGGGAGAGGCTGCGCACCTCGCGGGCGGTGGTGGCAATGGTGCAGCCGCTGGCGACCAGGTAGGCGTAGGCGACGGCGGTCGCGAAGAGTTCGTTGGTCTTCTCCAGGGCGGGCACCCGGATCAGCTGGTGCATCAGCGCGGCGGCGCGGTCCTGTGGTTCGGGGTAGACCGCGATGTCGAATATCTCGGCCTGGTGGCGGGTGACGGCCGCGAGCAGCGAGCCGTAGTCGGTGACCTGCGGGTCACCGGGGGTGTACTGCTCGGCGGTCATGAGCAGCCACGAGAGGTCGACCTCCAGCTTCAACGGCGCACGTCCTGGAGGTCGCCGGGCTCCCCGAACTCGGCGAGGAAGGCCGACTCGTACTCCTTCATGAACTGCGCGGCCGCGTCCACGAAGGCCCGCCCGGACTCGCCCATGTCCTGTTGGACCAGGCGCTCGATGTACTGGTTCATGGAGATCCCCTGCTGCTCCGCCCGTTCCCGGGCCATCTCGGCGGTCGTGGCGTCGACCCGCACGTTCAGCTGCTTCTTACCCATGCCGTTCAAGCTAGCGCTCAAGTGCTAGCACAACAAGGGCGCGTGCACACCGCCCGCACACCTGCCGCACGCCCCCGCGCAACCTCGCCGTCACCGGGACGCCGAACGGCCGGGCCCGCGGCGGCTGCCACGGACCCGGCCCGCGCCGGAAGGGAGGCGGATCAGAACTGGGTGCTGACGGTCACCCCGCTGAAGTCGGTGTTCGCGTAGAGGCTCACGTAGCGGTAGCCCGCCGTCGGGTTGGTCACCGTGATGCTCTGGGTGGTGCCCGGGTTGGTGGACGAGGCGGTGTACGCGCTCGGCGAGGCCCAGGTGCTCTCGTTGTAGTACAGGGAGGCGGTGCCGGTGCCCCCGGAGGTGGTGATCCTCAAGGTGCTGGTGCCGGCCGGCAGGTAGACGTACAGGTAGTCCAGGTTGCCGGCGGTCGCCGCCAGATCGGCCCGCGAGCAGTTCTTGCCGAGCGCGTCGGTGCGCGGGTCGGTGCAGGCCGGCGGGGTGGTGGGGCCGCCGCCTCCGCCGGTGGTCACGGTGACGGAGGTCGGGGTGCTGGCGGTCCTGCCGGTGTCGTCGGTGACGGTCAGCGCGACGGTGTAGGTGCCGGCGGCCGCGTAGGTGTGGCTCGGGTTCTGCTGGTCGGACGAACCGCCGTCGCCGAAGGTCCAGTGCCAGGCGGTGATCCGGCCGGGGCCGGTCTGGACGGACTTGTCGGTCAGGGTGACGGTCGGGCCGTTCACGGTCTGGCCGAACAGCGCGGTCGGGCCGGCCGCGTAGCAGGCGCCGCCGGCACAGGCGTCGAGCCAGGCGTCGAAGTCGGCGTCGTAGCCGGTGCCGATGCCGTTGTAGACCGCGTAGCCGCCCTGGTAGTCGCCGGTGCGGAAGTGCGCGAGCACGGAGTCGATGTCGGCCGGGTGCTTCTCGAACATGTACCGGACCGCCAGGTAGCCCCACGGGTAGGTGCGCACGGTGTCCGAATTGCCGTACGTGTTCTGGAAGATCGTGCTCAGCTTGTACGTGTGCCTGGCGGCCTCGGCCATCGCCTGGGTGTCGGTGGTGCCGCGGTAGGCGTAGGACTCGTACTCGGCGACGCCCTCGATCCACCAGATGTCCGGGACGGAGATCTCGGTGGAGAAGTTGCCCTTGAGGTCGTAGATGTTGTCCAGGTAGTGGGTGTACTCGTGGTTGAGGTTCCACACGTTGGCGGTGAAGCCGTCGTTCCAGGACTTCTGGTACATCACGCACACGGCCCGGTTGTTCGGGTCGGTCGGGTCCATGACGGTCTGTCCGCCGTTGTCGGTGGAGTTGTTGAAGATCGCCCAGGAGTAGGTCAGGTAGTCGGCCTGGTTGGCGAAGACCGCGAGGGTCAGCTCCTTGTCGTACTGGCCGGGGATCGGACCGTTGTCCTTCACCAGCTTGTGGAAGAAGGTGTCCTCGCCGCGCAGGCTGGCGCAGACCGCGGACAGGTCGGCGGGCGGGAGCGTCTCGGTCAGGATGGTGCGGTTGTCGCAGACCAGCTGGTTCGGCAGCACCGCGGCGGTCAGCTTGGCCGGCAGGTCGCAGGTGCCGTAGTACGAGCACTGGCCGGGGTCGAAGCTGTTGGCCTGGTACGCGGTGTGGACGTACAGCGGGCCGGTGGCGCCGGTGATCCGGGCGCCGTCGAGGACGGCCTTGACCTTGCCCTTGACCGCGGCCTCGACCGCCGGGCCGTCGCCGGCCATCCGGCCGAGGTCGTTGCCCGCGTTGACGTCCAGGTAGGCGTTGGCGGTGCCGAGCAGGTCCTTGTGGTTCAGGGCGAAGTCGCCCAGGGTGGCGCCGATGCTCGGGTCCGCGGCGACCGCGCTGACGAAGTCGGGGTTCCAGTTGCCCCGCCACAGCGGAGCGGAGAGCACCGCGTTGACCGCCTTGAGCATCTTCGGGAAGGCGTTGTACGAGTTGTCGTACGACGTCAGCACCTGTTTGTAGACGCCCAGGTAGCTGCCCTGGAGGTTGGCGCTGTCGGTGAGCACCAGGACCTCGTTGAGCACGGTGCCGTTGCCGTCGCTCACGTCGGTGCGGTGCGGCGCGGCGAAGAACGCGTCCAGGGCGGCCTTGGAGGCGCCGGTCAGGGCCGCGTCGTACGGGCCGACCGCCCCCGCGTTGTTCGACTGCACGTACCAGCCGGCCCGCTGGAAGAGCACGAGTTGCAGGATGCCGGTCGAGTTGTCGCCGGTGTAGCCGCCCGCCGCGTTCTGGAAGGCGTTGGCGACGGTGAGCATCTTCGCTTCCTTGAAGACGGCGCCCGCGTCCGTGCCGGTGACGTTGAACAGCGTGTTGACGCAGTCCGGGGTCGAGGCCTCCAGGAAGGAGACCAGGTCGGCCCCGCTGCGGCTGCCGAAGTCGGCCGGGGTGCAGCTCTGCGCGGTGGCGGCCGCGGCGGCGGCACCGCGGGCGGCGAGGGGCTGCTTGACCGGGGACGTCTTCAGCCCGGCCGGGCGCTGCGCGGTCTGCACGGCGGTGCCGGCCGGCTGGCCCATCACGAGCTGCCCGAGCAGCGCCGGGGGCAGCGGCTTGGCGACGGGGGCGGGTTCCTCGGCCGCACGGGACTGCTCGGCCGGGTCGACCGTGAGGAAGGCGCCGAGCGGCTTCGGCAGGGCGGAGCCCGGGTCGGCCGCCGGGGCGCCGGCCGCGGGCCGGGCGCCCGACCCGGAGGCGGCCGGGCCGGAGGCGGCGGAAGCGGCCGGGGCGGCGAAGGCGGCCGTGGCGGGCAGCAGCGTGGCGGCGGCGCAGCAGCCGGCGACGAGGCCGGCCAGCAGGGTGGGGAGTGGTATCCGTGGGCGCACTGGTGGGTCCTTCTCCTGTGGGGGGAGGCGCTGGGAGGACTGCCGAGGCGTTGGGGGAACGCGTCATGATCCTGCCAGCGGCGGAGGGTCAGAACAATGTCACAGGTCATATGACATAGCCCTGCCCGGCCATAACACCGCCCGCCGCGGCCGCCAAGGGCGCTAAGGCCGGTACGTCCGTGCGGCCCACGCCTGGAAGCCCGGCGCCGCCGCGATCAGGTCCCGGTACGCCGCGGCGGCCGCCCCGAGCAGCGTCTCCACCACCTCCCCGCCCACCCCGGCCGGCCGCCAGACCAGCAGTTGCCGGACCCAGATCGGCGTCCCCGCGAGCGGCTTGACCACCACCTCGGCGAGCGGCCGGGTGGTGGCCTGGACGACGGAGATGCCGAGCCCGGCGGCGATCATCTCCTGGAGCTCCAGCCGGCCGCCGAGGAACTCGTGGACGGTCGCCGGGGCGAACCCCGCCGCGGCGCAGGCCCCGTGGAACACGCCGTGCCAGCCGGCCCCGTCGTCGGGGGTCAGGAACCACTCCTCCTCCGCGAGGTCCGCCAGCGCCACCTCGGTGCGGTGCCGCAGCCGGTGGCCGGCCGGCAGCGCGACGAAGACGGGCTCGGTGACGATGCCGCGGTGCGCGACGGACGGCGCGTGGCGCAGTTCCCGGCCCGGGTAGTCCACGGCCACCGCGGCGTCGGCCTCGTCCCGCTCCAGCAGCTCGACGATGTCGGAGGAGCGGTGGACCGACGTCAGGGTGAAGCGCTGCCCGGGCCGTTGGTGCCGCGCCCTGGTGACCAGTCCCGGCAGCAGCGGCGAGTTGGTCGCCGCCAGCCGCAGCTCGCGCGGGACGGGCCCGGCCGGGGCCTCCGGGCGGCGGCCCAGGCCGTCGGCGCGGGTGAGCAGCTCCCGGGCCGCGGCCACCACCTCCGCCCCGAAGCCGGTCGGCGCGACGCCGACGGTGGTGCGTTCGAACAGCGGGGCGCCCAGGTGGCGCTCGATCCGGCGCAGCTGGGTGCTGGTCGCCGGCTGCGAGGCGCCGAGCAGGACGGCGGCCCGGCCGACGCTCCCGGTGTCGGCGATCGCGCACAGCACGCGAAGGTGCCGCAGCTCCAGCTCCATGACGCTCCCCCTCCCGCACCCGGCCGGCCCCGGCCGACGGCGTGGGGCGGCTGCCGTCACGGGCGGTGCGACGGCGCACCGGCGCAACGGCGCAACGGCGCAACGGCACACCGGTACAACGGCACACATCACATGTCAGCGGCTCACCTTCGCCCCGGGGAATGACCTCGTCAAGCCCTCTCCCGGGGCCCGACGGCCTTGCGCGCACCATCTTTTACCAGCGCATTGCCGGCACCTGACCTTCCGCCCGGTCCGGGCCGCCCGCGCCCGCTCCGCCCCGCCCCCCGCCCCGCCCCACCGGGAGGGGCGGGACTTGAAGACCGACCCGCCGTCCGGGAGGCTGAAGACCCCCCTGCGTTCCCCCGAGCGGGCGCCGACCGGTGCGGAGGCCTACCGATGACAGCCATGTTCGACCAGGAGCTGCGCGAGCAGCTCGCCCAGGCCCGCCGGGACCTCGCGGCGGCCCGGGCCGAGGAGGACGCCGACGGCGTCCAGGCGTACGAGGGCCGGGTCGCCGCGCTCCTGCGGCTCGCCGCCCAGCACGGCATCGACCTGCCGCACAGCGTCGACGAGGAGGAGCACAACGGGTAGCCGGCCCCGGACGCGGCAGGAGGCGGCCACCCCGAACGGGTGACCGCCTCCTGCCGTGACTCCCGACGCCCGGGATCAGCCCGGGGCCAGCCCAGGATCGGCCGGGCTCAGCCGGGGATCACTGCCCGACCGGCTCCAGGATCGCCACGCACTCGAAGTGGTGGGTCATCGGGAACAGGTCGAAGGCCCGCAGCGACACCGGCCAGTAGCCGCCCTCGCGGAAGAACTTCAGGTCCCGCGCGAGCGCCGCCGGGTCGCAGGCCACGTACGCGATCCGGCGCGCCTCCAGGCCGACCAGGTGGGCGACGGTCTCGCGGCCGGCGCCCGAGCGCGGCGGGTCCAGCACGACCAGGTCGGTGGCGGTGATGCCGGTGCGCGGCAGCAGCGTCTCGACCCGGTCGCACTCGATCTGCACGTTGTCCAGCGCGGCCAGGTTGTGCCGGGCGTCGACCACGGCCTGCTTGGCGGACTCGATGCCGAGCACCGCACCGTCCTCGCCGACCCGGTCGGCCAGCGCGCCCGCGAACAGGCCGACGCCGCAGTACAGGTCGAGCGCGTTCTCGCCCCACTGCGGGTCCAGCCCGTCCAGCACGGCGTCGACCAGGGTGTCCGGCGCCTCCGGGTGGATCTGCCAGAAGCCGCCGTTGCTGATCCGCCAGGTCCGCCCGGCGGCCCGCTCGCGCACGAAGCCGCGCCCGTGCACCTTGTGCACGTCGCCCTGCTCGTCCACCCGGGCGATCGACACCGGCTTGTCCAGCTCGACCAGCGGCAGCTGGGCGCCCGGCCGCGGGGTGAGCACCACCTGGCGGTCCGAGGAGCCGGTCGCGGCGATCACCTCGACGCTCGCCACCCCCGGCCAGTCGCGGGCCTCGATGCCCAGCTCGGTGACGCCCTCGGCGGCGATCAGGCAGCGGTCCACCGGCTGCACGTCGTGCGAGCGGTGCTTGCGCAGGCCGACCTTCCCGGTCCCGGCGTCGACCGCGTACTGCACTCGGGTGCGCCAGGCCGGCACCTGCCCGGCCGGAAGCTTGCCGCCGACCGGCTCGACGCTGCCGTCCCAGCCCGCCTCGGCCGGGGTGAGCCCGGCGAGCTTGGCCAGCTGCTCGGTCAGCACCGCCGCCTTGAGCTTGCGCTGCCCGCCCGGGGTGACGTGCTGCCAGTCGCAGCCGCCGCACTTGCCCGGACCGGCGAACGGGCAGGGCGCCTCGATCCGGTCCTTGGACGGCTCCAGCACCTCCACCGCGTCGGCCCGCAGGAACCGCGAGGTGGTGGTCCCGTCGGTCACCAGTGCGACGACCTTCTCACCGGGCAGCGCGTGCCGCACGAACAGCACCCGGCCCTCGTGCCGGGCCACGCAGTGCCCGCCGCCGTGCGCGACCGGGCCGACCTCGACCTCGTAGCGCTGCCCGACCAGCGGCTCCCCGGACGGCGTCTCGGGCCGCGACGGCCGCGCGGCACCGGCGCGCAGCGCCTTGGGCGGCCGCACCGCCTGCTTGCGCGGCGCCTTCCGGCCGGCCCCGGCAGCGCCCTTCGGCGCGTCCTGGGCGGCACCCTTGCCGGCGCCCTTCGGCGCGCCCTTGCCGGAGGCCTTGCCCGCGGACGTCTTGCCGGCGGACGTCTTGCCCGCGGCGCCCTTGCCGGCGGCCGGCCCGGCGGGCTCCCGGTCCTCCCGCTCGCCCGGGACGATCGGCGCGGTGCGCGCGGTGAGGCCGTCGCGGTCGGTGGCCTCCGGACGGGCCGGCCGGCCCCAGCGCGGCCGGGAGACCTGCCCGGGCTGGGAGCCGCCCCGGCGGGCGCCCTTGCCGGAGGAGCCCGAGGAACGGGGCGGAGTGTTGCGGGTCACTGGGAGGAGTCCTTGCTGCGGTCGGAGGTGTCCCCGGCGTTCGAACCGGTGGAGACGGAATCCTTCGACTTTACGGCCTTCGGCGCGCGTGGCTCGCCACGCCGGACGGCACCCGGCGCCGACCAGGCCTTCTGCGGCTTGCGCCGCTCCGAGGACTCCAGCTGCCACGGTACCGAAGTGACCATCACACCGGGCTTGAACAGCAGCCGCCCCTTGAGGCGCAGCGCGCTCTGGTTGTGCAGCAGGTGCTCGTACCAGTGGCCGACCACGTACTCCGGGATGTAGACCGAGACCACGTCCCGCGGGCTGCTGCGCCGCAGGTTCTTCACGTAGTCCAGCACCGGCCCGGTGATCTCGCGGTACGGCGAGTCCAGCACCTTGAGCGGCACCTCGATGCCGCGCTCGTCCCACTCCCGCCGCAGCGCCGCGGTGTCCGCCGGGTCGACGTTGACCGTGACGGCCTCCAGCGTGTGGGCCCGGGCCAGCCTGGCGTACGCCAGGGCGCGCAGCGCCGGCTTGTGCAGCTTGGAGACCAGCACGATGGCGTGCACCCGGGTGGGCAGCACCACGTCGTCCGGCTCCTCGGCGGCGATGAGCTCGTCGGAGACCCGGTCGTAGTGCCGCCGGATGCCCTTCATCATCACGAACAGCACGGCCATCGCGGCGATCGCGATCCAGGCGTGGCTGATCTTGGTGACCAGGACGACGATCAGCACGGCCATGGTCATCACCAGGCCGAAGGCGTTGATCGCCCGGCTGCGCTGCATGTGGCGGCGCTTGGCCGGGTCGGTCTCGGTGCGCAGCAGCCGGGTCCAGTGCCGGATCATGCCGGACTGGCTCATGTTGAAGGCGACGAAGACGCCGACGATGTAGAGCTGGATCAGCCGGGTCGGGTCGGCGTCGAAGGCGAGGATCAGCAGGATCGCGGCGATCGCCAGCAGGATGATGCCGTTGGAGAAGGCCAGCCGGTCACCGCGGGTGTGCAGCTGGCGCGGCAGGTAGCGGTCCTGGGCGAGGATCGAGCCGAGCACCGGGAAGCCGTTGAAGGCGGTGTTGGCGGCGAGCACCAGGATCAGCCCGGTGACGGCCGCGACGAAGTAGAAGCCGGGCGTGAAGTTGTTGAACACGGCCTCGCTGATCTGCGCCAGCGCGGTCTTCTGGTGGTAGTCCGGCGAGGTGCCGACGAGCTGTTCGGCCGGGTTCTCGGCCATCTGGACACCGGTCAGCCGGGCCAGCCAGATGATGCCCATGAACATCACGACGGCGATGCTCGCCATCATCAGCAGCGTGGTGGCCGCGTTCTTGCTCTTGGGCTTGCGGAAGGCCGGCACGCCGTTGGAGATCGCCTCGACACCGGTGAGCGCGGCACAGCCCGAGGAGAACGCCTTCAGCAGCAGGAACACCATCGCGAAGCCGGCCAGCGAGTCGTTGCCGGGAGTGGCGGCGAGGTGGAACCCGGCGCTCTCGGCGGGCATGTCCTGGCCGAGCACGAAGTGCCGGAACACCCCGTAGCCGACCATCCCGATCACGCCGACCATGAAGGCGTAGGTGGGAACGGCGAAGGCGCTCCCGGACTCGCGCACGCCTCGCAGGTTCATGCCCATCAGCAGCACGACCACGATCACCGACAGGACCGGTTCGTGGCCGCGCAGCGCGGGCACCGCGGAGACGACGTTGGCGACGCCCGAGGTGGTCGACACGGCCACGGTGAGCACGTAGTCGACCATCAGGGCGCTGGCGACCACCAGACCGGCGGCCGGACCGTGGTTGACGGTCGCGACCTCGTAGTCACCGCCACCACTGGGGTAGGCGTGCACGTTCTGCCGGTACGAGGCGACCACGGCGAGCATCACGATCGCCACGACGACGCCGATCTGCCAGGAGAAATGGATCGCCGAGGCGCCCGCGATGGAGAGGGTGAGCAGGATCTCCTCGGGGGCGTACGCGACCGAGGAGAGCGCGTCCGAGGCGAACACGGGCAGCGCGAGCCGCTTGGGCAGAAGCGTCTCGCCCAGCTTGTCGCTGCGTAGGGCGCGCCCGATCAGGATGCGTTTCGGAAGGTCAGTCGGCATAGGCACGTTAAGGAATCGTAGGGGCTCCCCGGTCAAGGCTCCGCCGTTTGTCCCCCCCTTCGTCGCGACTGCGTTCGGTGGACCGGCTAGCGTGTCGGATACGAGTCGGCGGGCAACACTCTGGTTGTCGAGCGTTGCCGGGTCGGCGCCCCCACGAGGAACCTCGTCCCGGACGACCGGGCGGGAAACGGAGCTGAACGGTGTTTGCGCAGGTCAAGGCCCCTTCGGGACGGGTGAGGTAAGCGCCGGTGCACATCGTGATCATGGGCTGCGGCCGCGTGGGCTCCGCCCTCGCCAGAGCCCTGGAGAAACAGGGCCACTCGGTGGCCGTGGTCGACCAGGACCCGACCGCGTTCCGCCGGCTGGGCGCCGGGTTCAACGGCCGCCGGGTCACCGGCGTCGGCTTCGACCAGGACACCCTGCGCGAGGCGGGCATCGAGGAGGCGGGCGCCTTCGCCGCGGTCTCCAGCGGCGACAACTCCAACATCATCGCCGCGCGGGTGGCCCGGGAGAACTTCGGCGTCGAGAACGTCGCCGCCCGGATCTACGACCCCCGCCGCGCAGAGGTGTACCAGCGCCTGGGCATCCCCACCGTCGCGACGGTCCGCTGGACCGCCGACCAGATGCTGCGCCGACTGCTGCCGAGCGGCGCCGAGCCGCTGTGGCAGGACCCGAGCGGTGGCGTGCAGCTCGCCGAGGTCGCGTACGACCCGCGCTGGATCGGCCACCGGATCAGCAGGCTGGAGGAGGCCTCCGGCACCCGGGTGGCGTTCGTCACCCGGCTCGGCGAGGGAATGCTCCCCTCGCCGCAGATGGTGGTGCAGGAGGGCGACCTGGTGCACGTGATGCTGCGCCGGGCCGACCTGACGGCCGTCGAGGCCGCGTTCGCGCAGGGACCGAAGGAGGAGGGTCACTGATGCGGGTCGCCATTGCCGGTGCCGGTGCCGTGGGCCGCTCGATCGCGGGCGAGCTGCTGGAGAACGGCCACGAGGTCCTGCTGATAGACAAGAACCCCAACTCCATCTCGGTGGAGCGGGTTCCGATGGCGGAGTGGCTGCTGGCCGACGCCTGCGAGATCACCTCGCTGGACGAGGCCGCGCTCCAGCGCTGCCACGTGGTGATCGCCGCGACCGGTGACGACAAGGTCAACCTGGTCGTGTCGCTGCTCGCCAAGACCGAGTACGCGGTGCCGCGGGTGGTCGCCCGCGTGAACAACCCCAAGAACGAGTGGCTCTTCAACGAGTCCTGGGGCGTGGACGTCGCCGTCTCCACCCCGCGGCTGATGTCCGCGCTGGTCGAGGAGGCGGTCAGCGTCGGCGACCTGGTCCGCCTGATGCGCTTCAGCCAGGGCAACGCCAACCTGGTCGAACTGACCCTGGCCTCCGACACCGAGCTCGTCGGCATCCGGGTCGGCGACGTGGCCTGGCCGCAGGACACCGCGCTGGTGACCATCATCCGCGAGGGCCGGGTGCTGGTGCCGGGCAAGGACGACACCCTGGAGGGCGGCGACGAGCTGCTCTTCGTCGCCGCGCAGGAGCGCGAGGAGGAGCTGGAGCAGCTCCTCTCGGCGACCTCGGGCGCCCAGTAGCCCCGCGGGCACAGCGGAAGGGCCCGCACCCCTCGTCGGGGTGCGGGCCCTTCGCCGTGTTTCGCACCGGCCTCCCGGCCGGCCGGAGGCGGCTACTTCGCCGGCTCCTCCTCGTCCAGCTGCGCCTTGATCGGCGGCGGCGCCTTCAGCAGGATCTGCCAGGTCACGTACATCGCCAGCAGCATCGGCGGGATGCCGAGGGCGACCTTCAGCCAGCCCAGCAGGTTGACGTTGTGGGTGAAGTACAGCGGGAAGAGGATCACCGGCTTCAGGCCCATGATCAGCACCCAGGCCCAGGTCGCCTTGGTGTAGGCGGCCAGGCGGCCCGGGTTCTCCTTGCGCCAGGTGAACATCTCGCCGGTGATCGGGCCGAGCATCACCCCGATCATCGGCCAGCGCGCCAGCGCGGAGGCCGCCAGCGCGATGCAGTAGCCGACGTTCCAGAGCAGGCCGGGCAGGTAGAAGTCCTCGGCCTTGCCGCTCTTCATCGAGATCCAGGCGCCGAGGGCGACACCGAACACCCCGCTGAAGGCGTGCTGGATGGTCTGCCGCTTCGCCAGCCGGGCCACCACGAACAGGGCGCTCAGGCCCAGCGCGGCCCAGGCCGAGGTGCTGACCTGGTGGGTCAGGTTGTAGGTGACGATGAAGACCAGGCCTGGCAGCGTCATGTCGATCATGCCGCGCACGCCGCCGAAGGCCTGGAGCACGGTGTCGGCGGCCTCCTTGGAGGCGGCCCTGCGGGCGGCCTCCGCGTCCGCGGGGTCGACGGCCAGGTCGAGCTGGGCGGCGGCCTCGCCGCCGGGCTGGTTGCTCACGCTCATTCGCTCCCGTGTCCGACCGGACGCAGCTCATAGCGGGGGTTGAACAGCACGCGGCGCCCGCGTGCGTGACCGATGCGGCCGCTGGCGACCAGCCGGCGGCCGGGCTCTATCCCGGCGATCGAACGGCGGCCGAGCCAGACCACGTCCAGCGCCTCGGTACCGTCGAAGAGTTCGGCCTCCAGGGCGGGCACACCCGCCCGGGGGCGCAGCGTCACCGTGCGCAGCGTTCCCGCGACGGTGACCAGATCGCGGTCCCCGCAGCCGGCGATCGGCGTGCAGCCGGACTCCGCGGCGATCTCCTGACGCAGCTCCTCGGCGTCCAGCTCCTCGGCCGAGGAGGTCAGCCGGCTGAGCATGCGGCGGAACCGCCCCTGCGGCTGGCCGCTGCTGTTGTCACCACTCATGTCGGAAGGGTACCGGGTTCCGGCCCCCCGGCGGCAGGTCGCTCGACCGCCGGGGGCCGCCGGGGTCAGCTCTCGAACCGGTATCCCATGCCCGGCTCGGTGATGAAGTGGCGCGGGTGCGAGGGGTCGCGTTCCAGCTTGCGGCGCAGCTGGGCGAGGTAGACCCGCAGGTAGTTGGTCTCGGTGCGGTACGCCGGGCCCCACACCTCCTGCAGCAGCTGGGTCTGGCTGACCAGCCGCCCGGCGTTGCGGACCAGTACCTCCAGCAGGTGCCACTCGGTCGGGGTGAGGCGGACGTCGGCGCCGTCCCGGTTGACCTTCTTGGCCGCGAGGTCGACGGTGAAGGACTCGGTGACGACCAGCGAGTCGGCCTCCCCGGCCACCGGCTCGGCCCGCCGCACGGCGGCCCGCATCCGGGCGAGCAGCTCGTCCATGCCGAACGGCTTGGTGACGTAGTCGTCGGCGCCGGCGTCCAGGGCCTCGACCTTCTCGTCCGAGGCGTGCCGGGCCGACAGCACGATGATCGGCACCCGGGTCCAGCCGCGCAGGCCGCGGATCACCTCGACCCCGTCCATGTCGGGCAGGCCCAGGTCGAGGACGACCACGTCCGGATGGCGGGCCGCGGCCAGCTCCAGGGCGCTCGCGCCGTCATGGGCCGCGTCCACCTCGTACTTGCGGGCCTTGAGGTTGATCACCAGCGCGCGGACGATCTGCGGTTCGTCGTCCACGACGAGGACCCGGGTCATGTGCGGGCTCCGCCTTTCGGGGCTGTCTGACTTACGGACTGGGGACTGGCTCTACGACTTTCGCTGCGGCGCGCGGCCCCGGGGAGGGGCGCCCGGCCCGGCCGGTGCGCCGCCGGTTCTCAGGTGATCAGCTCCGGGAGCGGACCGCCACCCTCGCCGCCCGGCTCCCCCGTTTCGGGCGGCCGGTCGACCACGGGCAGGCTGACGACCATGGTGAGGCCGCCGCCCGGGGTGTCCTCGGCGGTGACGGTACCGTCCATCGCCTCGACGAAACCGCGCGCCACCGCGAGTCCGAGGCCCACCCCGGCACCGCGCGGCGCGTCCCCGTACCGCTGGAACGGCGCGAAGATCTTCTCCTTCGCCTCTTCCGGCACCCCCGGGCCGCGGTCCACGATCCGCAGCTCGACCCGGGCCGGCCGCCCCGGCTGCCGCAGCTCGTCGGCCTTGACCAGCACCTTGACGCCGTCCGGGCTGTACTTGACGGCGTTCTCCACCAGGTTGGCCAGCGAGCGCTCCAGCAACCCGCCGTCGGCCCGGACCATCGGCAGCGTCTCCGGCACCTCCAGCCGGACGGACTCCAGCGGCACCCCGCCGAGCGCGAACGGCACCACCTCGTCCAGGTCGGTCTCCTGGATCAGCGGGGTGACGGTACCGGTCTGCAGGCGGCTCATGTCGAGCAGGTTGTTGATCAGGTGGTCCAGCCGGTCCGCCCCGGCCTCGACGCCGGCCAGCAGCTCGGCCTCGTCCTCCGGGTCCCAGTCGACGTCGGCCGAACGCAGCGAGCTCACCGAGGCCTTGATGCCCGCCAGCGGGGTGCGCAGGTCGTGCGAGACCGCCGCCAGCAGAGCCGTCCGGATCCGGTTGCCCTCGGCCTCCCGGCGGGCCTCGGCGGCCTCCCGGGCCAGCCGGCGGCGCTCCAGCACCACGGCGGCCTGCGCGGCGAACGCCCCGAGCAGGCGCCGGTCCGCCCCGGGCAGCACCCGGCCGCGCAGCACCAGCGCCAGGCTGTCGCCGACCGGGACGTCCACGTCGGCCTCCTCCG
Source organism: Kitasatospora sp. NPDC048715 (assembly GCF_043198905.1). NCBI lineage: Bacteria > Bacillati > Actinomycetota > Actinomycetes > Kitasatosporales > Streptomycetaceae > Kitasatospora > Kitasatospora sp. NPDC048715. The sequence goes on along the minus strand of NZ_JBICVH010000010.1, from coordinate 2,243 downwards.
GCCGCTCCGGCGGCCGCGGGCCGGCGGTGGCCACCGGCACCCAGGGCGCGAGCGGATCGGGCCGCTCCAGCAGCGCGGCGCTCTCCTGCCCGAAGGTCTCCCGCACCTGTTCCATCAGCGCGGTGAGCACCCCGTCGCCGTTGGGCGCGCCGCGCAGCACCGTGCCGGCCAGCGCGCTGAGCGTCTGCGCCTCGGTCTGGCTGCGGGCCGCCTGCTGGGTGCGCCGGGCCGCGAGGTCCACCACCGACGCCACCGAGATGCCGACGATGGTGAATATCGCCACCGCCATGATGTTCTGCGGCTCGTTGATGGTGAAGGTGTGCAGCGGCGGGGTGAAGTAGTAGTTCAGCACCGAGGAGGCGACCAGCGCCGAGCCGATGGCCGGCAGCAGCCCGCCGACCAGCGCCGCGCACACCGTCAGCGACAGGAACAGCAGCATGTCGGTGGAGAGCCCCAGCCCGCCGATCGCGGTCAGCACGATCGCCAGCACCGGGGGGCCGACCAGCCCGATCAGCCAGCCGGCGACCGTCCGGGTACGGCCCAGGTCGGTGATCCGGCGGACCGGTATCTTGCCGCGCCGCCCGTGCCCGGCGTGCTCGTGGGTGACCATGTGGACGTCGATGTCCCCGGCCTCCCGGGTCACCGTGGTGCCGACGCCCGGCCCGTACAGGTACTGCCAGGCGGGCCGCCGGCTGGTGCCCAGCACGATCTGGGTGGCGTTCACGCCCCGCGCGAAGTCCAGCAGCCCGCCGGCCGGGTCGTCGCCGAGGACCGCGTGGAAGGAACCGCCGAGGCTCTCCACCAGCACGCGCTGCTCGATCAGCGTCTGCGGCGAGCCCGAACCCACCAGCCCGTCCGAGCGGGAGATGTGCACGGCGAGCAGCTCACCGCCGGAGACCCGGGCGGCGATCCGGGCCGCCCGGCGGATCAGCGTCGCCCCCTCGGGCCCGCCGGTCAGGCCCACCACGATCCGCTCCCGGGCCTGCCAGGTGCCCTCGATGCCCTGCTCGGCCCGGTACTTCTGGAGGTACTCGTCCACCCGGTCCGCGGTCCACAGCAGCGCCAGCTCGCGCAGCGCGGTCAGGTTGCCCGGACGGAAGTAGTTCGCGAGCGCGGCGTCGATCTTCTCCGGCGCGTACACGTTGCCGTGCGCCAGCCGCCGCCGCAGCGCCTGCGGGGACATGTCCACCAGCTCGATCTGATCCGCCCGCCGGACCACCTCGTCCGGCACGGCCTCGCGCTGGCGCACCCCGGTGATGCCCTCGACCGCGTCGCCGAGCGACTCCAGGTGCTGGACGTTGACGGTGGAGATCACGTCGATCCCGGCCGCCAGCAGCTCCTCGACGTCCTGCCAGCGCTTCTCGTTGCGGCAGCCGGGGACGTTGGTGTGGGCCAGCTCGTCCACCAGGGCCACCTGCGGGCGGCGGGCGAGGACGGCGTCCAGGTCCATCTCGGAGAAACGGGCGCCGCGGTGCACCACCTGCTGGCGCAGCACCACTTCCAGCCCGGCGACCATGTCCGCGGTCCGCCGGCGGCCGTGGTCCTCCACGAACGCGACCACGACGTCCGTGCCACGCTCCTGGCGCCGGTGCGCCTCGGCGAGCATGGCGTACGTCTTGCCGACCCCGGGGGCTGCCCCGAGGTAGATGCGCAGCCTGCCTCGTCCCATGAGCACCATTCTTGATCCGACCGGCCCGGAGGACACCCCCGGACACCTGTTCCCCTTGCCTTCGAGACTACGGTGTGCGACGCGATTTTCCGCTGATCAGTGCGCTGATCAGGCGGTTTTAGCGGCATATTGACGGTGGACCAGCCACTCGGCGGGGGTCGCCCGGGAGGGTTCGGAGGCACCGGAGCCGGCCTGTCGGGCCCGTCCGGACCGTCCGGACCGTCCGGACCGGAAATGCGAAAAGCCCCTGATCCGAGTGGATCAGGGGCTTTTCTGAATAATTGTTCGGCGGCGTCCTACTCTCCCACAGGGTCCCCCCTGCAGTACCATCGGCGCTGTAAGGCTTAGCTTCCGGGTTCGGAATGTAACCGGGCGTTTCCCTCACGCTATGACCACCGAAACACTATGAAACTGTCACCGCACACCCGACAGGATTCGGGCGGGTCGTTGTTTCAGAACAACACAGTGGACGCGAGCAACTGAGGACAAGCCCTCGGCCTATTAGTACCGGTCAACTCCACCCCTCACAGGGCTTCCATATCCGGCCTATCAACCCAGTCGTCTACTGGGAGCC